>NZ_JBFAMP010000004.1:0-737992 GCF_040674455.1 Streptomyces sp. NPDC049837 | reverse complement strand
TTTCCCTTTCCGGCGGTTCCGACTCTATCAGATCCTTTCGGGCCTGATTCCCAGTCAGAGGGGGTTGTCTTTCCGGCTGTTGGGCCGTTCCGACGAGTGAGACTTTAGCGGATTCCTTGCCGCCGACGCTAATCGGGGCTGCGCTCTCTCGAACGCGGATTCCTCATTTCGCAAAAGCGCACGGAAAGCGGCGCGACGAATCGTCGCTCGCTTGGAGTGGTTCTTGCGGAATGGCTGTCCGGGGACCGACCGGAGTCGGCGCTCACGTCGGACAACCCGGAGAACAGTACGGACCGGGCAGGGGTGTGTCAACCTCGGCCCGGTGCCGGGTCAGCCGTTGCCGGTGGCGAGTTCGCGGCTGCGGTCGCGGGCGGCCTCGATGGCGGCGATCAGGGCGGCGCGTACGCCGTGGTTCTCCAGTTCCCGGATGGCGCTGATGGTGGTGCCGGCCGGGGAGGTGACGGCCTCGCGGAGCTTGACCGGGTGCTCGCCGCTGTCGCGGAGCATCACGGCGGCGCCGATGGCGGCCTGGACGATCAGGTCGTGGGCCTGGGCGCGGGGCAGGCCGAGGAGGATGCCGGCGTCGGTCATCGCTTCGACGAGGTAGTAGAAGTACGCCGGGCCGGAGCCGGAGAGGGCGGTGGCGGCGTCCTGCTGGGACTCGGGGACGCGGAGGGTCTTGCCGACGCCGCCGAAGATCTCTTCGGCGTGGGCGAGGTGGTCGCCGGTGGCGTGGCTGCCGGCCGAGATGACGGACATGCCCTCGTCGACGAGGACGGGGGTGTTCGGCATGACGCGGACGACGGGGGTGTTGGCGGCGAGGCGTTCTTCGATGAACGTCGTCGTGATGCCGGCCGCGGCGCTGATGACGAGGCGGTCGGGGGCGACGTGGGGGGCGAGCTCGTCGAGGAGCTTGCCCATGTCCTGCGGCTTGACGGCCAGGATGAGGGTGTCGGCGCGCTTGGCGGCGTCGGCGTTGCTGACGGTCTCGACGCCGTACCGGGCGTGGAGTTCCTCGGCGCGGTCGGCGCGGCGGGTGGTGGCCAGGAGGTGGGCGGTGGGCCAGCCGGCCCGGATCATGCCGCTGAGCAGCGCTTCACCGATCTTGCCGGTACCGAGGACTGCGACTGTCTGGGTCATGGCTGATGTTCACCTCGCCGGACGGGGGTACGTGACGCCATCCTCGCACCGGGGTGCCGGGCGGGGCGGGCGTGTCCGAGGGGCGGGCAGCGTCAGACGGTGCGGCGGCGGAGGGTGGCGGCGCCGAGGGTGAGGACGAGGAGGGCGCAGGCGGCGACGACGAGGGTGTCGCGGAGGAAGGCCGCGGTCATGTCGGTGTGGCGGAGGACTTCGT
The DNA here is from genome assembly GCF_040674455.1 of Streptomyces sp. NPDC049837. Lineage (NCBI taxonomy): Bacteria > Bacillati > Actinomycetota > Actinomycetes > Kitasatosporales > Streptomycetaceae > Streptomyces > Streptomyces sp. NPDC049837. The sequence goes on along the minus strand of NZ_JBFAMP010000004.1, from coordinate 736,638 downwards.
TCATGCCGTCGACGGCGTACGACATGGGCAGCACGTTCGAGACCGCTTCGAGGGCCGGCTGCATCCGGTCGCGCGGGGTGAACAGGCCGCAGAGCAGGAGCTGGGGGAAGATCACGGCCGGCATGAACTGGACGGCCTGGAATTCGGAGGCGGCGAACGCCGAGACGAACAGGCCGAGGGCGGTGCCGAGCAGGGCGTCGAGGAGGGCGACCAGGAGCAGCAGCCACGGGGAGCCGGTGACGTCGAGGCCGAGCACCCAGAGGGCGACTCCGGTGGCGAGGGCGGACTGGACGATGGCGAGGAGGCCGAAGGCGAGGGCGTACCCGGCGATGAGGTCGGCCTTGCCGAGGGGCATGGCCAGGAGCCGCTCCAGGGTGCCGGAGGTGCGTTCGCGCAGGGTGGCGATCGAGGTCACCAGGAACATGGTGATCAGCGGGAAGATGCCGAGCAGTGAGGCGCCGATGGAGTCGAAGGTGCCGGGACTGCCGTCGAACACGTACCGCAGCAGCGTGATCATCAGGATCGGGACGAGCAGCATCAGGGCGATGGTGCGGGGGTCGTGACGCAGTTGGCGGAGGACGCGGGCGGTGGTGGCGAGGGTGCGGGAGCCGTTCATCGCTGGGCCTCCTGGAGGGCGTTGGCGGCGTCGACGAGGCGGAGGAAGGCGTCTTCGACGGTGGCCGTGTCGTTGCGGCGGCGCAGGGCTTCGGGGGTGTCGTCGGCGAGGATCTCGCCGTCGCGCATGAGGAGGAGGCGGTGGCAGCGCTCGGCCTCGTCCATGACGTGCGAGGAGACGAGGATCGTGGCGCCCCGGTCGGCGGCGATGCGGTGGAAGAGGTTCCACAGGTCGCGCCGGAGTACGGGGTCGAGGCCGACGGTCGGTTCGTCGAGGAGGAGCAGTTCGGGGGTGCCGAGCAGGGCGACGGCGAGGGAGACGCGGCTGCGCTGGCCGCCGGAGAGGTTTCCGGCAAGGGCGTCGGCGTGTGAGGTGAGGTCGACGTCGGTGATGGCGCGGGTGACGGTGTCGGCGCGGGCGTCGCGGTGCCGGCGGCCGGGGAGGAGGACGGCGGCGAAGTAGTCGAGGTTCTGCCGGACGGTGAGGTCGTCGTAGACGGAGGGGGCCTGGGTGACGTAGCCGACGCGGGCGCGGAGGGAGGCGTCGCCGGCGGGCCGGCCGAGGACGTCGAGGGTGCCGGTGACTTTGGCCTGGGTGCCGACGATGGCGCGCATGAGGGTCGACTTGCCGCAGCCGGAGGGGCCGAGGAGGCCGGTGATCCGGCCGCGCGGTACGGCGAAGTCGAGGCCGCGCAGGACGGTGCGATGGCCGCGTACGACGGTGAGGCCGTGGGCTTCGACGGCAGGGCCGCTAAAATTCATCACGTGATGAATAGTGCGCCTGCCGAAGGTGGCCGTCAAGGCATGGCGGCCGGGGAAGCGGACTAGCGGCGCTTGGGCTTCCTGGCGCGGGCGGCGGGGTTGCCCGTGCGGGTGGAGCGGCGCTTCTCGTACTGGGCGCGGGCCGTCTCGTACTCGGAGCGCAGCAGCTTCTCGCCGGGCGCCTCGGTGAGGGAGCGGAGGAAGTAGGCGAGGAGGGAGCCGATGAAGCCGATGGCCTTGAGGCTGCGCAGCGCGTCCTCGCGGGAGGGGTCGGCGGGGCGGCGCGTGAAGCCCTGCCACGTCCGGCTGAACGCGATGGCGGAGCACACGGCGAACATGACGACGACCAGGGTGTTGACGAAGCCGCCGACATCGGCGATGGCCAGGCCCTGGTAGGCGAAGCGGAGGACGAACGCCCCGGCGACGGCGGCGGCGAGCGAGCCGGCGGCGACCCCGGCGCGCCGCAGCCCGTAACCGCCGTCGTGGCCGACCCAGGTCGTGCCGAAGAAGCGGATGGGCTCGGGCTGCGGCCCGGCCGGGGTGCTGGTGCTGGTGCTGGTCGTCTGCTCGCTCACGGGGTCGATTATCCCCGGGCGGGCCGTGGTGCGGTCAGGAGCAGCGCACGGCGACGTAGCCGTCGCTGCCGGTGTTCACGTAGGCGTCGGAGACGTACTGGCCGTTGGCGATGTTGTCCCAGAGGTTGGTCGTGCCGTACGGGCCGGTGACCGTCGTGCCCGGCTTCTGGCAGTTGATCGGGACGCGGACGCCCTCCGCCAGGACCTTCACCACGCTGTAGTTCGTGCCCGGGCCGCTGCGGACGTTGACCCGGTAGCCCGGCGCCACCGGGTAGCGCTTCACGGTGTACGTCGCGGCTTCGACCGCTTCTTCGGTGACTTCTTCCATGGCCATGTGGCCCTCCCCCGTCGGGGCACGTGCCCCGTGCACGCGCGCCGCGCGCAGGCTAGCAAGCCCTCACGGCATCGCACGCATCATCGACTAGGCTCCGTGCGTCGCGCTGGACGCGGGACGCGCGCGGACGAACACACACGGGGGTGGGCGATGCCGCCGTTGCGCAGCACCGGACCGGTTCCGGAGCCGTTTCGGGGAGCGTTTCCGGAAGCGGAGCATCCGGAGTACGCCGGACGGTACCGGCTGGAGGAGTGCCTGGGCTCGGGCGGCATGGGCGTCGTCCACCTGGCCAGGTCCGGTTCCGGGCTGCGCCTGGCGGTGAAGGTGGTCCATGCCGAGCATGCTGCGGACGCCGAGTTCAGGGCGCGGTTCCGGCAGGAGGTCACGGCGGCGCGGCGGGTCAGCGGGGCGTTCACCGCGCCGGTGGTGGACGCGGACCCGGACGCCGAGCGGCCATGGATGGCCACGCTGTTCATCGACGGGCCGACCCTGTCCGAGCGGGTGAAGCGGAACGGCCCACTGGGCTCCGTGGAGCTGCGGAGGGTGGGCGCGGGGCTCGCGGAGGCGCTGCGCGACATCCACCGGGCGGGCGTGGTGCACCGCGACCTGAAGCCGAGCAACGTGCTGCTGGCCGCCGACGGTCCGAAGGTCATCGACTTCGGGATCTCGCGGCCTGCCGACAGTGATCTGCGCACCGAGACGGGGAAGCTGATCGGGACCCCGCCGTTCATGGCGCCCGAGCAGTTCCAGCGGCCCCGCGACGTGGGGCCCGCCGCCGACGTGTTCGCGATGGGCGCCGTCCTGGTCCACGCGGCGACCGGGCGCGGCCCGTTCGACTCCAACTCGCCGTACATCGTGGCCTACCAGGTCGTCCACAACGAGCCCGACCTGGCCGGCGTACCGGAGGACCTGGTCCCGCTGCTGATGCGCTGCCTGGCCAAGGACCCGGCCGAGCGGCCCACGGCGGACGAGCTGATGGGCGAGCTGCGGGCTTCCGGAGAACCCGAAGGCGCGGGCGGGGCGTTCATACCGGCCCAGCGGCGGGCGGAGGAGGACCCCGTTCCCGCCGCACAGCCGGGCCCGGGCGCGACGCCGCGCCGTGGCCGCCGGCTGCGGTGGGCCGCCGGGCTCACCGCCCTCGCGGCGCTGGTCGCGGGCGGGGTCGTCGCCGTGCGCGGCCTGGGCGACGAGCCGTCACGGACCACCGCCCAGGCCGGGCGGGACGCCCAGCCGTTCCGGCCCTGGTCCGCCGCCCTGGGCGCCGGCGGCGAGAACCTCACGCCCCTGTGCACGGCCGCCCCGGGCGCCCTCTACTGCACCGCTCCCGGCGTCAAGGCGGCCCGCCTCAGCCCCGAGAACGGCGACGAAGCCTGGACGACGAAGGCGGCCGCGACCGAAACCGGCACCGCGCCCGTGCTGTCCGGCGGGCTGGTCCACGTCGTGACGCCCGGCCGCGCCCGCCTGGACGCGCTCGACCCGGCCACCGGTGAGGCCCGCTGGCACGAGGACGTCTCCGGTTACGCGAACGTGCTGCACGCGGGCGACACCGTGCTGCTCGTGGCGGCGGACGGCGGCGTGCGCGCCCTGGACGGCGCCACCGGCGAGGAGCGCTGGGCCAAGCGGCTCCCGGGGACGCCCGGCGCGCAGTGGGTGACCGGCCCCGACGGTGTCGCCTACGCGGCGGCCGCCTCGCCCGACGCGGCGGCCACGCTGGTGCGGGCGGTCGACCCGGCGGACGGGCGGGTGCTGTGGAGCAAGCGGCTGAGCGGCGCCCTCAGCCCCGTACAGGCGTCGGACGGTGCGCTGCTGTTGCTGTCGACCGACGAGGACCTGTACACGGATGCGGTCGTCCGGCTGGACACCGCCGACCGGACCGCTCGGCGCGTGCCGCTCGCCGTCCCCGTGGACCAGGCGCAGGCCGCGATGGCGGGCGACACCGTGTACGTCATCGGGTCGGGCGGTTCGCTGCTCGCCGTGGACACCACCGGCGGGGGCGCCCAGCGCTGGCGGCTGGAGACCGGGGTGACGCGCGCCTCCCGCCCGGTCGTGGCGGGCGGGCACGTCTACCTGGCGGCGGCCGACGGGCGGCTGCTTGCCGTGGACGCGGGGCGCGGCGTGCTGCTGGGGATGACGAAGCCGCGCATGGACGGCGGGCGGTACACGTTCGCGCCGCTGCTGCCGGCGCCCGCCGTCGCGAACGGCACGGTGTTCGCGACGGCGCCCGACGGGTCCGTGTTCGCCGTACCGGCAAAGGACCCGTCGCGGTGGTGATCAGCCGAGCTTGCTGACGTCCCGGACCGCGCCCTTGTCGGCGCTCGTGGCCATCGCCGCGTACGCCCGGAGGGCCGCCGAGACCTTGCGGTCGCGGTTCTTCGGCGCGTACACGCCGGCGAGGGCCTCGCGACGGGTGGCCAGCGCCTCGTCGGAGACCAGCAGCTCGATGGAGCGGTTCGGGATGTCGATGCGGATCCGGTCGCCGTCCTCGACCAGCGCGATCGTGCCGCCGCTCGCCGCCTCGGGCGACGCGTGGCCGATCGACAGGCCCGACGTACCGCCGGAGAACCGGCCGTCCGTGATCAGCGCGCAGGTCTTGCCCAGGCCACGGCCCTTGAGGAACGACGTCGGGTAGAGCATCTCCTGCATGCCGGGGCCGCCCTTGGGGCCCTCGTAGCGGATGACGACGACGTCGCCGTCGGTGATCTGCTTGTTGAGGATCTTCTCGACGGCCTCCTCCTGCGACTCGCAGACGACCGCCGGGCCCTCGAAGGTCCAGATCGACTCGTCGACACCGGCCGTCTTCACGACGCAGCCGTCGACCGCCAGGTTGCCCTTCAGCACGGCGAGGCCGCCATCCTTGGAGTACGCGTGCTCGGCGGAGCGGATGCAGCCCTCGGCGGCGTCCGTGTCCAGGGTCTCCCAGCGCTCGGACTGGGAGAACGCCTCGGCGGAGCGGACGCAGCCCGGGGCGGCGTGCCACAGCTCGACGGCCTCGGCGGACGGCGAGCCGCCGCGCACGTCCCAGGTCTTGAGCCAGTCGGCGAGGGACGGGCTGTGGACGCTGTGCACGTCCTCGTTGAGCAGCCCGGCGCGGTGCAGCTCGCCCAGCAGGGCGGGGATGCCGCCGGCGCGGTGCACGTCCTCCATGTAGTACGTGCGGTTCTTGGCGACGTTCGGCGCGACCTTGGCCAGGCACGGCACGCGGCGAGAGACGGCGTCGATCTCCTCCAGGCCGAAGGGGACACCCGCCTCCTGCGCGGCGGCCAGCAGGTGCAGGATCGTGTTGGTGGAGCCGCCCATGGCGATGTCGAGGGCCATGGCGTTCTCGAAGGCGGCCATGGTGGCGATGTTGCGCGGCAGGACGGACTCGTCGCCCTGGGCGTAGTAGCGGTCGGTCAGCTCGACGACCATGCGCCCGGCGTTCTCGTACAGGGCGCGGCGGGCGGTGTGGGTGGCGAGGGTGGAGCCGTTGCCGGGGAGGGACAGGCCGATCGCCTCGGTCAGGCAGTTCATCGAGTTGGCGGTGAACATGCCGGAGCAGGAGCCACAGGTCGGACAGGCGTTCTCCTCGATACGGAGGATGTCCGCGTCCGAGATCTTGTCGTTGACGGCGTCCGAGATCGCGTCGACCAGGTCGAGCGTGCGGACCGTGCCGTCGACGAGGGTGGCCTTGCCGGCCTCCATCGGGCCGCCGGAGACGAAGACCGCGGGGATGTTGAGGCGCAGGGCGGCCATCAGCATGCCGGGCGTGATCTTGTCGCAGTTGGAGATGCAGATCACGGCGTCGGCGCAGTGCGCCTCGACCATGTACTCGACGCTGTCCGCGATCAGGTCGCGGGAGGGCAGGCTGTACAGCATGCCGCCGTGGCCCATGGCGATGCCGTCGTCGACGGCGATCGTGTTGAACTCGCGCGGGATGCCGCCCGCCTCGCGGATCGCCTCGGAGACGATCCGGCCGACCGGCTGGAGGTGGGTGTGGCCCGGCACGAACTCGGTGAAGGAGTTGGCGACGGCGATGATCGGCTTGCGGCCGATGTCCGCGCCCGGTACACCGGAGGCCCGCATAAGGGCGCGGGCGCCCGCCATGTTGCGGCCGTGGGTGACAGTGCGGGACCTCAGCTCGGGCATGATCCGTCGCTCCTTAACAGAGAGGTGTCTGCTTCGAGCGTACGCTCCGGCTCCAAGATCTGGACAAGCTGTCCGGATCGCGGGACGGCAGGCTCAGCTTTCGGTCACGCCTCGGTCAGGTACCGCTGCAAGGTCGGGGCGACCAGGGCGACGATGTCCTCGGGGCGCGCGGACGCCATCGGCTCCACCTGGATGACGTAGCGCAGGATCGCGATGCCGATCATGTGGGAGGCCGCCAGCTCCGCCCGGAACTTCGGGTCCGGTACGTCGAGGTCGTCGGCCACCCGCTCCAGCACCCGCCGCAGCACGAACCCGCGCAGCACCTTCGCCGCCGCGTCGTGGGTGAGCGCGGAGCGGATGATGGCGAGCAGCGGGGTCCGGGTCACCGGGTTCTCCCAGACGCCGAGGAAGTAGCGGGCGAGCCGCTCGCCGATACCCTCGGTGGACTCCCCCATGATCGCCGGGATGAGCAGTGCCGGTTCGAAGGACAGCTCGATGGCGGCGGCGAAGACCTCGTCCTTCGTACCGAAGTAGTGGTGGACGAGGGCCGGGTCGACGCCCGCCGCCTTGGCGATGCCGCGCACGGAGGTCTTGTCGTAGCCGCGCTCGGCGAACTCGGCACGGGCCGCCTCAAGGATGCGCGTCCGCGCGTCGGGGCCATCGACGGCCCCGGCCTTGGGCGGCCGGCCGCGCCCCCTGCGTACGCCGGTCATCGGACGCGGGCCGAGGAGGCCAGGTGCAGGCGCGTGAAGGCGAGCGCCTCCGCCAGGTCGGCCTCGCGTTCGGCGGCCGACATCGCGCGCCTGGTGTTGACCTCGATGACGACGTGGCCGTCGAAGCCGGAGCGCGCCAGGTGCTCCAGCAGCTCGGCGCACGGCTGTGTGCCGCGCCCGGGCACCAGGTGCTCGTCCTTGGCGGAGCCGCGCCCGTCGGCGAGGTGGACGTGGCCGAGCCGGTCGCCCATCCGGCCCACCATGTCCAGGGCGTCGATCCGGGCGGTCGCGGTGTGCGACAGGTCGATCGTGTAGTGGCGGTAGTCGTCCTTGCTGACGTCCCACTCGGGCGCGTACGCGAGCATCTCGCGGTCGCGGTAGCGCCACGGGTACATGTTCTCGACGGCGAACCGCACGTCCGTCTCGTTCGCCATCCGCCAGATGCCGTCGATGAAGTCCCGTGCGTACTGGCGCTGCCAGCGGAACGGCGGGTGGACGACGACGGTCGAGGCGCCGAGCTTCTCCGCCGCCGCCTGGGCGCGCTGGAGCTTCACCCACGGGTCGGTCGACCAGACGCGCTGGGTGATCAGCAGGCAGGGCGCGTGGACGGCGAGGACCGGGACCTGGTGGTAGTCGGAGAGGCGGCGCAGCGCCTCGATGTCCTGGCTGACGGGGTCGGTCCACACCATGATCTCGACGCCGTCGTAGCCCAGGCGGGCGGCGATCTCGAAGGCCGTCGCCGTCGACTCCGGATAGACCGAGGCCGTCGACAGTGCGACCTTCGCATCCGGGATGCGCACCACTGATTCCGACGTTTCAGCCACGAGGGACAGACTACGGGCACCCGCTAGGCGGCCGGGAGGTGATCCAGCCGACGGAGGATGACTCCTTCGCGCAGGGCCCATGGGCAGATCTCCAGTTCCTCGACGCCGAACAGGTCCATAGCGCCCTCCGCCACCAGCGCTCCGGCCAGCAGTTGCGGCGCCCTGCCCTCGGAGACCCCGGGGAGGGTGCAGCGCTGCTCGGCGGTCATGGCGGCGAGCTTGGGGACCCACTCCTCCAGTGACGTACGACTCAGAATCCGCTCCACGTACAGACCCTCGCCCGAGCCGGGCGCGCCGGCTATCCGGGCGAGCTGCTTGAACGTCTTGGACGTGGCGACGACGTGGTCCGGCTTGCCGAAGCGGGCGAACTCGCCGACCGTGCGGGCGATCTCCGCCCGTACGTGGCGGCGCAGCGCCTTCACGTCGGCGGGGTCCGGCGGGTCGCCGGGCAGCCAGCCGGCGGTGAGCCGCCCGGCGCCCAGCGGGAGGGACACGGCCGCGTCGGGCTCCTCGTCGATCCCGTACGCGATCTCCAGGGAGCCGCCGCCGATGTCCAGGAGCAGCAGTTTCCCGGCGGACCAGCCGAACCAGCGGCGGGCGGCGAGGAAGGTGAGGCGGGCCTCCTCCTCGCCGGTGAGGACCTGGAGGTCGACGCCGGTCTCGTCCCTGACCCGCTTCAGCACTGCGTCGGCGTTGGCCGCGTCGCGGATGGCCGAGGTGGCGAAGGGGAGGACCTCCTCGCAGCCCTTGTCCTCGGCGGTGCGCAGCGCGTCGTGGGTGATGGTGATGAGCCGTTCGATGCCGTGGTCGCCGATGGAGCCGTCCGCGTCGAGCAGCTCGGCGAGCCGCAGCTCCGCCTTGTGGGAGTGGGCGGGCAGCGGCCGGGCGCCGGGGTGGGCGTCCATCACCAGCAGGTGCACTGTGTTCGAACCGACGTCGAGGACTCCGAGTCTCATGCCACGAACGCTACTGCGCCTGGCGCATACGCTTGGTGTGTGCCAAAGACGAAGAAGGCGAAGCCCGCCAAGAAGCACGAGAAGTCCCCCGTACTGCCCGTAACGGGCGTTTCCGATGAAAAGGGCCTGGACTTTCCCCGTGCGTGGGTGGAGTTCCCGGACCCGGCCGATGACGAGCAGGTCTTCCGCTGCGACCTGACGTGGCTGACGTCACGCTGGACCTGCGTCTTCGGCAGCGGCTGCCAGGGCATCCAGGCGGGGCGCGCGGACGACGGCTGCTGCACGCTGGGCGCGCACTTCTCGGACGAGGACGACGAGCAGCGCGTCGCTTCGCACGTGGCACGGCTCACGCCGGAGCTGTGGCAGTTCCACGACGAGGGCACATCCGCGGGCGGCTGGGTGCAGCTCGACGAGGACGGCGAGCGGCAGACGCGCCGCTGGGAGGGCTCGTGCATCTTCCAGAACCGCCCGGGATTCAAGGGCGGGGCGGGCTGCGCGCTGCACATCCTGGCGCTGCGGGAGGGCCGCGAGCCGCTGGAGACGAAGCCGGACGTCTGCTGGCAGCTCCCGGTGCGGCGCACGTACGACTGGATCGACCGCCCCGACGACACGCGGGTGCTCCAGATCTCGATCGGCGAGTACGACCGGCGCGGCTGGGGGCCCGGCGGCCATGACCTGCACTGGTGGTGTACGTCGGCGACCTCGGCTCACGGGGCGGGGAAGCCGGTGTACGTGACGTACCGCCCCGAGCTGACGGAGCTGATGGGCAAGGCGGCGTACGACGTGCTGGTGGAGCTGTGCGAGGCCCGCCTGGCGTCGCACCTGCCGCTGGTGGCCCCGCATCCGGCGGACCCGGTGGACCCGGTGGACGCGGTGGGCTGACGCGTCAGCTTGCCGGTGCGTCCGTGGACGGGCTCGCGGTGGGCGCGGGCGTGTCCGAGGGCGTCGGGTCCGGCGAGGGCGGCGGAGTCGACGGGGGCGTGGACTGGGGCGGGGTCGGCGTCGGCGTCGGGTCCTGGGACGGCGGCGGGGTCGTCGCCGGTGTGCTCGGGGTGGGCCGCGGGCCCTGGCCCGGCCGGGATGGCGGGCGGGACGCGCCGCGGCCGTCGATCTCCACGACCGCGCCGGCCGGGTCGACGCCCACGCGGGCGGTCCAGGGGCCTGCCGGTTCGCGGGCGCGGTCGACGGAGACGTACACCGTGACCGACTGGCCGGGGGCGAGCGTGCCGGAGGCGCGGCTGGCGTAGAGCCACGGGGCGTCCGTCCACAGGGACCAGGTCACGGGTGAGCCGCCCGACGCGGTGAGCGTGAGCATCGTCGTGTCGCCGCCGGACGGCTGCGCGGTGACCGTGACGCGGCCCGGGGAGGGCCGGCCCGGGGCCGACGGCGGTGGGGGCGTACCCGCGCTGAGGACCTCGACGGAGACGTGCGACGAGCCGGGGGTGGCGGAGCGGCTCGGGTCGTTGCGGGCGTTGCCCGCGTTCTCGTAGTGATCCGGCCGGTCGCCGGACCCGTCCGCCCGCGCGGCCCGGTCGTCGGCCTCGGTCGCGCTGACCGGGGAACCGTCGTGCCCCTCCCCCGTCACCGGAGCCCCCCGGTAGGCCGCCCACAGGGCGAGCACCGGCGCGGCGACCACGGTGGCCACCACGGTCGTCGTCAGCGCCCGCGCCCGCATCCGGTCACGGCGGGCCGCGTGGTCCTTGGGGTCCAGGGGGAAGCCGTCGCGCCCGAACCGCGGCCCGCCCGCCCGCGCGCGCGGGACGTGCAGCATCGCGACGTACGCCGCCGCCCTCGGCGCCTCGACGAGCGGCAACTGCGCGGGGGTCACCGACGAGCCGGGCCACGGGCCGCCGGCCTCGGCGCGCTCGGCGGCGCGGCGGCAGCGGGGGCAGTCGTCGACGTGCCGGACGAGCTCGCGGCGCAGGGCCGCGGAGAGCAGCACCTGGTTGTCGCCGGTGAGCCGGGCCACGGCCGGGCACGTGCCGGTCTCGACGACGGCGAGCGCGGCGCGGGTGCGCTCCACCTCGCAGGCGGCGGCGGACAGCAGTTCGCGGGCCGCGAGGGCCTCCATGCCGAGGACGGCGGCGACCTGGGGGGCGGCGAGCTGGTGCCGTACGGCCAGCTCCAGCGCCTCGCGCTGCTCGGGGGTCGTGCCGGCGGCCTCGGGCCAGGCGAGCAGGGACAGCTCACGGCGGCGCCGTTCGGCGGTCTCGGGCGGAACGTGCGGGACGCCCTCCGACGCGGCGGAGGTGGGTGCGGCGGCGGGGCGGCCGGCGTGCGCCCCCTGGCCGTGCCGCTGCCCGTTGCGCCGGCGCCGCTGCTCGCCGAGCTCGCGCAGGCAGGCCCAGCGGGCGAGAGCGTACAGCCAGGCCCGCCGCTCGGGGTCGGCGCCGGGGCACCGCCCGAACTGCCGCTCGGAGATGGCCAGTACGTCGCCCAGCACCGTGGTGGCCACGTCGTGGTCGCACAGCACGGACAGGCAGTACGTGAACAGCCCGTCCAGATACGGCTCGTACCGCGCCGGTGGGCGCTGGGCCAGGGTGCGGGGCCCGGTCCGGGGCGCGCGGCGCCGCGCCCGGTGTGCGCCGGTGGTGTGCGTGGGGGGCTCCAGCCTGCTGCTCGTCACCCGGCGACCGTAGGCAGTGGAAGGCACACCCTTCGCACCCCTTCCGCACTTTTAATCCTTACGGGTGAACGTATCCCTCAAAAGGGGACAGGAAGCGCGGATTCTACGCCGGTCACCCACCCGCGTCCCTGAGGTCCCGGCCGCCCCGGGAGCCCCGCGCGGACGGCGTTGTCAGTGGGGCCCGCTACGGTCTTCGGCATGGCTGCCCGTACGAAATCCGCCAAGGACAGGCCCTCCTACCGCTGCACGGAATGCGGCTGGACGACCGCCAAATGGCTCGGCCGCTGCCCCGAGTGCCAGGCGTGGGGGACGGTGGAGGAGTACGGCGCGCCCGCCGTCCGTACCACCGCCGCGGGGCGCGTCTCCACCGCCGCCCTCCCGATCGGTCAAGTGGACGGCCGGCAGGCCACGGCCCGGACGACCGGGGTGGACGAGCTGGACCGCGTCCTGGGCGGCGGGCTGGTACCGGGCGCGGTCGTCCTCCTCGCGGGCGAGCCAGGTGTCGGCAAGTCCACGCTGCTGCTGGACGTCGCGGCGAAGGCCGCGAGCGACGACCACCGCACGCTGTACGTCACCGGTGAGGAGTCCGCGAGCCAGGTCCGGCTGCGCGCCGACCGGATCGGCGCGATCGACGACCACCTGTACCTGGCGGCCGAGACGGACCTGTCCGCCGTCCTGGGCCACCTGGACGCCGTCAAGCCCTCGCTCCTCGTCCTCGACTCCGTCCAGACCGTCGCCTCCCCCGAGATCGACGGCGCGCCGGGCGGCATGGCGCAGGTCCGCGAGGTCGCCGGCGCGCTGATCCGCGCCTCCAAGGAGCGCGGCATGTCCACGCTGCTGGTGGGCCACGTGACGAAGGACGGCGCGATCGCCGGTCCCCGGCTGCTGGAGCACCTCGTGGACGTCGTCCTGTCCTTCGAGGGCGACCGGCACGCGCGGCTGCGGCTGGTGCGGGGCGTGAAGAACCGGTACGGGGCGACGGACGAGGTGGGCTGCTTCGAGCTGCACGACGAGGGCATCACTGGCCTGGCCGACCCGTCGGGCCTGTTCCTCACCCGCCGCGCGGAGGCCGTGCCCGGCACCTGCCTCACCGTCACCCTCGAAGGCCGCCGCCCCCTGGTGGCCGAGGTCCAGGCCCTCACCGTCGACTCACAGATCCCGTCCCCCCGGCGCACCACCTCCGGACTGGAAACCTCGCGCGTCTCCATGATGCTGGCGGTCCTGGAGCAGCGCGGCCGGATCACCGCCCTCGGCAAGCGGGACATCTACTCGGCGACGGTCGGCGGGGTGAAGCTGTCCGAACCGGCCGCCGACCTGGCCGTCGCGCTCGCCCTGGCCTCGGCGGCCAGCGACACCCCGCTGCCGAAGAACCTGGTCGCCATCGGCGAGGTCGGCCTCGCGGGCGAGGTCCGGCGCGTCACGGGCGTCCAGCGCCGCCTCGCCGAGGCCCACCGGCTGGGCTTCACCCACGCCCTGGTCCCGGCCGACCCGGGCAAGGTCCCTCCGGGGATGAAGGTCACGGAAGTCGCCGACATGGGCGACGCGCTGCGGGTCCTCCCGGGCGCCCGCCGCCGGGCGCCCGGCCCGCGGGAGGAGGCCGCCCAGGGCTGAGGCCGGTGGGGCCGCGCCGCCACCCACGGTCGTCGCCGCCCCGCCGAGCACCCGGGCAAGGGCACCGCCACGGCCCGCCGTGGGGAGCGGTGGGCGGCCCAGACGGGCCGGGAGGCCCGACGGGCGCGGGCGGGGTCGCTAGACTTTGCCCAGGTCTCGCCCATCCGTACGAGCCGGAGGAGTGCAGTGGCAGCCAAGGACGGGGCAGCAGCTCCCGGAAAGTCCGGCGCGGGCTCCGGCAACGAGGCGCTCATGCGCGCCTCGCTCAGCGCCGTCGCCCCGGGTACGTCGCTGCGCGACGGACTGGAGCGCATCCTCCGCGGAAACACCGGTGGACTCATCGTCCTCGGCATGGACAAGACCGTCGAGTCGATGTGCACCGGCGGGTTCGTGCTGGACGTGGAGTTCACCGCGACCCGGCTGCGCGAGCTGTGCAAGCTCGACGGCGCGCTCATCCTCGACAAGGACATCACCAAGATCCTCCGGGCCGGCGTCCAGCTCGTCCCGGACGCGTCCATCCCCACCGAGGAGACCGGCACCCGCCACCGCACCGCGGACCGGGTGAGCAAGCAGTGCGGCTTCCCCGTCGTCTCCGTGTCGCAGTCGATGCGGCTGATCGCCCTGTACGTGGACGGTGAGCGCCGGGTCCTGGAGGAGTCGGCGGCCATCCTGTCGCGGGCCAACCAGGCCCTCGCCACCCTGGAGCGGTACAAGCTCCGCCTCGACGAGGTCGCCGGCACCCTCTCGGCGCTGGAGATCGAGGACCTGGTGACCGTCCGGGACGTCACCGCCGTCGCCCAGCGCCTGGAGATGGTGCGCCGGATCGCCACCGAGATCGCCGAGTACGTGGTGGAGCTCGGCACCGACGGGCGGCTGCTCGCCCTCCAGCTCGACGAGCTGATCGCGGGCGTCGAGCCCGAGCGGGAGCTCGTGGTGCGCGACTACGTACCTGAGCCCACCGCCAAGCGGTCCCGCACGGTCGCCGAGGCGCTCACCGAGCTGGACGCCCTCAGCCACGCCGAGCTGCTCGAACTGCCCATCGTGGCCCGTGCCCTGGGCTACAGCGGCTCGCCCGAGACGCTCGACTCGGCGGTCTCACCGCGCGGCTACCGCCTGCTGGCCAAGGTGCCGCGGCTGCCCGGCGCGATCATCGAGCGGCTCGTGGAGCACTTCGGCGGCCTCCAGAAGCTGCTCGCCGCGAGCGTGGACGACCTCCAGACCGTCGACGGGGTCGGCGAGGCGCGGGCCCGCAGCGTGCGCGAGGGCCTGTCGCGGCTCGCCGAGTCGTCGATCCTGGAGCGGTACGTCTAGGGTCTTTCGTTTGGATCAGGCTGGTCACGAGCCCAGCAAGATCCGAACGAGAGGCCCTAGCGGTACGTCCGACCGGCGGGGCCGTCAGTCCTTGGCGAGCGTGAACGACGCCGGCAGCACCTTCGCGCCCGGCACGGTCGCCTCGACCAGGTAGGTGCCCGGCCCGGCGGCCGGCGCGGACGGGGTCGCGCAGCGCGGTGCGCTCGGGCGGCGGTCCCACTCCACGGTGTGCGTGACGCTCCCGCCCGCCGGGACGCGCAGCAGCAGGGTGCCTGAGCCGCGCGGGCAGTCCTTCGACGACCAGACCTGGTCGGCCTCGTCGTTCTTGATGGTCAGCACGGCGGTCCTGGGACCGAGGTCGGCCTTGCAGGTGGTGGTGGAGGTGTTGCGGGCGACGAGCTGGAAGCGCGGCTTCTCGCCGGGCGCGTAGCTCACCTTGGCGCTGCGCAGCGTCAACTGCAGTGAGCCAGGGGCACAGTTGGGGAGCGGGGAGTTCGCCGGGACCTGCTGGCCCGAGGTCGTACCGCCGGAGCCGGAGCCACTGCCGGAGCCGCTGCCGGGGTCGGCGCCCGCGCCGGCGTCGGTGCCCGGTCCGGTGCCCGCGCCGCCGGTACCGGAGTCCGCGCCGCCCGGCGCCGCCGTGTCGCCGTTCTTCCCGCCGTCGGCGCCCGCACCGGGCGCCGACTCGTCGCGGCCGCCCGGCTGTTCGCTGATCGCCGGTCCCGGCCGGGAGGGACCCGGCGTGATGGAGGTCGCGGGAGCGGCCCCGTTGGAGTTGTCGCTGCCCTTCTTCCCGTCGTCGTCACCGGAGCTGACGAACCATACGATCAGCAGCGCGAGGAGCACGACCAGACTCGCCGCGACTGCCCTCCGTCGCCAGTAGATGGAGGAGGGAAGCGGCCCGACCGGATTGCGCAGAGATCCCACGGCGCAAACTGTACGAGAGATCGGCACCAACTCCCGCCCCACCCGCCGCCTGTGCACCAAGTTTTGCCGATGATCACACTCGAACACCCCGGCTCCCGGTCGGGCGGGTCCCCGGCGCCAGGTACCGTCCGTAACCATGAGCCAGGACCTCTATCGCGACATCACCGACCTCGCCCACGACACCCCGGGCTGGTTGCAGCTCGTCGCCGAGCTGTGGACGGAGGCCGGCCTGCTGCTGTTCGGCGTGCTGTTCATCGCCGGCTGGTGGCGGGCGCGCCCCGCCGACTCCCGGGCCATGGCGCTGGCCGTTCTCGCGCCGCTGGGCACCGCGTTCGGGTACGTGGTCAGCGAATTGCTGAAGTCGGTGGTGGACGAGGAGCGCCCGTGCCGCGCGGTGGCCGGGGCCGCCGCCTCGATCGTGGAGTGCCCGCCGCACGGCGACTGGTCCTTCCCGAGCAACCACTCCGCCATCGCCGGTGCCGCCGCGATCGCCCTCGCCCTGGCCTGGCGCGGGATCGTCTGGCTGACGGTGCCGATGGCGCTGCTCATGGCGTTCTCGCGGGTGTTCGTCGGAGTGCACTACCCGCACGACGTGGCGGCCGGCCTGGTGCTGGGCGCGCTGGCCGCGGTGCTGTTCGTGAAGCTGCTGACCGGGCCGGCCAGGGCGCTGGCCGACACGATGCGGATGAGCCGGTCCGCCGCGGCCACATGGCTGGCCGGGCCCGGGCCGGCCGTTGCCGACCACGCCGTGTCCCGGCGGCGCCGGGAGCCGATGCACCGTCGCGGGTGAGGAACGTGCCAGGATCGGACGTGCCATGACTGCGATCCCCTCCTCCCCCGAAACCAGGCCCGGCTCCGGGCCCGCCGCCGTGGAGCTGCACGCGCCGGTGCTCGCCTGGTTCGAGCAGAACGCCCGCGACCTCCCCTGGCGCCGCCCCGAGGCCGGCGCCTGGGGGGTGATGGTCAGCGAGTTCATGCTCCAGCAGACCCCGGTCAACCGGGTCCTCCCGGTGTACGAGCAGTGGCTGGCCCGCTGGCCCCGCCCCGCCGACCTGGCCGCCGAGGCCCCCGGTGAGGCCGTGCGCGCCTGGGGCCGGCTCGGCTACCCGCGCCGTGCGCTGCGGCTGCACGGCGCGGCGGTCGCGATAACGGAACGGCACGGCGGCGACGTACCGAGCGATCACGCGCAGTTGCTCGCCCTGCCCGGCATCGGCGAGTACACCGCCGCGGCGGTGGCGTCGTTCGCGTACGGGCAGCGCCACGCCGTACTGGACACCAACGTGCGGCGGGTGTTCGCCCGGTCGGTGACGGGTGTGCAGTACCCGCCGAACGCCACGACGGCCGCCGAGCGGCAACTGGCGCGGGCGCTGCTGCCGGACGACGAGCGCACGGCGGCCCGCTGGGCGGCGGCGTCCATGGAGCTGGGTGCCCTGGTGTGCACCGCCCGCAACGAGGACTGCGCCCGGTGCCCGATCGCCGTGCGGTGCGCGTGGCGGCTGGCGGGCAAGCCGGCCCACGACGGCCCGGCCCGGCGCGGCCAGACGTACGCGGGTACGGACCGCCAGGTGCGCGGCCGGCTGCTCGCCGTGCTCCGCGAGGCGGTGGCCCCGGTGGACCAGGCCGCGCTGGACGCGGTCTGGCACGACCCGGTGCAGCGCGCCCGCGCCCTGGACGGCCTGGTCGCGGACGGCCTGGTCGAGCCCCTGGACGGCGGGCGGTACCGGCTCCCGGCCGGGTGAGGCGTACGGAGCCGGGCCCGCCCCCCGGCTTCGTAACACCATCGCTGTTACACAACCGATGGCCAGCCGTGCGTCCTCCGACGGCCTGCGCGGACAACCCCGTGACAAGAGCTCCGTAGCGTCTGCGGACGTAAGCAACACACGGGGTTTCACGGGGATCGGAGGCGGTTCGGGATGTCGCACGGCGAGGTGCTCGAATTCGAGGAGTACGTACGCACACGGCAGGACGCCCTGCTGCGCAGCGCCCGACGTCTCGTCCCCGACCCGGTGGACGCGCAGGACCTGCTCCAGACGGCGCTGGCCCGTACGTACGGCCGCTGGGACGGCATAGCCGACAAGAGCCTCGCCGACGCGTACCTCCGCCGGGTGATGATCAATACGCGTACGGAGTGGTGGCGCGCCCGCAAGCTGGAGGAGGTGCCCACCGAGCAGCTCCCGGACGCGTCCGTCGACGACGCCACCGAGCAGCACGCCGACCGGGCCCTGCTGATGGACATCCTGAAGGTGCTGGCGCCCAAGCAGCGCAGCGTCGTCGTGCTGCGCCACTGGGAGCAGATGAGCACCGAGGAGACGGCCGCCGCGCTCGGCATGTCGACCGGTACGGTGAAGTCCACGCTTCACCGGGCACTCGCCCGTCTCCGGCAGGAGCTGGAGAGCCGGGACATCGACGCCCGCGCCCTGGAGCGTACGGAACGCAGTGACGAGCGGGGGCGGGAGCGGTGCGCGGCCTGAGCGCCAGAGACCACACGAGCGGCACGAGCGGCACGGGCAGGATCCGGGCGGCGGGCACCACGGCGATGGCCGTGGCCGCCGCCATCGGCCTGCTCACGGCCGGTTGCTCCACCGGCGGCACGGGTACGCGCGACGAGGGCGCCGCACGGACCGACCAGGGCACGCCGTCGAGCGCCCCGGCCCCTTCGTCGTCCGCGTCGTCGCCGTTGAAGAAGGTGAACGCGGTCCGGCTGATCATGAACGACCCGAAGGTCAGCGACCGGGTCAAGGACGACCTCAAGCCGTGCGTGGCGGACGCCTACCCGGTGGACACCTCCTACGGGACCCTGACCGACTCCGGCACCCCGGACGTCGTGGTGAACGTGCTGACGTGCGGTGACGCCGTGGGCGTCGGGACCTACGTGTACCGTCTCGGCGGCGCGAAGGACGACGCCAAGGGCACGGCGTACGAGAATGTGTTCTCCCTGGAGGAGCCGGCCGTCTACTCGACGATCGACCGCGGGGACCTGGTCGTCACCAAGCAGGTGTACGCGGAGGACGACCCGGTGTCGTACCCCTCCGGCGAGGACGTGATCACCTACCGGTGGACCGGCAACAAGTTCACCGAGCACGACCGGGTACACAACGAGTACAGCAAGACGGTCGGGGACGGCGGCATCGACGGCCCCGGCGAGCAGCCCGCGCCCAGCAAGAACTGAGCAGACTCGAGAGAGCACGGAGAGAAGACGTCGATGGCCGAGACCCATGTCCTGTTCGTGGAGGACGACGACGTCATCCGTGAGGCCACGCAGCTCGCCCTGGAGCGGGACGGCTTCGCGGTGACGGCCATGCCGGACGGGCTGTCCGGTCTGGAGTCCTTCCGGCAGCGGCAGCCGGACATCGCCCTGCTGGACGTGATGCTGCCGGGCATGGACGGCGTGAGCCTGTGCCGGCGCATCCGCGACGAGTCGACCGTGCCGGTGATCATGCTGTCGGCCCGCGCCGACTCGATCGACGTGGTGCTGGGCCTGGAGGCCGGCGCCGACGATTACGTCACCAAGCCCTTCGACGGCGCCGTGCTGGTCGCCCGTATCCGCGCCGTGCTGCGCCGCTTCGGGCACGCGGGCGGCCCCGGGGGTGGCGCCGGCGGCGACGCGGACCGGGCGGGGCAGGCACAGGGCGGCGTGCTGGTCTTCGGTGACCTGGAGGTCGACACCGACGGCATGGAGGTCCGCCGGGGCGGCGCCCCGGTGGCGCTGACGCCGACGGAGATGCGGCTGCTGCTGGAGTTCTCGTCGGCGCCGGGCACCGTCCTGTCGCGCGACCAACTGCTGGAGCGGGTCTGGGACTACGGCTGGGGCGGTGACACGCGGGTCGTGGACGTCCATGTGCAGCGGCTGCGCACCAAGATCGGCCAGGACCGGATCGAGACGGTCCGCGGCTTCGGCTACAAGCTCAAGGCATGAAGCCGCCCGCACTGCGCACCGGCGTCAGATGGAAGATCTCGATCGCCATCGCCGCCGTGGGCGCCCTGGTCGCGGTCGCGCTCAGCCTCGTCGTCCACAACGCCGCCCGCGTCTCGATGCTCGGCAACGCGCGCGACGTGCAGATGGAGCGGCTGCTGTTCGCCCAGCGGATGTACGAGTCGGCGAAGCCGAAGGGCGACCCCAAATTCGGGGCGAAGCTCAACGACCCGGCGCTGCCGCCGCAGCTCGACGAGCTGATGCGGGAGCGGCGGCGCGGGACGTACGTACAGGAGCACGAGGACGGTCCGCCGGACGTGTGGGCCGCCGTGCCGCTGGGCAACGGGGACGTGCTGTCGCTGCACAGCCAGTTCGCCAGCCGCAGCACGACGATCATGAAGGACCTGGACGAGGCGCTGATCGTCGGCTCGGTGTCGGTGGTCTTCGGCGGCTGCGCGCTGGGCGTGCTGATCGGCGGCCAACTGTCACGGCGGCTGCGCAAGGCCGCCACCGCTGCCGGGAAAGTCGCCCAGGGCAATACGGAGGTACGGGTCCGGGAAGCGATCGGCGGTGTCGTACGCGACGAGACGGACGAGCTCGCGCGGGCGGTGGACGCCCTGACGGACGCGCTGAACGAGCGGATCGAGGCGGAGCGGCGGGTCACCGCGGACATCGCGCACGAGCTGCGCACGCCCGTGACCGGGCTGCTCACCGCCGCCGAGCTGCTGCCGCCCGGGCGGCCGACCGAGCTGGTGCGGGACCGGGCGCAGGCGATGCGCACGCTGGTGGAGGACGTGCTGGAGGTGGCCCGGCTGGACAGTGCCTCGGAGCGGGCCGAGCTCCAGGAGATCGCGCTCGGGGAGTTCGTCGAGCGGCGGGTCACCGCCCTGTACCCGGACGCCGTGGTGCGGGTGGTGCACGAGTCGTGGGTGAACACCGATCCGCGCCGGCTGGAGCGCATCCTGGGCAATCTGCTGGCCAACGCCGCCAAGCACGGCAAGGGGCCGGTGGAGGTCACCGTCGAGGGCCGGGTGGTGCGGGTCCGCGATCACGGGCCGGGTTTCCCCGAGGCCCTGCTGCGGGAGGGCCCGAGCCGGTTCCGCACGGGCGCCAGCGACCGCGCCGGACACGGTCACGGCCTGGGCCTGACCATCGCGGCGGGCCAGGCCCGGGTGCTGGGCGCACGGCTCACCTTCCGCAACGCGGCGCCCACGGGCACCGCCACGGAGCCGGGCGGCGCGATCGCGGTGCTGTGGCTCCCGGAGCACGCCCCGACGACGACGGGCAGCTTCCCGATACTCCAGTTCCCCGACACGCCCTGACGACGGGCCCCGGCGCACCCTGCGTACGGGCCCCTGGCCCGCCTTGACGACAGTGGCCCCCGGCGCGCATCCGGCGCCGGGGGCCACCGCGTGCGTACGAGGGGTCAGACCGCCGTGTCGGCGAGGCGGCCCGTCTTGCGGTCGTCCTCCGCCGGGCCCGCGCCCGACTCCGGCGGCTCCGGGGCGTTCGGCGCCTCCGGCGCCCCGTCCCGCGGGCCGGCGCCCTTCAGCGGGACCTCCTTGACGAAGAAGGCCGCCGCGAAGCCGATCACCGCGACCGCCGCGCCCACCAGGAAGGCCAGGTGGGTGCCGGACGAGACGGCGAACTGGTACGCCTCGCGGATGTGCTCCGGAAGCCTCGCCAGGCTCGCCGCGTCGAGCTGCGCCGACTGCTGCGTGGCCGCGCCGCCGCCCCGGGCGGCCATCTCGTCCTGGACGCGGCCGGTGAACAGCGCGCCCATGATGGCGACGCCGAAGGACGCGCCGAGCGTACGGAAGAGGGTGGTCGCCGAGGAGGCGACGCCCATGTCCTTCATCTCGACGCTGTTCTGCGCGACGAGCATCGTGATCTGCATCAGGAAGCCCATGCCGGCGCCGAGGACCGCCATGTAGACGCCCGAGGTGAACCGGGACGTGCCGGTGTCCATCTGGGCGAGCAGGAAGAGGCCGACGACCATCAGGGCGCCACCGGCGATGGGGAAGATCTTGTACTTGCCGGTGTTGGTGGTGACGCGTCCCGCGATGAGCGAGACGGCCATCATCGCCAGCAGCATCGGCAGGAGCAGCAGGCCCGAGTTGGTGGCGGACGCGCCCTGCACGGACTGCTGGTACAGCGGCAGGAAGAGCGTGGCGCCGAACATCACGAAGCCGGTGAGGAAGCCGATCACCGACATGAGGGTGAAGTTGCGGCTGCGGAAGATGTGCAGCGGCATGATCGGCTCGGGCGCGCGGGTCTCGACGAGGAGGAAGCCGGCGAGCGCGACGACACCGATGGCGGTCAGTTCCATGATGACGGCGGAGTCCCAGGCGTACTCCGTACCGCCCCAGGTGGTGACCAGCACGATGGCGGTGATGCCGACGGTCAGCAGGGCCGCGCCGAGGTAGTCGATGCGGGGCCGGCTGTCGCGCTGCTTCTTCGGCAGGTGCAGGACGGCGGTGACCATGGCGAGCGCGACCGCGCCGAGGGGCAGGTTGATGTAGAACGACCAGCGCCAGCCCCAGTGGTCGGTGATGGTGCCGCCGACCAGCGGTCCGCCGATCATGGCGAGCGCCATGACGCCGGCCATCATGCCCTGGTACTTGCCCCGCTCGCGCGGCGGTATCAGGTCGCCGATGATCGCCATGACGCCGACCATCAGGCCGCCCGCGCCCAGGCCCTGCACGGCCCGGAAGCCGATGAGCTGGCCCATGTCCTGGGCCATGCCGCTGAGCGCCGAGCCGATCAGGAAGATGACGATCGAGGTGAGGAAGGTGCCCTTGCGGCCGTAGAGGTCGCCGAGCTTGCCCCAGATGGGGGTGGATGCGGCGGTGGCGAGGGTGTACGCGGTGACCACCCAGGACAGGTGGGCGAGGCCGCCCAGCTCGCCGACGATGGTCGGCATCGCGGTACCGATGATCATGTTGTCGAGCATGGCCAGCAGCATCGCGATCATCAGCGCGAGCAGAACGACCCGTACGCTGCGCGGCGGTTTGCCCTGGTCGGTGGCTGGTGTGTGCAAGGGCTCCGACATGATCCCCCACTCCCCGTTACTTACTTGCCGCCCGGCTAGTTACTACACTGGCGACGGTAGACCCGTCACTAGCCGGGCGTCAAGTAAGTTTGTGGGAGCGGACCATGGCCAGAGGCAACACCCGTCAGCGCATCCAGGACGTGGCCCTCGAACTCTTCGCCGAGCACGGCTACGAGAAGACCTCGCTGCGCGAGATCGCGGAGCGCCTGGAGGTCACGAAGGCGGCGCTGTACTACCACTTCAAGACCAAGGAAGACATCGTCATCAGCCTCTTCCGCGATCTGACGCGGCCGATCGACGAACTGATCGCCTGGGCCGAGCAGCAGCCGCGCACGCTGGAGACCAAGCGGGAGATCCTCCGCCGCTACCACGCGGCGGTCATGGGCGCGGCCCCCCTCTTCCGCTTCATGCAGGAGAACCAGGCCACCGTGCGCGACCTGAGCATCGGGGAGACGTTCAAGAGGCGCATCCTCGCCCTGACCCGGCTGGTCGTGGAGCCGGACTTCAGCATGGCCGACCGGATGCGGTGCATCAGCGCGCTGTTCACCATGCACGCCGGGATGTTCTTCATGCAGCACGTCGATGGCGACCCCGAGGAGAAGCGTGAAGCCGTCCTCGAGGTCGCCATCGATCTGGTCACCCAGGCCCACGAGGGGCCGTCACAGGCGTCGCGGCGCTGATCGTCAGATGACGACGCCCTCGCCGCGCAGGAACTTGGCCGGGTTGAGCGCGGAGCCGTAGTTCGGCGTCGTACGGATCTCGAAGTGCAGGTGCGGACCGGACGAGTTGCCGGTGTTGCCGGAGCGGGCGATGGTCTCGCCGGTCTTCACGGTCTCGCCGACGTTGACGTTGATCCTCGACAGGTGCGCGTACTGCGAGTACGTGCCGTTGGCGTGCTTGACCACGATGGCGTTGCCGTACGCCGGGCCGTCGCCGCCGCCATTCGGGCCGGCCTTCACGACGACGCCGGAGTGCGCGGCCTTGACCGGGGTGCCGACCGGCACGGCGAAGTCCTGGCCGGAGTGCTTGTGGGACCACATGGCGCCGCCCTGGTTGAAGCTGGCGGTCAGGGTGTAGCCGGTGACCGGCTTGACCCAGGACGTGGCCTTCTTGGCGGCGGCCTTCTTGGCGAGGGCGGCCTTCTTGGCGGCGTTGGCGGCGGCGGCCTTCTTCGCGGCGGCGGCCTTGGCGGCAGCGGCCTTCTTGGCGGCGGCGACCTTGGCGGCCTTTGCCTGCGCCGCCTGGGCGTCGGCCTGGGCGGCGACGGCAGCGGCGGCGGCCGGGCCGAGAGCGGGGGCGGTCTTGCTGTCGGCGGCGACGGCGGCACCGCCTCCGAACACCATCGACGCTCCCATGCCGGCGGCGGCGAGGGCGACGACGGCGTTACGGGCGGGATGCTTGACGCGCTTCGACATGCGGGGAAGTCCTCCGGACAAGAACGGACCCGACGCGAAGGGCGCGCCGGGCGGTTGGGCTCATCCTTGGTAACCCGCCCACCCATCCCGGCTCAAACCACCCATCTACGACATCTGGTCGTAGACCCCGCAGTGTGACGTGGACTCTTGACGCGCCGCCCCAACCCAGGGCAACGGCCCGAAATGTCCTTAGAAAGGAAGGTTTATCCCCCTAGGGCCCCCCGCCACCTGGCGCTTTCCGCCCTGCTCACCGCCCCCTCCGCCGCCCCCCGCCCGCCAGACCCCCGGCCACGCCCGCGGAACGGCGCCTCCTACCCGGCCGAACGCACTATTCCTCCTAGTACCGCCCAAAACGCCTGTGCGCCTTGTCACGGCCACCGGGCCGGAAGTCCCCCCTTTCCGGGACCAAGGACCCGCAACCCCGACCGGTCTCGCCCCCCCGGCGCCGACCGACTCGGCAGGGTGCACGCGTCCGCCCGCCCCCGCCTCCTTCCCACCCCACCCCCGCTCCGCCATCCTCGCCCCATGAGCAGACACGTGACGCGCGTGACCGCCCTCGCCTTAGGGCTCGCCGGACTCCTCGCGGCGAGCACCCTCACCGCCGGGGCCGGCCCCTCCGACACCGGACTGAAGGGAGCCATCGACACGATCCTCACCGACCCACGGCTGGACGGCGGCGCAGCGGGCGTCGTCGTCGCCGATGCCGCCAGCGGCGAGACCCTCTACCAGCGGGACGGCGGCGACCGCCTCATGCCCGCCTCCAACACGAAGATCGCCACCTCCCTCGCCGCGATGGCGCTGCTCGGCCCCGAGTACCGGTTCCGTACGGAGGTACTGGCCACTGCCCGGCCCAAGGGCGGCGTGCTGCACGGGGACCTCTACCTGCGCGGCACGGGCGACCCCACCACGCTCGCCGGGGACTACGACGCGCTGGCCGCCCGGGTCGCCGCCGCCGGCGTCCGGCGGGTGACCGGCCGGCTGGTCGCCGACGACACGCGCTTCGACGGCAACCGGCTGGGCCGCGCCTGGGCCGCCGACGACGAGTCGTCGTACTACTCGGCGCAGATCTCGCCGCTCACGGTCGCCCCGGACACCGACTACGACTCCGGCACGGTCGTCGTCGAGGCGGCCCCGGCGGCCGAGGCGGGCGCGCGCCCCCGGGTGAGCGTGACGCCCGCCACCGACTACGTACGCATCGACAACCGCGCCACCACCGTCCCCGCGGGCCGCCCCGACACCCTCACGGTCGAACGCGAGCACGGCACGAACACCATCACCGTGACCGGCGAGATCCCCGTCCAGGGCTCCCCCACCAAGGAATGGATCACCGTCTGGGAGCCCACCGGCTACGCGGCCGCCGTCTTCGCCGACGCCCTCGCCGCCCGGGGCGTACGGGTCGCCGGGGAGCCCCGGCAGGGCGAGCCGACCCCGCCCGCCGCGCGGGTGCTGGCCACCCACAGCTCCATGCCGCTCAAGGACCTCATGCGTCCCTTCATGAAGCTGTCGAACAACATGCACGCCGAGGCCCTCACCAAGACCATCGGGTACGAGACGTCCGGCCGGGGCACCTGGAGCGCGGGCCTCGCCGCCATCGGCGCGTACCTGAGGGAGCAGGGCGTACAGACGTCCACCGTCCGGCAGGTCGACGGCTCCGGACTGTCCCGGATGAACCTCTTCCCGGCCGCCCAGCTCACCCGCCTGCTCCTGGCCGTGCAGGACGCCCCCTGGTTCGCCGACTGGTACGCGTCCCTGCCGGTCGCCTGTGCCCCCGACCGCGCCACCGGCGGCACACTGCGCACCCGGATGTGCGGCACCCCCGCCGCCCTCAACACCCGCGCGAAGACGGGAACGCTCACCGGCGCTTCCGCCCTCTCCGGTTACGTGACGGATGCCGGCGGCCGGCGCCTCGTCTACGGCATCGTCCTCAACAACCACCTGGCGTCTTCCGTGAAGAGCATCGAGGACGCCATCGTCGTGACCCTGGCGAAGTCCGACACCTCCAAGGGCACGATCGCCACCGTCCGGCCGGACCGGGCCCGGACCGCCGAGGCACCCGGCGAGCTGGAATGCTCCTGGGTGAAGCCCGTGCGCTGCTAGGCACAGAGCTGCCACGCACGGAAAAGGAGCTGCCCCGGGCATTCACGCCCGGGGCAGCTCCTTCAGTCAGCGGTCGATACCGCTTACGCGTCCTTCGAGAGGTTCGGACCGGCGCCGCCGGCGGCCTGCTCGATCGGGGGGACGTCCGGCAGGGCGGACTTCTCCTCGCCGCGGAAGGTGAACTTCTTCTCCTCACCCTCGCCCTCGGTGTCCACGACCACGATGTGACCGGGGCGCAGCTCGCCGAAGAGGATCTTCTCCGAGAGCACGTCCTCGATCTCGCGCTGGATCGTCCGGCGCAGCGGCCGGGCGCCCATCACCGGGTCGTAGCCGTGCTTGGCGAGGAGCTCCTTGGCGGAACCGCTGAGCTCGATGCCCATGTCGCGGTCCTTCAGGCGCTCGTCCACCTTGGCGATCATCAGGTCGACGATCTGGATGATGTCGTCCTGGCTGAGCTGGTGGAAGACGACCGTGTCGTCGACGCGGTTGAGGAACTCGGGCCGGAAGTGCTGCTTCAGCTCTTCGTTGACCTTCGCCTTCATCCGGTCGTAACCGGTCTTGACGTCGCCCTGTGCCGCGAAGCCCAGGTTGAAGCCCTTCGAGATGTCCCGGGTCCCGAGGTTGGTCGTCATGATGATGACCGTGTTCTTGAAGTCCACGACCCGGCCCTGGGAGTCGGTCAGGCGACCGTCCTCCAGGATCTGGAGAAGGGAATTGAAGATATCGGGGTGGGCCTTCTCGACCTCGTCGAAGAGGACGACGGAGAACGGCTTGCGGCGCACCTTCTCGGTGAGCTGGCCGCCCTCTTCGTAACCCACGTATCCGGGCGGGGAACCGAAGAGACGGGAAACCGTGTGCTTCTCGCTGAACTCCGACATGTCGAGCGAGATCATCGCGTCCTCGTCGCCGAAGAGGAATTCGGCGAGCGTCTTGGACAGCTCGGTCTTACCGACACCGGACGGGCCGGCGAAGATGAACGAGCCACCCGGGCGCTTCGGGTCCTTCAGGCCGGCACGCGTACGGCGGATCGCCTGCGACAGGGCCTTGATGGCGTCCTTCTGGCCGATGACGCGCTTGTGGAGCTCGTCCTCCATGCGCAGCAGACGCGAGGACTCCTCCTCGGTCAGCTTGAAGACCGGGATGCCGGTGGCGGTCGCGAGGACCTCGGCGATCAGCTCGCCGT
The DNA here is from genome assembly GCF_040674455.1 of Streptomyces sp. NPDC049837. Taxonomy (NCBI): domain Bacteria; kingdom Bacillati; phylum Actinomycetota; class Actinomycetes; order Kitasatosporales; family Streptomycetaceae; genus Streptomyces; species Streptomyces sp. NPDC049837. Next base: position 709,599 of record NZ_JBFAMP010000004.1, on the reverse strand, counting down.
CGACCTCGGCGACGACGTCCATGTCGCCGGCCTTCCACTCCTTCTCCCGCTTGGCCTTCGCCGCCAGCAACTGCTTCTCCTTGTCGCGGAGAGACGCTGCCTTCTCGAAGTCCTGGGAGTCGATCGCGGACTCCTTGTCCCGGCGGACGGCCGCGATCTTCTCGTCGAACTCGCGGAGGTCCGGCGGCGCGGTCATCCGGCGGATGCGCATCCGGGAGCCGGCCTCGTCGATCAGGTCGATCGCCTTGTCCGGCAGGAAGCGGTCCGAGATGTACCGGTCGGCCAGGGTGGCGGCCTGGACCAGCGCCTCGTCCGTGATGGAGACCCGGTGGTGGGCCTCGTACCGGTCGCGCAGGCCCTTGAGGATCTCGATGGTGTGCGGCAGCGACGGCTCGGCGACCTGGATGGGCTGGAAGCGGCGCTCGAGGGCCGCGTCCTTCTCCAGGTACTTGCGGTACTCGTCGAGCGTCGTGGCACCGATGGTCTGGAGCTCACCGCGGGCCAGCATCGGCTTCAGGATGGACGCGGCGTCGATCGCGCCCTCGGCGGCGCCCGCACCCACCAGGGTGTGGAGCTCGTCGATGAACAGGATGATGTCGCCGCGGGTGCGGATCTCCTTGAGGACCTTCTTCAGGCGCTCCTCGAAGTCACCGCGGTACCGGGAGCCGGCGACGAGCGCGCCCAGGTCGAGGGTGTAGAGGTGCTTGTCCTTGAGGGTCTCGGGCACCTCACCCTTGACGATGGCCTGCGCCAGGCCCTCGACGACCGCCGTCTTGCCGACGCCGGGCTCGCCGATGAGGACCGGGTTGTTCTTGGTGCGGCGGGACAGCACCTGCATGACCCGCTCGATCTCCTTCTCGCGCCCGATGACCGGGTCGAGCTTGGACTCACGAGCGGCCTGGGTGAGGTTCCGGCCGAACTGGTCGAGGACCAGGGACGTCGAGGGGGTGCCCTCGGCAGGACCACCGGCGGTGGCGGCTTCCTTGCCCTGGTAGCCGGAGAGCAGCTGGATGACCTGCTGCCGCACCCGGTTGAGATCGGCGCCCAGCTTCACGAGGACCTGGGCGGCGACGCCCTCGCCCTCGCGGATGAGCCCGAGCAGGATGTGCTCGGTGCCGATGTAGTTGTGGCCGAGCTGAAGGGCCTCGCGGAGCGACAGCTCCAGGACCTTCTTGGCACGGGGCGTGAAGGGGATGTGCCCGGACGGGGCCTGCTGGCCCTGGCCGATGATCTCCTCCACCTGCTGGCGGACCGCCTCGAGCGAAATCCCGAGGCTCTCCAGGGCCTTAGCGGCGACACCCTCACCCTCGTGGATAAGGCCCAGGAGGATGTGCTCGGTGCCGATGTAGTTGTGGTTGAGCATCCGGGCTTCTTCCTGAGCCAGGACGACAACCCGCCGCGCGCGGTCGGTGAACCTCTCGAACATCGTTAATCGCTCCTCAGAGCGGTCAGGCAGTAAGGGGTCGGTCCCCTCCCTGTCCTTCCGCAGCTTAGTCCCGCAAGCGGGGACCGCTCATTCCAACTGCCGACACCCGTCTCTGGCCTCCTGACCCGAACGCCGACAAATGCTCCAACCCAATGGTCCGAGACGATGTTCCCGCAGGCCAGGCACTTACCCTCACCGGCAGTACGCCGATGGCGAACGTGAGACGCCCGATCCTGCGTGTCGCCCCTCCCCACTAGGAATGTCTTACCCGTAAGCAGTGACACTCCATGCGGCGCACCCCGGTTCCCTCAGCTACGGGCGAACACCCTTGCGCTCCCCCACGCCTTCGCGCGCCCCCGCATTGAGCACGGAACGTGGCCATCCGGAAACAGTCCGTAACCTGTCGGTGGCCGTGCGAGTTCCCCGGACATGGCCTTCACCGCTCCCCTCCCGCTGCCCCGTTCACCGTTCAACCGTGGGGGGGTCGCGTGGTGGTACGAGCACGAACTCGGGTGGGCCACGGCCCGGGGGGACGGCGTGGAGCTGCTCACCGGACTGCGCTTCGACGCCCTGGAGCTGCCGGCCGCCGCGGGGTTCGCCGTGCTTCGGCGGCTCGGGGGCCGGTGGCCGGCCGCCCTGGCGGGGCCGAGGATGCGGCTGCTGGTGGCCGCGGGCGCCGCGGAGGAGATGCCGGGGCTGCTCGACTGGCTGGAGTGGGGCGGGATCGCCCTCGACCTCGTCGCCCTGGGCGCCGGTGACCGGATGACCGCTCCGATTCCCCCAGGATGGAGCGGATCCGGCTCACCCGGCGCCGCCTCGTGGCTGCGCCCCCCCGAACCCGGGCGCGAAGTGGAGCCGACGCTTCCGGCCATGTCGGCCGTAGGGGGCGGAGTCGGCGCCCCCTGTCTCGTACGACTCGTGGACGCGGCGGCATCGGAATGTCACCGGGTCCGATTGCTGGGTGCGGACCGCACTCAGCGGTTGGCGTCCTCGTAAGCCTGCTTGATATCGGCGGGCACGCGGCCGCGGTCGTTCACGTTGTAGCCATTCTCCTTGGCCCATGCGCGAATCTTGGCGGTGTCCGGGCTGCCACCCGTGGCGGCCCGGCCCTTGCCACGGCCGGCGGAAGCGCGGCCACCGGTACGACGGCCACTCTTCGTGTACGGCTCGAGCAGGCTACGGAGCTTGTCCGCATTGGCGGTGGTGAGGTCGATCTCGTAGGTCTTGCCGTCCAGAGCGAACGTCACCGTCTCGTCCGCCTCGCCACCGTCGAGGTCGTCGACAAGAAGGACCTGAACCTTCTGTGCCACCGGATTTCCTTTCATCGAAAATGCAGTACGCGGAAAGGAAACCGCTTTTCCCTGGAAAACACAAACCCCTGGGAGAGGTTCAGATCCTCGAGAACGCGGGAAACGTGCGCGATTCGGACATAGGGATCGCCCGGGATCCCGTTCGCCGCCCCGGATCGACAGATCACAGGTGCAGAAGCATCCGGCTGTTGCCCAAGGTGTTCGGCTTCACTCGTTCGAGACCGAGGAACTCGGCGATGCCCTCGTCATAGGAACGGAGGAGCTCGGCGTAGACATCTCCGGCGACCGGGGTCTCACCGATCTCGACGAAGCCGTGCTTCGAGAAGAAGTCCACTTCGAAGGTCAGGCAGAATACCCGGCGCACCCCGAGCCAGCGGGCGGTGTCCAGCAACTTGCCCAGCACTTGATGCCCGATCCCGGCGCCCTTGAAGCGGGGGTCGACGGCGAGAGTGCGCACTTCCGCAAGGTCTTCCCACATCACATGGAGTGCGCCGCAGCCGACGACGGTGCCGTCCTCGTCGCGTTCCGCGACCCAGAACTCCTGGATGTCCTCGTAAAGCGTCACAGTCGCTTTGTCGAGCAGGATGCCTTCGGTGACGTACGGATCGACGAGTCGGCGAACCGCCTGCACATCACTGGTCCGGGCCCGGCGGACGGTCACCGCTTTCGCGGCGGGAGAGGAGGACGACATGGCTGGACGCTATCGCTCGCCGCCCGCCTCACCCTCGGCGGCCCGGCCCTCTTCGGACGGCTGCGGGAGTTCTCCGGGCTCTTCGGGGTCTTCGGGGTTGTCGCGTTGCACGATGCGGACCGCGTCGTTCAGTGCCACGCGTTGCTCCGGCGACATCATGCCGAAGAAGGCGACGAGCGCGGCGGCGGGGTTGTCGCTCTTCGACCAGGCTTCGTTCATCAGTGCGGCCGAGTAGGCGGCGCGGGTGGAGACCGCCGTATATCGATAGGCGCGGCCCGAGACTTCCCTGCGCACCCAGCCCTTCTGATGGAGATTGTCCATTACGGTCATGACGGTGGTGTAGGCGATGGACCGTTCCTGCTGGAGATCCTCCAGGACTTCCCGGACGGTGACGGGCCGGTTCCATTGCCAGACGCGTGTCATGACGGCGTCTTCGAGCTCTCCCAATTGACGGGGCACACTGCCACCATAGTGGGAGATGTCGGAATAACTGGCTATTGACGGACCAAAAAGGGCGTACGACAACTATGGTCGTACGCCCTCGGCGTGGGTGCCGCCGGGTCAGGCCTGGCCGGGCCTCGCGGTCCCGTCCGCCTGCCGGGCGGCCTCGGCGCGGGCGAGCGCCGCGTCCACGGCCGCGTCCTCCTTGGCCTTGTTGGGGCCGCCCTGGCTCTTGACGATCGTCACGACGAGGCCGATGAAGAAGGCGGCCATCACCACGGGGGGCAGGAGCGCGGATACGTATTCCATGGCTCCAGGGTAGCTAGCCGACGGCCCGCTCCTCCGATGGGGGCGGGGCGGGGCGCCGACGGGGCGGGAACACCTCGGACGGTTTGGGCACCGGGCGGTCGGCCGGCGGCGGAGCGGGGTTCGGCTTCGGCGGCGCGGGCCGGGGCTTCGGCTCGCCCTCCCCCTCCCCCTTGCGGCCGCCCGGCAGGGCGAGCAGCCGGGTGCGCGGGCCGGGTGTGACGTGCCGCCCGGCCAGGCGGGCCCGGACCGAGTGCTCGGCCAGCGTCTGGCACCGCACCAGCAGGGCCGCCCCGACAGGCGTACCGCGCAGGGTCCGCAGCGCGGCGAGGTCCTCCGGGCGGGGGTCGTAGCCGGCGGCGAGGGCGTCCTGGAGCAGCTCCAGGTATCCGGCCGCCGAACCGGGCAGCGCGTCGCGGTAGCGGGCGAGGTCGGCGAGGAGGAAGGCCCGCATCCGGCCGGCCTCGCGGACCGCCTCGTCCACGGAGCCGGCGAGTCGCAGGCAGTCCTGCACGTCTTCGTCGTCGAGGGGGGTGGGGTGGAGGGCGTGGGCGAGGGCGCGTCGGAGCACACGCAGCTCGTCTGCGCCGAACGCCAGGCCGCCGCGGGATCCGTATGGCGTGGGCATGGCCCGACGATACGTGCTAATCGGACAAACTTCGCTTACCGGGGCCTCTCGGGCGCGTTGACCTTGGTCCGCGGCCCGCATCCGGCCGACGGCCGGGGTGGGGCCGTGCAGGGTCGCCCCCGCAGAGGCTGGCGGCGCCGTAACGGCTCCCTTGCCCGTGACCCAAGGCCGCCGGCCTCGAGGAGGCGAGCCCGGAAGGGCCACGCCCCCACCCACCGGCAGGCGCCGCAGGGCACCGCCCCCCGGGGGCACCGGGAAAAGGCACCGCCCCCGCCCGGAGAGGGCAGCCACGCCCGGCAGGGCTACATGCGGGCGATGTTGCGTTCGTAGACGAGGCGGAGGCCGATCAGGGTGAGCCAGGGCTCGTGTTCGTCGATTTCGGCGGCTTCGCCGAGGACCATCGGGGCCAGGCCGCCCGTCGCGATGACGGTGACGTCCGACGGGTCGCCGTCGCGGCCGGCGAGTTCGCGTTTCATGCGGCTGACGATGCCGTCGACCTGGCCCGCGAAGCCGTACACGATGCCCGCCTGCATGGCCTCGACCGTGTTCTTGCCGATCACGCTGCGCGGGCGGGCCAGTTCGATCTTGCGGAGCTGGGCGCCCTTGACGCCGAGCGCCTCGACCGAGATCTCGATGCCCGGGGCGATCACGCCGCCGATGTACTCGCCGCGCGCGCTGATCGGGTCGAACGTCGTCGCCGTACCGAAGTCGACGACGATCGCCGGGCCGCCGTACAGCTCGTTCGCGGCGACCGCGTTGACGATGCGGTCCGCGCCGACCTCCTTGGGGTTGTCGGTCAGGATCGGTACGCCGGTCTTGATGCCGGGCTCGACGAGCACGGCCGGGACGTCGCCGTAGTACCGCCGGGTGACCTCCCGCAGCTCGTGGAGCACGGACGGGACGGTCGAGCAGATGGCGATGCCCTCGATGCCGTCGCCCAGCTCGTCGCCGAGCAGCGGGTGCATGCCCATCAGGCCCTGGAGGAGCACGGCGAGCTCGTCGGCGGTGCGGCGGGCGTCGGTGGAGATGCGCCAGTGCTCGACGATCTCCGCGCCGTCGAACAGGCCCAGCACGGTGTGGGTGTTGCCCGCGTCGATCGTGAGCAGCATCAGCCCTGGTCCGCCTCTCGCAGGTCGAGGCCGATGTCGAGGATCGGGGAGGAGTGGGTCAGGGCGCCCACCGCCAGGTAGTCGACGCCGGTCGCGGCGTACGCGGCGGCGTTCTCCAGGGTCAGGCGGCCGGACGACTCCAGCATCGCGCGGCCCGCGACGATGGTGACGGCCTCCTCCGTCTCGGCCGGCGTGAAGTTGTCCAGCAGGATCAGGTCGGCGCCCGCCTCCAGGACCTCGCGGACCTGGTGCAGGGTGTCCACCTCCACCTCGATCGGCAGGTCGGGGAACCGCTCCCGTACGGCCTTGAAGGCCGCCGCCACCCCACCGGCCGCCACCACGTGGTTGTCCTTGACGAGGGCCGCGTCGGACAGCGACATGCGGTGGTTGACGCCGCCGCCGCAGCGCACCGCGTACTTCTCCAGGGCGCGCAGCCCGGGAGTCGTCTTGCGGGTGTCGCGGACCTTCGCCTTGTACCCCTCCAGAACGTCCGCCCACGCGCGCGTGGCGGTGGCGATGCCGGACAGGCGGCACATGATGTTGAGCGCGCTGCGCTCGCCGGTGAGCAGGTCACGGGTGCGGGTGGTGACCGACAGCAGTCGCTGGCCGGGCTCGACCCGGTCGCCGTCCTCGACGTGCCGCTCGACCGCGAACTCCTCCGTGCAGACGACCGACAGGACCGCCTCGGCGACGTGGATACCGGCGACGACCCCCGCCTCGCGCGCGGTGAAGTCACCGGTCGCGACGGCGTCCTCGGGGACGGTCGCGGCGGACGTGACGTCGACCCCGCCGTCCAGGTCCTCCTCGATCGCGCGGTACGCCACGTCCTCGACGAGTACGGGGTCGAGGCCGGCGTTCACCAGGAGCGCGGCGAGCGCGGGGTCGAGGCCGCACTCATACACCTCGTCGTCGCCGCCGCACCCGCATCCGTCGCCGCATCCCTGGGGGGCGGCACCGATGTTGATCAGGGGTACGTCCACGGGCTGCGGGCGTTCTTCGGGCGTGCTCACGGTTACGGCTCCCTGGGGGCGTCGGCGTCGGTCGGGGGGAAGTCTTGGCTGTCGGTGGGGCGGACGTCCAGGGTCCGGTCCGGGGCCAGGCGCACCACCAGGTGGCGGCGCCAGGCGGTGTCGTCGCGGTCGGGGCGGTCCTCGCGCCAGTGGCAGCCCCGGGTCTCCTCGCGGCGGCGGGCGGCGGCGACCAGGACGCGGGCCACGCACAGCAGGTTGGTGGTCTCCCAGGACTCCACGCCCGGCTCGGCGGCCTTGCTGCCGTCCGGGCCGCCGTTCAGCGCCTCGGCGTGCACGGCGTCCAGCGCGTCGGCCGCCTCCGCGAGGCTGGCGGCGGAGCGCAGCACACCGGCGCCGTGCGTCATGACGTGCTGGATGCGGGTACGGGCGTCGGGGTCCAGCAGCGGCAGGACCCGGGGCGCCGGGTGCGGCGCGGGCGCGCCCGCGCGTGCCCGGGAGGCCGCGACGTCGTCCGCGATGCGCTCGGCGAAGACCAGGCCCTCCAGGAGGGAGTTCGACGCGAGCCGGTTGGCGCCGTGAACGCCCGTGCAGGCGACCTCACCGCACGCGTACAGCCCGGGGACCGTCGTACGGCCGTACAGGTCGGTGCGGACGCCGCCGGAGGCGTAGTGGGCCGCCGGGGCGACGGGGATGGGCTGCGTCACCGGGTCGATGCCGTGGGCGCGGCACGCGGCGAGGATCGTGGGGAAGCGGGACGCCCACATCTCCGCGCCGAAGTGCCGGGCGTCCAGGTACATGTGCCGGGCGCCCTGCTCGCGCATGCGGCGCATGATGCCCTTGGCCACGATGTCGCGCGGGGCGAGCTCGGCCAGCTCGTGCTGCCCGACCATGAACCGGACGCCGTCCGCGTCGACGAGATGGGCGCCCTCTCCCCGTACCGCCTCCGACACCAGCGGCTGCTGGCCCTCGGCGTCCGGGCCGAGGAAGAGCACCGTCGGGTGGAACTGGACGAACTCCAGGTCGCTGACCTCGGCGCCGGCCCGCAGCGCCAGCGCGACGCCGTCGCCGGTGGAGACGGCCGGGTTGGTGGTGGCGGAGAAGACCTGGCCCATGCCACCGGTGGCGAGGACGACGGCGGGCGCGTGGACCGCGCCGACGCCGTCGTGCTGGCCCTCGCCCATGACGTGCAGGGTGACGCCCGCCGTGCGGCCGTCCGCGTCCGTCAGCAGGTCGAGGACGAGCGCGTTCTCGATGGTGCGCACGGCGCGGTCGCGCACGGCCTCGACGAGCGCCCGGGAGATCTCCGCGCCGGTCGCGTCGCCGCCCGCGTGCGCGATGCGGCGGCGGTGGTGGCCGCCCTCGCGGGTGAGCTCGATGGTGCCGGCCTCGTCGGTGTCGAAGCGGGCGCCGGTGTCGATCAGGCGGCGTACGGCGTCGGGGCCCTCGGTGACCAGCAGGCGTACGGCTTCCTCGTCGCACAGGCCCGCGCCCGCGACGAGCGTGTCGTCGAGGTGCTGCTCGGGGGTGTCGCCCTCGCCGAGCGCCGCCGCGATGCCGCCCTGGGCCCAGCGGGTGGAGCCGTCGTCCAGGCGGGCCTTGGTGACGACGACCGTACGCAGCCCGGCGGCCGCGGTGCGCAGGGCGGCGGTCAGGCCCGCGACCCCGGAGCCGACCACGACGACATCGGCGTCGATCGCCCAGCCGGGGGCGGGGGCCTGGAGGCGTATGCCGGTCATGCGGGGGCTCCGAAGGTGAGGGGGAGGTTGTCGATCAGCCGCGTGGTGCCGACCCTCGCGGCGACGGCGAGGATCGCCTCGCCGGTGTGGTCGTCGGGGACGTCGGTGAAGTCGGCGGGGTCCACCAGCGCCAGGTAGTCCAGGCGCAGCGGCGGGTCGGCCTTCGCCGCCTCGTCGAGTACCGCGCGGGCGGCTGCCAGAACCGCGTGGGCGCCGCCGCCCGGGACGGCCGCGGCGACCGCGTGGGCGTCGGCGGCCGCGCGGGACTCGCCGATCCGGGACAGGGCCTCGGCGCGGCTCTCGGAGGCGGGCAGCGTCTCGGCGCGGGCCAACAGAGCCTGCTGCGCGGCGAGCCGGTCGCGGGCGGCGAACAGCGCGGCGGACAGGGCGAGTGCGGTGCGGCGCTCGCGGGGCGACAGGTAGCGGTTGCGGCTGGAGAGGGCCAGGCCGTCGGGCTCGCGGACGGTCGGTACGCCGACGATCTCGACGGGGAAGTTCAGATCGGTGACCATGCGGCGGATCAGGGCGAGCTGCTGGGCGTCCTTCTGGCCGAAGAACGCCACGTCGGGGCGGGTCAGGTGCAGCAGCTTGGCGACGACGGTCAGCATGCCGTCGAAGTGGCCGGGGCGGGAGGCGCCCTCCAGCCGCTCCCCCATGGGGCCCGCCGTGATCCGGACCTGGGGCTCCCCGCCCGGGTAGACCTCGTCGGCGGACGGCGCGAACACGGCGTTCGCGCCGGCCTGCTCGGCGGTCTTGAGGTCGGCCTCCAGGGTGCGGGGGTAGCGGTCGAGGTCCTCGCCCGCGCCGAACTGGAGCGGGTTCACGAAGACGGTGACCAGGACGTACCCCTTCTTGCCGACGTGCTTGCGCGCGGCCCGCACCAGGGTGGCGTGGCCGTCGTGGAGGGCGCCCATGGTCATGACGACGGCGGTGCGGCCCCGGGGCGCGAAGTGTTCGAGGACGTACTCCAGCTCGTCGCGCGTCGGGATCAGTTCGAAGTCGGGGCTCATCGGCCGCTGTCTCCTTCAGCTCCTGCGGGGCCGTCTTCGGCTGACGCCGAGCCGTCCGCGAGGACACCGAGCAGGTCCTCCGCGAGCTCGGGCTTGAGGACGCCATGGGCGAGGGCGCGGTCCGCGGTCGTACGGGCCATGGCGAGGTATCCGGCGACGGTGGCGGGCGCGTGCTTGCGCAGCTCGGCCACGTGCGCGGCGACCGTGCCCGCGTCACCGCGCGCGACGGGGCCGGTGAGGGCGGCGTCGCCGGAGCGCAGGGCGTTGTCGAGGGCGGCGCCCAGCAGCGGGCCGAGCATCCGGTCGGGTGCGGCGACCCCGGCCTGGCGCAGCAGCTCCATGGACTGGGCGACGAGGGTGACCAGGTGGTTGGCGCCCAGGGCGAGGGCCGCGTGGTAGAGCGGGCGGGCCGCCTCCTCGATCCACTCCGGCTCGCCGCCCATCTCGATGACGAGGGCCTCGGCGGCCAGCCGCAGCTCGTCGGGGGCGGTGACGCCGAAGGAGCACCCCGCCAGCCGCTGGACGTCGACGCTGGTGCCGGTGAACGTCATGGCGGGGTGCAGGGCGAGCGGGAGGGCGCCGGCGCGGCGGGCCGGGTCGAGCACGGCCGTGCCGTACCGCCCGGAGGTGTGCACCAGGAGCTGCCCCGGCCGTACGGCACCGGTGTCGGCCAGGCCCTGGACCAGGCCGGGCAGGGCGTCGTCGGGGACGGTGAGCAGGACGAGGTCGGCGCGCTCCAGGACCTGGGCGGGCGGCACGAGCGGCACGTCCGGCAGGAGCTCGGCGGCGCGCCGCCGGGACGCGTCGGAGACGCCCGAGACGGCGACGGGGCGGTGCCCGGCGAGCCGCAGGGACGCGGCCAGGGCGGGTCCCACCCGGCCGGCGCCGACGACACCGACGGTGAGCCGGGCGGGGCGGGGTTGTGAGGGTGCGTTCACGCGTCGACGGCCTTCCGTTCCAGTCCGCCAGGGGTACCGGACGATTTCTCGTCATGCTACGCCAGCGTTACGCGGGGCTACGTCACTGTCCACAGCCTGTGGACTCCTCCCTCGGGCGGGAGCCGCGGAGGTGGTGGTCGCGGGCGGCGCGGAGGGCGGCCAGGTCGTCCCGGCCCGGGGGCGGCGGGGGCGCCTCGCCGCGCTGGAGCGCCCGGTAGGCGTCGATCATGTGCTGCTCGATGGCGTTCATGTACGCCACCCTCCGCCCCCGCGCGCCGGGCCGCCCCGTCGATTGACGAGCCCCGTCAAATGGCGCGAGGCCCGCCGCCGCACCCCTCACCATGGGGGCGTGAGTGTGACCATCGACATCACCGGCCTGCCCCCCGAGCGCATCGTCTTCGAGCCGTCGCCCCTCGCCGAGCTGGGCGTGGCGCTGCACGCGCTGTCCGAACCCGGCCACCACCCGGGGCTGCACGGCTGGGCGACCGCCACCGCCGCCGCGCTCAAGCCCGACCTGGCCGACCGGCTGCACGAGGCGAACTTCCTCTGGACGACCACCTTCTCCGACATCTTCATGCCGTACGCCGGCATCCGCGGCGGCGACGGCCGCAGCGGCGCCACGCTCGCCGAGGAGCTGGACATGCTGGACCGGCTGGACGACGACCGGTTCGTCGCCGCCGCGCTGGAGTTCACCTGTTCCGCGCAGTACGCGGCCGGCGGCCCCGTACGGGCCGAGCGGGCCCTGGAGCTGGCCGCCAACCGGGGGCCCAAGCCGCTGGACTTCACGCGCCGCCTGCTCGCCGACCCCGCCGGCGTACGCGCCTGGCTGCGCAGGCTCTTCGAGGACTGCGACCAGGCGTTCTTCGCGGACACCTGGCGCCGGGTCGCGCCCACCCTCGCCTCCGACGCCCGGCACAAGACGGAGCTGCTGCGCCGCAAGGGCCTGCCCGAGACGCTCCGGGCGGTGTCGCCCGCCGTGACGCTGGGGCTCTCCGAGGACGGCGCCCAGCAGCGCATCGAGGTGGACAAGCTGGCGAACGGGCGGACCACCGCCACCGACCCGGACGTCCGCGCGGGCGTGACGTTCGTGCCGTCCAGCTACGGCTGGCCCCACCTGATGGTCCTGCACGCCGCGGGCTGGCGCCCCGTCGTCCACTACCCGGTGGGCGCCCCCGAGCTGCCGAGCCCCGCCTCCGTGGAGCTGCTCCAGCTCCGCATGGACGCCCTGGCGCACCCCATGCGGATGCGGCTGTGCCGGCAGCTCGCCCGGGCCGCGTACACGACCGGCGAGCTGGCGGAGACGTACGGCATCACCCCGCCGGAGGTCTCCCGCCACCTGGCCGTGCTGAAGAAGGCGTCCCTGGTCACGACCCGCCGGCGCGGCCGGTACGTCCTGCACCAACTGGACGTGGCCGCGGTGGCCCGGATCGGCAGCGACTTCCTGGAGACGGTGCTGCGCTAGCCGCGCCGGGTGGCCCCCGGCCCGGGTGCTGGGCGGTGCCCCGGTCCGGCTCCCCGCGCGGCCCGGTGGCGCCGGACGGGCCCCGGGCGGAACGCCCGCGCCCGGCGGGGCAGCCGGGCGCCGCCCCGCACACGCCTCAGAGCCGGATGTGCCGCAGCCCCACCCCGACGCGCCGCAGCCGGTGCCGCAGCGGTCCGTCCGTGTTCGGGGCGAGCCGCAGCCCGGCGGAGGCCGCGACCCGGTCGGCGACCTGGGGGACGGTCAGCCGGTCCGTACGGATGTGCTCGGCGAAGGCGGGGCGGTTCAGCCGCTCCAGGCACTCGTCGAGCCTCCGTACCGCGAAGCTCTCCCGCTTCAGCCCGCGCCCCAGGCCCCGCTCGGTCAGCCGGCGCAGCACGGTCTCCCGCCGGGCCAGCAGCGCGACGTGGTGGACGTCATGGCCCGCCGCCCGCAGCCGGCCGACGATCTCGTCGAAGTACGCGGGGTCCGTCAGCGTCATCGGGGCGATGACCGGCCCGTCCTCGTACCGCCGCAGCGTCAGGTCGAGCACCTCGTACACGCCCTGCCGCCACGCCGCGAAGTCCTGGAAGTCGCCCCTCAGCGCCTTGGGCGTCATCCGGTGCAGCCCGAAGCCGACCTCCTCCGGGTCGCACACGACCGCGCCCGGCAGGCGCCGCCGCAGCTCGTACGCGGTCTGGGTCTTGCCGCCCCCGAACGGGCCGTTGATCCAGATCAGCACCGGGTCAGAACCCTCCGCCGCCCGCCCGCACCAGGCCCGTCTCGTAGGCGAGGACGACGACCTGGACGCGGTCCCGCAGCGCCAGCTTGGTGAGGATGCGGCCCACATGGGTCTTCACCGTGGCCTCGGACAGCACCAGCCGGGCCGCGATCTCGCCGTTCGACAGGCCCTGGGCGACCAGCAGCATCACCTCGCGCTCCCGCTCGGTCAGCTTCTCCAGCGTCTTGTCGCGCGGCTCCTTGCCGGTGGCCGGGAGCATCGGGGAGAAGCGGTCCAGCAGCCGCCGGGTCGTGGAGGGCGCGACGACCGCGTCACCGCTGTGCACCGAGCGGATCGCGCTGAGCAGCTCGCCCGGCGGCACGTCCTTGAGCATGAAGCCGCTGGCGCCCGCCTTCAGCCCCGAGAACGCGTACTCGTCCAGGTCGAAGGTGGTGAGGATGAGGACCTTGGGGGCGTCCGGCCGCGCGCAGATGCGGCGGGTCGCCTCGACGCCGTCCAGCCTCGGCATCCGTACGTCCATCAGGACCACGTCCACGGCGGTGGCGCGGAGGATCTCGATGGCCTCCGCCCCGTCGCCCGCCTCCGCCACGACCTCCATGTCCGGCTGGGCGGCGAGCACCATGCGGAAGCCGGTGCGCAGCAGCACCTGGTCGTCGACGAGCATCACTCGGATGGACATGCGGGTTCCTTCGAAGGTCAGTGGGCGGGCTTGAGGGGGAGCAGGGCGCTGATCCGGAAGCCGCCGCCCGGGCGCGGCCCGGCGTCCAGGGTGCCGCCGACCATACCGACGCGCTCGCGCATGCCGATCAGGCCGTGGCCCCGGCCGTCGGCGCCGCCGTCCTCGTACAGCTCGTGGGCCGCGCCGCGCCCGTCGTCCTCGACCAGCAGGCCCAGTCCGTCGTCGAAGTACACCAGCCGCACGCTCGCCCCGGCGTCCGGGCCGCCGTGCTTGCGGGTGTTGGTCAGGGCTTCCTGGACGATGCGGTACGCGGTGAGCTCGACGCCGCTGGGCAGCGGCCGCGGGGTGCCCTCGACCCTGAAGTCGACGGTCAGACCGGCGTTGCGGACCTGCTCGACGAGGTCCTCGATCTGCTGGACGTCGGGCTGCGGCACGTAGTCCTCGGAGTCCTGCGGCTCGCCGGTGCGGAGGATGCCGAGCAGCCGGCGCATCTCGGCGAGGGCCTGGCGGCCGGTGGTCGAGATCGTCTCCAGGGCCTGTTTGGCCTGGTCGGGGGAGGTGTCGAGGACGTACGCCGCCCCGTCGGCCTGGACCACCATGACGGAGACGTTGTGGGCGACGACGTCGTGCAGTTCGCGGGCGATACGGGCGCGCTCGGCGGCGACGGCGACCTTCGCCTGCGCCTCGCGCTCCTTCTCCAGGCGGGTGGCTCGCTCCTCCAACTGGGCGAAGTAGGCGCGGCGGGTGCGCATGGAGTCGCCGAGCACCCAGGCGAGGACGAACGGCACGGTCATCACGACCGTGAAGAAGACCTTGCCGGCGGTCGAGACGTTCGGCTCGGGCCAGCGCACCTGCGCGAGGGGCGCCGCGCACACCCCGCCGACGAGGGCGAGGCGGGCCGCCCACCGTGGCCCGTCGCCCTGCGCCGCGACGGTGTAGATGACGACGAGCATCGCGAAGTCGGCCGGGTTGACCTCGATGTTCAGGGCGAGCTGGGCGACGCCGATGACCGCGACGAGGAGCAGCATCTTGTCCGGGGCCCGGCGGCGCAGCGCGAGCGCGAGGCAGAGCAGCAGGACGAGCCCGGCCGCCAGGAGGCGGGGCTCGGCACCGTCCGGGGCCTGGGCCACCCACAGCGACGAGAACCCGAGGAGCATCACAGCCCAGAAACTGTCGACGCCCGTGGGGTGTCTGCGGATGAAGTCGTAGAGACGCTGCACGTAACCCAGCGTAGGGAAGCCGGATAGGTGCAGGGGTCAACCGGAGGTCCCATCCACGTCAGCGGGCCCTACTCCGCAAGGTGGAGACTGGGGCCCGTGAATGATGAGACGTGTCAATGGCGTGGCTGGCGCGCGGCCGCCGAAGCGGCGCTGTACGGGCCCGGCGGCTTCTACCTGCGCCCCGAGGGGCCGGCGGGGCACTTCCGCACGTCCGTGCACGCCTCGCCGCTCTTCGCGGGGGCGGTGGCCAGGCTGCTCGCGGAGGTTGCGGAGGAGCTGGGCACGGACGACATCGCGATGGTCGACCTGGGCGCGGGGCGCGGCGAGCTGGTGACGGGGGTACTGGCGGCCGCCCCGGCGGGGCTGCGCGTACGGGCGTACGCCGTCGAGCGCGCCGCCCGGCCCGAGGGGCTCGACCCGCGCGTCACGTGGTCGGCGGAGCCGCCGTCCGGAGTGCGCGGACTGCTGTTCGCGAACGAGTGGCTGGACAACGTCCCGGTGGACGTGGCCCAGGCGGACGAGTCGGGCACGCCCCGGTACGTGGAGGTGGCGCCCGACGGCTCGGAGCGGCTGGGCGCCCCCGTTTCGGGCGCGGACGCGGCGTGGCTGGCCCGCTGGTGGCCGCTGCGGGAACCGGGCGGGCGCGCCGAGATCGGCCGCCCCCGCGACGAGGCGTGGGCCCGGGCGGTCGCCACCCTGTCGGCGGGCCTCGCGGTGGCGGTCGACTACGCCCACGAGGCGGGCGCCCGGCCCCCGTTCGGCACCCTGACCGGCTTCCGCGCCGGCCGCGAGGTCCCCCCGGTCCCGGACGGAACGTGCGACATCACGTCCCACGTGGCCCTGGACGCCTGCGCCACGGCGGGCGCGGCGGCGGTGGCGGGGGACGCGGACGGTGTGGCGGGGGGCTCGGTGGGGGCCGGGCACCCCGGCGGGGGGCGTGGGGACAGCACGGGGCCTTCCGGCGGCGGCGTGGCGGCGGGGGACGCGGGGGCAGGGGACGCGGCGGGGGGCTCCGTCCGGTGCGTCCCCGAGCTGGTCACCCAGCGGGAGGCGCTCGGGCGGCTCGGGGTCAGCGGGGGGCGGCCGCCGCTGGAGACGGCCCGGACGGACCCCGCCGGATACGTACGGGCACTGGCCCGTGCCGGGGAGGCCGCCGAGCTGACCGCGCGCGGTGGGCTCGGGGACTTCACCTGGCTGCTCCAGCGGGTGCCCGGCGAGGGATACTGTCCGGCATGACGGAGACCACGGTCGGCATCGGCGGTGCCGCGGAAAGCACCGACATGGTGCTGAACATCGGACCCCAGCACCCCTCCACGCACGGCGTGCTGCGCCTCCGCCTCGTCCTGGACGGCGAGGTGATCCGGCATGCCGAGCCGGTCGTCGGCTATATGCACCGGGGCGCGGAGAAGCTCTTCGAGGCGCGCGACTACCGCCAGATCATCATGCTGGCCAACCGCCACGACTGGCTGTCGGCGTTCTCCAACGAGCTGGGTGTGGTGATGGCCGTCGAGCGGATGCTCGGCATGGAGGTCCCGGAGCGTGCCGTCTGGACGCGCACCCTGCTCGCCGAGCTGAACCGGGTCCTGAACCACCTGATGTTCCTCGGCTCGTACCCCCTCGAACTGGGCGGTATCACCCCGATCTTCCATGCCTTCCGCGAGCGGGAGGACCTCCAGCACGTCATGGAGGAGGTCTCCGGCGGCCGGATGCACTACATGTTCAACCGGGTCGGCGGCCTCAAGGAGGACCTCCCGGCCGGCTGGCTGGGCCGGGCCCGGGACGCGGTCGCCGAGGTCCGCTCGCGGATGGACGTCTACGACCGGCTCGTCCTCGGCAACGAGATCTTCCGCGGCCGCACCCGTGGCGTCGGCGTGCTGGCGCCGGAGGTCGTGCACGCGTACGGGGTCAGCGGCCCCATCGCCCGCGCCTCGGGCGTCGACTTCGACCTGCGTCGCGACGAGCCGTACCTGGCGTACGGGGAGCTCCAGGACACCCTGGAGGTCGTCACCCGCTCCGACGGCGACTGCCTGGCCCGCTTCGAGTGCCTGCTGGGGCAGACGCACAACTCGCTGGAGCTCGCGGACGCCTGCCTGGACCGGCTCGCCGAGCTGCCGCCCGGTCCGATCAACCAGCGGCTGCCGAAGGTCCTCAAGGCGCCGGAGGGTCACACGTACGCCTGGACCGAGAACCCGCTCGGGCTCAACGGCTACTACCTGGTCTCCAAGGGCGACAAGACCCCGTACCGGCTCAAGCTCCGCTCGGCGTCCTACAACAACATCCAGGCGCTGGTCGAGCTGCTGCCGGGCACGCTGGTGGCGGACATGGTGGCGATCCTGGGGTCGTTCTTCTTCGTCGTCGGCGACATCGACAAGTAGACCCGCAGGCGGTCAGGACACCGCGTCGCGCCGCAGCTCCACCACGTCGAACTGCTCGGTCTCGTCGTGCGCGGTCAGGTCGATGACCTTGCCGACCGCGCGGTCCTCCCGCCGTCGTACGGCGAGGGCCTCCTCGCCCACGACGTCCGCCAGGTCCTCGTGCTGCACGGCCTCGATGGCGGCGGGCGTCTTCGTGCCCGGCTGCTTGCCCGTGCCGAAGAAGTCGAAGCCGCCCTGGAGGCGCGGCGCGGGGCGGCGCGGTTCGGTGTACGGCACGACGGCGGCGGCCGGCGGTACCCGGCGCATCGCGGAGGCACCGTGGGCGGAGGGGGCGTGGGCGGAGGGGGCGTGGGCGGAGGGGGCGGCGGCCGACGGGCGGTCGTGCTGCCGCTCGGCGGCCGCCGCGTGCTTCCCCTGCGGCTCGTCCGCCTCCGCCGCCGCTTCCCTCGCCCGCTCGGCCAGGTCGCGGCGCCGGGCCTCCTCGGTGGTGCGCCTGGCCTCCTGCTCGGCGGCGTTGCGCGTGAGGTTCTCCAGCGCCTTGGCGGCCTGGAGGTACGCGGCCGGGGTGGGCGTGGAACTCGCGGCGGGCAGCGCCCGGGTGGGGGCGGCCGCCTCCAGGGCGAGCTGCCGGCGGCCCTCCAGGGCACTGGCGCGCTCCGTCTCGGCGGTGGCGTACCGCCGCAGCAGCTCGGCGTGCTCGCCCCGCAGCGCGGCCAGTTCGACCCGCTTGGCGCGGAGTTTGGCGTCGAGCTTGGCACGCAGCTCGCGGGACTCCTCCAGGTCGCTCTCCAGCTCCGCGATGCGCTCCTCGGTACGCCACTGGTCGCCGGCCCGCGCCCGGGTCAGCTCGGCGACGCGGCGCCCGGCCGCCCGGTCCCAACTGCGCATCAGGACCGAGCCGGTGACGGCAGCGGCGGCAGCGGCGGCGGTCAGCAGGCGCAGGACCAGCGGATCCGCGAGGAGCCATGCGCCGCCGGCGCACACAACGGCCGCTCCGGCTACCGCGGAAGGGGGCAGAAGCCGGTGCAGGGGTGGGGAATGGCGGTGGCGTCCACGTGGCATGGCCTGAAATTTACCGTGCGTAGGTGTCGTATGGGGTGTCGGCCCGGCAATGTTTCGGCCCTGTGATCCGAACATCATGGGAACCGACTTCCGGGCCCCCCTTACACACCGACTTCCGGGCCGCCTTCACACCGACTTCCCTTCGCGCCGACTTCCTCGCGCCGGTTACTTCTCGATCAGCCCCTTGGACTCCAGGTAACCCTTCGCCACGTCCGCGGGCTTTGCCCGCTCGGCGTCGACCTTCCTGTTCAACTCGACCAGATCCGCGGTCGTGAGCACCTTGGTGATCTTGTTGAGAGCCGCGGCTATCTCCGCCGAACCCGCGTCCTTCGCATTGACGACCGGCAGCACATTGTCGGCGTTCTGGAGCTTCTTGTCGTCCTCCAGCAGCACCAGCCCGAAGGCGTCCAGCGTCGCGTCGGTCGTCGTGGTCAGGACGAGCTGGTCGACGCCGTCCTTCACGGCCTGCTTGGCCTGTGGCGTGCCCACGCCCTTGGGGTCGATGCCCGTCACATCGATGCCGTACGTCTTCTTCAGCCCCGGCGCGCAGAACGGCCGGATCTCGCACTCGTCTCCGGCCGCGATCGTGACCTTCAGCTTCGAAGCGCCGAGATCCGAAAGCGTCTTGAGCTTGTTCTTCTCGGCGAATTCCCTGGTGACGGCGAAGGCGTTCTGATCGACCGCCTCACCCGCCGGGAGCACCTTGAGCCCGCGCGGACCGGCGAGCTTCTCCAGCGCCGTTACGGTGGCGGCGGCATCGCTGGAGGCGACCGGCTTCTCCTCGACCGCCTTCGGACCGTTCACCTTCGCGTTCAGGAATTCCGCAAGCGTAGCCGCGTATTCCGGTACGACGTCGATCTCGCCCTTCTCCAGAGCCGGTTCGTACAGCTCGCGGTTCTCCACCGTCTTGATGGACGTGCGGTATCCGGCGTCCTTCAGCACCTGTGCGTACAACTCCGCCAGCACGCTGGACTCGGTGAAGCCCGCCGAGCCGACGACCAGCGTGCCCTTCTCGCCGCCACCGGCCGAGGGGCCGTCCGCCGCGCCGCGCTCCTCCAGGCTCTGGCCGCCGCCGCACGCCGCCAGCCCGCCGGTGAGGGCGACCACGCCCAGTACCGCACCCGCCATGCGCGAGTTCCTGTTCATCACGTTCTCCGTCCGGTCCAGCCGCTTCGCCGTTCGGCTTCGGTCAGCTTCGGTTCAGTGGGCGCGCCGGGTCGCCCGCATGGGGTCGAGCACCCGGCCCGCCACCACCAGCAGGCCCTCGGCCAGCAGGGCGAGCGCGCCGACCACCAGCGCCCCGGCGACCACCTGAGGGGTGTTGTTGGTGTTGAACCCGGCGGTGATGATCCGGCCCAGCCCGCCCTCGCCCGCCATCGCGGCGAGCGTCGCGGTGGCGATCACCTGCACGGTGGCCGACCGCAGACCCGTCATCACCATCGGGTGGGCGAGGGGCAGTTCCACCCGGCGGAACACCTGCGCGCCCGACATCCCCATGCCACGCGCCGCCTCGACCACCGCCCGGTCCACCTGGCGCATCCCGACGTACGCGTTGGTGAGCAGCGGCGGCACGGCGAACAGCACCAGCGCGGTGATCGTCGGCAGGTCGCCGTGCTTGCCCAGCGGCGTGATCGTCAGCAGCACCAGCACCGCCAGCGTGGGCACCGCACGCCCCACGTTCGACACGTTGACGGCCAGCGCGCCGCCCCGGCCGACGTGCCCGAGCCACAGCCCCAGCGGCAGGGCGATCAGGCACGAGAGGGCCAGGCACACGCCGCTGAACCACAGGTGCTCGCCGAGCCGGTTCCACACCCCGCTCTCACCCTGCCAGTTGGCCCCGGTCGTCAGCCACGTCCAGGCACCGGTCACCGCGTCCATGGCTCACCCCGCCCCGCGTACGCGCACGCCCGGTATTCGGGCCGGCCGCGTCCACGGCGTCAGCAGCCGCTGGAGCCCGAGGAGCAGCAGGTCGGCGGTGACCGCGAGCACCACGCACAGCACGGACGCGGTCAACACCTGCGCCTTGAAGAAGCTCTTCAGCCCGGCCGTGATGAGGGTGCCCAGCCCGCCGTAGTCCACCAGCGCGCCCACCGTCGTCAGGGCGACCGTCGACACCGTCGCCATCCGCACGCCCGCCATCACCGCGGGCAGGGCCAGCGGCAGTTCGACCTCCCACAGCAGCCGCCCCGGCCCGTACCCCATGCCGCGCGCCGCCTCCCGCGCCTCCTCGGGCACCGCGGCGAGCCCGGCCAGGATGTTCCGCACGAGAATGGTCAGCGAGTACAGCACGAGGCCGGTCACCACCAGGGCGGCCGACAGCCCGAAGAACGGCAGCAGCAGCGAGAACATCGCCAGCGACGGAATCGCGTACAGCACGGTCGTCAGCCCGAGGACCGGCGCCGCGAACCCCGGCCGGGCGCGCACCAGCAGCGCCAGCGGGAAGGCCACGGCCACGCCGATCAGCACCGACACGGCCGTGATCCACACGTGCTGGACGGTGGCGTCGGTCAACTCCTCGGCGCGGGAGCGGACATACTCGCCGCAGATCCATTCGTTGGCCGCCAGGCAGTTGGCAGCAGCCACCCGCCCCCACCTCCTCCCCCGACTCGTCGTCCGATCCGGTGTTCGACCCGACAACGACCCTAACCCCCGCCACTGACAATCACCGATCGTCACCACAGCCTGGCAACACGGCCTTCACACACCGGACGGCCGTGGCGGGCCGGCCGGCGGCCACAATGGGATCCATGATCCGATTCGAGCACGTCACGAAGCGGTACGCGGACGGCACGACCGCCGTGGACGACCTGTCGTTCGAGGTGGCCGAGGGTGAACTGGTCACGCTCGTCGGGCCGTCGGGCTGCGGCAAGACCACCACGATGAAGATGGTGAACCGGCTGATCGAGCCGACCGAGGGCCGGATATTCGTGGACGGCCAGGACATCGCGGACACCGACCCCGTCCAGCTCCGCCGCCGGATCGGCTACGTCATCCAGCAGGTCGGGCTCTTCCCGCACAAGACGGTCCTGGAGAACACCGCCACCGTCCCCCACCTGCTCGGCGTCAAACGCGCCACGGCACGCGCCCGCGCCGCCGAACTCCTCGACCTCGTCGGGCTCGACCCGTCGGTCCACGGCGACCGTTACCCGGAGCAGCTCTCCGGCGGCCAGCGCCAGCGCGTCGGGGTCGCCCGCGCCCTGGCCGCCGACCCGCCCGTCCTGCTGATGGACGAGCCGTTCGGCGCGGTCGACCCGGTCGTGCGCGAGCACCTCCAGAGCGAGTTCCTCAAGCTCCAGTCGGCGGTGCGCAAGACGGTCCTGTTCGTCACCCACGACATCGAGGAGGCCGTCCGGCTCGGCGACCGCATCGCCGTCTACGGGCAGGGCAGGATCGAGCAGTTCGACGCCCCGGCCACCGTGCTGGGCGCCCCGGCCACCCCGTACGTCGCCGACTTCGTCGGCGCGGACCGCGGCCTCAAGCGGCTGTCGGTCACGCCCATCGAGGCCGGCGACCTCGAACAGCCGCCGGTCGTCCACCTGGACGACGCGCTGCCCCGGGAGCTCGGCTCGCGCTGGGCAGTCGTCCTGGACGGCGACGACAACCTGCACGGCTGGATCGCCGCCGAGCACGCCGCCCGCGGCACCGGGACCGTGGGGGACCACGCCCGCCGCATGGAGGCCTGGCTGCCCGTCGGCGCCTCGCTCAAGCAGGCGTTCGCGACCATGCTCCAGCACGACGCGGGCTGGATCGCCGTCATCGACCGGGAGGAGAAGGGACGTTTCCTCGGGGTGCTGACCCCGGCCCGGCTGCATGAGGCGCTGCGCCGCTCGATCGACGCGGACGCCCAGGACATCCCCCGTACGGACGTGGACCTGGAGACGGTCGGCTGATCAGGCCGCGCTGAGCCGGCCGCTCATCCACACCAGCGCCGGGGGGATCTCACGGTTCCAGGTGTTGAAGTTGTGCCCGCCGCTGTCGAGGGTGATCGACGAGACGCGCGCGGGCGACTTCACCTTCTTGATGAAGGACTGGGTCCCCTTGAGGTTCCCCTCGCCCTTGGCGGAGGTGGTGACGAGGAAGGACGACCGCCCCTGCGGCAGGTTGTCCAGGCTCCACAGCAGGTTCGCCCGGTTGCGCTGGTGCTGGTCGCCGTGGAACAGGTCACCCGTCGTCATGTCCTCGGCGGCCTTGTAGTACGCCGACAGGCCCGCGCCGGCCGCGTACCGCTCGGGGTGGTGCATCGCGATCTTCAGGGCGCAGTAGCCGCCGGTCGAGTTGCCGATGAACCCCCAGTTCCGGGGCGCCGTGCCGACGCGGTACGTCTCGGAGACCGCCTTGGGCAGGTCCTTGGCGAAGAAGGTCTCCGTCTGCGGGCCGCCCGGGACGTCGACGCACTCCGTGTCGCGCGGCGGGGCCACGGTCGGCCGCAGCATCACCAGGATCATCGGCTGCATCTTCTTGGCCTTGGCCTGCTCGTAGGCCGTACGCGGGTACTTCAGCCCTTTCAGCAGGTTCTCGGCGGTGCCCGGGTAGCCGGTCAGCACGACGGCGGCGGGGAAGGTCTTCTTCGCGTACGCCGGCTGGAAGTACTCCGGCGGCAGGTAGACGTACGCCGGGCTGTCGATCTTCGAGGTCTCACCGGCGATGACGACCTTCTGGATCTGCCCGCCCGCCGCCGGGCGGCCGCCACCGGGCACGCCCTCCAGCTTCTGCTTGCCGACGACCTTGATGTCCTTGCTGCCCGCCGAGTGGTCGACGACCACCCCCAACTCCTGCTCCTGCCCGAAGAGGTCGGCCCAGGAGCCGTAGAAGAGGAAGTAGTTGTTGGCGGCGAGACCGACGGACGCGAACAGCGCCACCTGGGTCGCCAGCAGCAGGCCGATCCTGCCGAGCACCGGCCGCCAGCCGCCGCGCGCCAGCCGTGGCCACAGCCACACCGTGACGGCGAACAGTGCCACGGCCAGCAGGGCGGCCAGCGCCAGGACTTTGTTGCTGGTGAGACCCATGAGGAGTTCAAGCCTTCTTCGTCGAGATTTTCCGGGGAGTGAGTGAACCCGCCTCCCCCAGGCCCCGTCCTAGAGAGCGCAAATCGTCCGGGCCGAACGTTCCGGCCGAAGCGACACACGAATCTTTGCGGAGCCTTGGGAAGCGATGTCTGTCACGGTAGATGGGGATAAGTCGGGATCGGTTCCGAGCCGGATAGGTCGCGTCCTGCGCGGGCCACGCGCCGAGAAGGTGCCCTCCCTGGTCGGAACGGCGTGCACGCTGATCGGTCTGATCGACATCGCCGCCGGGGTCTTCCCGCGCTTCCGCGCCAGCCGCATGCACGCCATCGCCGAAGTGCTGCCCGGCACGCTGGGGCCGCTGTCCGCCGCGCTCTCCCTGAGCGCCGGCGTCCTGCTGCTGCTCCTCGCCCACGGGCTCAAGCGCCACAAGCGCCGTGCCTGGCGCGCCGCCGTGATCCTCCTGCCGGTGGGGGCCGTGGCGCAGTTCGTCTACCGCCACTCCGTCATCGGGGTGCTGTTCTCGCTGCTGCTCCTCGCGCTGCTGCTGCGCCACCGCGGCGAGTTCGCCGCCCTGCCCGACCCGCGCAGCCGCTGGAAGGCGCTCGCGAACTTCGTCCTCATGGGCGCCGGTTCCATCGCGCTCGGCCTGCTCATCGTCAGCGCCCACCCCGGGAAGGTGGTCGGGAGCCCGAGCCTGAGCGACCGCCTGGAGCACGTGCTGTACGGCCTGTTCGGCGTGGAGGGCCCGGTGGGCTACCGCGGCGGCGTCGACTGGACCGTCGGCTACTCGCTCGGCGCCCTCGGCCTGCTGACCGCCATCACCACCATCTACCTGGCCTTCCGCCCCGAGCACCCGGTCGCCCGGCTCACCGAGGACGACGAGACCCGGCTGCGCGCCCTGCTGGACAAGCACGGCGGCCGCGACTCGCTCGGCCACTTCGCGCTCCGCCGCGACAAGGGCGTCGTCTTCTCCCCCAGCGGCAAGGCCGCCGTCTGCTACCGCGTCGTCTCCGGCGTGATGCTCGCCAGCGGTGACCCGATCGGCGACGTCGAGGCCTGGCCCGGCGCCATCGAGCGGTTCATGGACGAGGCCAAGGCCCACTCCTGGACGCCCGCCGTCATGGGCTGCTCCGAGACCGGCGGTGAGGTCTGGACCCGCGAGACCGGCCTGGACGCGCTGGAGCTGGGCGACGAGGCGGTGGTGGACGTCGCGGATTTCTCCCTGACCGGGCGCGCCATGCGCAACGTGCGCCAGATGGTCAAGCGCATCGAGCGCAATGGGTACACGACCCGCGTCCGGCGCGCCCGTGACCTGT
The DNA here is from genome assembly GCF_040674455.1 of Streptomyces sp. NPDC049837. NCBI lineage: Bacteria > Bacillati > Actinomycetota > Actinomycetes > Kitasatosporales > Streptomycetaceae > Streptomyces > Streptomyces sp. NPDC049837. The sequence goes on along the minus strand of NZ_JBFAMP010000004.1, from coordinate 685,174 downwards.
CGGACGGCGAGCTGGAGCGCATCCGGCGCGCCGCGGCCGACTGGCGCGGCACCGACACCGAGCGGGGCTTCTCCATGGCGCTGGGCCGGATCGGTGACCCGGCCGACGGCGACGCGGTGATCGCCACCGCCCACAAGGAGGACCCGGACTCTCCGTACGGCGACCTGAAGGCGATCATCCACTTCGTGCCGTGGGGTACGGACGGGATGTCGCTGGAGCTGATGCGCCGCGACCGCTCCGCCGACCCGGGCATGAACGAGCTGCTGATCGTCGCCGCCCTCCAGGCCTCCCCCAAGCTGGGCATCGAACGGGTCTCGCTGAACTTCGCGATGTTCCGCTCCGCCCTGGCGCGCGGCGAGAAGCTCGGCGCGGGCCCGGTCCTGAGGATCTGGCGCGGCCTGCTGGTCTTCCTCTCCCGCTGGTTCCAGATCGAGTCGCTGTACAAGTTCAACGCGAAGTTCCAGCCGCGCTGGGAGCCCCGCTTCGTGGTCTACCGCAACGCCCGGGACCTGCCCCGCATCGGTTTCGCCGCGATGCAGGCGGAGGGCTTCGTGAACGTGGAGCTCCCCCGCCCGTTCCGCCGCCGCGGCGCCGCCGCCACGGCCCGCCCCTGCGCGCACATCACCCCGGCCCACGGCGAACACGAGGTCCGCGCCGCCTGAACGGGGCGCCCACAAGACACCCCCTAGGCTGGACGCATGAGTACCTTGCGCGGACGGGGCACGGCCCGGGGCCTGCCCACGTTCGACCGCTGTGCGGTCATGGGGGTCGTCAATGTGACGCCCGACTCCTTCTCCGACGGCGGCCGCTGGTTCGACACCACGGCCGCCATCAAGCACGGCCTGGACCTGGTCGCCCAGGGGGCGGACCTGGTGGACGTCGGTGGCGAGTCGACCCGCCCGGGCGCCACCCGGGTGGACGAGGACGAGGAGCTGCGCCGCGTCGTCCCCGTCGTACGCGGCCTGACGGCCGAAGGGGTCACCGTCTCGGTCGACACCATGCGCGCCTCGGTCGCCCGCCGGGCGGTGGAGGCCGGCGCGGTCCTGGTCAACGACGTGAGCGGCGGCCTGGCCGACCCCGAGATGGTCCCCTCCGTCGCCGCCGCCGAGGTGCCGTTCGTCGTCATGCACTGGCGTGGCTTCAGCAAGGACATGAACAGCCTGGCCGTGTACGACGACGTGGTCGCCGAAGTCGTCGCCGAGCTGCGCACCCGCATGGAGGCCGTCGTCGAGGGCGGCGTCGACCCGGAGCGGATCGTCGTCGACCCGGGCCTGGGCTTCGCCAAGATGGCCGAGCACGACCTGGCCCTGGTGGCACACCTGGCCGACCTGCGGGCGCTGGGCCGCCCGCTGCTGGTCGCCGCCTCCCGCAAGCGGTTCCTGGGCCATGTCCTGGCCGGGGAGGGCGCAACCCCGCCGCCCGCGCGGGAACGGGACGCCGCCACCGCCGCGGTCTCGGCGATCGCGGCGCACGAGGGCGCCTGGGCGGTGCGGGTCCACGAGGTCCGCGCGACGGCGGACGCGGTCCGGGTGGCCCGCGCCGTCGAGGGAGCCCGGTGAACGACGCCGCACGCACCGACATCGAAGCGGTCGAGCGCGCCAACACCGCCTTCTACGAGGCGATGGAGCGCGGCGACTTCGAGGAGATCTCCGACCTCTGGCTGGACGACTCGCTCGGCGAGATCAGTTGCGTCCACCCCGGCTGGCCGGTGCTCTCCGGGCGCGGCGAGGTGCTCCGCTCGTACGCGCTGATCATGGCGAACACCGACTACATCCAGTTCTTCCTGACCGATGTGAAGGTCTCGGTGGCCGGCGACACGGCCCTGGTCACCTGCACGGAGAACATCCTCAGTGGCGGCCCGGCCGAGGACGGCGCCGACCTCGGGCCGCTCGTCGGGCAGCTCGTCGTCGCCACGAATGTGTTCCGCCGCACACCGGACGGGTGGCGGATCTGGTCGCACCACGGTTCACCCGTTCTGGCCGAAACCGGCGAGGAAGAGGCCGACGAGAACCCCTCCTGAGTGGGTAGGCGAGCCCCATGAGGAGCCCGTGGGCGGGCCCTGTCAGTGCTCGCAGGTAGATTCGACTGGTGGCATCGCGCCGTCCGCACCCGGTCGCGTGCCCGCCAGACCAACGACAGCAGGAGTGATTCGCGTGGATCGTGTCGCGCTGCGCGGCCTCAAGGCCCGCGGGCACCATGGCGTCTTCCCACGGGAGCGCGAGGAAGGCCAGACGTTCATCGTGGACCTGGTGCTCGGCCTCGACACCCGCCCCGCGGCGGCCGACGACGACCTGGCGAAGACCGTGCACTACGGCGTCGTGGCGGAAGAGGTCGTGGATGTGGTGCAGGGGGAGCCGGTCGACCTGATCGAGACGCTCGCCGAGCGCATCGCCGAGCAGTGCCTCAAGCACGACGGCGTCCAGGAGGTGGAGGTGGTGGTCCACAAGCCGGACGCCCCGATCACCGTGCCCTTCGACGACGTGACCATCACCATCACCCGGAGCCGCGCATGAACAAGACGCACAGCGACCCGACGGTACAGCCGGTGCCCGCCTCCGTGACGGAGCAGGTCGACGCCGCCGACATCACCCTGTCCAACCCCAAACGGGCCGTGCTCTCCCTCGGCTCCAACCTGGGCAACCGCCTGGAGACCCTCCAGGGCGCCATCGACGCGCTGGAGGACACCCCGGGTGTCCGGGTGAAGGCGGTCTCGCCGGTGTACGAGACGGAGCCCTGGGGCGTCGACCCCGGCTCCCAGCCGTCGTACTTCAACGCGGTCGTCGTCCTGAAGACCACGCTTCCCCCGGCGTCCCTGCTGGAGCGGGCGCACGCCGTGGAGGAGGCCTTCCACCGCGTCCGCGACGAGCGCTGGGGCGCGCGCACGATCGACGTCGACATCGTGGCGTACGCGGACATCGTCTCCGACGACCCCGTCCTCACCCTGCCGCACCCCCGCGCCCACGAGCGGGCCTTCGTGCTGGCGCCGTGGCACGACGTGGAGCCGGAGGCGCACCTGCCCGGCGTCGGCGCGATCGCCGACCTGCTCGGCGGTGTCGGCCGCGAGGGTGTCCTGCCCCGGGCGGACCTGGAACTGCGCCTGCCCGAGTAGCGTTGAGTGATCGGCAAGCACTGCACGGACCGTACGGCGACGAGATGAAGGGCCCCCGGTGAAACAACTGCGGCTCAAGGTACTGGCCGGACTGTTCGCCGTCGCAGGCATCCTCTCCTGGGGCGGCGCCCGGCTGTGGGAGTCGTTCGGCACCCTGCCGAGCGTGCCGCTGGCCGCGCCCATCGTCCTCGCCGTCATCGCGGTGGTCCTGACCGCCACCGCGCTCTCGCTGCGCTCCCGGCTGCGCGCCCAGCGCGAGCGCCGTCCCGACGCCAAGGGCGTGGAGCCGCTGATGGCCGCCCGCGCGGTCGTCTTCGGCCAGGCGAGTGCCCTGGTCGCGGCCCTGGTGAGCGGCATGTACGGCGGCACCGGCGTCTTCCTGCTCGGCTCCCTCGACATCCCGGCCCGCCGCGACCAGGCCATCTACGCCGGCTTCTCCGTGCTGGCGGGCATCGGCGTCATCGCCGCGGCGATCTTCCTGGAGCGCGTCTGCAAGCTCCCGGAGGACGACGACGAGGCCCCGGAGGCCCCGACCCGCGCGTAGCCCCCGGGCACCCGGCCGACCCCGCGTAGCCCCCGGGCGGCGGGGCGCCGCGCCGGTCACCGCCGCGCCCGGCGCGCCCGGCCGGGCCGCTACAGCAGCGTGCCGCCCGAGACCTCCGTCTCGGCGAGGACGGCCGAGAGGCGGTCCCGGGCGTCCGGGGAGAGCCGTACGTGCGCGGCCGCCAGGTTTTCGCGGATGTGGGCCGGGGTGCGGCTGCCCGGGATGGGGACGACGTGGTCGTCCTGGTCCAGCAGCCAGGCCAGGGCCAACTGCGCCGGGGTGATGCCCAGCTCCCCGGCGATCCCTCGGACGGGAGCGAAGCGGTCGTTGTTGGCCTGGTGGTTCGCGGCGTCGAACCGGGGCATGTGCTGCCGGAAGTCGCCGTCCTCCACCTTGGCGACCTTGCCGGTCAGGAAGCCGGCGCCCAGCGGCGACCAGGCGACGACGCCCACGCCCAGCTCGCGTGCCGCGGCGAGCAGCTCCTCGTCGACGTGCCGCCACATGGACCACTCGGTCTGGACGGCCGCCACGGGGTGCACGGCATGCGCGGCCCGGAGCTGTGCGGCGGTGACGTTGGACAGGCCCAGGTGCCGGACGAGGCCCGCCTCGACGAGGTCGGCGACCGCGCCCACCGTGTCCTCCAGCGGGACCTGGGGGTCCGGGAAGTGGGGGTAGTACAGGTCGATCCGGTCGGTGCCCAGCTCCCGCAGGCTGGCCTCGGCGTACCCGCGCACATGCTTGGGGTCCGCGTTGACGGCCAGCTCACCGAAGGCGTACCCGACCGGGAAGGGGTGCGGCTCGACGCCCTCCGGGAGCCGGAAGCCGAACTTGGTGGCGATGACCACCTCGTCCCGCCGCCCGCCGAGCGCCTTGCCGATCAGCCGTTCGTTGTGGCCGTCGGCACCATAGCCGTCCGACGTGTCGATGAGCGTGGCCCCGGCGTCCACCGCCGCGAGCAGCGCCCGCTCGGCACGCGCGTCGTCGATCTCTCCGTACACCCCGGGCGACAGCACCATCGCGCCGAAGCCGAGGGCCGACACCTCCAGGTCACCGAGCCGGCGGGTGGGCAGGGCATTGTCGCTCATGCGCGGCATCTCCATCCTCGGATCCCCAAGGATCCGTAAGACTTCCTGACGTACGGGCATGAGTCTTCTCCCCGGACGCCCGCACGTCCAATGCCTCGCGCGATAACTCCCCGCTATGGATGGGGATTTCAGTCCGCCATTATGAGGCTCATCGCCTCCGCGCGGGTAGCGGGGTCCCTGAGCTGTCCGCGCACGGCCGACGTGATGGTCTTCGCCCCGGGCTTGCGGATGCCGCGCATCGACATGCACATGTGCTCGCACTCGATGACCACGATCACGCCGCGCGGCTCCAGGATCTTCATCAGGGAGTCGGCGACCTGGGTGGTCAGACGTTCCTGCACCTGGGGGCGGCGCGCGTACACGTCCACCAGCCGCGCCAGCTTCGACAGGCCGGTGATCTTGCCGGTGGTGGAGGGGATGTATCCGACGTGGGCCACTCCACGGAACGGCACCAGGTGGTGCTCACAGGTACTGAACACCTCGATGTCCTTCACCAGGACCATCTCGTCGTGCCCCAGGTCGAACGTCGTCGTCAGGACGTCCTCGGGCTCCTGCCACAGGCCCGCGAATATCTCCTTGTACGCCCGCGCCACCCGGGCCGGCGTCTCCCGCAGCCCTTCGCGGTCAGGGTCCTCACCGACCGCGAGGAGGAGTTCACGTACGGCGTTCTCGGCTCGCTTCTCATCGAACTCGCCGATCGTGCCCTCGACGTCCAGCGTCACCGGGTCGGTCATGTGTGCCTCGTTCCGTGTTGCTTGAGTACGCGCCCAACCGCGCACGCGAAAGCCGCGCCCCCCAGGCTAGAACCTGGGGGGCGCGGCTTTCATTCCGGGGCTTCCGGTATGGGCCGGTCAGCTCTCGGGGCGCTCCTCCGGGACCGCCTCCGCCGACGGAGCGGACGGAGCCGACGAGGAGCCCGTGGTTCCCGGGCTCGCCTTGGTGATGTCCGTCGGCGTGGCGCCGTTGGTGCCCGCCGCCCCGTTGGTCAGGGCCAGCTCCTTCGGGGAGAGCACCGGCGGCCGCGTCGAGGGCGTACGCCGCGAGGAGCCGGTCCAGGCCGGGCGGGCCGGGCGCTTGACGATCGGGGCGAAGATCTCGGCGATCTCCTCCTTGTTGAGCGTCTCCTTCTCCAGCAACTGGAGGACCAGGTTGTCGAGGACGTCGCGGTTCTCGACGAGGATCTCCCAGGCCTCGTTGTGCGCGGCCTCGATGAGCTTCTTGACCTCTTCGTCGACGAGCGCGGCGACCTCTTCCGAGTAGTCGCGCTGGTGCGCCATCTCACGGCCCAGGAAGGGCTCGGTGTTGTCGCCGCCGAACTTGATCGCGCCGAGCCGCTCGGTCATGCCGTACTGCGTGACCATGGCCCGCGCGGTCGCGGTCGCCTTCTCGATGTCGTTGGCCGCGCCCGTGGTCGGGTCGTGGAAGACCAGTTCCTCGGCCGCGCGCCCGCCCAGCATGTAGGCGAGCTGGTCGAGCATCTCGTTGCGCGTGGTGGAGTACTTGTCCTCGTCCGGCAGGACCATGGTGTAGCCCAGGGCACGGCCACGGGACAGGATGGTGATCTTGTGGACCGGGTCGGAGTTCGGCGAGGCCGCCGCGACCAGGGCGTGACCGCCCTCGTGGTACGCGGTGATCTTCTTCTCCTTGTCCGACATGATCCGGGTCCGCTTCTGCGGGCCCGCGACCACCCGGTCGATCGCCTCGTCCAGCATCTGGTTGTCGATGAGCTTCCGGTCGCTGCGCGCGGTGAGCAGCGCGGCTTCGTTCAGCACGTTCGACAGGTCGGCGCCGGTGAAGCCGGGCGTACGACGCGCCACGGCGGACAGGTCGACGTCCGGGGCGACCGGCTTGCCCTTCTGGTGGACCTTGAGGATCTCCAGCCGGCCCTGCATGTCCGGGCGGTCGACGGCGATCTGCCGGTCGAAGCGGCCGGGGCGCAGCAGCGCCGGGTCGAGGATGTCGGGCCGGTTCGTGGCGGCGATCAGGATGACGCCGCCCTTCACGTCGAAGCCGTCCATCTCGACGAGGAGCTGGTTGAGGGTCTGCTCACGCTCGTCGTGGCCACCGCCGAGACCCGCACCACGGTGCCGGCCGACGGCGTCGATCTCGTCGACGAAGACGATCGCCGGGGCGTTCGCCTTGGCCTGCTCGAACAGGTCACGGACTCGGGAGGCACCGACACCGACGAACATCTCGACGAAGTCGGAGCCGGAGATCGAGTAGAACGGCACGCCCGCCTCGCCGGCGACGGCGCGCGCGAGCAGCGTCTTGCCCGTGCCGGGCGGGCCGTACAGCAGCACGCCCTTGGGGATCTTGGCGCCGACCGCCTGGAACTTCGCCGGCTCCTGGAGGAACTCCTTGATCTCCTGGAGCTCCTCGACGGCCTCGTCGGACCCCGCCACGTCGGCGAAGGTGGTCTTCGGGGTGTCCTTGGTGATCAGCTTGGCCTTGGACTTCCCGAAGTTCATCACCCGGGAGCCGCCGCCCTGCATCTGATTCATCAGGAACAGGAAGACCACGACGATCAGCACGAAGGGCAGCAGCGAGAGCAGCACCGACACGATGGCGCTCTGCTTGGTCGGCGAGACCGTGTAGCTCTTGTCGATGTCGCCGGCTTCGTACTTCTTCTGCAGCGTGATGGCCAGGTCGGAGCCCTGCGTGCCGATGTAGCTCGCCTGGACCTTGTCGGCACCGTCGACCTTGAAGCCATCCTTCAGGTCGATCTTGATCATCTGTTCGTCGCCGGTGGTCAGCTTGGCCTGCTCGACCTGGTTCTTGTCGATCGCCTGGACCACCTTGCCGGTGTCCACCGTCTTGTAGCCGCCCGACGAGCCGACGACCTGCATCAACACGACCACGGCGAGGACGGCCAGCACGATCCACATGACCGGCCCACGGAAGTATCGCTTCACGTCCATCCATACGGAGCGATGACGCCCCGTCCCTCCTGCCCGTAGGTAAATGCTGCTATGAGAAAAAGCTGTTCTTCGGACGGTACCCCAGCATTGTCACCCGCGACCGCCTTCCCATGCTCCAACGGCGGAAGGGCGGCCTGGGTTCCCGGGGCCCGGCGGGTGTCCGGGGCGGTTCAGCCGCCGTAGACGTGCGGCGCGAGCGTGCCGACGAACGGCAGGTTGCGGTACTTCTCCGCGTAGTCCAGGCCGTAGCCGACGACGAACTCGTTGGGGATGTCGAAACCGATCCACTTCACGTCGATCGCGACCTTCGCGGCCTCCGGCTTGCGCAGCAGCGTGCAGACCTCCAGGGAGGCCGGCTCCCGCGAACCGAGGTTCGACAGCAGCCAGGACAGCGTCAGGCCGGAGTCGATGATGTCCTCGACGATCAGGACGTGCTTGCCCTTGATGTCGGTGTCCAGGTCCTTGAGGATCCGGACCACACCGGAGGACTGGGTGCCCGCGCCGTACGAGGAGACGGCCATCCAGTCCATGGTGACGGGGGTGGACAGCGCACGCGCCAGGTCCGCCATCACCATGACGGCGCCCTTGAGGACGCCCACGATGAGCAGGTCCTTGCCCGCGTACTCAGCGTCGATCTTCGCGGCGAGCTCCGCCAGCTTCGCGTCGATCTCTTCCTTGGTGATGAGCACCGACTTGAGGTCGGTGCCCATGTCTTTCTCGTTCACCCGGGTCACTTTCGTTGCAGCCTGCGTCAGCCTTGCCGGATGACCAGTCTGCCACCCTGGCGGCGTGCGACGACGCGGCCGGGCAGATTGATGGCGCCCTGGCCCCGCCAGCTCGTGATCAGCTTGTCCAGTTCCTCGACGTGCCGGGCGAACAGGGAGCCGGCGGGGGCACCCTCGGCGATGGCCGCGCGGCGCAGCACGCGGCGGCGGACGGCGGGCGGCAGGGCGTACAGCTTGGCGCACTCCAGCAGGCCCGCCTCGTCCCGCACGGTGGGGTCGGCGTCGGCGGCCCAGGCGTCCAGGGCGTCGGCGTCGTCGCGGCACAGGCCGGCCGTCCGGGCGAGGGCCTCGACGACGCCCTTGCCGAGCGACTTCTCCAGGGCGGGCAGGCCCTCGTGGCGCAGCCGGGACCGGGTGTAGGCCGGGTCGGCGTTCATCGGGTCGTCCCAGACGGGCAGCGACTGGACCATGCAGGCCTTGCGGGCGGTCTGCCGGTCGAGCTGGAGGAACGGGCGCCGGTAGCGGTCGCCGGTGCCGGAGACGGCGGCCATGCCGGACAGGGAGCGGATGCCGGAGCCTCGGGCGAGGCCGAGCAGCACGGTCTCGGCCTGGTCGTCGCGGGTGTGGCCGAGCAGGACGGCGGCGGCGCCGAGGCGCTCGGCGGCCTCGTCCAGCGCGGCGTACCGGGCGTCGCGGGCGGCCGCCTCCGGGCCGCCGTCGCGGCCGACGGACACGGCGATGGCCTCCACCGGGTCGAGGTTCATCGCGGTGAGGCGGGCCGCGACCTCGGCGGCGCGGAGGTCGGAGCCGGGCTGGAGGCCGTGGTCGACGGTGATGCCGCCGGCGCGGACGGCGAGCTTGCGGGCCTCGAAGGCGAGGGCGGAGGCGAGCGCCATGGAGTCGGCGCCGCCGGAACAGGCCACCAGGACGAGCGGGGGCTGCGGGCGCCCGCCGGTGACGGAGTCTTCGGTTGTTCCGGCAGCGGGCTGCGCGGGGGTGGTGTGCTCGGTGATGACGTCGTGGAGTACGCGGCGGACCGCCAGGCGTATCGCCGCGACCGCAGGATGGGGACCCATGTCCGGTGCCCTTCGTGTGAAGTTGGGGGGTGCCTCGGTCGGAGTCTTAACGGCCGGAGCGGGGGGTTCGGTCACTCAGAGTGCGTCGATGGTGACAGAACTCGGCCGTTACCCGAGCATCGCACGCCTACCCATTGCCCACGGTCCCTCGGATGGGTGATTGGAGGGGCGTTCTTCTGCCGTCGGCCGGAATGGACTCCTCATTCTGCTTTACGGTGCACCCTCGCGACCCAGTCCGCCGGTTTGGCGATCTCCGCCTTGGTGGGGAGGGTGTTCGGAGAGGTCCACACCCGGTTGAAGCCGGCCATGCCGACCTCGTCGACCACCGCGCGGACGAACCGCTCGCCGTCCCGGTACTGGCGCAGTTTGGCGTCCAGGCCCAGGAGCTTGCGCAGCGCCTGGTCCAGGCGCGAGGCGCCGCGCGCCCTGCGCTGCTGGAACTTCTCCCGGATCTCCGCCACCGACGGCACGACCTGCGGGCCGACGCCGTCCATCACGTAGTCCGCGTGCCCTTCGAGCAGCGACATCACGGCGGTGAGGCGGCCGAGGATCTCCCGCTGCTCGGGGGTCTGGACGAGCTCGACGAGCGAGCGGCCGCCCTCCTCCTCGCCCTCGGGCCGGGCGCCGGTGAGGGCCTGGGCGGCCTCGCGCAGCCGCTCCAGGACGGTCATGGGGTCCATGTCGGTCGCGCCGAGGAATGACTGGATCTCGCCCTGGAGGTGGTCGCGCAGCCACGGCACGGCCGTGAACTGGGTGCGGTGGGTCTCCTCGTGCAGGGCCACCCAGAGCCGGAAGTCGTGCGGGGCGACGTCGAGCTCCCGCTCCACGTGGACGATGTTCGGCGCGACGAGCAGGAGCCGGCCGCCGCCGTTCTCGCCGGCCGGGAGCTCCCGGGTGGCGGGGGCGAACGTCTCGTACTGCCCTAGGACCCTGGAGGCCAGGAACGACAGCAGCATGCCCAGCTCCACGCCGGTCACCTTGCCGCCGACCGCGCCGAGCACGGCGCCGCCCGGGGTGCCGGAGCGGCGCTCCTGCATCTTCTCCAGCAACGGCTTGAGCAGCTCGCGGAAACCGGCGACGTTCGCCCTGATCCAGCCGGCCCGGTCGACGACCAGGACAGGGGTGTCCTCCGGTTCGTGGCCCTCGGGGATCATCCGGGTGAAGGACCGGACGTGCTCCTCCGACGCCTTGGCGTGCCGCCGCAGTTCGGCGACGACCGCGCGGGCCTCGTCGCGGCTCACCTCGGGCCCGGGGCGTACCAGTCGGGTCGCGGTCGCGACCGCGAGGTTCCAGTCGACCATCTCGGCACCACCGATGCTCGTCATGCGTCAACCGTACGTGCTCGGTGCCCGATCGGGTCAGGGTGCGGCTCCGGTCGGCTCAGTGCGGCACCTGGGGAAGCAGCGCGGTGGCGAGGCGGTCCAGGGCGGGCTGGGCGGTGTACGGGGACGGGGTCCGGCCCGCCAGGAACGCGAAGGCGAGCAGCCGGCCGTCCGCCGTCACCACGGTGCCGGCCAGGGTGTTGACGCCGGTGAGGGTGCCGGTCTTGGCCCGGACCAGTCCGGCGCCCGCCGCGCCCGGGGAGCCGTCGCCGAAACGGTCCTCCAGGGTGCCGCTGAAGCCGCCCACGGGCAGGCCGGTGAGGACGGGGCGCAGTTCGGGGCGGGCGGGGTCGGCCGCGCGGGCGAGCAGCGCGGTGAGGAGGGCGGCGGAGATCCGGTCGCCCCGGTCCAGGCCGCTGCCGTCGGCGAACCTGGCCCCGGCGAGCGGTACGCCCAGGTCGCGCAGCCGCTCGCGGACGGCGCGCTCGGCGCCGGCGAAGCTCGCGGGGTGGCCGGAGGCGATCGCGGTCTGGCGGGCGAGGGCCTCGGCGAGGTCGTTGTCGCTGTGGGTCAGGGTGCGCTCGACGAGGGCGGACAGCGGCTCGGACCAGGTCTTGGCGAGGGGGACGGCCTTCTTGGGGGCACGCGCGCGTGCCGGGGGTTTTCCGGTGACGACGCCGTGCTCGGCGAGCAGGGCGGCGAAAGCGCGGGCGGTGTCCCCGGCCGGGTCGGCGGTGCGCGGGGCGGGTCCGCCGGCCGACCCGTCAAGGCGCCCTTCATTGGTCATCAGGGCCGTGACCGGGGCGATGTTGTCGTTGACGCCGATCGGGTGGCGCTCGGGGCCGGTGTACCGGGAGGTGTCGTAGGTGAGCGTGACGGTGGTGACGCGGCGGGCCCGCAGGGCGCGGGCGGTGTCGGCGGCCAGGGCGCGCAGCCGGACGGGGTCGAGGGTGGGGTCGCCGCCGCCGACGAGCGTGACGTGGCGGGCGTCCGGGGTGGCGACGGCCGCGGTGGGGATGCGGTGGTCGGGGCCGAGGGCGGCGAGGGCGGCGGCCGTGGTGGCGATCTTGATGGTGGAGGCCGGGGTCATCGGTACGCCGGCCCCGTTGCCGTACACCTGCTTGCCCGTCGTCAGGTCGACGACGGACGCCGAGCGCAGCGGGCCGAGCCCCGGGTCGGCGAGCAGCGGGTCCAGGGTGGCCGCCAGGGAACCGAGCCCGGACTTCGGGGCGGCCTTCGTGCGCGGGGCGGTGAGCGCGGTGAGGACGCCGGGGGCGCTGGGGGCCGGGGCGGGCGGCCTCGGGGCGGCGCGTTCCGGGCCGGTCGCGCCGTGATGTGCGCCACCTGTGCGGGCCTGGGCGGCGGCTCTGGCCCGCTCGGCCGTACGCTGACCCGAGTCCCAGGGCCCGGCCAGGGTCACCACCCCGGCCGCCAGGACGAGGCCGAGTACGGCGGAGCCCGCGGTGAGCTGCACCACCTTCGGCTCCAGCACGGCTGACCAGCCCCTTTCGCGAGCACAGAGTTGCGTGAGGGACACTTAACCACTGAGCTGTGCCGTGAGCACGGCACCCCCGATTTTGTGTTGATCTTGGAGGAGCCACCCGTGGAGTTCGACGTCACCATCGAGATCCCGAAGGGGTCGCGGAACAAGTACGAGGTGGACCACGAGACCGGTCGTATCCGACTGGACCGCCACCTCTTCACGTCGACCGTCTACCCGGCCGACTACGGCTTCGTCGAGGGCACCCTGGGCGAGGACGGCGACCCGCTGGACGCGCTGGTCATCCTGGACGAGCCGACCTTCCCCGGTGTGCTGGTGAAGTGCCGGGCCATCGGCATGTTCCGGATGACGGACGAGGCGGGCGGCGACGACAAGCTGCTGTGCGTCCCGGCCTCCGACCCGCGCATGGAGCACCTGCGCGACATCCACCACGTGTCCGAGTTCGACCGCCTGGAGATCCAGCACTTCTTCGAGGTGTACAAGGACCTGGAGCCCGGCAAGTCCGTCGAGGGCGCGAACTGGGTCGGCCGCGCCGAGGCCGAGGCCGAGATCGAGGCCTCCATCAAGCGCCTGGAGGCGCAGGGCGGCGCTCACTGAGCCCCCGTTTCTCCGTACGACGGGCGGTGCACCCTCATGGGCGCACCGCCCGTTGTCGTACCGGCCCATTGGCACGCCCATACTGGGCAGACGGGTCGGATGGGAGTGAGGACGAGCACAGTGGCGCCGGAGACGGACGGTCCCGAGGACCGTAAGCCTCAGTCCGATGAGGCACACAGCGCCTTCACGCCGCCGCCGGGCGTGGGGCAGCCCTCCGGCACCGAGGAGGACCAGCAGACGACGTCGGAGTTCGCCCTCCCCCCAGGGCTGACGCCCGAGGCGCCCGCCGAGCCGGAGGGGTCGGCGTTCGCGCCGCCCTCCACGTACTCGGCGAAGGAGTCCCCGCCGGCGTTCACGCCCGCCGAGGGGTTCCCGGCGATACGGCTGTCCAAGGACGCGCCGTGGCAGGACCGGATGCGCACCATGCTGCGGATGCCGGTGAGCGAGCGGCCGGTGCCGGAGTCGGTGCAGAAGCAGGGCGACACGGGGCCCGCCGTGCCGCGCGTGCTGGACCTCACGCTGCGTATCGGCGAGCTGCTGCTCGCGGGCGGCGAGGGCGCCGAGGACGTCGAGGCGGCGATGTTCGCGATCTGCCGCTCGTACGGGCTCGACCGCTGCGAGCCGACGGTGACCTTCACGCTGCTGTCGATCACGTACCAGCCCTCGCTGGTGGACGACCCGGTGACGGCGAACCGGACCGTGCGGCGGCGCGGCACCGACTACAACCGGCTGTCCGCGGTCTACACGCTGGTCGCCGACATCAACGCCGACGACTACGAGGTCTCCCTGGAGGAGGCGTACCGGCGCCTCGCGGAGATCCGGCGCAACCGGCACCCGTACCCCGGCTGGGTCCTGACGGTGGCGGCGGGCGGGCTCGCGGGCGCCGCGTCGATGCTGCTGGGCGGCGACATGGCCGTGTTCCTGATCGCGGCGGCGGGCGCGATGCTGGGCGACCGGCTGGCCTGGTTCTGCGCGGGGCGCGGGCTGCCGGAGTTCTACCAGTTCGCGGTGGCCGCGGTGCCGCCGGCCGCGCTGGGCGTGCTGGTGAGCCTGCTGCACGCCGGGCTCCAGCCGAACGCGGTGATCACCGGTGGGCTGTTCGCCCTGATCCCGGGACGGGCGCTGGTGGCCGCCGTGCAGGACGGCCTCACCGGCTTCTACATCACCGCCTCAGCACGCCTGCTGGAGGTCGGGTACTTCTTCGTCGCCATCGTGGTGGGCGTGCTCTCCGTCCTGTACGGGGGCGTCCAGCTCGGCGCCAAGCTCAACCCCGAGGGCGTCCTGAACGCGGTCGAGCGGCCGGTGATCCAGATCCTGGCGGCGGTGCTGCTGTCGGTGACGTTCGCCATCCTGCTCCAGCAGGAACGTTCCACGGTGCTGTTCGTGGCGCTGAACGGGGCGGTGGCGTGGGTGGTCTACGCGTCGATAGCCGTCACGGCGGACGGCTCCACCGTGATGGCGACGGCGGTGGCGGCCGGGCTTGTGGGCCTGTTCGGGCAGTTGATGGCCCGGTACGAGCACACCTCGTCGCTGCCGTACGTGACGGCGGCGATCGGGCCGCTGCTGCCCGGTAGCGCCACGTACCTCGGGGTGCTGAACATCGCCCAGAACAACATGGACGCGGGCTTCACGTCGCTGGCGCGGGCGGCGGCGCTGGCGCTGGCCATCGCGATCGGGGTGAACCTCGGCGGCGAGATGGCGCGCATGTTCATCCGCGCGCCGGGCTCGGCGGCGGCGCGCCGCGCGGCGAAGCGGACAAGGGGCTTCTGACGGGGCGCCGCGCCCCGGTTCCCCGGCGGTGCGGTGCGGCACCGGGCCCTTCAGGCGCCCATCCCCCGCCCGCACCCGGCAGACGACCGGGGTGGGGCCGTGCAGGGTCGCCCCCGCAGAGGCTGGCGGCGACGGCCGGGCTCCCTTTACCAGCGCCCAAGGCCGCCGGCCGCGAGGAGGCGAGCCCGGAGGGGCCCCGCCCCCCCACCCACCGGGGGCGTCCGCACCGCCCCGCGGGTCACCGGGAACAGGCACCGCCCCGGTCCGTTGTGCCCACCCGTCCCTCCCCCAAGGACTTCGTCCAGGGGGGGACCCCCAGCGGAACGACTGCCCACAACGGAGGCGGGAGGTGCCGTGCCACGGCGGGACGACTGCCCACAACGGAGGCGGAGGGGGCGGCGTGCCCCAGCGGGAGGGGACCCCGCCCCGCAACGGGAGCGGGACCCTGCCGACAACGGAGTCAGGCCGTGGCGCCCGGGCGGGGGCCGGACATGAGGCCGCCGCGGCGGAGGACCGCGTAGCCGACGCCGATGCCGATGGCGACCGGCCATTCGATGATGTCGGCGGCGCCCAGGACACCGAGGCCGAGGTAGAGCGGCAGGCCGCCCTTGGCGGGGAGCACCTGGCGGGCCGCCGCCACCGGCAGCAGTGCCGCGTTGGCCGCGTTGCTGGCGACCTTGTCGAGGGACGGGACGGTGAAGCTGACCGTGCGCTGCCCGTCCGAGGACGAGGACGGGGCCTGGGCCCGGTCCGGCTCCTTGGCGGCTTCCTTGCGCGGCTGGGCAGCCTGCTTGGTGGCCGCTGCCTTCGTGGTCTTGGTCGTGGTCTTTGTCGTGCGCTTGCGGGGTGTCGAAGAGGTGGCCACAGATCTCACATCCATGGATGTGGTATGGGCGGGTTGTCTACATTTCAGGGTATCCATTCCGGTACGGCTGAATCGACGGGACAACGGACCGGAGGCATCAATCCATGTCACCGCTGCAACTGCTCGGGCCGATAGCGTCCGGCGTGACGTACGGGGTCGCGGCCGGCGTGCGCGGCGCCGCCGATGTGGCCGCACAGCTCATGGGACTGCCGCAGCGCGGCGTCTGGTGGCGGCCGGGGCGCTGCTACATCGAGGTGCACGGCGTCCACGGCGCGGGCGGCGAACGGGTCGCCCGGCGCATCGAGCGCGCCCTGGAGGGCCACCCCCGCGTGCTGTGGGCCCGGGTGAACGCGCCGTCGGAGCGCGTCGTGGTGGCCGTGGCCCCGACCCCGCCGTCCGACCGCGAGCTGGTCGCCCTGGTCGAGCGGGCGGAGGGGCAGCTCGCCGCGCACGTCGACGAGTTCGACGAGTGGTGCCCCGAACCGCACCACCCCTGCGAGGGCCCCAGGACCCGCCAGTCGGTGCCCGCGCTGGCCGCCGACACCGTGGGGCTCGCCATCGCCTCCGTACGCCAGTTGGCCCCGTGGCTCCGGCTGCCGCCCGAGGTCGCGGCGCTCGCCGGGGCGCTCCAGCACCACCCCAAGCTGCGCCACCTGGTCGCCGAGCTGAGCAGCACCGAGCAGGCCGAGTCCGTGCTGCCGGTCGTCAGCGCCCTCGCCCAGGGCGTCGCCACCCGTGGCGGAGGCATCGCCCTGGACGCCCTCGAACGGGTCTCCCAGTGGCGCGAGGCCACCGCGGAACGCGCCGCGTGGAACGAGGCCGAGCCCTCGCTCGTCGCCGGGCCGGACGACGCCTCGGCCGAGCCGATCGTCGTGGACCGCGCCGGTCCGCCGCCCAAGGACGCCACCGACCGGTACGCCGAGCGCGCCATGGCGGCGGGCCTGACGGCCGGCGCCCTGACCGTCCCGTTCGCCGGGCCCCGCAAGGGGCTGGCGGTCGCCCTGTCCGCCGTGCCGAAGGCCCCGGAGGCCGGCCGGGAGGGCTTCGCCACCCGTCTGGGCCGGGCCCTGGCGCTGCGGGGCGTCGTCACCATGGACCGGGGCGCGCTGCGGCGGCTCGGGCAGGTGGACACCGTGGTCCTGGAGGAGGACGCGCTGCGCAGCGACCGGTACGAGCCGGTGGACCTGGAGCTGCTCAGCGGCGCCGACCCGGAGCTCACGGCCCAGCGGCTGTTCACCCTGTTCGACTCGGACGCGCCCCTGCGGACCGCCCGCGACGACGACGGCTGGGTCCTCGGGCCGCTCGACGAGCTGGAGCTGACCGGCCGCACCGGGCGGCAGGCCGAGGCACGGCTGCTGCGCCGGGGCAGCGAGAAGACGCTCGGCCTGGCCCGTGGACGGCGGTTGCAGGCCGTGGCCGGGCTGGCCACGCAGACCGCGCCGGGCGCCGAGGCGGTCGCGGCGGCGGCCCGCCGGGCAGGCGCCCGGGTGGTGCTGGCCACCGACCGGGAGGCCCCCGCGTTCACGTTCGCCGACGCGGTCGTCCCGGCGGGCGGGCGCCTGGTCGCCTCCGTACGCGGCCTCCAGGCCGACGGCGCGGTGATCCTGCTGGTGTCCGGCAACCGGCGGGCGCTGGGCGTGGCCGACTGCGGCGTCGGCGTGCACCGGGAGGGCGAGCCGCCGGCCTGGGGCGCCCACCTCATCGTCGGCGCCGACCTCGAATCGGCCGGGATCATCGTGGACGCCGTCGGCATGGCGGCCCGGGTCGACCGGGACAGTGCCGTGCTCGCGGCCGGCGGCAGCGGTGTCGGCGCCGTCGCCGCGCTGCGCGCCCGCTCCCCGCAGGCGACCGCGCGGGGCATGGCGGCCGGCACCACCGCCGGGGCGCTCGCCTTCTGCCTCGGCACCTGGCGCGCCCGGCAGCTCCTGGCCCGCCCCCTCGCCCCGCCCGTGACCACGGTGCCCTGGCACCTGATGCCCACCGACCGGGTGCTGGAGCGGCTGCGCACCACCCCCGACGGCCTGACCGGCGAAGAGGCGGCCGCCCGCAGCGGAGGCCCCGGTGGCGGCAACGAGCCCGCCCGCCTCACCCTGCCGTCCGCCTTCATCGAGGAGCTGGCCAACCCCCTGACCCCCGTCCTCGCCGGTGGCGCCGCCCTCGCCACCGCCGTGGGCTCGCGCACCGACGCCGGGCTCGTGGCCGCCATCACCGGCACGTCCGCCCTCATCGGCGGCTTCCAGCGGGTACGCACCGAGCGGGCCCTGGAGGAGCTGTTCCGCCGCTCCGCGATCGGCGCGCGCGTCCGCCGCGGCGGCCGGGAGCGGCTGGTCACGGCCGGCGACCTGGTGGAGGGCGACATCGTGCTACTGCGGCCCGAGGACGTCGTACCGGCGGACTGCCGGCTGCTGGAGGCGGAGGGGCTGGAGGTCGACGAGTCGTCGCTGACCGGCGAGTCCCTCGCGGTCCACAAGGACCCGGCGCCGGTGGTCGCCACCGACATCACCGGCCGCCGCTCGATGGTCTACGAGGGCACCACCGTCTCCTCCGGGCGGGGCGTGGCCGTGGTCGTGGCGACCGGTTCGAGCACCGAGGTCGGGCGCAGCCTCGCCACCGCGCGGCAGGCCGCTCCGGAGACCGGTGTGGAGGCCCGGCTCGCCTCGCTCACCCGGTCCAGCCTGCCCATCGCGATCGGGTCGGCCAGCGCGGTCGCCGCGTCGGGCCTGCTGCACGGGCGGCCGCTCGCCGACAACCTCGCCTCCGCCGTGAACCTCGCCGTCGCCTCCGTACCGGAGGGGCTGCCCTTCCTGGTCAACGCCGCCCAGCTCGCCGCCGCCCGGCGCCTCGCCGACGTGGGCGCGCTGGTCCGCAACCCGCGCACCATCGAGGCGCTGGGCCGCGCCGACGTGCTGTGCTTCGACAAGACGGGCACCCTCACGGAGGGCAAGCTCCAGCTCGCGGCGGTCAGCGACGGGGACGGCGCCCTGCCGCTGGACCAGTTGGACGGCGTACGCAAGGACATCCTCGCCGCCGCGCTACGGGCCACCCCGCCCGCCCGGCAGGCCGAGCCCATGGCCCACCAGACCGACCGCGCGGTGACGGCCGGGGCGCGCAGTGCCAAGGTGTCGGTACGGCACGGGGCGGCGCGGTGGCGGCGGCTGGACACGCTGCCGTTCGAGCCGTCCCGCGCCTACCACGCCACGTCGGGGCAGACCACGCACGGCCTGCTGCTCAGCGTGAAGGGCGCGCCCGAGAACGTCCTGGACCGCTGCGCCCGGCACCGTACGCCCGGGGGCCGGGCGGCCGGGCTCGACGAGGCGGGGCTCACGCGGCTCAACGCCGAGGCGGAGGAGCTCGCGGGCGCCGGGCGGCGGGTGCTGGCGGTGGCGGAGCGGCGGATGGACCCCGGCGAGGACCTCACCGACGAGAGCGTGCGGGACCTGGTGTTCCTGGGCTTCGTCACGCTGGCCGACCCGGTACGGGCGGGCGCCGCCCCGGCGACCGCGCGGCTGCGGGCGGCGGGCGTGCACACCGTGATGCTCACCGGTGACCACCCGGCCACCGCCGACGCCATCGCGTCCACCATCAGCGACGTCACCGACCCGAAGGTCTGCACGGGCGCCGAGCTGGACGAGCTGGACGACGACGAGCTGGACGAGCTGCTCCCGACCGTGGACGTCATCGCCCGGTGCAGCCCGCACCACAAGGTCCGGATCGTCCAGGCTTACCAGCGCATCGGCCGGGTCGTGGCCATGACCGGCGACGGCGCCAACGACGCGCCCGCCATCCGGCTGGCCGACATCGGCATCGCGCTCGGGCGGCGCGGCACCCCGTCCGCGACGGCCGCCGCGGACCTGGTGGTGGGCGACGACCGGCTGGAGACGATCGTCTCGGCGCTGATGGAGGGCCGCTCCATGTGGGCCTCGGTGCGGGCCGCGCTGGGCATCCTCATCGGCGGCAACCTCGGCGAGGTCACCTTCAGCGTGCTGGTCTCCACGCTCACCGGCGCCACGCCGCTCAACGCCCGCCAGATCATGCTGGTCAACCTGCTCACCGACCTGGCGCCGTCACTCGCCATCGCGGTGCGCGAGCCGGCCGGCCACACCGCGAAGCGGCTCCTGGCGGAGGGCCCGAGCCGCTCGCTGGGCAGCGCGCTCACCCACGAGATGCTGCTGCGCGGCGCCATCACGGCCACCGGCGCCGGGCTGGCCTGGACCGGGGCCCGCCTGACCGGGCGCGGCAGGCGGGCGAGCACGGTGGCGCTGGCCGCGGTCGTGGGTACGCAGTTGGCGCAGACCCTCGCGACGGGGGGCCTGGACCGCAACGTGCTGGCCGCGAGCCTGGGCTCGGCGGCGGTGCTGGCCGCCGTCATCCAGACCCCGGGCATCAGCCAGTTCTTCGGCTGCACACCGCTGGGGCCGGTCGGCTGGGGCATCGCGCTGAGCTCGATCGCCGCGGCGACCCTGCTCGGTACGGCCCTGTCGCCGCTGGTCCGCTCGGCGACGGCCGCCGCGGAGGGGGAGGAGGCCCAGGAGGAGGCCCGAGAGGACAAGGCCTCCTCCTGACGAGGGGGTCAGCGCTTGGCGTGCCGCCCGCGCTGGGCCGGCGGCGTCCCGTCCTCGACGGCCGGGTCCTGCTTGCCCTGCTTGCTCTGCTTGCTCTGCTTGCTCTGCGAGCGGGCCCGCAGGTACTCGATCACGATCGGGACGACCGAGATCAGCACGATGAGGATGAGGATGGCCTCGATGTGCTCGTGTACGAAGTCGACGTTGCCCAGCGACGCCCCCAGCAGCGTCACGCCGGCGCCCCACAGGATGCCGCCGATGACGTTGAAGGTGATGAACGAGCGGTAGTTCATCCGGCTCACACCGGCGATGATCGGCGTGAACGTCCGCACGATCGGCACGAACCGGGCGAGGATCAGCGACTTGGGCCCGTGCTTCTCGAAGAACTCATGGGCCTTCTCCACGTTCTCCTGCTTGAACAGGCGGGAGTCGGGGCGCTTGAAGAGGGCGGGTCCGACCTTGCGGCCGAAGAGGTAACCCACCTGGTCACCGATGATCGCGGACAGCACGATCAGGGTGCACACCACCCACAGCGGTGTGTCGAGGACGCCGGTGGTGACCAGCAGACCCGTGGTGAACAGCAGCGAGTCACCGGGCAGGAAGAAACCGATCAGCAGTCCGGACTCGGCGAAGACGATGACCAGGACGCCGATGAGGCCGAAGGTCTCGATGAGATAGTCCGGGTCCAGCCAGCTCGGTCCGAGCGCAAGCGTATTCACGGGTTCCGGGGCTCCTGGGTCGGTGGGCGGGGACGGCTGCCCAAAGCTATCAACGCTTCCGCCCCTCCACCGGTTCCACCGCCCCCTGCGGGCCCGCACCCGGCATACGGCCGGGGCGGGGCCGTGCAGGGCCGCCGGCCTCGAGGAGCCGAGCCCGGAGGGGCCCGGCCGGCCCCCACCCACCGGCAGGCACCGCCCCGCCCCGTTGTGCCCACCCGTCCCTCCCCCAAGGACTTCGTCCAGGGGGACCCCCAGCGGGATGACTGCCCACAACGGAGGCGGGGCGGCCGCCACAGTGGCGGCCGCCAGCCGGACCGGTCCCGTCAGGCGTGGCGGTCCGCGTTGGCGTGGATGGCGGAGCGGAGGTGCTCCGCCATGCCCGGGCGCATGGCGTCGTAGAACGCCGTGAACCGCTCATCGGACACGTACATGTCCGCGAGGCACCGGTGGAACTCGTGGGTGCACTCGTAGAACCACGTGTTGATCTGCTGCCGGTGCTCCTCGGCGAGGTCCATCGCCCGGTCGCCCGTCGGCGGCTCGCCCTCCTCCATCAGGGCCTGGTACCGGGCGCCCCAGTCGGCGTTCTGGTCCTGCATGCGCTGCCAGTCGGCCTTGGTGTAGCGGGCCGTACGGCGCTGGGACTCCCGGTATGCCTCGGTGTCGCCCCAGCGCTGCTCGACCTCCTCCGCGTACTGCTCGGGGTCGTTGTCCCCGAACACCTCGAACTTCTCCTCGGGCGTGAGGTTGATGCCCATCTTCTTCGCCTCCATGGCGTGCTCGACGGCCTCGGCCATCTTCTGGAGCTCGGCGATCCGCGTGGTCAGCAGCTCGTGCTGGTGCCGCAGGTGCTCCTGCGGGTCCGCGTCGGGGTCGTCGAGCAGGGCCGCGACCTGGTCGAGCGGGAAGCCCAGCTCCCGGTAGAACAGGATCTGCTGCAGCCGGTCGAGGTCGGCGTCGTCATAACGCCGGTGGCCCGCGTGGCTGCGGCCGCTCGGGGAGAGCAGTCCGATCTCGTCGTAGTGGTGCAGCGTCCGCACCGTGACATGGGCGAAAGCGGCGACCTGTCCCACGGAGTAGCTCATGGCTCTCCGCTCCCTTCGTGTCGGTACGCACTCCACCCTGAGCCCTCACGCGACGTGAGGTGCAAGCCCGTTTGCCCGTCACCAGTGTGCGGACCCCCACGCGAAGCCGCGCGCACGCACGCGTGCGGCGTATCCGGCCCGTACCCGGATACGCCGCGCACCTCGCGCTCCCGTCAGCGGCTCAGCCGCCCGAACCTCCGCACCGCCAGCGGGAAGAACACCGCGAGCAGCACCAGCGGCCACGCCACCGCCAGCAGCTCCGCGTGCTGGGCCGCCCACGACGCCCCGGCGGCATCCGCGGCGTCCGCGATCCCCGGCGGGCCGACCAGTTCGCGGACGGCCGTCGCGGTCGCCGACAGCGGGTTCCACTCGACCACCGAGCCCAGCCAGTCCGGCATCGCACCGGGTGCAGCGAACGCGTTGGAGAGGAAGCCGACCGGCCAGACGAGGATCTGCACCGCCTGCACCAGTTCCGGTCTGCCCGCCACCATCGCGAGGTGGATGCCGATCCACAGCATCGCGAACCGCAGCAACAGCAGCAGCCCCACGGCCACCAGGAAGGCCCCGAAGCCGCCGTGCGCCCGCCAGCCGATGGCGTACCCGGCGCCGACCATCACGGCCAGGCCGAGCACCGACTGGAGCATGTCGGCGACCGAACGCCCCACGAGCACCGCGCCATTGGCCATGGGCATCGACCGGAAGCGGTCGATCACGCCCTTGTTGAGGTCCTGCGTGACCGCCAGCAGGGTCGCCTCCAGGCCGAACGCCATGGTCAGCGCGAACATGCCGGGGATGAGGTAGTCGATGTAGTCGCCCTCGACACCGCGCCCGCCGCCGATGAGGTACCCGAACATCAGCAGCATCATCACCGGGAAGGCGAGCCCGACGACGACCTGGACCGGTTCGCGGGCCCAGTGGGCCAGTTCGCGCCGGGTGATGGTCCACGAGTCGGCGAGCGCCCACCCGATGCGGCCCATGCCGATCGTGCTCGTACCCGCGCCCGTGCCCACGCTCACGTCCGCGCTCATACGGCCACCGCCTCCTTCTGCTCGCCGCCCGTCAGGTGCAGGAAGACCTCGTCCAGGGTCGGCCGCCGCACCGCGATGTCCTCCGCCTCGATCCCGGCGGCCTCCAGGTCCCGTACGACCCGGGTCAGCGCCGCCATCCGGTCCTCGACCGGGGCGCTGACCAGCCGCCGGTCCTCGTCCACGTCGGCCGCGCCGGGCACCAGGGCGGCCGCGGCGGCCAGGTGCCGGGCATCGCGTACGACGATGTCGATCCGGTCGCCGCCGACCTTGCCCTTCAGTTCGTCCGCCGTTCCGTCGGCGATGACCCGGCCCCGGTCGACGACCGAGATCCGGTCCGCCAGTTGGTCGGCCTCCTCCAGGTACTGCGTGGTGAGCAGGACGGTCGTACCGCCGCCCACCAGCGACCGGACGGAGTCCCACACCTCGGCCCGCCCGCGCGGGTCGAGCCCGGTCGTCGGCTCGTCCAGGAACAGCACCTCCGGTTCGGTGATCAGCGAGGCGGCCAGGTCCAGCCGCCGCCGCATGCCGCCGCTGTACTGCTTGACCGCCTTGCGGCCGGTGTCGGCGAGCCCGAACCGCTCCAGCAGCTCGTCCGCCCGGGCGCCCGCCCGCCGCGCGCCCAGGTGGTGGAGCCGGCCGAACATCTCCAGGTTCTGCCGCCCGCTGAGCCCCTCGTCCAGTGCCGCGTGCTGCCCGAGCAGCCCGATCCGCCGCCGCACCTCGTCCGCGCGGGTCCGTACGTCGAACCCGGCCACCCGCACCAGGCCCTCGTCGTGCCGCAGCAGCGTGGCCAGCACCCGGACCGTGGTGGTCTTGCCCGCGCCGTTCGGCCCCAGGACCCCGTGGACCGTGCCCCGGCCGACCACCAGGTCCAGCCCGTCAAGGGCCTGCTTCTCGCCGTACCGCTTCCGCGCGCCCTCGACGACGATCGCGTCCGTCATGCACCCTCCCAACCCGGTAGTCAAAATTGACTACGCATGCAAGGTAAGCCATGCCGGGGGATTAGTCAAACTTGATTAGCCAGGAGCGCCCCAAAGCGCCCCAGAGGACCCGGAACAGCCAGAACAGCCAGAGCGGGCTAGCGCGCGGACCCCGGCTCCGGCTCGCCCGTCGCGTACGGGTTCTCCTGGCCCTCCGCCAGCACGCCCACGAAGGGCTCGCCCTCGTCCGCGAACGTGTAGGCGCCGCTCTCGATGCGCTCGATCAGCCCGCGCGTCCACTCGGCACCGGCGTCGGCCGAGTGCACCCACATGTTCATGATCTCGCCGATGTGACCGAGCGCCTCCGGCCCGTCCTCCGGCGTGTAGTACTCGGTGACGCCGGCCCGCCACCGCTCCAGCCCCTCGATCCGCCGCTTCAGCAGCGCGACGGCTTCCTCGCGCGGCAGGTCGACGATGAAGCCGACCCCGGCCGACAGGACGTCCATCTTCTGGTCGTACGCCGTCAGCGCCTCGCGCAGCAGCGCGAAGTACTCCTCGGTGCCCTTGTCGGTGATCTCGTACTCGGTGCGCGGCGGGCCGCCGGCCGTGCTGGGCGCGGTCTCGTAGGCGCGCAGGAGCCCCTGCTTGGCCATCTGCTTGAGCGCGTGGTAGATCGAGCCGGGCTTGGCGTTGGACCACTCGTGCGCGCCCCAGTACTCCAGGTCGTTGCGGACCTGGTAGCCGTGCGCCCGCCCGTGCTGGCGCACGGCCCCCAGGACCAGCAGCCGGATCACTGACATCACCTCACGCACCCTTCTGGTCAATTTTGACCAGGGTACGCAGAGCTGCTCGACGCCGGCCGGAGCGCCCCGTTCAGTCCCCTCGGCCCTGCTCCAGGGCGATGAGCTCGAACGAGGTCTTCCCGTCCAGCGACTCCCGGATGATGTCGGCGTGCCCGGCGTGCCGGGCCATCTCCTGCACCAGGTGCATCCCCATCCAGCGCATCGAGACCCGGCCGTCCTTCGGGAACCACGGCGCCTCGGGCAGCGGGAAGGTGTCGTCCAGGCTCGGCACGGTGCGCAGGAATTCCTCCGTCTCCTTGATCACCCCGTCCCAGAACTCCAGCACTCCCTGGACCGACTCCGCGCCCACCAGCCGGAAACCCTCGTCCCAGGTGTCCCGGCTGCGCTGCCGCTCGTTCGGCTTCTGCTGTGCCAGCCGCAGCCAGTTCAGCTCCACCTCGGCGACGTGCTTGACCAGTCCGGCCAGCGACAGTTCGCTGGCGCTGGGCCGCGACGCCGCCTGCTCGTCGGTCAGCCCGTGGAGCGAGCGGCGCAGCGCGTCGCGCTGCGCCTCGATGAACGACAGCAGCGCGCCGCGCTCGTCGCCGTGTGCCTCCGCGGGAACAAGGGTGACCATGACCGTCCGCCTTTCGCCGGCTTCCTGGGCTCTTTCGACACCGGCTACGCTACGGGCACTTGAGGTCAGTCCCGGTCCTAAATGGACATCCGGGGGAACCCGAAACAGGGGAACCTAAAAGGGGAACCGGCTGCGGCCGTGCTGGATCGAGATCCACTTGTAGGTGGTGAAGGCGTCCACCGTCGCCTCGCCGTTCAGCCGGCCGACGCCCGAGTGCTTCTCACCGCCGAACGGCACGATCGGCTCGTCGTGGACGGTGCCGTCATTGATGTGGATCATCCCGGTGTGGATGCGCTGGGCGATCCGTACGCCGCGCTCGACGTCCCCGGTGTGCACGGCGCCGCTGAGCCCGTACGGGGTGTCGTTGGCGATCCGTACCGCCTCGTCCTCCCCGTCGAAGGGGATCAGCATGACGACCGGGCCGAAGATCTCCTGGCTCAGGACCGGGGAGTCGGCCGGCAGGTCGGCCAGCACGGTCGGTGCCACGACGTTGCCCTCGGCGCCGCCCCGGACGAGTGCCGTCGCGCCCGCGCCGACGGTCTGGTCGACGAGGGTCGTCACCGCCTCGGCCTGGGAGGAGTTGATGAGCGGGCCGATGTGCGTGGCGGGGTCGGCCGGATCACCGGTCTTCAGGGTGCGCACCTTGGCGACGAACTTCTCGGTGAACTCCCGCTCCACCGCACGGTCCACGAGCACCCGGTTGGCGGCCATGCAGACCTGCCCCTGGTGCACGAACCGGCTGAAGACGGCCGCGTCGACCGCGTAGTCGATGTCCGCGTCGTCGAGCACGATGAGCGCGCTGTTGCCGCCCAGCTCCAGCACGGACCGCTTGAAGTTGGCGGCGCAGACGGTGGCGACGTGCCTGCCGACCCGGTCGGAGCCGGTGAACGAGATGACCTTGGGCACCGGGTGCTCGATCAGCGCGTCGCCGATCTCGGCGATGTCGGTGATCACGACGTTGAGCAGACCGGCCGGCAGGCCCGCGTCCTCGAAGATCTTCGCGACCAGGGCGCCGCCGAGGATCGGCGTGTTCTGGTGGGGCTTGAGGACGACCGCGTTGCCGAGGGCGAGCGCCGGGGCGACGGACTTGATCGACAGCAGGAAGGGGAAGTTGAACGGGCTGATGACGCCGACGACCCCGACCGGGACCCGGTAGAGGCGGTTCTCCTTGCCGTCGACCGGCGAGGGCAGGATGCGGCCCTCGGGGCGCAGGGCGAGGTGGATCGCCTCGCGCATGAACTCCTTGGCCAGGTGCAGCTCGAACCCGGCCTTGGTCCGCGTACCGCCGAGCTCGGCGATGATCGCCTCGGTGATCTCGGCCTCGCGCTCCTCGATGAGCCGCAGCGCCCGCTCGAAAACAGCGCGGCGCGTGTACGGATTGGTGTCCGCCCACGCGCGCTGTGCCCGCTCGGCCGCCCTGTAGGCCTGGTCTATCTCGTCGACCGTGGCCACGGTTATGGAGGCGAGCTTCTCCTCGTTGTACGGATTGAAGTCGATGATGTCCCACGAGCCGCCGCCGGCCCGCCACTCACCGTCTATGTACTGCTGGGCCAGGTCTGTGAAGTAGGACATGCCATCCCTTCCCGAGGGCGCGCACCGTGCTGCTGATGACGAGACGTCATCCTACTGACGGGTCACGTGAGTTGGAGGAGACCTCGGAGAAGGTCGCGGCTCTCCTCGGGGCCCGGGCTGTCCTGATGCAGCCGCCCCATCACCCGCTCGTACTGGGCCACTTCCTCGCGCTTGTCGAGGTAGAGCGCGCTCGTGAGCTGCTCCAGGTAGACGATGTCGGAGAGGTCGGACTCGGGGAAGCTCAGCATGGTGAAGGCCCCGCTCTCGCCCGCGTGGCCACCGAAGCTGAAGGGCATGATCTGGAGCGTGACGTTGGGCTGCTCGGAGACCTCGATCAGGTGCTTGAGCTGGTCGCGCATCACCTCCCGGTCGCCGTACGGGCGGCGCAGGGCGGCCTCGTCGAGAACGGCGTGAAATCGCGGTGCCCGCTCGGAGACGAGCACCTTCTGGCGCTCCAGCCGCAGCGCCACGCGCCGGTCGATCTCCGCACGCGGGGCGTCCGGCATGCCCCGGGCGACGACGGCGTGCGCGTACGCCTCCGTCTGCAACAGGCCGTGCACGAACTGCACTTCGTAGATGCGGATGAGGGAGGCGGCGCCCTCCAGGCCGATGTACGTCTGGAACCAGCCCGGCAGCACGTCGCCGTAACTGTGCCACCACCCGGCGACGTTGGCCTCCCGGGCGAGACCGAGGAGGGACTCGCGCTCGGCCTCGTCGGTGACTCCGTACAGCGTGAGCAGGTCCTCGATGTCCCTGGCCTTGAAGCTCACCCTGCCCAACTCCATGCGGCTGATCTTGGATTCGGACGCCCGGATCGAATAGCCGGCGGCTTCGCGGGTGATGCCGCGCGACTCACGCAGCCGCCGCAACTGCGAACCCAGCAGGATGCGCCGCACCACGGAACCGCTCGATTCACTTGCGGTCACGTCTCCAACCCTCCCCATCGCTGATGTGTACGACGGAGCACCCCCGAGCCCCGAGACGGCGGATTCTGCCACCAAAACGCTTCAGCGCGTACTCGACCGGTTACGGAAAGACGAAGGCTTGACTCATCGGGGGCCTCGTCGGCGTCCTGCCGGTGAAAGTCATGGGTGGAAGATATGACCAAGAACCGGCACGGGGGTGGACAGGTCGGGCGCGTGCACGTGCATCTGCCCTTGCATCAGATGGTCGCATTCGGAACCATGGTCCCCGCGCACCTGCGTAGTCGTTCGTGTTGTAGCACCACAGCCGCGAATCCCGGGAGTGCCTCGCATGGGGACGAATGGATCGACCATGCTCGAGCCTTTAAGGCAGGGGCTTCCGCCGATCGATGCCGCTTCCGTCTCCAGTTCCGCCTCGTGCGCACTGCCCGCCCGCTATGAAGCGGTGCGCGGGGCACGGAAGTTCACCAGCACGACGCTCGCCCAGTGGGACCTCACCGACCGGTTCGACGATGTCGCGCTGGTGGTGTCCGAACTCGTCACCAACGCGCTCCGGCACGCCCTGCCCGCCGACACGCCCCGGGAGTGCCCGCACGACCCGCCCGTACGGCTGCACCTGATGCGCTGGGCGAGCCGGCTGGTGTGCGCGGTGCGCGACCCCAGTCCGGACAGCCCCGCGACGCGCGAGTCGGAGGAGGACTTCTCGGCGGAGTCGGGGCGCGGGCTCTTCCTGGTCGAGTCCTTCAGCGACAGTTGGGGCTGGCACCCGCTGGCCGGCACGCTGCACGGCAAGGTGGTCTGGGCGCTGTTCCGCCTGTCGGACACGCCGCAGGGACCGTAGCCGAGGACCGCGGACGAGGAACCGTGTACGCCGCTGGGCGCCGCCACTCCGGCGGCGCCCGCACTCGTGTGCGGGCGGGCGCGCCTCAGCCCGCTATCAGGTGGTCGAACTCGCCGTCCTTCACGCCCAGCAGCAGGGCCTCTATCTCCGCCGGGGTGTAGACCAGCGCCGGGCCGTCGGGGTGCCGGGAGTTGCGTACCGCCACATGCCCGCCGGGCAGCTTGGCGAACTCCACGCACGAGCCCTGTGAGTTGCTGTGCCTGCTCTTCTGCCATACGACGCCGTGAAGCTCTGTGGCCGCCATGCCGTTGTACACGTGGTGCACAGGACGCTCCCCGAGATACATGATGCAGGTGTCAACTATCGGGATCATAGCGCCGACTCGCGTGCGAATGCGCGTGCAGATGCACGTGCACGCCAGGTGCTCCTTCGGTTACAGCCCCTCGTGCTACTCCCCCGTACGCCAGTAGAGACGTACGAAGGGACCCAATGGCTCCCGCCTTCGTCCACGACATGCGAAAAGGCCCTCCCGAAGGGAGGGCCTCGTACCGCGGGTGCGTACGTGCGGGGTGTCAGCGCGCCGACGAGGAGTACGGCAGCAGGGCCATCTCCCGCGCGTTCTTGATGGCGCGGGCGAGCTGGCGCTGCTGCTGCGCCGATACGCGGGTCACGCGCCGGCTGCGGATCTTGCCGCGGTCGGAGATGAACTTCCGCAGCAGGTCGGTGTCCTTGTAGTCGATGTACGTGATGCCGTCGCGGTCCAGCGGGTTGGGGCGGGACTTCGCGGGCTTGCGGTCGGCGGAGCGGCGGGGGGACATGGGGTCAGACCTCCAGGAGGGCGTCGAAGGCGGGTGGGAGCCGCTTCCAGGCCTCGCGGCCGGCGGCGTACTCCGCGTCGGTGAGCAGGCAGGAGTCGAGGAGCTCGGCGAGCCCCTCGCGGTCCAGTCCGGGCGAGGTGAAGACCAGGTGCTGGCAGCGGTCCCCGTGCTCGGGGTCCCAGTCCAGCGCGGCCGCCGCCCGGCGCATGGGCGGGACCATCTCCCAGGCGGCGTCCGGCAGCGAGGCGAGCCACGGCCCGGCCGGCTCGACGCACAGGGCGCCGCCCGCCGCGTCCCACGCCAGCAGGGTGTCGGGCCGGTCGGCCAGCCAGAAACGGCCCCGGCTGCGCGCGGCCGCACAGCACAGGTCCTCCAGCGCCGCGTACAGCCGCTCCGGGTGGAACGGACGGCGCCGGTGCCACACGTACGTGGCGACGCCGTGCGCGTCCGCCTCCTGCGGCAGCAGCGCACACGCCGGGTGCTGCGCGGCCGCCGCCGCCTCGACGTCGAACCCGGCCAGCGCGGCGGCGGCCAGGTCGCCGTCCGGCACCGGCACCTGCCGGGCCGTCGGGTGGAGCTGGGCGAGCAGCGCCCGGTCCTCGTCGTCGGCGTCGGGGCTGTCCAGGACGGCGAGCACGGGCGCGTACTCCAACTGGCGCGCCCAGGTGTCGGCGACCGTGCGCTGGTCGGTGGCGGCCGCGGCGAGGCCGGCCTCCATCAGGTCGTCGCCGTTGCCCAGGTACGGCAGCAGCAGCGCCGGGTCGACGGCCGTGATCACGGAGCTGACCGTCAGCCCGGCCGCCGCGACCACCTCGGCCATCGCCTTCGGCTCGACCGAGTCCCACAGCTCGACGACCGCGAGCCGCGTCAGCCCGGCGTCGGCGAGCCGCTCCAGCTCGGGCACCAGGTCCTCGCGCAGCGCGCAGCACGCGCAGTCGTTGACCAGCGGCGTCTCGTCCGTCGACAGGACGCCTGTCGCGTCGCGTACCGTCCGCACGACCGTCCCCTCGGGGGCCGTCGACAGGTCGTGATGGAGCGCCACGCTGCCGGGCACGGTGGCGAGCAGCCGCTCCACGGCGGCCGCGCGGGCGTCGGAGTGCAGCCCGCCGACGAGGGCGACGGACAGCATCAGCGGGCCTCGCGCGGGGCCTGGGACCCGTACCGCTTCTGGAACTTCTCCACGCGTCCGGCCGTGTCCAGCACGCGCGCCTGGCCCGTGTAGAAGGGGTGGCTCGCGGACGAGATCTCGACGTCGATGACGGGGTAGGTGTTGCCGTCCTCCCACTCGACCGTCTTGTCGCTGGTCGCGGTGGAGCGGGTCAGGAAGGCGAAGCCGCCCGCCTTGTCACGGAAGACGACGGGCTCGTACGTGGGGTGGATTCCGGGCTTCATCGCGTGCCTCAGCGCTCCTCTCGGAAGTCGACGTGGCGTCCGACGACCGGGTCGTACTTGCGCAGCGTCATGCGGTCGGGGTTGTTACGGCGGTTCTTGCGGGTCACGTAGGTGTAGCCGGTGCCGGCGGTGGACCGGAGCTTGATGACCGGTCGGAGTTCGTTGCGGGCCATGGGGTTAGAGTAAGTGGAAATGGTTTCCATTACCAAGACAGCATTCAGAGAGGTAGGTCACCCTTGTCAGCCCACTGCCAGCTCACCGGCGCCCAGCCGGGATTCGGCAACCGCATCTCGCACTCGCACCGGCGTACGTCCCGGCGCTTCGACCCCAACATCCAGCGCAAGCGCTACTGGCTGCCGAGCGAGGGCCGGTACGTCCGGCTCACCCTTTCCACCAAGGGCATCAAGACCGTCGACACCATCGGTATCGAGGCCGCCGTGGCCCGGATCCGCGCCCGGGGAGTGAAGGTCTGATGGCCAAGAAGAGCAAGATCGCGCGCAATGAGCGGCGCAAGGAGGTCGTCGAGCGGTACGCGGCCCGCCGCGCCGAGCTGAAGGCGGTCATCCGCCGGCCCGGCACCCCCGAGGCCGAGCGGCTCGCCGCCCAGGCGGAGCTGCGCCGCCAGCCCCGCGACGCCAGCGCGACCCGGGTACGCAACCGCGACAGCGTGGACGGCCGCCCCCGTGGCCACCTCCGCAAGTTCGGGCTCTCCCGGGTGAACGTGCGCCAGCAGGCGCACGCCGGGTTCCTGCCCGGGGTCACCAAGTCGTCCTGGTAGCCAGAAACTACCGACTGGTAGCTTGGCGCGCGTTTCCGGCACCGACGTTGGGGAGACGTGGCGTGAACGCGCACAGGCTCGTACGTACCGGGGTCGTCGCGGCGGTGGCGATAACCACCTCACTCTCACTGGCCGGCTGCGGCGGCGGCCGCGACCAGCGGGGCGGCGACGACCACGGCTCCGGCGGCAGACCCGTCAGCAGCCCCACCCCGTCCCCGACCGCCTCGCCCGTCACTTCCGGCGCGCTGGAGGGGTCGTGGGTGGGGCTCACGGACGGCAAGCCCGTCAGCCTGACCGTCGGCAAGGGGCACGCCCTGGTGCTGGCCGAGGGCCACATCTGCCAGGGCACCGCCCGGGGCGCTGACCCGGTGACGCTCACCCTGGCCTGCGACGACGGATACACCGCCCGTACGGAGGGCTCGGCGACGGCCGGCAAGGACCAGCTCGTCATCACCTGGTCCGGCGGCGCCAAGGACACACTCACCAGGGCGGACACCCCCTAGGCCCCGGAAGGCCGTTCCTCCAGGGCGTCCGACAACGCGTCCAGGGCCTCCAGCAGAAGCCGCGCGCCATTGCGTACGACCGGATCGGGGACCGTACCGGCGTCCCACCGGGCGACGGCGTCACGCACCTCGTCCCAGCGCGGGACCCGGCGTTCACGCACGGCCTTGGCGCCCTGCTCCGTGGCGTCGCGCAGCGCCTCCGCGAGACCGGCGGCGGCCGGGAGCGGGGCCGCGTCGCGGTCCGGGAGGTGAGCCTCCATCAGCATGGCGACCCGGCCGAGCCGCACCAGGGCGTCACCCGCGTCGGCGGCCGCGGCGCGCGACAGGCCACGGTGCCGGACCGGTTCGTGGGCGGCCCGTTCGACGGCCTCCTGCCACGCCACGCGCGCGTCCCGGGTGGCCAGCAGCGCCTGCCGCACGGCGCCCGTGCCGCGCGCCGCCGGGTCCGCGTAGTGGGCCACCACACAGGCCGCGTACCGCCCGTCCGCCGCCAGCCAGTCGGCCAGCCGGGTGCGCAGCCGTGGCGTCTCCCAGGCCGGGTACACCGCGTACGCCGCCATCGCGAGGACACCGCCCAGCAGGGTCAGCACGACCCGCTCCGGGACCGTCTGGGTCCACTCCGTACCGCCCATGCCCAGCAGGAACACGACGTACGCCGACACGCAGACCTGCGCGACCGCGTACCCCGTGCGCATCAGCAGGTACATCCCGAAGGCGCACACCACCGCCAGCGCGGCCGACGTGTACCCGCCGGGGTGCGCCGCCTGCACCACGCCCGTGGCGAGCGCGACGCCCAGCAGCGTGCCGCAGAAGCGGGCCACGCAGCGGGAGTAGGTCTGGGTGAAGTCGGGGCGCATGGCCATGACGGCGGCCATCGGCGCCCAGTAGCCGTGCCCGAGGGGCAGGGCCGTGCCGATGGCGTACCCGCCCGTGGCGACCGCGCTGACACGGACGGCGTGCCGGAAGACGGGTGAGGCGGGGCGCAGTTCGGCCCGGACGGTACGGGCGGCGACGGGGAGGAGCTTCCAGAGGGTCGGGCGTTCCCGCAGCTCGCCCACGTCGGCCCGGTCGGTGGGCGTCGCCGTCTCGACGACGTCCTCCAGGAGGGCCGCGAGCCGGGTCGCCGCGCGGCGGGCGGGGCCGGTCAGGACGGCGCCCGTGTCGGGGGTGCGCAGCGCGGCCAGGGCGGCGGGCGGGATGGTGGCGGGGCGGCCGTGGCGGACGGCCTGGGCGGCGGTGTCGAGTACGGAGCCCGCGGCGCCCAGCAGTTCGCGCACCCGGTCGCGCTGCGGGCCCTCGCCCGGGACGCCGACGGCCGGGTCGGCGAGCGAGGCGAGGACCGGGCGGATGCGCTCGGCGAGCCCACGCGCGCCGTGCAGTTCGGGCGGGCGGCGGCGGGCCTGGCGGGGCGTGACGGCGGCGGCGCTGCGCGCGGTCATCAGCGGTACGGGGTCGAACGGGGCGTACGGGTCGTGGCGGAGGCGGCGGGCGTAGTCGGCCTCGGCGGCCAGCGCGTCGGCGAGCGCGTCACGCTGGGCGCCCCAGCGGCGGATGGGGACCAGGACGATGAGCGCGGCCTGGACGAGCCCTCCGACGGCGATCATCGCCGCGTGCCCGGCGGCGTCCGCGACGGAGGTGGGCAGGGTGACGGTGACCAGCATGATCGCCACGTTGGAGGAGGCGATGATGCCGGTGGTGGGCCCGGTCGCCCAGGCGAGCCCGGCCAGGAAGGTCCACAGCGCGAGCAGGGCGAGGAAGAGCGCGAGGTGCGCGCCCGTCAGGTACCCCAGGAACGTCGACACCGCGAGGCTGGTCCCGGAGGCGAGCGCGAGGGTGGGGCGCGGGCGCCAGCTCCGCTGGAAGGTGGCGATGGCCGCCTGGAAGGCGCCGAACGCGGAGCTCACCGCGACCCCGGCCCCGAAGAGCTGGAGGCTCACCCCGACCACGAGCGCCAGCCCGACGGCCCCGCGCAGCGCGACGAGCGGCTCCAGGCGCCGCCGCTCGACCGTCAGCCCCGAGCGGGCGGTGGCCTTCAGCGCTCGGAGCCAGCTCATGGGGTTGAGGGTAGGGGTTATCGACTGGTTTGCCCTACTTGGGGAGCCGCCCCTGCCCGTGTCCGTCCGTCCGCCCGTGGTCCGTGCGCGCCCGGTCCGCCGCCGCCGTGCCGTGGTGCCAGCCGGCCTCGTCGGTGGCGCCCCGCACCCTGGTGGTCGTCGTCTCGGGGAACATCCGGTCCGCCCGGGCCGTGACCGCCACGTCCCGCGCCACGAGGACCGGCAGCAGCGTCGGCTCCTCGGCGGTCACCCGGCGGGAGGCGGACGAAAGCCGGTCGCCGAGCCGGTGCGCGTACGCCAGCAGGAACGACTGGCGGAACGTCTTCGTGCGCTTGCGTCCCCCCTTCCGCTGCTCCGCCTCCGCCTTCGTCATCGCGCCCGTCCCCTGGACGAGCAGCGAGGTGTACAGCAGCTCGACGACCTCCAGGTCCGGCTCGAAGCCGACGACGGTCGAGAAGCCGAACGCCTCGTTCCACACCGCCCGGCAGCGGTTCGCCGACGCGACCGCGTCCAGCAGGATCGCCTTGGCCGTCTCGTAGGGCGCGTCGACACCGATCCGTACCGCGCCGGGCTCCTCCGCGCTGTGCGTACGCGCCGCGAGCGCGGCCTCGTCCAGGCTGTGGCGCGCCATCAGCTCCTGGGCCTTCGCGGTGAGCGCCTCGGCCTCCTCCGGGTACCCGGTCGCCTCCGCCTTGGCCAGCAGCGCCCGGATCCGGGCCAGCATGCGCGGCTCGCCGTGCACGGGCGCGGCGTGGAGCGGCGACGCGCCGGGTACGGGGCCGACCGGCTCGATCGCGGGGAGCCGGGCGAGCAGCCGGTACAGCTCCAGCACGGCGGTGGCGTACGAGAAGCGGTCCGCCCGCCGGTCGCCGCCCGGCAGCTCGGCGAGCTGCGCGGCCCACCGGGGCGGCAGCCACTCGTACGCGCTCGTCTCCGCCGCGATCAGCCCCGACACCAGCCGCACATGGTGTTCGTCCAGGTCACGACGTACGAGCCGGACGACATCGGCCGGCTGCCAGCCGCGCTGCCACGCCCGGCGTACGAACTCCTCGCCCCGCCGCGCCAGTTCCGCGTCCGCGCCCGGGTCGGCGGCCAGCAGCGAGGCGCCGGTGTCGAGCGCGGCGTCGTCCTCGGCGTACAGCGCGGCGGCGAACGCCCGCTCGACGCTGCTCGCCCCCGTGTGCCCCGCTGCCATGGTCCCTGCCTCCTCGCGCGTACGCCGCATCCGGCGCTTCCAGGCCTCCATGGTCGCAGGGGGGGGTAGGGCCGGCCCTACCTCGAAGACACCTGCCAGCGGTCGTGATCACGGGCCGTGAAAGCGGTTCGCTTGAGGCATGACCACAACCGCCGTACGGCTCACCGCCCTTCGCCGCACCTACCGCGACGTCACCGCCCTCGACGGGGTGGACCTGGACTTCCGTGCCGGGTCGCTCACCGCCGTCATGGGGCCGTCCGGGTCCGGCAAGTCGACGCTGCTCCAGTGTGCGGCGGGGCTCGACCGGCCGACGAGCGGGCGCGTCGAGGTGGCCGGGACGGACCTGGGCGGGCTGAGCGAGCGGCGGCTGACGCTGCTGCGGCGCGACCGGATCGGGTTCGTGTTCCAGGCGTTCAACCTGCTGCCGTCGCTGACCGCCGCGCAGAACGTGGCCCTGCCGCTGCGGCTGGCCGGGCGCCGCCCGTCGCGGGCCGAGGTGCGGGCCGCCCTCGCGCGCGTGGGGCTGGCCGACCGGGCTCGGCACCGGCCCGGTGAGCTGTCCGGCGGGCAGCAGCAGAGGGTGGCGATCGCGCGGGCGCTGATCACCCGGCCCGCCGTGCTGTTCGGTGACGAGCCGACCGGGGCGCTGGACACCACGACGAGCCGTGACGTGCTGCGGATGCTGCGGGAGCTGGTGGACCGCGAGGGCCAGACGATCATCATGGTCACGCACGACCCGGTGGCCGCGTCCTGCGCCGACCGCGTGGTCTTCCTGGTGGACGGGCGGGTGAGCGGGGAGCTGACGGCGCCCACCGCCGAGGCGGTCGCGGGCCGGATGGCCCGCCTGGAGTCCCCGGAGTGTCTCGGGTCCCCGGAGCGTGCCGCGTGCTGAGCCTCGCGCTGAGCGGCCTGCGCGGCCGCTGGACGGCCTTCCTCGGCAGTTGCGTCGCGCTCGCGCTCGGCGTGGGGCTGCTGGCGACCATGGGCCTGGGCCTCGCCTCGACGCTCGACGCACCGGAGCGGGCGCCCGAGCGGTTCGCGGCCTCACCGGTGGTGGTGATCGGCACGGACACGCTCACGGTCGGGGGCGTGTCGCACGAGCTGTTCCATCCACACCCTGTGGACGCGCGGCTGCTCGCCGAACTGCGGGCACTCGGGCCGGTGGCGACCGACGGCCGCCCGGACGCCGTCGGCGTGGACGCCGATCCCGACGCCGTACGCCGGGTCGTCGGCGACCGGGGCCGTGTCCTCACCGGGGACGATCGGCGGCAGGCCGACCCGGAGCCGGAGCGGGACGCCGAGGCCCTGGTGACGGTGAACGCCCTGCTGGGCACGGCCGGCGGGGTCACCGCCTTCGTGTCGGTCTTCGTCGTCGCCTCGACGTTCGCGTTCGCGGTGGCGCTGCGCCGGCGCGAGTTCGGGCTGCTGCGCACGGCCGGGGCCACACCCGGGCAGGTGCGGCGGGCACTGCTCACCGAGGCGGCCCTCGTCGGGGTCGCCGCCTCCGCGGCGGGCTGCGCGCTCGGGTCGTGGGGCGCGCCGGAGCTGGCCCGCGTCCTGGTCGAGGGCGGGATCGCGCCCGAGTGGTTCACCATCCGGGACGCCGCCTGGCCCTACCACGTCGCCTTCTGGACCGGTCTGGCCGTGGCCGTCACCGGCGCCTGGGCGGCCGCCCGGCGGGCGGGGCGCACCGGCCCGGTGGAGGCGCTGCGCGAGGCCGACGTCGACAGTGGCGTCCTGCCCCCGGGTCGCCGCCTGCCGGGCGCCGCACTGCTGCTCACGGGCGCCGCCCTGCTGGCCTGGACGCTGTTCGCCGACCCGTCGGACCTGCTCAAGCGCAAGACGTACACGACCCAGCCGATGCTCCTCATCACCGGCGTGGCCCTGCTCGCCCCGCTGCTCGTCCGCCCCGTCGCACGCGCCCTCCCGCTGCCCGGCGCCACCGGAATGCTCGTCCGGGCGAACACCGCCGCCGCGCTGCGCCGTACCGCCGCCGTCGCCGCGCCCGTCCTGGTCACCGTCGCGCTGGCCGGGTCACTGCTCGGCTCGGCCGCGACGGTCACCGCCGCCAAGGCGGCCGAGGCCCGGCGGCAGACGGCGGCGGACCACGTGGTGACGGGCGAGGGACTCAAGCCCGTCCGGGTCCCCGGCGCCACGCTCTCCCCCACCGCGTCGACCGGCGTCTTCGTCCGGGACGGGGAGACGGCCGTCGTCCGGTACGAGGCCCGGGCGGTCACCGACCCGGCCGCCTTCGCGGACCTCGCCCGCCTGCCCGTCGTCGCGGGCGAGGTGAAAGACCTCGACGACGGTTCGATCGTCATCAGCCAGGAGATCGCGAACAGCGAGTCCGGCGAACGGACGGTCGGCGACCGCATCCAGGTCTGGCTGGGCGACGGCCGGCAGGCGTCGCTGCGCGTCGCGGCGGTCCTCGCGACCGGCACGGGCGACAACGGCCCCTACGTCACGGCCGCCAACGCCCGCGCGGCGACCGTCGACCGCATCGACGCACGGCTCCCGCCCGGCACCGGCCCCGCCGCGCTCCGCGCCACGGGCGGCACGGTGAGCACCGCCGACGCCTGGGCGGCGCCCCGAACCGGCCCGCAGACCCGGCTCGGTCTTCTCGTCGTGCTGGGCATCGCCCTCCTCTACACCGCGATAGCCCTCGCCAACACGCTGGTGATGGCCACGTCGGTACGCGGCGGGGAGCTGCGCTCGCTCCGGCTGGCCGGCGCGACGCGCCCCCAGGCCCTGGCGGTCGTGGCGGGCGAGACGCTGCTCGCGGTCGCGGTCGGCGCGGTCCTCGGCGCGGCCGTGGCGGCGGTCAGCCTCGCCGGGCTCGCCGCCGCCCTGGCGTCCCTGTCCGCCCCGGTGACGATCACGGTCCCGTGGGGCACGGTGGGCGCCGTCCTGGGAGGCTGCGCCCTGGTGGCGGTCGCCTCGGCGCTGCCGGCCGCCGTCCGCACGGCCCGGTGAGCGCGCCGTGCCGTGCCGTGCGCCGATTGTCAGTGCCGGGTGCCAGACTCGCACCCGTGAGCGAACGCTGGGTGGTGGACGGCACCGAGGGTGGCGGGGCGCGGCTGGTCCCCCTCGGTCCGGACGGGCTGCCCGCCGGCCCGGTGCTGACCGAGCCGGACCTCGTCGAGGCGGTACGGTCGCGGCCGGGCGTCGGCCGGTGGGTGTGGCGGTCCACCGGAGCGGTCCATCCCCGGCTCCTGGCGGCCGGGGTCCGGGTCGAGCGGTGCTACGACATGGAGGTCGCCGAGCAGTTGCTGCTCGGGCACGAGGGGCGCCTCGGCGAGCCCCGCTCGGCCGCGGCGGCCTGGGCGCGGCTGCACGACCGTCCGGTGCCGTCCGATCCGCCGCTCAGGGCGGCCGAGCCGGGCGCGCAGTCACCGCTGTTCGAGCCGCCGACCGGCCAGGACGTGCCCTTCGAGGGCCTGCTGGAGGTGTACGCGGACCAGCACCGAAGACACGCGGCCACCGAGCACCCCGGCCGCATGCGGCTGCTGACCGCGGCCGAGTCGGCGGGGATGCTGGTGGCCGCCGAGATGACCCGGGCCGGACTGCCGTGGCGCGCGGACGTCCACCGGGCGGTGCTGCACGAGCTGCTGGGCGAGCGGTACGCGGGCGGGGGCGCGCCGCGGCGGCTGGCGGAGCTGGCGGACGAGGTGTCGGCGGCGTTCGGGCGCCGGGTCCGCCCCGACCTGCCGGCGGACGTGGTGAAGGCGTTCGCGCAGGCGGGGATCGTGGTGCGCTCGACGCGCCGCTGGGAGCTCGCGGAGATCGACCACCCGGCCGTCGAGCCGCTCATCGCGTACAAGAAGCTGTACCGGATCTGGACGGCGCACGGCTGGAGCTGGCTCCAGGACTGGGTGCGGGACGGGCGCTTCCGGCCGGAGTACCTGCCGGGCGGCACGGTCAGCGGACGCTGGACCACCAATGGCGGCGGCGCCCTCCAGATCCCGAAGGTCATCCGGCGGGCGGTCGTCGCCGACGACGGCTGGCGGCTCGTCGTCGCGGACGCGGACCAGATGGAGCCCCGGGTGCTGGCGGCGATCTCCAGGGACCCGGGCCTGATGGAGGTCGCGGGCCACGAGGACGACCTGTACACGCGCCTGTCCGACCGGGCGTTCTCCGGCGACCGGGAGCACGCGAAGCTCGCGCTGCTCGGCGCCGTCTACGGGCAGACCAGCGGGGACGGCCTGAAGAACCTGGCGGCCCTGCGGCGCCGGTTCCCCCGGGCGGTGGCGTATGTGGACGACGCGGCCAAGGCGGGCGAGGAGGGCCGCCTGGTGCGCACCTGGCTGGGCCGCACCAGCCCGCGCGCGGCGGGCGCGGCGGAGGCGGACGAGGCGGGCATCCCCCAGGAGGGCGCGGAAGAGCCGCTGTCGGACGGCGAGTTCACCCCGGGGTACGCCTCGGTGAACGCCCGCGCGCGGGGCCGGTTCACCCGGAACTTCGTCGTACAGGGCAGCGCCGCCGACTGGGCGCTGCTGATGCTGGCCGCGCTGCGGCGGGCGCTGGCCGGGATGCGGGCGGAGCTGGTGTTCTTCCAGCACGACGAGGTGATCGTGCACTGCCCCGCCGAGGAGGCCCCGGCGGTCGCCGAAGCGATCCGCACGGCCGGCGACACGGCCGGGCGGATCGCCTTCGGGGACACCCCGGTGCGGTTCCCCTTCACGACGGCGACGGTCGAGCGCTACTCCGACGCCAAGTGACCTTGCCGCCCCGCCTACTTGAGCGTCAGCCAGGAGTCGTGGACGGCCACCGCCTTGAGCTGCTCCAGGGTGGCGGGCGGTGTCGTCCGGTTGGCGTCCTTGTGCGGGTACTCCGCGTTGTACGAGGTGATGGTGACGCGCAGGCCGTTCGGCCGTAGCGCGTCGACCCGCCATTCCGTGACGCCCTTGCCCTTCGCGGGCCGCTCCGACGTGGCGATCTTCGTGCCGTCCGGGAGCGTCTCGCTCCACCGCGGCTCCCCGTCACCCCGGGCGCCCTTCGGGGTCAGGGTGGCCTGGAGGTAGCTCAGGGTCTTGTTCCTGACGTCGTACGCGGTCATGTAGCCGGTGGCCCCCTCGCCGCCGCCGCCGCGCGGCGACAGCCCCTTCGGCGACAGGCGCCGCAGCCGTTCCGCCACGGCATCGCTTCCTTCGACGCGCAGGTTGCGGGTGAACACATCCGGGTTCGGGATGCCGTACTTCGTCATCGACATCCTCATGAGGACCATGAGGTTGTTCGTCTGCATCTCGGTGAACGGAGGCTGCGCCCGCGTGACCCGGCCGTCCTTGGGCACACCGTTGTAGGCGGTCAGCTCAATGAGGTAGCCCTCGTCGGACAGGCCCACCGTCCTGGACTTCGTCAGGCCCT
The DNA here is from genome assembly GCF_040674455.1 of Streptomyces sp. NPDC049837. Lineage (NCBI taxonomy): Bacteria > Bacillati > Actinomycetota > Actinomycetes > Kitasatosporales > Streptomycetaceae > Streptomyces > Streptomyces sp. NPDC049837. The sequence continues at coordinate 644,492 of NZ_JBFAMP010000004.1, read as the reverse complement.
TGTCCTCGCTCAGGAAGGTGGCCGAGCCCCCGGGCCACGGCCTGTCGTCGCACTTCGTGAGGGGCGGGGTGAGGTTCTTCGGACAGGTGACCAGTTTGCGCGTGGCCGGGTCCTCGGGGTCGGCCCGCTTGAACGACACCTCGACCATGGCCTCGCCGAATCCGTCGTCGTACACGAGCGAGGCGTTCGCCGCCTGGAACGGGTTGCCGAGGTTGCTGTCGGCACGCTGCTGGGTCATCTTGCCCTGGGGCAGCGCCCGCTGCAGGATCTGCACCATCTGGTCGGCGGAGACCCGGATGTGCCAGTCGGGGTCCTCCCACTTCGGGTCCCGCGTCTCCGGCCGGGTCACGCTCGGGGACGGACCGGTGTCGTTGGCCACTTCCCGGGCGGAGGACGTGCCGAGCAGCCACCCCCCGTACACCGCCGAACCGGTCAGCGCCATCACGGCGCCCGCGGCCGCGCCCACGCGGCGCCGCATCACCCGGGCACGGCCCCGCCGCAGTCCGCCTTCCACGATCGCGCGGTGGTCCGTGGTGAAGGTTTCGCCGGCGCGGCGCATCGCCTCGGAGACGTCGTCCTCAAAGGGCATGGGGGAACCACCGTTCGTGGGTCGTATGACGTTCGGGTCGCAGGGGTGAGGGGCAGCAGGCCGTTCAGTGCGCGGTGACGAGCTCGGCGAGGGTGCCGCCGAGCTGTTCGCGGAGCCGTGCCAGCGCCCTGGTGGAGCGGGTGCGTACGGCGGCGGCGCTGACGTTCATGGCCGCGGCGGTCTCCTCCACGCTGCGGTCCTCCCAGTACCGCAGCACCACGACCGCCCGGTCCTTCGGGGCCAGCCGCGCCAGGGCGTCGAGGAGCGCCAGCCGCAGGTCCGGGTCGTCGCCCCGGCCGGTGGCGGTCTCGGGAAGCTCGGCCAGCGGCCGCTCGCCCGAGGAGCGCCGTCGCCGCTGGGTGAGATAGGTGCGGACGAGGACGGTCTGGGCGTAGGCCGCCGGGCTGTCGACGCGCGCCATCCGGCCCCACAGCGCGTACATCCGTCCCAGCGTCTCCTGCACCAGGTCCTCGGCGAGGTGGGTGTCGCCACTGGTCAGCAGGCAGGCGGAGCGGAAAAGATGCCCGGTGCGGCCCGTCGCGAACTCCATGAACTCGTCCGCTCGGGACCTTCTCATGCCCTCCCCTTCACCCCGCTGCCGTCGTGCTCCACCCCCTTGACGCGGCAGCCCCCGGCAAATGTTTCACACGACTTCCCCGCCGCCCTCCGTCCCGCGCGCGGGCCCGCCCCGCACACGAGGGCGGGCCCCACATCCGTGGTGCCGGATGTGGGGCCCGCCCATGCGGTGGCTGCGCGCGCGTCGTGTCCCGCGTCAGTCCCGGATCGCGGCGGACGCGTTCTCGGAGATGACGTCCTCCAGGATGTGCGACAGGGCGCTGTCACCCTTGACCGCCGTGGAGTTCTCCACGCACTGCTGGTCCTGCTGGTCGTTCAGGATGTCCTGAACGCCGACGTTGACCAGCGCGATGATGTTCTGGACATCGGCGTAGATCGGCAGACCGATGCAAGGCTTGTTCAGCGTGCCCTGGACAAGGCCCACCTGCGGGCTCTGGTGGCCGCCCGTCACGGTGTTGCCGTAGATCTGCCGGGAGAAGTTGCCGTTCTGCGTGTCGATTCCGCGGTCGCCCACGGCGGCGGCCATCGGCGCGGACGCGCCGAGCACGGCCGCAGCGACGCCGGCGGTAGCCAGAACCTTCTTGATCATGGTTCATCCCATTCGTCGAGAGACCCGGGTGCTCGGGTCGTGCCGCGCCCGGCGTCGGGCGCGTGGGGGGTGTAGCCGGGGATGGTCCCGGGCGCGTGGCGGCGGACGCCACGCGGTACCGCCCGCACGGCCCTGCGGCCGTGCGGGACGGTGGCCTCGCGTCAGTCCCGGACGGCGGCCGAGACGTTCTCGGAGAGGACGTCCTCCAGGAGGTGCGACAGGGCGCTGTCGCCCTTGACCGCCGTGGAGTTCTCGGCGCACTGCTGGTTCTGCGTGTCGTTGAGGATGTCCTGAACACCGACGTTGACCAGGGCCAGGATGTTCTGAACGTCGGCCTGGATCGGCAGACCGATGCAGGGCTTGTTGAGGGAGCCCTGGATCAGCCCGATCTGCGGGCTCATGTAGCCACCGGTGTGCGTGTTGCCGTACGACTGGGTGGCGAAGTTGCCGTTCTGCGTGTCGATTCCGCGGTCGCCCACGGCGGCGGCCATCGGCGCGGAGGCGCCAAGGACGGCCGCGGCGACGCCGGCGGTGGCCAGAACCTTCTTGATCATGGTCCATCCTTCTCGTCGAGAGACCCGGTGCTCGGGGTCGCCCTGATCAACAGCACGGCACCGTTTAAGTTGCGCCAGGTCACCCGAAGAGATCAATCACCTAAAAGCGGATGGATCGCTTAAATGATGATGGGGTTGTCCACTCCCCTGGACATGTCTGGTCGGGGCATGTCCGGGGTACACGCCCCATATGGACTCTCTCATGACGTTCACCACGGAATTCGCCGCTAAGGACCATGTCGTCGGTATTGGTCCGCTGGTCGCGGGCATCCTCCTCGTCGGCTTCCTGATCGGCGCGTTCTGGCTGGGACGGCGCATCCGGAACCGGGAGCCCGCGCCCCCCACGCCCGACGAGCAGCCGCACCGGCCGCCGGACGCCGGGCTGCCGGGTGAGGCCGAGGGCCACCGCCGGCCCGCCGAGCTCGACGAGCGCGAGGACCGGGTGATGCCGTACGAGCTGAGGCACCAGAACACCGACCCGGACGCCTCGCCGCGCACCGAGAAGGACGCCAAGTGGGGCGGTGCCCCCAGCGGCGGCTTCGGCAGCGGCGGGCCCACCACGGGCGGCTGACCCGCACCCCCCGGCGGGCCACACCGCCGGGCGGCCCCCGGGCGGGCCGCGAACGGACCGCCCGGGCCGACCGCTGCCCGGGCGCCCCGGCCCCGCCCCCTCCACGCACCGTTTTGCGCGCTCGGCCCCTGGGCACCCGGGGGCCATGAGCAGTACGGACACGGCCACGCACACCCCCGCCCGGGCGTCCGGGCGCGACACCGCGCGACTGGCGGCGCAGGTGATCGCACCGACCCTCGCGGCCGGCGCCATCGCCCGCCGGCGCGCCGGGATGGCCCTCGCCGAGCGGTACGCCCTCGACCGGCGCGCCACCGGGCTGCTCACCGAGCTGCGTGGCGCCTACGGTCCCGGCCCGCTCCGGCTCGACGTGGCCGGGCGCCACTTCGCCGTCGTCCTCCAGGCCGGCGACGCCACCCGCGTCCTGAACGGCACGCCGGACCCGTACTCCCCCGCCACCCGCGAGAAGCGCGCCTCCCTGGAGCAGTTCCAGCCGCACGGCGTGCTGATCTCGCGCGGTACGGAGCGTGACGCGCGGCGCGCGTTCAACGAGGCCGTGCTGGAGTACGGCCACCAGATGCACAGCCTGGCGCCCCGGATGGTGCGCACGGTCCGGGAAGAGACGGGCAAGCTCCTGGGCGCGACGACCGCCGGCGACGGAGAGATCGGCTGGGCGGACTTCAGCACCGCCTGGGACCGCACCGCACGCCGCCTCGTCCTGGGCGACACCGGGCGCGACGACACCGGCCTGACCGCGATGCTCGGCCGGCTGCGCTCCACCGCCAACTGGTCCGTCGCCGCCCCGCGCCGCACCGCCCTGCGCGCCCGCTTCGAACGCCGCCTCCGCGCCCACCTCGACCGCGCCGAGCCCGGCAGCCTCGCCGCCGCCCTGACCGCCACCACCGCCGCGCCCGGTACCGACCCGGCCGGGCAGGTGCCCCACTGGCTGTTCGCCTTCGACGCGGCGGGCATCGCCACCTTCCGGGCGCTGGCCCTGCTGTCCACGCACAACGCGCAGGAGACGCAGGTACGCAACGAACTGGCCGTCACCGACCTGACCGAGCCCCGCCTCCTGCCGTACACCCGCGCCTGTGTGCTGGAGTCGCTGCGCCTGTGGCCGACCACGCCCTTCGTGCTGCGCGAGTCGGTGCGCGAGACCGACTGGGGCGAGGACGCGCTGCCGGCCGGCACCGAGTTCCTCATCTATACGCCTCTGTTCCACCGGGACGAGTCGCTGCCGTACTCCGACCGGTTCACGCCGGAGATCTGGCTGGACGGCACGGCCCAGGACACGGAGGCGCTGATGCCGTTCAGCGCGGGCCCCGGCGAGTGTCCGGGCGAGGACCTGGTGCTCCTGGTCACCTCCACCATGCTGGCGGCCCTGCTCGAACGGCACACGTACCTGCCGGAGCGGCCCGGCAGGCTGCGGCCCGACCGGCCACTGCCGCGCACCCTCGACCACTTCGGCCTGCGCTTCGCGGCCCTGCCCCATCGACCGTGAGCGGTTTCGTGAAGCGTGAGGGTACGAGCACGGGCTGTGACATGATGCGAGAGCCTCGCCAAGGCTGCTGTGAACGGAAAGGTTCGGCATGGCTCCTCGCGCCGGTAAATGGCAGCGTGTGCCCCTCATCCCACAGAGCAGGCAAGCGACGGAGGCCGAGACGGTCCCCGTCTATTCGTCGTTGACGCGCGAATGGAGAGCGCTGGGCCGGACGGTCCCGGGCCTGCCGGACCGCGAATGGGACGTTCTGGTGGCGCGCCCCGTGTGGCCCAGTCGTTGAGCCATCTGCCTCCGGCCGTAGCTCGGCGGTTCGAGTGAATCGGTGCGGAAAGCTGCCACAGTGGTGTCTTTCCGCTTTCGCATTCGTTGTGATTTTCGCAGTGGAAGCCGGGCCACATCGGGGCCCGTTCGTCACGAAATCCGTGGCAAGACTTCCTCCTGTGGAAAGGAAGCCGAACTATGAAGTGCAAGAAGGCTGCGGTAGCCGTCGCCGGTGTTGTCATGGCGCTGGGTGCGGCCGCGCCTGCTGTCGCCGACGCCGACGCCCACGGTGCCGCCGTGGGCTCGCCGGGCGTCATCTCCGGCAACGTCGTCCAGGTCCCGATTCACGTGCCGATCAACGTGTGCGGCAACACCATCAACATCATCGCGCTGCTGAACCCGGCCTTCGGGAACGTCTGCGTCAACAAGTGACGCGACATCAGGCCTCGGCCGCGTAACAGCCGGTCCCGGAGCGCTCCGGGACCGGCTTTTCTGTGCCCGGCTGCCCCAAGCGGGCGATGAAATCCACCAACGGCCTACTGAGCGACGGGACCGCGATCCCGGTCGGCCCATTAAGAATACTTTTGCTCCGAGTGACTGAGCGACTGGCGAATCCTGGCGCCTGGCGAAGGAGCGGAGCATGGGTCACCGGAGAGCGAAGACGAGAGGCACGCGGCGGGGGGTGCTCACCGCCGGGCTGCTGAGCCTGCTGACTGCCGGTTCGGTCCTGTCGGCCCCGGCCGGCCACGCCTCCGAACCGGCGGCTCCACGGGGCCCGTCCCCCGAAGTCCTGGCGGCGACGGGAACGGGGCAGGGTCCGGGCCCGGAAGGGGACCGGGACGCCGGGGCGGCAACGGCGGCTACGGGGGCTGCGGCGGAGGCGGGGGCGACGAGCGGGGTGGAGGCCGATACCGGCAGCGGGCCCGGGACGGGGGCGGGACTGGAGCGTGCGGAACCCGCCGGTCCGGGGAACGAGCCGGTTCCGGGCAGCGAGCCGGTGCCGGGGCGGGACGCGGGCACAGGGAGCGGCACGGCCATGGGGGCGTACCTGGATTACGGGCCGCGGGGCATTCACCGCATGGCGGGGCTGCGCAAGTGGCTCGGCGGTACCGACCTGCGGGTCGGGCACACGTACCTGCCCGGCGACGTGTGGACCAACATCGAGGGCCGGCCCGGGTTCCTGGAGCACTGGGCGCGGTGGCGGCAGGAGCGCGAGGACCGGCTGTTCGTGCTCAACGTGCCCATGCTGGAGCGCAACGAGAGCCACCTGCCGGACCCCGTCGTACGGCAGTTGCTGCGGCTGGGCGCGGACGGGCGGTTCGACCGGCACTTCCGTGCCCTCGGCGAACGCCTCGTCCGGCTCGGCGTGCCGGACACCGTCATCGTCCTCGGCTGGGAGATGAACGGCATCACGTACTCGCACCGCTGCGGCCCCGACCCGGAGGCGTGGAAGGCGTACTGGAAGCGCATCGTCACGGCCATGCGCGCGGTGCCGGGCCAGCGCTTCCGGTTCGACTTCGCGCCCAATCGCGGGCGGGACGCCATCCCGTGGACCGCGTGCTACCCCGGTGACGACGTCGTCGACATCATCGGGATGGACTCCTACGACCAGCCGTCGGGCGAGAGTTTCGACGAGCAGGTGAACCAGCCCTACGGGCTGCGGCAGCACGTGGAGTTCGCCGCCGAGCACGGCAAACCGATCTCGTACCCGGAATGGGGGCTGTTCCGCAACGGCGACAACCCCGAGTACATGCGGCGCATGCTGGAGTGGATCGACCGGCACAAGCCGCTGTACCACACCATCACCGACTACTGCCCGCACGGTGTCTGGCAGTGCGACGAGAATCCGGAGTCGGCCGAGGTGTTCCGCACGATGCTCTCCGGCAAGGGCAACCCCACGGAACCGCAGCCCGAACAGCCGGAGGAGCCCCAAGAGCCGGAACAGCCGGAGCAGCCCGAAGAGCCCGGACGCCCGGAGCAGCCCGAGCAGCCCGAGCAGCCCGGACGCCCGGAGCAGCCCGGACGCCCGGAGCAGCCCGAACAGCCCGAGCAGGCCGCCTGTACTCCGCTGGACCTCGGCGACTGGGTCGAGCGGTGGCTCGGCCGCCAACTGTGCGTGAAGTTCGAGTGGCGCCGTTACGTCAGCTCCTGAGCCGCCGCACCCACGTCCGGGTACGCAGCCGGTCCGCCGCCCACCGGCGGCCGGCCGCGTACCCGGCGAGGAGCAGCAGGAGCGGCGCGGTCCGTCGCCGGGCGAGCAGCAGCCGCTCGTTGACGACCGGTTCGGGGCGCCAGTGGCTCTTGTACGGCTCCCGGCCGCGCAGCAGGCTCAGCGTGGTGCGGCCGCTCGCGCTGCTCTCCCGGGCGCCGTTGCGCAGCAGCAGCGTCGCCACGTCCACCTTGTGCGCGCGCAGCACGGGATCGGCCCCGTACAGGTAGCCGCCGGACAGCAGCGGCGACATCAGCGTGAGGTCCGCGGCGACCAGGTCACCGGCCATGCGGAACTCCGTCACCATGGCGTCCCCCGACTCCACCATCGAGCGCACCGCCCGCTGGAGGTGCTCCGCGAACCGGGGCCGGAGGTGCTCCGGTGTCACCCCGCGGTCCGCCCACTGCCGGTGGTGCAGGGCCAGCAGCCGTTCCAGGGCGTGCGGCACCTCGGCGGCGGGTACGACGTGCTCCTCGATGCCCAGCCTGTCGAGCTTGCGCAGCTTCGAACGCGCCCGCTGGGCGCGGGACGCCGGGAGGCGGCCGACCAGCTCGTCGATGGGCGCGGCGGGCAGCTCCATGCACACCGAGTCGGGCAGGCGGCGGCGCGGGCCGCGCCAGCAGGCGTGGACCCGCTGCGCGGCGGCCCCGGCCCGTACCTCCCGGAGGTCGATCACGGCGGTACGGGCCAGGCGGCCGAGCGCCCGGGCCAGTACCGGTACCGCCTCGTCGGCGTGGGCGTCGTCGACGAGCACGTCCGAGAAGTCCGTGATGGCCCCGCCCAGGTGGGTCAGCACCGGCAGCGGCCGGCGCACCAGCCGGAGGGGCGCCGCCGCGACGAGCGCCCCGTCGCGGCGTACCAGGACGACACGCAGGCGGCCGGGGGTGCCGTACGACACCCACCAGGAGTGCAGCCAGGAGTGCGACTGGAACGGGGTGGCCGTGGCGCACCGCCGGTACAGGCGCGCCCACTCGGCCGCGAGCCCGCCGAACGCCTCCCCGTCCCGGCAGACGGTCACCTCCCACGTCATACGAGGGCCTCCGGATGCGGGTTCGGCTGGGGCGCCGGCTGCGCGGCCGGGCCGGGGCCGGGCACGGGCCGGTACCCGTACCGCGCCCCGCGCCGCCCGTACCGGGGCCGCACCAGCAGGGCGAGCCCGCCGAGCAGCCCGCCCGCGCAGCCGCCGACGAGCGCGGACAGCGGCGCCGACGGCGAGACGGGGCTCGTCGGCGTGGCCGCCCGGGTGAACTGGAGGACCTTGACTCCGGTGCTGCCCTCCGTGTGGGAGCCCTTCTGCACGAGGGCCCTGGCCACGCTGTCGGCCATCCCCGCCGCGGCCGCGGCCTCCGGCGCCCGCGCCGTGATGGCGATCATCGGCGCGTCCGGCGAGGTCACGGCCTGGACGCTCGCACGCAGTGTGGCCGCCGGCACGCCGGCCGCGACCTGGGCGTCGCCGACGATCGCGATGTCGGTGGCGACCCTCCCGTACGCCTGCGCCAGGCCCATCGCCCCGGCGGGGTCGGACTTCGCGGACGGTACGACGATGACGTAACTGGTGGCCGCGTACTCGGGGGTCTTCAGCAGCCCGTACGCGCCCCCGGCGAGGACGCCCAGCAGCGCGGCGGCCGGGACCAGCCACCGGCGGCGGGTGCGCTTGAGGCGGGTGAGCCAGCCGATCGCACGGCGTACGGCAAGGGACTGGGTGGTGGTCATCGACAACTCACTTCGTCGTAGAGCTCGCTGTAGAGGGACATCAACTGCCGGGCGCTGTGCGCGATGTCGTAGCGGTGCACGGCGGCGGGGACCGGGAGCCGCTCGCGGGTGACCGACGCCAGCGCGGCGGCCACCTCGGGTGCCGTCCCGCCGATCCGGCGCGCCCCGGGCGCCTCCTCGGGCGGCAGGTCGTCGAGCGCGGGGCACGCCACGTACCGCACGGGCAGTCCGGCGGCCAGCGCCTCGACGATCGCGAGCCCGAACGCCTCGTCGGCGGACGTGGACACGAACACGTCCATGGCGGACAGCAGTTCCGGCAGCCCGCGGTCGACCGCCCCGGCCCACACCACCCGGTCCGCCGCGCCGCACTCCCGGGCGACCTCCTCCAGCCGCTGCCGCTGCTCGCCCTCCCCCACCAGCAGCAACCGGATGTCGCCGGGCACCGAGGCCACCGCGCGGATCAGCGTGTCGAACCGCTTGCCCGCCGCGAGGCGCCCCACCCCGCCGACGACGTACGCGTCCGGCGCCAGCCCCAGCCGCTGCCGCACCGCCCGCCGCGCGGCCGGGTCGAACGCGAAGCGCTCCACGTCGATGCCGTTCGGCACCACCCGGATGCGCCCCGGGCGCACGCCCCACCCGGCCAGGCGCCGCGCCACCGTGTCGGAGACGGCGACCGTCGACGTACCGAGCCGCTCGCTGGCCAGGTACAGGGCGCGCGCGCCGCTGCTCAGACGCCGGCCCTCGATCTGGGCGGCGCCCAAAGAGTGTTCGGTCGCGACGACCGCGCGTACGCCCGCCAGCCGGGCGGCGAGCCGCCCGTACACGCACGCCCGGTACAGGTGCGTGTGGACGACGTCGAAGCCACCGTGCCGGATGAGCCGGGTGAGGCGGGGCAGGGCGGCCAGGTCGCGGTTGCCGCGCATGCCCAGGTGGGTCACCGGCACCCCGTCGGCGCGCAGCGCTTCGGCGACCGGGCCGGGGTTGGTGAGCGTGACGACGCTGCTGCGGACGCGGTCCATGTGCGGCAGCAGCAGGCGCAGTTGCTGCTCGGCGCCGCCGATGCCGAGGCCGGTGATGATGTGCAGGACCTTCATGACATGGGTACGGGAGCGCGCCGGGCCCCGTGCAGCTTCCGTTTGGCGTGCAGCCGCCACGCGGTGTCGCGCTGCCCGATGTGCACCCGGGGCAGGGCGAACACGCCGCTGACGGCGCCCGGGTCGATGGCGGCGGCGTACGTGTACCCCGCCTCCCGCACGGCCCGGACCGCGCGCTCGTTGACGTGCCCGTACGGGTAGCAGAACCCGTCCGGGGCCGTTCCCGTGATCGTGCGGAGCGCCTCCCGGCTGGCGGCCGTCTCCTCCCGCAGTACGTGCTCGGGCGCACCGGACAGGGAGACGTGCCGCAGACCGTGCGAGGCGACCTCCATGCCGGCGGCGGCACAGCGCCGGACGCCGTCCTCGGTGAGCAGCGGCTTGCGCGGGCCGAGCGCGTCCCAGGAGTTGTCGCCGCCGAGCCGTCCCGGGAGGACGAAGACGGTGGCCGTGCACTCGTGGCGGCGCAGGAGGGGGACGGCGTTGTCGAGGAAGTCGGCGTACCCGTCGTCGAAGGTGAGCCCGACCAGGCCGCGCGTGTCGCCGTGGCGGGCCGCGTACAGCAGCAACTGCCGTACCCCGACCCCGCGCAGGCCGTGGTCGCGCAGCCAGCGCAACTGCTTGTCGAGGCGGGCGGGCGAGACGGTCACGTGGTACGGGTCATCGTCCGTGGTGTCGTCGATCGAGTGGTACATCGCCACCCAGAGGGGGATTCTCGGCTGGTTCATGAGCGGGCCTTCGCAGGGCGGAACGGATCAGTGAGGGGACCACCGGGGCGCGCAGGGCGCAGGCGGCGGCGGTGAACGCGGCGGTGACGGTGACGAGGGCGAGCGGCACGGCGAGGGGCGGCGGTCCCGTCGCGCACCACCACCCGGCTGCCGTGGCGACGGCCGCCGCCCCGGCGAGCCGGGCCAGCCCGAGCGCGAGGTGCCGGGCGTCGAGCGGGACGCTCTGCCGTCGTACGCCGGCCAGGAGGAGGGCGGCGGCGAGGGTGATGCCGAGCGCGTTGGCGGCGGCGATGCCGGCGGCGCCCCACGGTCCCGCCCACGCCCGGCCGGCCGCGGCGGTCACGGCGATGCCGCCGAGCATGACGGCGGCCGGGTACCACAGGGGCCGGGAGGCGGAGAAGTAGCAGCGCACGAGGGCGCCGACGAGCGTCTGGCCGAGCAGCCCGAGGGCGTACACCCGCATGACGGCGGCCGTGGCAGAGGTGTCCGCCCGGTCGAACGCGCCGCGCTGGAAGAGCAGTTCGACGATCTGCGGCGCGGCCGCCACGACGGTCGCGGCGCCGACGAGCACGATCACCCCCGCCAGCAGCAGGTCGCGCTCGGCCCGCCGCCGTGCGGTGTCCGGGTCGCCCGCCGCGAGCGCCCGCGCGACAACCGGGAAGCTGACCGTGCACAGCATCAGCGAGAGCACCATCGGCAGTTGGGCGACCTTCTGCGCGTAGTTGAGGTGCGAGATCGCCCCGGCGGGCAGCGGCGCGGCGAGGAAGCGCTCGACCAGGACCTGCGACTGGCGGCACACCGCGAACACGATCACCGGCGCGAGCGCGGCCAGCAGGAGGCGGGGCGCCGTCCCGTCCTGGGCCCGCGCCGTACCGGGCGTACGCAGTTGCCGCCACAGGACCGGCGCCTGGATCAGCACCATCAGCACGCCGCCCGCCGCGGCCCCGGCCGCCGCCGCGCGCACGCCCCACGCGCCGGGGTCCAGGAGGACGACCGCCGCGATGATGCCGGTGTTGTACGCGACGTAGATCGCGGCGGGCGCGAGGAACCGGCCGTGGGCGCGGAGCGCCGCGCTGCAATACCCGGCGAGGGCGAAGGAGAACACACAGGTGGCCGTCAACCGGGTGCAGTCCACGGCCAGTTGCCGCTCAGGCAGCCCGGGCGCGAGCAGTCCGACGAGCCAGGGCGCGGCGAGTACGAGCACCCCGGCGGCCGCGCCCATGCCGAGGGCCGTCCTGGGCAGGGTCGCCCTGACGAGCGCGCGGACGGGGTCGCCGGTGGTGCCCGCCCGGCGGGCGAGGGCGGCGGCGAAGGCGGGTACGAGGACGAGGGCCATGCCGTCCTCGATCAGCAGCGTGGCCGCGAATTCCGGGACGGTCCAGGCGACGAGGAACGCGTCCGTGCCGGTACCCGCGCCGAACGTGTGGGCGAGCAGTTGATCCCGGACCAGCCCGAGAAGGGCACCCACCGCCGTCAGGGCCGCGGTGAGCGCGGCCGCCCGCGCGAGGAACCGACCGGACGGCGCCCATGCCGGCCGCTTGGGCGGCGGGGCGGACCGCCCGGCGTCGCCCTCCGGCACGGGCCGCGCCGTCACCGCACCGGGCTGCGGAACGTCAGCCATTCGGGGCCCCCACCTCTGGCGCCCACGCCCCGGCACCGCCATCACCGCCGGCGTAGGGGGCCGTGGAGGGTCGTCCCCGCTGGGGGACCCCCCTCCGGGTGAGAGTCGAGCCCGGAGGGGCCCCGCCCGTACCCACCGGCGTAAGCACCGGACCCAGGGCGAGGGACCCGCCACCGCCCACCGCCCCTGGCGGGCTCACCGCCCCACTCGCACCCACCGCCTCCGGCGCGAACGCCCACCAGGCGGCAAGCCCCAGCACCAGCGCCGTGAGGACCGTCGCCGGGCCGCCGATGTCCGCGTACGCGAAGTCGACGAGCTGCCAGACCAGCAGGCCCACCGCGACCAGCCCGCAGGCCGGCACCGCCCCGGTTCGGCGGGCGTCCGCCAGGCGCCGCACTCCGCACGCCAGCAGTGCGAGCCAGCTCCCCGCGATCGTCAGCAGGCCCAGCAGTCCCTGCTCGCCCAGCACCAGCAGGTACATGTTGTGCGGCGACAGCAGGGGCTGCCGCTGGAAGCCCCGGCCCGCGCCCGCCGTGTCGCTGCCGGACGACAGGGCCAGCGAGGCGTGGCTGTCCCGGTAGTGGGGGAAGCCCTTGAGCCCGACGCCCGTGAGCGGCTCGGCGCGCCACATCCCGGCCGCCGCCGCCCACATGGTGTACCGGTCGGTGACCGACCGGTCGGGGGTCGCCGTGACCTGCGAGATGCTGGCGACCCGCTCCTGGACCATCTGCGAACCGACGCCCAGCCCGGCCACCAGCACCACGCCCAGCGCGCCCGCCGCCAGCCCCACCCGCACGGCGCGCCGCACGCCGCACAGCGCCGACAGCAGCCCGCACGCCGCCACCGTCGCGATCCAGGCGCCCCGGCTGAACGACACCACCAGGGGCACGAGCAGCAGCCCGCCGCAGACCAGGGCCCACGCCCCGGCCCGCCGCCCAGCCTCCCCCGGTGAACCGAGCGCGATCCCGGCCGCCGCGACGATCCCGTACGCGACGACCGTCGCCATGCCCATCACGTCGGTGGGCCCGAAGGTCCCCACCGCGCGGACGTCCTCCCCCATGTACGACGCGCCCGTGCCGGTCACGTACTGCGTGACGCCCACCGCCCCCTGCGCGAGCGCGAGGCCGATCATCGCCCAGGTGACCACGGCGAAGTCCCGCCGGTCGCGTACCAGCAGCACCACGGCCGCCGGTACGAGGACGAAGACCTGGAGGTAGCGGGCGACGCCCGGGAGGCTGGCCGCCGGGTCGTGGGACGTGACCGCCGCGGTACAGACGCCCAGCACGGGCAGACCCAGCACGACGGCCGCCGTCCGCGACAGCGGCCGCGCCCGGTCCCGTACCAGGCGTACGGCGCAGAAGGCGACCAGCACGGCGGACGCGGCGTCCGCGACCGTTCCGGTGCCCGACGAGCCGTGCGGCGGCGGGACGGCGAGCAGCGCGACGACCGCGAGCAACGGCACCAAGGGCGCCCACCTGCGTACCGGCATCAGCTTCCCGCCGGGCGGATCAGCGAGGCCGCCGTACGCAGCAGGATGCACACGTCCTGCCAGAGCGACCAGTGGTCGATGTAGTGGTTGTCGAAGCGGCACCGGTCCTCGATGGAGGTGTCGCCGCGCAGCCCGTGCACCTGCGCGAGCCCGGTCAGCCCGACCGGCATCCGGTGCCGGGCCGCGTAACCGGGGTGGGCGCGGCTGAACTTGGCGACGAAGTAGGGGCGTTCCGGGCGCGGCCCGACCAGGCTCATGTCGCCGCGCAGCACGTTCCAGAGCTGCGGCAGCTCGTCGAGCGAGGTCCGGCGCAGGAACGTTCCGACAACGCTCATCCGCTCGTCGTGGGCGACGCTCCACCGGGTGGCGGCCTCCTCGTCGTCGGCGGGCCGCAGCGTACGGAACTTCAGCAGCGTGAACAGTCGGCCGTCCTGGCCGACGCGCTCCTGGCGGAAGACCACACCGGGACCGTCCGACAGCCGGATCGCGGCCGCGCACAGCAGCAGGAGCGGGGAGAGGACCGCGAGCATGAGCCCGGCGACCGTGACGTCGAGGATCCGTTTCGGCAGTCGGCCCCGGTGGGCGGGCGGCGGGTCCAGGCGCCGGCACGCGTGGCCCCACAGGTGCTGGCTCATCGGCGTACCGCCACCGGTGTCGCCGACGAGCCAGCCGACACAGCCGTAGTGGCGCAGCAGCGCGACGAGCTCGGTCTGCTCGGCGCCGGCGAACACCGCGTCGCGCACGCTGTTCTGGATGACCGCCCGGTGGATCTCCTCGGGGCTGGTCAGCACCGGCAGTGACGATTCGGCGGGTGCCTGCGGCCGGTGCGTGTCGACGATGCCGACCGGCCGGATGCCGTACTCGGGGTGCCTGGCGAGCGTGGCGGCCAGCCGCTGCGCGTCGGGCGCCGAGCCGACGACGAGCGCGGAGCGCGGGTGCGCGCGGGCGCCGGCGCGGCGCCGGTGGTGCAGGACGGCACGGCACCCGCACACGAAGACCAGGTGGACGGCGTACGCGGCGGCCAGCGCCGCCGGGCCGATGGCGCGCTGCGGGGACTGCGCGGCGAGCAGCGCGGCGGCCGCGCACCACGCGATGGCCGCACGCCCGGCGAGGGTGGGCAGTTCGTCGAGTACGGAGAGGACGGCACCGGGCCGGTAGAGGCCGGCGTACGCGTTGAGCGCGGCCAGGCACGCGGTGAGCTGCATCAGCAGGGCGGCGCTGCGCTGCTCGTGGTCGAGCAGCAGCGCGGCGAGCAGGACGGCGGCGCAGTCGGCGGCGACGAGGGAGGAGACGAAGGGCGGCGCGGGCACCGGTCGGCGCGGCGGCAGGGCCAGCCGGTCCGCCCGCCCGCGGGGCGGGACGACGGTGGTGGCCGGGCTGGTGCTTTCCGTGGTCACTGGGAGATCGGCTCCCTGAGCTCGTGGCGCGGTGCGGTCACCTCGCGGTACACGTCCGCGATGGCCGCGCCCGCACGCCGCACGTCGAATCGCCGCAGCACGTGCTGCTGGGCCCGGCGGCCCAGGGCCTCCCGCAGGACGGGCCGCCGCAGCAGTCCGGCGAGGGCGGCGCCGAGGGCCGCCGGGTCGCCGGGGCGGACCAGGCAGTGCGTCTCGTGGCCCGGCGGCAGGCTCTCGCGGGCGCCGTCCACGTCGGTGAGGACGACGGGGCGGCCGCCCGCCATGGCCTCCAGGGGCGCGAGGGCCATCCCTTCCCAGCGGGACGGCTGGACGACGAGGTCGGCGGCCCGGTACCAGGGCGCGGGATCGGCGACGGCGCCGGCGAAGGTCACCGAGTGCCCGGCGGTGGTCCGTCCGGCGGCGGCGTGGAGCGCTTCGGCGTCCGGGCCGTCCCCGACGAGGACGAGCCGGGCGTGCGGTACGCGGTCGAGGACGGCGGGCCACGCCTCCAGGAGCGTGTCCTGGCCCTTCTGGCGGCACAGCCGCCCCACGCACACCACGAGCGGCGCCGAGGCGGGCAGCGCGAGCGCGGCGCGGGCGGCCGCCCGGTCCGGACCCGTGGCGAACCGCTGGGCGTCCACGCCGTTGTGGATCACCGACCAGGCCGCCCGTACGCCCGCCCGCTCGCCACGCCGCCGTTCCGCCTCGCTGACGCAGACGACCCGGTCGGTCCAGCGGGCGGCCCAGCGCTCCCACCGCCTGGCGAGCGCGCCGGTCACCCCGTCGACCGCCTCGAACGACCAGGCGTGCGGCTGGTACACGGTGGGGACCCGGCCGCGTACGGCGATCCGGGCGGCCAGTCCGGCCTTCGCGCTGTGCGCGTGCACCAGGTCGGGGCGCAGCAGGTCGACGAGCTCGGCGATCCGGCGGCTCTCCGCCACCAGCCCCGGCCCCGGTTCGCGCCCCGCCCGCCACGGGTGCACATCGGCGCCCAGCGCCCGCGCCGCCGTTGCCAGCGGTGTACCGGGCGGGCAGGCGACGGCCACCCGCATTCCCAGGTCCACCTGCGCACCGGCCACGTCGGTGACCACGCGGGCCACCCCGCCGTCACCCGGCTGGACAACATGCAATGCGGTAAGTGGGGGACGCACGCGTGACCCTTTCTACGAAGCTGGTGGCAGTGAGGGGTCGGCGCTTTCCGGCGCGCGGGCGAATGTCAGGCCTCTGAATTCCCCCTGTTGGTTCTCCGCTTCTCCGCTTTGACGGATGAGGTCCGGCGAGAGGAACGTTATAACTCAACAATCACGACCAGAAGCATATGAAACACCGCCGGAGCAACTTCCGTATTTTCACGCCGCGTTCATGGTGCGGCGTGTCGCGCGCGAGCCCCCGGCGGTGGTGTCACCCATTCGGTCGCGCAACCGGCGAAATACTGGGGCGTTGTTGGTGTAGCCGGCCACGTCGGCCGCAGTGCCTCACCAACCTAGGAGCTCCTCCATGTCCCGTATCGCGAAGGCAGCCGTCCTGACCTCCGCCGTAGCCGCGTCCGTCGCCGGTGCCACCGGCGTCGCGCACGCCGACGCCGACGCGGATGCAGCGGCCGTGAAGTCCCCCGGTGTCATCTCCGGCAACATCATCCAGGTGCCGATCCACATCCCGATCAACCTGTGCGGCAACACCATCGACATCATCGGTGCGCTGAACCCCACTTTCGGCAACGTCTGCGTCAACGACTGACGCGGCACGCCACGCGCACAGCCGGCGCGAGACAGTGCGTCATCCCCGCGGGGGGGTGGCGCACTTCTGCGTGTACGGGAACGGGTGCGGGAGCGCATACGGGAACGTGTGCGGGAACGCGGGCGTGAACGCGGGCGGAAAAGGGCGGGCCACTCCATCGGCGGCGCGCCGCCATCGCCCCGGCGGCCGAGTCCGGGCTGCTTTTCGTGGCAGGTCAGGCGGCCCGATTCACCCGTCGGGCCCATTCATACGTTGTCACGCATGCGTTTGCGGGCCGCAATGGGCGGACTCACGGTGATGTCACGTTCTCGACGCATCACTGGGCATCACCGGAAGGACAAGGCATGCGTCTCCTGACACCCCGCCGTGTGGCGGTCACCGCGCTCTGTGCCGCGCTCACGTTCGGTACGGCGGGACCCGCCCTCGCCCACGCCACCCACCAGGCCGCCAAGGAACAGACCAAGGAGCAGGTCAAGGCGCCGGAGGACATCGGCGACATCCTCGGCTCGATCGGCAGCGTGCTCGACTCCGTCCTGGGCACCGTATCGGGCACGAACAGCGGCACCCAGACGCTCCCCGCGACCGACATGGACCAGCAGATGAAGGACCTCACGGCCGCCATCGAGGCCCTGAGGAAGGCGGCGGCCGAAGCGGAGGCCAGCTCTGCCCCCACGACCTCCTCCCCCGCGCCCGCGGGCACCTCCATGGACACGACGGACACCACGGACGCGGCCGTGGACAAGGCACTCGCCGGCATGGACAAGGCGATCGACGACATGGTCGCCGCCGCGATGAAGGGCCAGGCGGTCACCTCGGCGTCCCAGGTCCAGGCGGCCACCAAGACCCTGATCGACACGATCATGCGCGACGTCGCCGGGATGACCGGTACGCAGGCGACGGGCGCCACCACGCTCCCGGCGACCACGCTCCCGGCCACCGGCCTCTAGGTCCAGGGCCCAGTCCCCGACGGCCGTGCCGCCTCAGCCCTCACTGAGCCGACACGGCCGCCGGCCTTTCCCACCCACCAAGCTGATCCCATTGATCTCGTTCATCGCATTGATCTCGCTGATCGGAGAATAGGACCGATTCGTATCGTTCGAGTGCAGTGCCGAGAATTCGCGGCTCGCGGAGTTTCCCCCGCGCGGAGGGCTCGTTAGGGAAGACAGAGCGCTGCACAGGTGATCCCAAGTGGCCTGTGATGTGCGTGAGTTGCAGCGAACAGACGCCATTCCAGGAAGGACTCCCTCCCATGAAGCCCACCAAGGTTGCTGCGGTCGTCGCCGGTTCCATGATGGCTCTGGGCGCGGCCTCGCCGGCCTTCGCCATCGACCCCACCCTCACCCCGTCCAGCCTCAACGGAGGAGTCGAAGCCCTGGGCAAGCGGGGTCTGACCGAGGCCGTTCCCGCCGACGCGGTGGGCAAGGTGACCGACGGCAAGGCCGTCGACAAAGTGCAGGACACCGCCGGTGGGGCGAAGGACACCGCCACGCCGCTCCTGGGCGGCCTGCCCGCGCTGGGCGGCGGCAAGTAACTCCGCCTGATGGACGGGAAAGTACTCCCTCGTACGTGACGCTGCCGGGGCCGACGGAAAACGATGACGCTCGTTTCCCGTCGGCCTTTCGGCATGCCCGGTTCTCCGCACGGGACGCGGCACCACCCGGCGTTGCTGCAATCAGGCGAATTCTGACGCCGCTCTCGGCGCGTGCTCGTTCTTTGAGGCAGCACCGTTACTCACAGCCCGGGAAGGCGTACGCAGCAATGAACCTGAAGTCTCAGGCAGGCGTGGGGATTGTCGTCACGTGCCTCGCATCGGCGGCGATGGCGTCGCCCGCGGCGGCGTCCGCCGCCGTGCCGGTCGCACCGGTGGACGTGCCGCTGCACGGTCTCGGAACCGTACTCCCGACGGAGACGCCGACGCTGCGTACCGGCGTCCCGATCCCGCTCCCGGGGGCGCCCATGGGGCTCACCGGGCATGGGGAGGGCAGGGTACAGCCGCTGCTCCTGCCGCAGCTCCCCATCACGGCCGGGATCCCGGAGACGCTGGTCAGCGCGCCGCTGCCGGACGTCGTGGAGGGCGAGCCGACGGGCCGGGCGCTGGTCGCCGCCCCCGCCTCCGAGGTGCAGGCGACCACGCCGGGCGCGATCCTCGGCCTCCCGGTCACCCTGCCGCGCGCCGAGTCGCTCGGCCTGCCGGGCGTCGAGCTGCCGCAGGCGGGCTTCCTGGCGCCGACCGTGTCGGGAGCGCTGGACTCGACGCTCGGGCTGGCTCAGCCGAAGAACTGAGCCAGGCCCCTCCTCGCGAGCAATCCCTCTCGCCCGCGAGTCCCCCATCCCTCCGCAAGCCCCTCTCCCCCGCAAATCCCCCTCTCGCTCCACAAGTCCCCTATCCCTCCAACAAGTCCCCCTCCCTCCGCAAGTTCCCCTCCCCTCCCCCCAATCCCCGAATTCCCCTTCCCCCGCGCTCCCTGCGTCCAAAAGGGCGAACCCTGTGCCACGACCGGCTGTTGGAGTGGCGCGGCCGTTACCCGTCCTGAAAAGCGGCGTTGTAGGGGAGTGACGACCGCGGGTCCGCGGTCGGATTTCCACGTACAAGGAGATTTTGATGTCTCGCATCGCGAAGGCTGCCGCCGTCATCGTCGGCACGGGTGCTGTCGCCCTGAGCGGAACCGGCATGGCCGTCGCCGACGCGCGGTCCGACGCCGCTGCCGTCGAGTCCCCCGGTGTCATCTCCGGCAACGCGATCCAGGTCCCGATCCACATCCCGATCAACCTGTGCGGCAACACCATCGACATCATCGGTCTGCTCAACCCCGCGTTCGGCAACCAGTGCGCAAACGTCGACGGTCACAAGAAGGACCACAAGGACCACAAGGGCGGCTACGGCGGCTGAACACCCCGGCGTACAGCCACGTCAGCCACGTACGGCCCCCCGGCTCACCGGCCGGGGGGCCGTTCCGCGTCTCCGGGCGGCCGCCGGCCGGTCACTCGTAGCGGTAGATGTGGTGGTGGCCGGCGACGTCGGCGGGGGTGACCTTGAACGGCGGCATCGGCTCGTCCCGCGCGACGACCCGGCGGTACTGGTCCGAGCCGGGCGGGGGCGGGGTGGCGGGCAGGTAGCGGGCCCGGGGGTTCTTCCGCTGCCAGCGCGACCAGATCAGGTCGATGAAGGAGTGGTGGAGCCAGAAGACCGGGTCGTTGACGGACGCGCCGCCGAGCATCAGGCCGCCGACCCACCGGTGGACACGGTTGTGGTTGCGCCAGCGGCCGTTGCCGCTCTGCCGGGTCCAGCCCTCCAGCGCGTTGCGGAAGCCGGTGCGGCTCGTGGAGTCCCAGGGCGCGGAGTCGTACACGGTCTCGGCGGTCGCCCGGGCCAGCTCCCGTGCGGTGGGCAGCCCGATGGGGTTGGCCGGGTTGCCGAAGTTCCGGGTCAGGAACGGCGATTCGGTGACGCCGACCGTGATCGGCCAGTTCCCCCTGGCGTACGCGAAGGGGCCGGTCATCACCTGGTGGTCGCCGCGCCGCCCGTTGCCGCCCATGAAGTCCTCGCCCCACAGGGACGCGGCGGGGGTGTTGTCGCGGGTCCAGTCCCAGTAGGGGACGGTCACCGTCGGGTCGACGCTCCTGAGCGCCCGTTCGAACTCCAGCAGGTACTGCCGGTGCCAGGGCAGGAAGGACGGGGCCATGTGCGCGACCCGCAGATCGTCGTCGCCGTCCGCGCTGTAGTACTCGATGTGCGTACGGACGAAGTCGTCGTACCGTCCGCTGCGCTTCAGCGCCAGTACGGCGCTGACGAACTTCTTGCGCTCGGCGCCGGTCAGGTCGCGCTGGTTCTTACGGACGTACGCCATGGTGCCCTCCTCCCGGAGCCAGTCGGGCGGAGCCCAGCTCGTCCACGGCGGCGCGGGTGGCGGCCAGGGGCGTCGGGTACGACTGGTAGTGGTCGACGGGCGTGAGGTAGCCGCCGTCGGCGCACCGCATCAGGTGCAGGGGTCTGCCGTCGACCCGTACGCCGAACCGCCGCCCGTCCGGCGGCAGGGGGCCGCCCTGGATGTGCCGGCCCTTGTACATCTCGTCGAACCCGCCCCCGGACGCCCACGACCGCGTCCGTGCCGCCCCGTCGCGGGGCGTGGCGGCGACATGGGCCAGCGTCCCGCCGGTGAACGCGGTGACGGTCAGGGTGAACAGCGCCCGCAGCACGGCGCGCCGGCGCGGGAAGAGGCGGGACAACGGCTGTACGACGCTCATCGATCGGGCTCCCTGCTCATCGTGGCTCCCACCGGGCACAACGACCCCGCACCTGAACCGTTCCGGAGGGCGTAACCGCATCCCTCACCGGGCCATTACCCGGCCAGGTGAATCACGGCCCCGGCATATCGGCTGAACGGGTGGAAACACACCTGAAGGACCCGTAAGGCGCCACTACCATCCGGCAGCATGACCTCTTCCACCGCCGCAACCCCGGGGCAGCAGGAATCCCTCCTGGGCACCCTTGCCGTCATCCCGTGGGCCAATGAGCCCGAGCCCGAGTCCGATGCGCCCGTCATGCCATTCCTGATGGTGTACTCCCTCGGGGACGGCCGGGACGGGCCCGAGGCGGGGGCGGAGGCGCTGCGCGGCGAGTTGGAGAAGGCCGGCCTGTCCATCGGCGACAAGGTCACGGACCTCACCCGCGAGACCCGCATTCCGGTCACGCTGCTGGTGGAGGCCGAACAGGCCGTGCTCAACCTGCCGTTCATGAAGGTGCAGTGCCCGGTGCCGCCCGAGTGGGAGAAGGCCGCCCACGAGACCGGCAAGGCCTATCTGATCTGCTCGCTGCGCCCGTGGCCCGAGGCCGTGCAGGGACAGCCGGTCAGCGAGGAGCAGTTGCGGGCGTTCGTCGGCGCCGACGAGCTGGTGGAGCTGAGCGCCCACTGCCTGCTGCCCGTGCGCAGGGTACGTACCTGACCTCTCCCCCGAAGAGGCCCCGGCGGCAGGTCCGTTGACCTGCCGCCGGGGCTTTCCCTCGTTCCGGGGAAGAAAACGGGGAAAACCGCGACGAAAGGATTCGGCGTGTAACGTCGCCGCCATGACGATGACGCGCGTGAAGGACGAGGCGCCCCTCGCCCGGACTGAGGATCGCGAGCGGGACATCACGGTCGGCGCCGGCCGGCCGCTCGCGTGGCTGCTGGTGATCACGGGTGCGGTCGGGCTGCTCGCGGCGTGGGTGATCACGCTCGACAAGTTCAGACTGCTAGAGGACCCGGCCTTCACCCCGGGGTGCAGCCTCAACCCGGTGGTGTCGTGCGGCAACATCATGAAGAGCGAGCAGGCGTCGGTGTTCGGGTTCCCCAACCCGATGCTCGGCCTGGTGACCTACGGCATGGTGATCGCCATCGGCGCGGCCCTCCTCTCGGGCGCACGCCTGCGGCGCTGGTACTGGCTGGGCCTGAACGCCGGGACACTCTTCGGAGTCGGCTTCTGCACCTGGCTGATGCACCAGTCCCTCTACGAGATCGGCTCGCTCTGCCTGTGGTGCTGCTCGGCGTGGGCCGCGACCATCGTCATGTTCTGGTACGTGACCTCGCACACCCTCCGCAAGGGCCTGCTCCCCGCCCCGCGCGCGGTGCGGGGGTTCCTCGACGAGTTCACCTGGGTCCTGCCCGCCCTCCACATCGGGATCATCGGAATGCTGATCCTCACCCGCTGGTGGACCTTCTGGACAAGCTGACGAGCCCGGACGGGGGCCCGCCGGGCCCGCCCGTGGGCCCCCACCTCCGGGCATGCGAAAAGGCCAGGTCACAGTGGTGCGACCTGGCCTTCTTCGGAGCCGCCTTCGGGATTCGAACCCGAGACCTACGCATTACGAGTGCGTTGCTCTGGCCAACTGAGCTAAGGCGGCAGTGCCGTGCGATTCCCCCTGGGAGGTGCAGCGGCGGGGACCAGTTTACACAGGTCCAGGGGGTGCCTCGCACACGCGTCAGCGGCAGCGCTTTCCGGGCGGGGGGACCGTGCCGTCCAGGAGGTAGGTGTTGATCGCGGTGTCGACGCAGTCGCTGCCGCGGCCGTACGCGGTGTGGCCGTCGCCGTCGTAGGTCAGGAGGGTGCCGGAGGAGAGCTGGGCGGCGAGGGACTTGGCCCACTTGTAGGGGGTGGCCGGGTCGCGGGTGGTGCCGACGACGACGATCGGCGCGGCGCCGTTCGCCTCGATGCGGTGGGCGGTGCCGGTGGCTTTGGTGGGCCAGTACGCGCAGTTCAGGGACGCCCAGGCCAGGCCCTCGCCGAAGACGGGGGACGCCTTCTCGAAGGAGGGGACGGCGGCGGCGACCTGGTCGGGGCTGGTGAAGGCGGGCGGCTGGTCGAGGCAGTTCACGGCGGCGTTGGCGTACATCAGGTTCGAGTACGTGCCGTCGCCGTTGCGCTCGTAGTAGCCGTCGGCCAGGGCCAGCAGGGCGGAGCCCTCGCCGCCCATCGCCCGGGTCAGCGCCTCGCGGAGCTGGGGCCAGGCGGACTCGTCGTACATGGCGGCGATCACGCCCGTGGTGGCCAGCGCCTCGCCGAGTTCGCGGCTCTCGCCGGTGGGGACGGGCCGGTCGTCGAGCGCGGCGAAGAACGCCTTGAGGCGGGCGGCCGCAGCCGTGGGCGACTCGGTGCCGAGCGGACAGTCCGGCTGCTCGACGCAGTCGGCGGCGAAGGACTGGAAGGCCGTCTCGAAGCCGGCCGTCTGGTCGCGGTTCAGCTCGGCGGTCGGCAGGGACGGGTCCATCGCCCCGTCCAGGACCAGCCTGCCGGTGCGGGAGGGGAACAGCTCGGCGTACGTCGCCCCCAGGAACGTGCCGTACGAGGCGCCGACGTAGTTCAGCCTCTCGTCCCCGAGGACCGCGCGGAGGATGTCCATGTCGCGGGCGGACTCGACCGTGGAGACGTGGGGCAGGATCCGGCCGGAGAGCTTCTCGCAGCCGGCCGCGAATTTCCTGAAGGCGGCGGCGAGGCGGGCGGTTTCGCCCCGGTCGTCGGGGGTCTGGTCCACCTGCGTGTACGCGTCCATCTGCGGGCCGTCGAGGCACCGGACGGGCTCGCTGCGGGCCACGCCGCGCGGGTCGATGGCGACCACGTCGTAGCGGGCGCGCACGGGGGCGGGGTAGCCGGCGCCCGCGTACCCCTGGAGGTAGCCGACCGCCGAGCCGCCGGGGCCGCCGGGGTTGACCAGCAGCGAACCGAGGCGCTTGCCGGGGCCGGTGGCCTTGACCCGGGACACGGCGAGCTTGATCTGCTCGCCGTTCGGCTCGGCGTAGTCCAGGGGGGCCTTGAGCGTGGCGCACTCGAAGCCGGGGGCGCCGCACGCGCGCCAGGTCAGCCGTTGGCCGTAGTACGCCTTGAGCTGCTCGGCCGAGGCGGCCGAGGACGCGGCCGGGGCGGAGGCGGCCGGTGTCGTGCCCCCTTCCGTGCAGCCGGCCAGGAGCAGGCCGAAGACCGAGAGGGTGATGGCGGACGTGCGGAGCAGACGGCTGGAGTCCATCCCCGGAGCGTAGCCGGATGCTCACGCCTCGTGCCCGCGACTACCCGTACGGGTTACCCCTGGCGGAGGGCCATGGTCATCGCCTCCACCGCGAGCAGCGGCGCCACATTGCGGTCCATGGCCTCGCGGCAGGCGAGCACCGCCTCGATCCGGCGCAGCGTCCGCTCGGGTGTCGACTCGCGGGCTATCCGGTCCAGCGCGTCGCGCACGTCCTCGTTGGCCAGGGCGGTGCCGGAGCCGAGCTGTAGGGCGAGGACGTCGCGGTAGAAGCTCGTCAGCTCGCCGAGGGCCAGGTCCAGGCTGTCCCGCTGCGTACGGGTCCTGCGGCGCTTCTGCTTGTCCTCCAGCTCCTTCATCGCACCGGCCGTGCCGCGCGGCATCCTGCCTCCGGGTGCGGCCCCGAGCGCGGCCTTCAGCTCCTCGGTCTCCTTGACGTCGGTGCCCTCGGCGACCTCCTTGGCGTCCTCGGCCGCCGCGTCGATCAGCTCCTGGGCCGCCTTGAGGCAGCCGCCGATGTCGTCCACCCGCAGCGGCACCTTGAGGACGGTCGCCCGGCGGGCCCGGGCGCGCTCGTCGGTGGCGAGGCGGCGTGCGTGGTCGATGTGGCCCTGGGTGGCGCGGGCGGCGGCGTACGCGGCCTCCGGCTCGATGCCGTCGCGCCGGATCAGGACGTCGGCGACGGCCTCGACCGGCGGCGTACGCAGCGTGAGGTGGCGGCAGCGGGAGCGGATGGTGGGCAGGACGTCCTCGATGGAGGGCGCGCACAGCAGCCACACCGTGCGGGGAGCGGGCTCCTCCACCGCCTTCAGGACCGCGTTGGCGGACTTCTCGTTCAGCCGCTCGGCGTCCTCGACGAGGATGACCTGCCAGCGGCCGTTCGCCGGCGACGTGAACGACTTGCGGACCGTGTCCCGCATGTCGTCGACCAGGATCTGCGTGCCCACGGCGGCGACCGTCGACACGTCCGCGTGGGTGCCCACCAGCGCCGTGTGGCAGCCGTCGCAGAATCCGCAGCCCGGCTCCCCGCCGAGCGCCCGGTCGGGGCTGACGCACTGGAGCGCGGCGGCGAACGCCCGGGCGGCGGTGGTCCGCCCGGAGCCGGGCGGACCGGTGAACAGCCACGCGTGCGTCATCTTCGACGCGTCGGGCTGCGCGGTGCCGCTCGCGTCGGCGGTGACGAGCGCGTCGGCGTCACGGGCGGCGGCGCGCAACTGCTCCTGGACACGGTCCTGGCCGACCAGGTCGTCCCATACGGGCATGGGTCACCGCCTTTCGTTCCATGGCTTCCCATTGTGGGGCAGGGGTCTGACAACGGTCGCCGGTCCGCCGCCCGTCAGCGGCGGCGGCCGCCTCCGGCCCCGTAGTCCTCGTCGTCGTCGTGCGGGCCGAGCAGCTCGTCGGCGAGCGTCGGCAGGTCGTCCAGCGGGGTCTCCTCCGCCCAGTCCGAGCGGCGGCGGGGCCTGCCCTGCTCGTCGACCTGCGGCAGCTCCCGGGTCCGCTCCACGGCCGCGCGCCCGGGCTCCTCGTCGCGGAAGAACCCCGGCGGCACGCGGTCGGCGGGCCCCTCGTCCCGCACGGGCGGCAGGACGGCGGTCTCGTCGGCGGGGCCGACAGGGCCGGGGCCCGCGTCCCGGACGGGCGGCAGGACCGCCGTCTCGTCGGCGGGGCCGGTGGGACCGGCGGGAGCCGTGGGGTCAGTGGGACCGGCGGTGTCGGCGGGGCCAGCCGCGTCGGTGTCGGCAGGCCCGCTGTCGCGTACTGCGCGCAGGACCGTCGTCTCGTCGTCGGCCGCCGGGCCCGTGTCCCGTACGGGCGGAAGGAGAGCCGTCTCGTCGTCGTCCTTGCGCATGTTGACGCGCGGCGCCGGGACCTCCTGGGTCTCCTGGTCCGGGTTCACGACCGGAGTCGGCACCGTGGTCTCCGCGGCAGACGCGGAGGCAGACGCGGACGCAGCCGCCGACGCCGCGGCCGCCGCCTCGGCGCGCCGCCGTGCCTCCTCGGCGCGCAGCAGGGCCTCCTCGGCCTTGCGCTGCTTCTCCAGGCGCCGTGCCTCGGCCTCGGCGCGGAGCCGCTCCTGCTCCTCCTTGAGCTTGCGCAGCCGCTCCTGCTCCTCGCGGCGGGCCTTCTCCTCGGCCTCGCGGCGGCGCCGCTCCTCCTCGGCGAGCCGGCGCGCCTCCTCCGCCCGCCGCCTGGCCTCCTCGGCCTGCCGCTCGGCCTCGCGCTGCCGCGCCTCTTCCTCCTCGCGGCGCTTGCGCTCCTCCTCCTCGGCACGCAGCTTGGCGAGCTGCTCCTGGCGCTCGCGCTCCAGGCGCTCCTCCTCGGCCTTGCGCGCCGCCTCTTCCTCGGCCTTGCGCCGGGCCTCCTCCTCGGCCGCCTTGCGCGCCTCCTCCATGGCCTTCACCTCGGCCTCGGAGAGGGGCAGCACCTGGTCGAGCCGGTGGCGGATGACCGTGGTGACGGACTCCGGCTCCTGCCCCGCGTCCACCACCAGGTACCGCCCGGGGTCCGCCGCCGCGAGGGCGAGGAAGCCCGCCCGTACGCGCCGGTGGAACTCCGCCGGCTCGGACTCCAGCCGGTCCGGCGCCTCGGTGAACCGCTCCCGCGCGGTCTCGGGCGACACGTCGAGGAGGACGGTCAGGTGGGGTACGAGTCCGCCGGTGGCCCAGCGGTTGATGCGGGCGATCTCGGTGGGCGACAGGTCGCGGCCCGCGCCCTGGTAGGCGACGGACGAGTCGATGTACCGGTCGGAGATGACGATGGCGCCCCGCTCCAGGGCCGGGCGGACCAGCGAGTCGACGTGCTCGGCGCGGTCGGCGGCGTACAGCAGCGCCTCCGCGCGGTTGGACAACCCGGCGCTCGACACGTCGAGGAGGATGGAGCGCAGCCGCTTGCCGATCGGTGTGGCGCCCGGCTCGCGCGTGACGACCACCTCGTGGCCCTTGGCGCGGATCCACTCGGCCAGCGCCTCCACCTGCGTGGACTTGCCGGCCCCGTCGCCGCCCTCCAGGGCGATGAAGAACCCGGTCTTCGACGGCGCCTGCGCCGGGTCCCCGCCGCGCAGCGCGTCCCGCAGATCGCGGCGCAGC
Organism: Streptomyces sp. NPDC049837; assembly: GCF_040674455.1. Lineage (NCBI taxonomy): Bacteria > Bacillati > Actinomycetota > Actinomycetes > Kitasatosporales > Streptomycetaceae > Streptomyces > Streptomyces sp. NPDC049837. The sequence goes on along the minus strand of NZ_JBFAMP010000004.1, from coordinate 617,288 downwards.
GGCACGCCGGAACGGTCGTCCGTCCTGGCCAGCACCAGCGCCGCGACGGGCAGCAGCAGGGCGCCGACCAGCATCAGCGTGAAGGCGGCGCCGCCGTGGGCGAAGACGAAGTCGCCGCTGGCGAGCCGGTGCGGGCCGATGGCGGCCGCCAGCAGCGGGGCGGCGAGCGCGCCGAGCGCGATGGACACCCGTACGACGGCGTGGAGGTGCTCGGTCAGCCGCGGCCGCCGGTACTCCTCCGTCTCCTGGTCGAGCAGGGTGTGCCCGGTGTTGGCGGCGACACCGGCCGCGAATCCCGCGCCGAGCGCGATGAACAGCACGGTCGCCGTGTCGGGGACCAGCCCGAGGGCGAGCAGCGCGACGCCCATGACGGCGGTCGCGAGCGCCAGCAGGCGGCGCCGGGAGAGGGCGGGCAGTACGGAGGGGGCGCGGCGGATGCCGAGGCCCGTGCCGCCGGTCAGCGCCAGCAGCAGGAGCGCGAACGCGACGGGGCCCCCGCCGAGGTCCCTGGCGTGCAGGGCGGCGACGGCGGCGGCGGACGCGACGGCTCCGGCGACGGCGGCGCAGGCCAGCACGAGCAGCGGTATGGCTCCCGTACGCCCCTTGTCGACGCCGTTGCCGGTCGACGGGCGGCGCAGGCCCTCCAGCGGGGAGCGGGGGCGCGGCGTCTGGGCGTCGGGCAGCTCCAGAAAGTACAGGACGGAGACGGACGCGGCGAACAGTCCGGCCGCCACGTACGAACCGAGGGCCGCCTGGTGGCCGGAGAACCAGTCGATGCCCGTCCCCAGCACGTTCCCGATGAGCGTGGCGACGAGGAGCGCGGCGGCGGCGCCGGGGACGGCGGCGAAGCCCGTGCGCAGCGACAGGCGCCGCAGCGCGTCCATGTGGTCCGGCAGCGGCCGTACGGCGGCGCCCTCCAGGGGCGGGGCGGGCAGCAGCGCGGGGGCCGCGCCCTCCTTGGCGACGGTCCAGAAGCGCTCGGCGACCCCGGCCAGGAAGGCGGTGCCGAGAAGGAACGCGAAGGCCTGGTCGGGCGTCCAGTCGATCCACAGCGGCGCGATGACCAGCAGCACGACCCGTACGCCGTCGGCGCCGACCATGGTCCAGCGCCGGTCCAGGGGGCCCTTGGGGGCGGTGAGCGTGGTCAGCGGGCCGAGCAGGACGGCGCCGAACAGGAGCGTGGACAGCACCCGTGCCCCGAAGACGGCGGCGACCGCGAAGGCCGCGCCGCGGTACCCGCCTCCGAAGGCGCCTTCGACGACCGCCGCCTGCAGGGCCAGCAGCACCAGGACGAGCAGGGCGAGGGCATCGCCGATCCCGCCGACGAGCTGCGCGCTCCACAGCCGCCTCAGCGGCGGGGTGCGCAACAGAGCCCGTACGGCGCGCTCGCGGGAGTCTGCGGCAAGTGCGGCGTCGGAGTCTGAGGTGGGGCTCAAGACCGTTGGCTGCTCGGCTCGCGTCATCCCATCAGCCTATCCGGACCGACTGACACCCAGTCGTCCCCGCCCGAACAAACGGCTGACCAGCAGTACCGCCCCGGGGCGAGGCCCTGGGGCGGTACTGGTGTCGTCGACCGTCAGTGGCTGGTCACTCCTCCGACGAGGTTGACGTCGCCGTCCTGGAGGCCGTGGCCTTCGCCGTGGCCTTCTTCGCAGTCGTCGTCTTCTTCGCCGTGGTGGTCTTCTTCGCGGCCGTCTTCTTGGCCGTCGCCGTCTTCTTGGCGGCGGTCTTCTTCGCCGGGGCCTTCTTGGCCGCCGCCTTCTTGGCCGTCTTCTTCGCCGGGCCCTTCGCGCGCTTCTCCGCCAGCAGCTCGTACCCGCGCTCCGGCGTGATCGTCTCCACGCTGTCGCCGGTCCGCAGCGTGGCGTTCGTCTCGCCGTCGGTGACGTACGGCCCGAAGCGGCCGTCCTTGACGACGACCGGACGCTCGCTCACCGGGTCGGTGCCCAGCTCCTTCAGCGGGGGCTTGGCGGCGGCGCGGCCACGCTGCTTCGGCTGGGCGTAGATCGCCAGAGCCTCCTCCAGCGTGATGGTGAAGAGCTGCTCCTCGTTCTCCAGCGACCGCGAGTCCGTGCCCTTCTTCAGGTACGGGCCGTAGCGGCCGTTCTGGGCGGTGATCTCGACGCCCTCGGCGTCGGTGCCCACCACGCGCGGCAGCGACATCAGGCGCAGCGCGTCCTCCAGGGTCACCGTGTCGAGGGACATCGACTTGAAGAGGGATGCCGTGCGCGGCTTGACCGCGTTCTTGCCGGTCTTCGGGGTGCCCTCGGGCAGGATCTCCGTGACGTACGGGCCGTAGCGGCCGTCCTTGGCCACGATCTGGTGGCCCGTCGCCGGGTCCGTGCCCAGCTCGAAGTCGCCGCTCGGCTTGGCCAGCAGCTCCTCCGCGAGCTCGACCGTCAGCTCGTCGGGCGCCAGGTCCTCCGGCACGTCGGCGCGCTGGTGGCCCTCAGCGTCCTTCTCGCCGCGCTCGATGTACGGGCCGTAACGGCCGACACGCAGCACGATGCCGTTGCCGACCGGGAAGGAGGAGATCTCCCGGGCGTCGATCGCGCCCAGGTCGGTGACCAGCTCCTTCAGACCGCCGAGGTGGTCGCCGTCGCCGTTGCCGGCCTCGGCGGCACCGCCCGCGGCGACCGTCGCGTCGCCCTCGCCGAAGTAGAAACGCTTCAGCCACGGCACGGCCTGCGCCTCGCCGCGCGCGATGCGGTCGAGGTCGTCCTCCATCTTCGCGGTGAAGTCGTAGTCGACGAGCCGGCCGAAGTGCTTCTCCAGCAGGTTGACGACGGCGAAGGACAGGAAGGACGGGACGAGGGCCGTGCCCTTCTTGAAGACGTAGCCGCGGTCCAGGATCGTGCCGATGATCGACGCGTACGTCGACGGGCGGCCGATCTCGCGCTCTTCCAGCTCCTTGACCAGCGAGGCCTCGGTGTAGCGGGCCGGCGGCTTGGTGGCGTGGCCGTCCGCCGTGATCTCCTCGGCGGTCAGCGCGTCGCCCTGGGCGACCTGCGGCAGCCGGCGCTCGCGGTCGTCGAGCTCGGCGTTCGGGTCGTCGGCGCCCTCGACGTACGCCTTCATGAAGCCGTGGAAGGTGATCGTCTTGCCGGACGCGGAGAATTCGGCGTCGCGGCCGTCGCTCGCCCGGCCGCCGATCTTGACGGTGACGGAGTTTCCGACGGCGTCCTTCATCTGGGAGGCGACGGTCCGCTTCCAGATGAGCTCGTACAGCTTGAACTGGTCGCCGGTCAGTCCCGTCTCGGCGGGCGTGCGGAAACGATCACCCGAGGGACGGATCGCCTCGTGCGCCTCCTGCGCGTTCTTGACCTTGCCGGCGTACACGCGCGGCGTGTCGGGCAGGTAGTCGGCGCCGTAGAGCTGCGTGACCTGGGCCCGGGCCGCCGCGACGGCGGTGTCGGACAGGATGGTCGAGTCCGTACGCATGTACGTGATGAAGCCGTTCTCGTACAGCTTCTGCGCGATCTGCATCGTCGCCTTGGCACCGAAGCCGAGCTTGCGGCTGGCCTCCTGCTGGAGGGTGGTGGTGCGGAAGGGCGCGTACGGGGAGCGGCGGTACGGCTTCGACTCGACGGACCGGACGCTGAACGACGCGTCGGCGAGCGCGGCGGCCAGGGCGCGGGCGTTCGCCTCGTCCAGGTGCAGCACCTGGCCCGAGGACGGCTTCAGGCGCCCGTCCGGGCCGAAGTCACGGCCCTGGGCGACGCGCCGGCCGTCGACCGTGGCCAGGCGGGCGATGAGGTTCGACGGGTCGGAGGCGTCACCGGTGCGGCCGGTGGCGAACGTGCCGGTCAGGTCCCAGTACTCGGCGGAGCGGAACGCGATGCGCTCGCGCTCCCGCTCGACGACGAGGCGGGTGGCGACGGACTGGACCCGGCCGGCGGACAGCCGGGGCATGACCTTCTTCCACAGGACCGGCGAGACCTCGTAGCCGTAGAGGCGGTCGAGGATCCGGCGGGTCTCCTGGGCGTCGACCATGCGCTTGTTCAGCTCGCGCGGGTTGGCGACGGCGGCCTGGATGGCGTCCTTGGTGATCTCGTGGAACACCATCCGGTGGACCGGGACCTTGGGCTTGAGGACCTCCAGCAGGTGCCACGCGATGGCCTCGCCCTCGCGGTCCTCATCGGTGGCGAGGAAGAGCTCGTCGGACTCGGCGAGCTGCTCCTTCAGCTTCCTGACCTGGGCCTTCTTGTCGGCGTTGACGACGTAGATGGGCTGGAAGTCATGCTCGACGTCCACCCCGAGGCGGCGCACCTCGCCGGTGTACTTCTCGGGCACCTCGGCGGCGCCGTTGGGGAGGTCGCGGATGTGCCCGACGCTCGCCTCGACGACGTAGCCGGGGCCGAGGTAGCCCTTGATCGTCTTCGCCTTGGCAGGCGACTCGACGATGACGAGTCGGCGGCCGCCCTGTGCGGTCTCGCTGGTCGGGGACAACTTCGCTCTTCTCTCCGGTCGACGCTCGGTGGCGCGTGCCGCGCGGTGTGGTCGCACCGCGTGCACTCCTTGCGCACTGCTGTGACGCTGTGCTCTGACACTGCTCGCGCTGTTTACGCTGCTGTCGCTGCGGAGTGTGACGGTACAACCCGCCCCCGTGTCAAACGGCAAAAGACCGCAACGGCCACTCGAACGGTAACCCGACTCCGGGCATTCCTGCCGCCCGGACTCCCCTCAGAACACGGAGCCCCCCATTCCGCCGTGCCCTCGGACGCGGCTCGGTCGAGGCCCGGACCAGGCCCGGATGCGGCCCGGACCAGGCTCGGACGCGGCTCGGACCAGGCTCGGACGCGGCTCGGACCAGGCTCAGACGCGGCCGAAGCACCACACCCCGAGGATCACGAAGGCCGCTCCCAGCGAGACCGCGAACGTCATCGCCGCGACCGGGCTCACCCCGTGCGCGACCGGCGCCCGGTGCAGCGCGCGTGTCCCGGTCCACAGCAGCAGTCCCGCCCCGAACAGCGTGAACGCCGCCCCGGCGAAGATGGCCGGTCCGCTCTCCATGCCCGTACCCCGTTCCTCGGTGATCCTCTGGGTTGCCCCGAGGGCGAGGCTGACACCTCTGGGAGTCGTCGGCGCGAATTGTGGGTGAACGGCACGGGAGACGCGCCGCGGGTTCACCCACGCGGCGCCGGGTCCGGGGGAGGCGGGTGCCGGTGGTGGGAAACCGGCGGGCCGCTGCGAGAAGTGGATGTTGGCCGGTTTCGCCTCCCGCCGTCAGGGCCTGTGGCGGGGATCCCCTTCATGCACGCCCGGGACAGGCTCCCATTTCTTTGCGCGTCCCGGGGCGGGCGCCCTTCACGGTCTCCCGCGCCTTCAGGCGCCCCGCGCCGGCTCCAGGAAGCCTTCCTCCACCAGCAGCCGGATCGCCTGCGGCGTACGGTCCCGAAGCAGCACCGGGTCCTCGCCCATGAGCTGGGCGATGGCGTCCAGGATCCGCCCCGCGCTGAGCGTGCCGTCGCAGACGCCGGCGAAGCCCGCGCCGACGGCGTCCACCTTGGTGGCGCGGCGCATACCCCGGTTCTGCCGCAGCACCACGTGCTCGGGGTCCTCCGCGCCGGGCAGCCCGACCTGTTCCTGCATCACCTCCGGCGCCAGCACGAAGTGGTCGGCCAGCAGCCCCGCGTCGTCGCGCGACCGCAGGTAGTCCTGGCGCGCGAAGTGCGCCCGTACCGTCTCGCCGAGGGGCTGCTCCACCGGGTGCGGCCACTCCTCGATGACGATGGACGGCTCATCCGCACCGGACTTGCGGAGCGTGATCCAGCCGAAGCCGACCGCCTTGGTCTTGCGCGCCTCGAACTCGTCCAGCCACGCCTCGTACCGCGCCGCGTACTCCTCCCGGTCCGCCAGGAGGTGGTCCCCGGCGTCCCGCAGCCACAACTCGGCGTACTGCGTCACCTCCTGGACCTCGCGCTGCACGATCCAGGCGTCGCACCCGCGCGGCACCCAGGAGCGCAGCCGCTCCTGCCAGTCCTCCCCCTCGACGTGCTGCCAGTTGGCGAGGAAGTGCGCGAACCCCCCGTCGTTCAGCCGCTCCCCCGCCTGCTGGACGAGCGACCGGCACAGATCGTCCCCGCCCATCCCGCCGTCCCGGTAGGTCAGCCGGGCGCCTGGGTCCCGGCCGGAGGCCAGGGGGGAGATCACGAATGGCGGGTTCGACACGATCAGGTCGTACGTCTCCGACGCCACCGGCTCGAACAGCGAACCCGTGCGCAGGTCGGCCTCCGGCGCCCCGGAGAGCGCCAGCGTCAGCCGGGCGAACTCCAGCGCCCGGGGGTTCAGATCCGTCGCCGTCACGCGCGTGGCGTGCTGCGCGGCGTGCAGCGCCTGGATGCCGGAGCCGGTGCCGACGTCCAGGGCGGAGGCGACGGGCGTACGGACCGTGATTCCGGCGAGCGTGGTCGACGCGCCGCCCACGCCGAGGACCACGCCCTCGCCGCGGCCGCTCGCCCCGGCCGCCCCGCCCACGGCGCAGCCCAGGTCGGAGACGATGAACCAGTCCTGGCCCTCGGGCCCGCCGTACGGCCGGACGTCCACGGTGGCGCGGATCTCGCCGCCCTCCTCCACCACCCATCCGTCGGCGAGCGCCTCGTCCAGCGGCAGCGCCGCGCGCGCCCGTTCGTGCGGAACGGGGCGCTGGAGGAGGAAGAGGCGGACGAGCGTGGCGAGCGGCCCGTCCGCGCGGGTGGCGCGCAGGGCGGGAACCGTCTCGCTGCGGGCGAGCGCCGCGTAGGCGGGTGCGCCGAGCAGTTCGAGCAGGCCGTCGGCGGTGAAGCCGACGGCGAGCAGGGCGTCGCGGAGGCGGTCGGCGCGGTCGGGCACCGGGAGGCTGGCGGTAAGGCTGGACGTACTCACCTGCCCATTGTGACCGCCGCCACTGACAATCGACGCGCGGCCCGGCCCCCGTGGGGGAACCGGGCCGGTCCCGCGTCAGTGCCGGAACGCCTTACTGGGCGGCCTGGCTCGCCGAAGCGGAAGCCGCGACGGAAGCCGACGCGCGGGCCGGTGCCGAAGCCCCGGCGGACGCCGAAGCGGCCGCGTCCGGGCCCGGCTTGGCCGGCGGGATGGTCGGCGAGACCGTCGCCTCGGCCCTGCGGCAGCCGGGCTGCTTGGCCATCGCCTGGCCCAGCTCGCCGGACTGGAGCTTGGCCAGCGCGTCCTGGTCCATCTTCTCGATCCTCTTCAGCCCGTCCGCGACGCCTTGCAGCCCGTCCGCGAACTTCTGCTGGTTCTTCGGGTCGAGCGCGTCGACCTGCTTCTTGAGGCCCTCGTACGCCACGGCCGTGGCGTTGAGCTCCTTGACCGCGTCCTGCTGGAGCTTCTCGCCGTTGTCGACGGGCGGTACGCCGGCGTCCTGCACGGCCTTGGCGAGCGCCTTGTCCGCGTCGGCGATGTCCTGGAAGGCCTTCGAGTCGGCCGCCTGGATGTCGGCGGGCTTGCCGTCCGCCGCCGTCGAGATGATGGCCTGCTGGGCGTTGGCCCTCTTCTGGATCTGCGGCTGCGCCTGGTCGCAGACCTTCTTGGCCCAGGCGTCCACCTTGTTGTCGCCGCCGTCGTCGTCGCCGCAGCCCGACAGCGCGAGCACCAGTACCGCACCGCCGGACAGTGCGACCGCAAGCTTCTTGTTCACCGGTTTGGTCCCTTCCAAGGCTCTCGGCCCCGGAACATACACGCCAAGTGGGCTACATTCGCGCGCCATGTGACCGTTCCGTACGCTTTTACAACCATTTGCATCAAGAGAGAAACGGGAGAGAGAAGGCTCTCACCGCCCGTGCGCCGAACGGGCGGACGGAGCGTCAGCACGCCCCGTCCGCCCGTTCCCTGAGCAGGTGTTACGCCGGGTCCGCACCGGTTCCGAGCCGGTCCGGCGCCGGTCTACAAGGTCGCCGCCTTGCTGGTGACCCGCCCGGCGGTGTTGTTGTCCTCGTCACCCATGGCGACCGTACGCCTCTTCGACACGTACACGGCACCGATGATGATGAGGATCGCGAGCGTCGCCACCACCGCCCGTACGCCCGCGCTGGCGTCGTCGCCGTAGCTGAACTGGACGACGGCGGGCGCGATCAGGAGCGCCACCAGGTTCATCACCTTCAGCAGCGGGTTGATCGCCGGTCCGGCGGTGTCCTTGAACGGGTCGCCGACCGTGTCGCCGATGACGGTGGCCGCGTGCGCCTCGCTGCCCTTGCCGCCGTAGTGGCCGTCCTCGACGAGCTTCTTGGCGTTGTCCCAGGCGCCTCCGGAGTTGGCGAGGAAGACGGCCATCAGGGTGCCGGCGCCGATGGCACCCGCGAGGAACGAGCCGAGGGCGCCCACCCCGAACGTGAACCCGACGGCGATGGGCGCCATGACGGCGAGCAGACCGGGCGTGGCCAGTTCACGCAGGGCGTCCTTGGTGCAGATGTCGACGACGCGCCCGTACTCCGGCTTCTCGCTGTAGTCCATGATCCCGGGGTGCTCGCGGAACTGCCGGCGCACCTCGTAGACCACCGCTCCGGCCGACCGCGACACCGCGTTGATCGCCAGCCCGGAGAAGAGGAAGACGACCGCGGCACCGAGGATCAGCCCGACCAGGTTGTTGGGCTGGGAGATGTCCATGGTCAGATTCATCTCCGCCGCCCTGGCCCCCACCTCGCGCACGGCCGTGGCGATCGCGTCCCGGTACGAGCCGAAGAGCGCGGCCGCCGCCAGTACGGCCGTGGCGATGGCGATGCCCTTGGTGATGGCCTTGGTGGTGTTGCCGACGGCGTCGAGGTCGGTGAGGACCTGCGCCCCGGCGCCCTGCACGTCGCCGGACATCTCGGCGATGCCCTGGGCGTTGTCGGAGACCGGGCCGAAGGTGTCCATGGCGACGATGACGCCGACCGTGGTGAGCAGTCCGGTGCCGGCCAGGGCCACGGCGAACAGCGCCAGGGTGATCGACGTACCGCCGAGCAGGAACGCCCCGTACACCGAGAGACCGATCAGCAACGCGGTGTAGACGGCGGACTCCAGGCCGATGGAGATACCGGCGAGGATGACGGTGGCAGGCCCGGTCCTGGAGGACTTTCCGATGTCCCTGACCGGGCGGCGGCTGGTCTCGGTGAAGTAGCCGGTGAGCTGCTGGATCAGCGCGGCCAGCACGATGCCGATGGCGACCGCGACGAGCGCGAGGATGCGCGGGTCTCCGCCGTGCGCCCGGATGGCGGCCTCGGTGACGCCTTCGAGGGAGGCGTACGAGGAGGGCAGGTAGACGAAGACCGCCACGGCCACCAGCGCGAGCGAGACCACTGCGGAGATGAAGAACCCTCGGTTAATGGCTGTCATCCCACTGCGGTCGGCGCGCCGCGGGGCGACCGCGAAGATTCCGATCATCGCGGTGACCACGCCGATCGCCGGCACGATCAGGGGGAAGGCGAGACCGAGGTCTCCGAACGCCGCCTTGCCGAGGATCAGCGCGGCGACCAGTGTCACGGCGTACGACTCGAAGAGGTCGGCGGCCATGCCCGCGCAGTCGCCGACGTTGTCACCGACGTTGTCGGCGATGGTGGCGGCGTTGCGGGGGTCATCCTCGGGGATGCCCTGCTCGACCTTGCCGACCAGGTCGGCGCCTACGTCGGCGGCCTTGGTGAAGATGCCGCCGCCGACACGCATGAACATGGCGATCAGCGCGGCGCCCAAGCCGAAACCTTCCAGCACCTTGGGCGCGTCGGCCGCGTACACGAGGACCACGCAGGACGCGCCGAGCAGGCCGAGCCCCACCGTGAACATGCCCACGACGCCACCCGTACGGAAAGCGATCTTCATCGCCTTGTGCGAGACGGTCGTCAGATCCTTTTGCGGCTCTCCGGGTGCCGGAGTCGCCTCACGCGCGGCTGCCGCCACACGCACATTGGCCCGCACCGCGAGCCGCATGCCGATGTAACCGGTGACCGCCGAGAAAAGGGCGCCCACCAGGAAGAACAGTGATCGTCCGGCGCGCTGCGACCAGTCGTCCGCGGGCAGCAGCATGAGCAGGAAGAACACGACGACCGCGAAGATGCCGAGGGTTCGCAACTGACGGGCCAGATAGGCGTTCGCGCCTTCCTGGACGGCAGCCGCGATCTTCTTCATGGCAGCGGTGCCCTCACCGGCCGCCAGTACCTGGCGTACCAGGAGCTGGGCCACGATCAGGGCGGCCAGGGCCACGGCCGCGATGACGACCACGATGATCCGGTTGTCATCGGTGAGAACCGCGGCCGCGAGAGAAGTCGGGTGGTCGGACACTTGAGTGGTGAAGAGCCCCGCCATTCGTCCTCCTTGACGTCAGAAGAGCTCAAGACGTGGACGGATTGTAGGGAGCAGAACCTGATCAAAACAGAGCGCCGTAGAACAGAATTGACCTTCGCTTGCCAGTCGGCAAATGCACGTTGCAAGGAATCCACTCGAAAGCAGTAATGACTTTAAACCATTGACGCCCGGCGGGACGATCTAGGAAATGAGAAAAGGCCCTGCTCAGCAGGGCCTTTTCATTTCACCGGTTCGATGGTCAGGTCACCACGGCGGTGGGATTCGTCGGCCATGTCATCCGGATGACGCCACCCGCCTCACCGGCCGACACCTCGACGTCGTCCACGAGCCCGGTGATGACCGCGAGGCCCATCTCGTCCTCGCCCTCCGCGTCGTCGAACTCCTCGGCCGGGGCCGCGTCACGGCTGCCCGGCACCCCGGCGGCGTCGGCCGCCGCGACGCCCGCGCCCGGGACCTCGTCACCGACCTCGATGGAGAACGTCTTCTCCTCCTCGGTCAGCACGACCCGGACCGGGGAGGTCACGTTGTTGCTGCGGTGCAGCCCGACGGCGCGCGAGCACGCCTCGCCGACGGCGAGCCTGACCTCGTCCAGCACGGCTTCATCGACCCCGGCCCGGCGCGCCACGGCGGCCGCCACGAGACGGGCGGTCCTGACGTGCTCGGGCTGGGCGCTGAAGCGGAGTTCAACGGTGGCCATGCGGTCCCCCTCGGACGTGCGAGCGTGCCTCTCAGAGGACCGGGCTGGACGCCCGGCACCCTGCTCTTCCTCCCGGATCCTTCAGTTCTCCGGTCCCGAGCCGGCCGGCGCGGTCGGACCGGTCGGTACCGGTCGCCTACGGCCGACACCGGGTGCCTACGGCGGCCCGGAGCCCGGCCGTGGTGGCCGACCCGGCTCACCGGTCCGCTGACCGGCCGAGCACCGGTCGGCTGACCGGCCGCGCCGACCCGGTCGACCGCTTGGTCGCCCGACCCGGTCGCGCTTCCGGTCGCCGTCCCGTCGCCCGCCGGGCGGGACCCGAGCGAGCCGGGCCGGGAACGCCCGGAGCGCCGGTCCCGAACGGCCCGGCGCGGACCCGGACCGTACCCGGCGCGGTGCCGGGCGAGCCGGGCGCGAGCCGGGCGAGCCGGACGAGCCGGGCGCGCCGGAGACGAACGGCGCCGGGACCGGGGCGCGCCGAACAGCGCCGAACCCCGGACGGCGGCCGTCCGAGGGCGGCCCACCGGTGCGGCGAACCGACTCGGTCGTGACGACTCAGTCGGTGGCCGCGACGGCCTCGTCGACCGTGGTGTGGATCGGGAACACCTTGGTCAGACCGGTGATCCGGAAGATCTTGAGAATGCGCTCCTGGTTGCAGACCAGGCGCAGCGAGCCCTCATGCGCGCGCACGCGCTTCAGGCCGCCCACCAGCACGCCGAGGCCGGTCGAGTCGAGGAAGTCCACGCCCTCCATGTCGACAACCAGGTGGTAGCTGCCGTCATTCACCAACTCGACCAACTGCTCGCGCAGCTTGGGCGCGGTATACACATCAATCTCGCCACCGACCTCGACGACCGTACGGTCGCCACCAGGGCCGGACACATTGCGAGTCGACAGGGACAGGTCCACGGATCCTCCAGCACCTTGCTATCGAGCGGTCGCCCCTCGGATTCTCCGGACGGAGCCAGGGGACGGATCGCCAGCCGCGATGGCATTCAATCACTTACCAGCAGCCATGCACGACGCCTTGGGAGCATTGTCCGTCAGGCCGGTGACACACTCGGTGCCGATGGCCATGAATCACAGCCCCAGTCGACCTCCCGAGAGCGGGGACACCCGCCCCTCCCCCGGTACGGTCCTCGACCGGCTCGCCGCAAGGGCGAACCGGGCTGCGCGCATCACTCATACGGAGCACCTGCCCCCAAGAGCGGGTCGCCATGCAGTCTGGCCCGATCGCATCCGTCCAGAAGTGATCAACGCCATCCAAACGGCGGGCATCGAGCACCCCTGGGCGCACCAGGCGGCCGCCGCCGAGCACGCGCTGGACGGCGAGTCGGTCGTGATCGCCACCGGTACCGCGTCCGGCAAGTCCCTCGCCTACCTCGCGCCGGTCCTGTCCACTCTGCTGGACGGGTCCGAGGCACCCAACGGTCGGGGCACCACCGCCCTCTACCTCGCCCCCACCAAGGCCCTCGCAGCCGACCAGCGGCGCTCGGTGAAGGCGCTCGCCGCCCCACTGGGCAACCGGATCCGGCCCGCCGTGTACGACGGCGACACGCCCGTCGAGGAGCGCGAGTGGGTCCGTCAGTACGCCAATTACGTACTGACCAACCCCGACATGCTCCACCGGGGGGTACTCCCCTCCCACCCGCGCTGGTCGTCCTTCCTGCGCGCCCTGCGCTATGTCGTCATCGACGAGTGCCACACCTACCGGGGAGTCTTCGGCTCCCACGTCGCCCAGGTGCTGCGCCGCCTGCGCCGCGTCTGCGCCCGCTACGGCTCCTCGCCCGTGTTCCTCCTCGCCTCCGCCACCGCCGCCCAGCCGGCCCTCGCCGCCGGGCGGCTGACCGGCCTGCCCGTCCGTGAGGTCGCCGACGACGCCTCCCCGCGCGGGGAGCTGGTCTTCGCCCTGTGGGAGCCGCCGCTCACCGAACTCCAGGGCGAGCAGGGCGCCCCCGTACGCCGCACCGCCACCGCCGAGACCGCCGACCTCCTGACGGACCTGACCGTCCAGGGCGTCCGCTCGGTCGCCTTCGTACGCTCCCGGCGCGGTGCCGAGCTGATCTCGGTCATCGCCAAGGAACGCCTCGCGGAGGTCGACCGCTCGCTGCCCAAGCGGGTCGCCGCCTACCGGGGCGGCTACCTGCCCGAGGAGCGCCGGGCCCTGGAGCGGGCCCTGCACTCGGGCGAACTCCTCGGGCTGGCCGCGACGACCGCCCTGGAGCTGGGCATCGACGTGTCGGGCCTGGACGCCGTGGTGATCGCCGGCTATCCGGGCACCCGGGCCTCGCTGTGGCAGCAGGCGGGCCGCGCGGGACGCTCCGGTCAGGGGGCGCTGGCAGTCCTCGTGGCCCGTGACGACCCGCTGGACACGTTCCTCGTCCACCACCCGGACGCACTGTTCCGCCAGCCGGTGGAGTCGACCGTCCTGGACCCCGACAACCCGTACGTCCTCGCCCCTCACCTGTGCGCGGCGGCCGCGGAACACCCTCTCACCGATGCCGACCTGGCCCTGTTCGGCCCGGCCGCCCCGGAGCTGCTGCCCCAGCTCGAGTCGGCCGGCCTGCTGCGGCGGCGCGCGTCCGGCTGGTACTGGACCCGCCGGGAACGCGCCGCCGACCTCACCGACATCCGGGGCGAGGGCGGCAGCCCCGTTCAGATCGTCGAGGCCGGCACGGGCCGGCTGCTCGGCACGGTCGACGAGTCGGCCGCCCACGCCGCCGTCCACGAGGGCGCCGTCCACCTCCACATGGGCCGCACCTATCTGGTCAAGGAGCTCGACCTCAAGGACTCCGTCGCCCTCGTCGAGGAGGCCAACCCGCCGTACTCCACCACCGCCCGCGACACCACCGCCATCTCCGTACTCGAGACCGACACCGAGGTCCCCTGGGGCGACGGACGCCTGTGCTACGGGTCCGTCGAGGTCACCAACCAGGTCGTCTCCTTCCTCCGCCGCCGCCTGATCACCGGGGAGGTGCTCGGCGAGACCAAACTCGACCTGCCGCCGCGCACCCTGCGCACCCGCGCCGTGTGGTGGACCGTCACCGAGGACCAACTGGACGCCGCACGGGTGAACCCGGAGCAGTTGGGCGGCGCCCTGCACGCCGCCGAGCACGCGTCCATCGGACTGCTGCCGCTCTTCGCCACCTGCGACCGCTGGGACATCGGCGGCGTGTCCGTCCCGCTCCACCCGGACACCCTGCTGCCGACGGTCTTCGTGTACGACGGCCATCCGGGCGGCGCCGGGTTCGCCGAGCGCGCCTTCCACACCGCCCGGGAGTGGCTCACCGCGACCCGCGACGCCATCGCGTCCTGCGAGTGCGAGGCCGGCTGCCCCTCCTGCGTCCAGTCGCCCAAGTGCGGCAACGGCAACGACCCCCTGCACAAGCGGGGCGCCGTCCGCCTGCTCACGGAACTGCTGCGGGGAGCACCGGAAGCGCCCCAGGAGGCCCCGCCCGCGCCCTGACCCCGGGCGCGTACGGCCCGAACCGGGCCCGCGCCGTCACGTCCGCGATCTCGCCGCGCACCGTGCAGCGCACGACTTCCGCGCCCTGGGCCCGTGCCACCCGGCCCGCCGCCTCGCACGCGTCGGCCGCGCCCCACAGCGCCCGGTCCGCCGCCGCGAGCGCCGCCAGGTCCGCTGCGCCGCCCGCCCGGTGCCGCGCGGCCACCGCCTGCCCCAGGGCGAGGACCGCCGCGAAGACCGCGCACAGCACCATGCCCGCCATCGCCGCCCATACCGTCGCCACCCCCCGATCCGACCACCGCCCCGGACCGCGACAGGAGCGGACGCCCGAGCCGGGGCCCACCCCTCCGCCCGAGCCGGCACCCGAACGGGCACCCATGCTGGGGCCCGCACCGCCGCCCCAGCCGGGGTCCACGCCCCGGTCCACGCCGCCACCCCCGGCCCTCATGGCGTCACCCCCACGGTGTCCTCGGCCAGTGCGGCCGCCTCCGCGTGGAGGGTGAGGGCGAGGGGGCCGGGGCCTGGCGCGGGGGCCTCCACCCGGACGCGCCAGAGGTCCCCGGCGCGCTCGACCGCCACCCGGGCGCCGCCCGGCGCGGCCGAGCGGGCCGCCGCCACCGCCTGCTCACGCGGCTCGGAACGGGCCGCAGCCCGCGCCCCGGCCCGCGCGGCGTCCACGCACTGGATCTGCGCGGCGGCCGCCATCAGCGCCCACACGAGCGCCATCGTGAACAGCACGAGTGCCGGCAGGACCGCCGCCGCCTCGGCCGTCACCGACCCACGGTCACCGGCGGCGTCAGAACTGGGCATTGAGCGCCCTCCCGATCACCGACTCCAGCCCGCCCGACACGACGTCGCTCGTGACGATCTTGTAGAGCACGGCCGCGAAGGCGACCGCCGCCAGTGTTCCCATGGCGTACTCGGCGGTCGTCATCCCCGCGTCCCCACGCCCCCGCACCCAGCGCACCCGTGCCGCCAGGGCCTTCGTCATCAGATTCCACATGCCACAACCCCCATTGAGATGTCGAGATGTCCATTACTGAGGTGTCGGCCCGTCACAACAGCTCGCCCGCCAGCGCGATGACCACCGGCGCCACGCCGACGGCGAGGAACGCGGGCAGGAAGCAGAGCCCCACCGGTGCGGTGATCAGCACCTGTGCCCGCTGCGCGCGGGCCGTGGCCCGCCGCGCCTGTTCGGCCCGCAGACCGGCGGCCAGCCGGGAGACCGCTTCGGCCGCCGGAGCACCCGAGGCACTCGCCCGCTCCAGGCACCTCGCCAGCGGCCCGGCGGCCGGTATCTCGCCGAACCGGCCCCACGCCTCGCTCGGTTCGCCGCCCAGCCGCAGCTCGGCCGCCGCCCTGGCCAGCCCGCCGCCGACCGGGCCGCCCAGCGACGCCCCGACGGCCTCCGCCGCCTCGCGCGGCCCCGCACCGGCAGCGAGGCACGCGGCCAGCAGGTCCGCCGCGAGGGGGAGCCCACGCGCGGCCTCGCCGTCCTCGTACCCGGCCGGACGCTGGCGCCGCTGCCACCTCCGCACGCCGTACGCGGCCACGACGCCCACCACGCACCCGGCGATCCCGCCGACCAGCACCCAGCCGCAGATCACCGCCCCGGCGGGCGCCGCCCATCGCCGCACCCACGCCCCGTACTCCGGCCGCCAGGCCAGGCGCCGCTCGTGCCCGGCCCCCAGCAGGGCCGCGCCCCGTCGCCGTACCCGGCGCTCCCGTCGGCGCGCCACCACCGTCCAGGCCACCCACATCGCACCGGCCACCAGGGCCACCGCCGCCTCCACGAGCTGTCCGCTCACGGCTCCTCCCCGGCCCGTACGACGCGCCCGGCCCACCACAGGCCGAGGCCCTCCAGGAGCCCGCCGACGGCCAGACAGCCCAGGCCGGCCGGAGTGTGCAGGAGCACCCGCAGCGGATCGGCGCCGAGCGCCCAGCCCATCGCGAGCGCCACGACCGGCAGCGCCGCCAGCAACCCCACCGTCGCCCAGGCACCCGCCATCTGGGCCCTCAGCCGCTCCCGCTGGTCCCGCCGCTCCCGTAGCGCCGTCTCCAGCCGGTCCAGTCCCGCCGCGAGGCCGGCCCCGCCGTCCACGGCCACCTGCCAGCAGGCCGCCAGACCCGCCAGGCCGTCCGCGCCGTCCTCCCGCGCGGCTCGCCGCAGCGCCTCGGGCACATCGCCCCCGAACCGCGCCGCCGCCAGGACCGCCGCCTCCTCGCCGCCCAGCGCCCCGGTGCCGCGCGCCGCCCAGAGCAGCGCCTGCCCGGGCTGCCACCCGGCGCGCAGGTCACCCGCGACGGCACCGCACAGCGCGATCACCGCGTCCGCCCGCCGCTCCCGCGCCCGGGCACCCTCCCGGGCCCGCAGCCGCCGTCCCACCAGCGGCACCGCGCACGCCCCCGCGACGAGCGGCAGCACCGACCGGCCCAGCAGCGCCAGGACCACCCCCACCACCAGGCACAGCCACTCCCGCCGTAACCGCACCACCGGCGCCCACCGCCGCCAGGACCACCGGTCCGGGACCGCCGTCCCGCCGACGCCCGCGAACAGCAGCCGCGCCCGTCGCGGCCCTCGCTCCCGGTCCAGCAGGAGCCAGGCCGCCGCACCCGCGCACACCGCCGCGTACAGCGGCTGTCCCGTCACCACGGCGCACCCCCGATCAGCGACCGCAGCCGGTCCCAGCCCCGCTCGTGCCGGATCCCCTCGGCGCCCCAACGCAGTGCGGGAACCGTGACGACGAGCCCCCGCACGTCCCGTTCCAGCACATGCACCTCGGCGATCCGGCGTCGTCCCGCCCGGTCTCTCGCGAGATGGACCACCGCCGACAGCCCGGCGGCCACCTGGCTGTGCAGCGCCGCCCGGTCGAGCCCGGCGGCCGTCCCGAGGGCCTCAAGGCGGGCCGGCACATCGGCGGCGGTGTTGGCGTGGACCGTCCCGCAGCCGCCCTCGTGGCCGGTGTTCAACGCGGCCAGCAGATCCGCGACCTCGGGGCCGCGCACCTCGCCCACCACCAGCCGGTCGGGGCGCATCCGCAGCGCCTGGCGCACCAGGTCCCGCAGGGTCACCAGGCCCGCGCCCTCCTGGTTCGGCGGCCGGGCCTCCAGCCGCACCACGTGGGGGTGATCGGGCCGCAACTCGGCCGAGTCCTCGGCCAGGACGATCCGCTCGCGCTCACCGACCAGCCCCAGCAGCGTGGAAAGCAGCGTCGTCTTCCCCGACCCCGTACCGCCGCTGATCAGATACGACACCCGGGCCTCCACCAGCGCCCGCAGCACTTCCTCCCCGCCCGGCGGCACCGTCCCCGCCGCCGTCAACTCGCCCAGGGAGAAGGCGCGCGGACGCACCACCCGCAGCGACAGGCAGGTCGAGCCGACCGCCACCGGTGGCAGCACCGCGTGCATCCGCGTCCCGTCCGGCAGCCGTGCGTCCACCCACGGCCGGGCGTCGTCCAGCCGCCGTCCCGCCACCGCCGCCAGCCGCTGCGCCAGCCTGCGCACCGCCGCCGCGTCCCGGAACGCCACGCCCGACAACTCCAGCCCGGCGCCCCGGTCCACCCACACCCGGTCCGGCTCCGACACCAGCACGTCCGTCACCGCCGGATCCGCGAGCAACGGCTCCAGCGGGCCGGTCCCCACCAGTTCGCAGCGCAACTCCTCGGCCGCGCCCAGCACTTCCGTGTCGCCCAGCAACCTGCCCTGCGCCCGCAGCGCCGCCGCCACACCGGCCGGGGTCGGCTCCGTGCCGCTCTCCACGAGCCGTTGGCGGACCGCCTCCAGCAGCGCGGCCGTCACGACGCACTCTCCCCGGCGAGCGCCCGCTCCCAGAACGCCGCGCAGAACCGGCCCAGGGGCCCCCGCGCGCTGTCTCCCGGCGGGGCGCCCGCGTCCAGATCGGCCAACAGGCTTGGCTCCAGCGGCAGTTCCCCCACGAGCGGCAGGCCGAGCACCTCCGCGATCCACCGGTCGTCGACCCCGGCCGCGTACGGACCGCGCACCACCACGCGGAGGTCCCGCAGCACCATGCCCACCATGGACGCCACCCTCTTGGCGCCTGCGACGGCGCGCAGTTCGGCAGGCACGACCAGCAGTCCGAGGTCCAACTGCGCCAGCGCCTCGGCCGTGGCGTCGTCCACCCGGCGCGGCAGGTCCACGACCACCACGCCACCGCGTCTGCGCGCCGCCGCCAGCACCGACCGCATCGCCTCCGGCCGGATCGTCACCGCGTCGCCGCGGTCCCAGCTCAGCACCCGGAGCCCGCGCAGAGAAGGCAGGGACTCCTCCAGCGCCCCACCGGCGACCCGCCCCTTGGAAGCGGCGAGATCCGGCCACCGCAGCCCCTCCGCCTGCTCGCCGCCCAGCAGGACGTCGAGCCCTCCGCCCAGCGGGTCACCGTCCACGAGCATCGTCCGCCGGCCGTCGCGCGCCGCCGTGAGGGCCAGCGCGCAGGCCAGCGTCGAGGCCCCCGCGCCACCGCGCCCGCCGATCACCCCGACGGTCAGCGCCTGCCGCCCCGCGCCCTCGACCACGTCGGCGATCCGGTCGACGAGCCAGCTCTCGGCGTCGGGCAGCCGCAGCACACAGTCCGCCCCGATCTCCACCGCCCGCCGCCACACACCGGGATCGTCCTGGTCATGTCCGACGAGCAGCACGCCACGCCGCCGTGCCGCACCCCGGCACCGGGCGGCCGCGTCGTCGCCCACCAGCACCAGCGGCGCGGTCTCCCAGCATGTGCCGCGCTCGGGCACCGAGTGGTACACCTCCGGGTGCGCGCCCGCCGCGGCGCACAGCCGCAGCAGGTCGTCGAGCAGCTCCGCGTCCTCGGTGACGATCAGCGGTCCGGCCCGCCGCCCCTCGACGGCCGGCGCCCGGTCGGATGTGATGGATCCGGCCATGATCTCCGCCCCCTCTTCCCTGTCTTCTCCGTTGTCCTGTCCGTGCGATACGCCACGACGGGCGGTACGAAGTCGGCGTGAAGTCGACACGAAGTCCCGCCCCGTCCTCGCGGATGAGAGATCTGTGATTCCCCGCATCCGCGGACTTCGCGACCGGAATCACGGTGCACGGCTTCCGGAAAAGAAGTGGATCTTGCTCAAAAACTGTGGACAACTCACCGCTTGTGAATATCCCGTTAGCCCATACCAGCGACTTCCGCAGAGCAGCGCAGCGACTACACTGAGTGACGAAGAGTCGGCGTAACGGGCGTCCGGCCGAAGCGGAGGAGGGAAGAGCCAAATGATCGGTTCGAGCCGCGGGACACGGGCGAAAACGCGTCCGGACATGCGACGACCCCCGCCGGGGGGGAGAGCGGGGGTCGTCTCTCCGGCCGACTCGGGGGGGGAGGAGCCGGACCGGGTTAGCACGGTCGCGAACGATCCGTGACTTCCATGGTGTACCCGAGAGCCTTCTCAGGCAAACCCACACGCCCCAGCGTACGCCGAATGGCGGGCACCTATGCTCGGGCTCGTGGAAAACCACTCCTTGCCGCGCACAGCAGCCTTCTTTGACCTGGACAAGACGGTCATTGCGAAGTCATCGACGTTGACCTTCAGCAAGTCCTTCTACCAAGGCGGTCTGATCAACCGCCGCGCCGTACTGCGGACTGCCTACATCCAGTTCGTCTTCCTGGCCGGCGGCGCCGATCACGAGCAGATGGAGCGGATGCGTGAGTACCTCTCCGCCCTCTGCAAGGGCTGGAACGTCCAGCAGGTCAGGGAGCTGGTCGCCGAGACCCTGCACGACCTGATCGACCCGATCATCTACGACGAGGCGGCGTCCCTCATCGAGGAGCACCACGCCGCCGGCCGGGACGTCGTGATCGTCTCCACCTCCGGCGCCGAGGTCGTCGAACCCATCGGCGAGCTCCTCGGAGCCGACCGGGTCGTGGCGACGCGGATGGTCGTCGGCGACGACGGCTGCTTCACCGGTGAGGTGGAGTACTACGCCTATGGCCCCACCAAGGCGGAAGCGATCCGCGAGCTGGCCGAAACAGAGGGGTACGACCTCTCACGCTGCTACGCGTACAGCGACTCGGCCACCGATCTGCCGATGCTGGAGGCCGTGGGCCACCCGTACGCGGTCAATCCCGACCGCGCGCTGCGCCGGGAGGCGGCGGCGCGCGACTGGCCGGTTCTCGTCTTCAACCGCCCGGTCCGGCTGAAGCAGCGCTTCCCCGCCTTCCGGATGCCACCGCGTCCCGCCCTCGTCGCCGCGGCGGCGGTGGGTGCGGCCGCGGCCACCGCCGGTCTCGTCTGGTACGCCAACCGGCGCCGCCAGTCGGCCTGACGACATCCCGGGCAGCTCAGCAGGTACCCGACCGGCCCCCGACGGGGCACAACAGGCCAGGTAACGGGCATCCGGCCCCAATAGTAAAAAGTGGAGCCAGGGCTTTCGCATCCCCCCGGACGGTAGTACAAAGGACTTAACGGCCCGCGAGACCGAGGACATCCGAAAGGATTACCTGTTGAGCAAGAAGGCCCCACGGACCGAACAGCACGAAAGCTGAGCACCCACGCGACGTCGACCCGTCGATTACGGGCCAGCCGCACCAGGCGTCGGGCAAAGTCCCCGCCTGATGGGCACATATCGAGGACGCATGGTAACTCGGCGGACGTGCCAGCGGCGGTACCGTTCAGCGGTACCGCCGCAACCCTGTCCGGGACCTCTCCAGCCCCGCCGCGCCGCCCTTACGCCGCACCCGCCCCGCCCGTCGCGTCCCTACGCCGCGCCGCGCTGGAGCGCCTCGCACACCGCCGTCGACTCACGCACGCCGAGTTCCACCGCCCGCCCGCAGTGCGCGATCCACCCCGCCATGCCCTCCGGCGTACCGGACAGGTATCCCTCGAACGCCGCGACATAGGCCGCGCGCCCCTGCTCGGCGTGACCGACCTCCGCCGGACAGATGGCCTTCGGGTCCAGCCCGCTGCCGATCAGCACGATCCGCTCGGCCGCCCGCGCGACCAGCCCGCTGTACGAGGTGAAGGGCCGCAGCGCCAGCAGTTCGCCGTGCACCACCGCGGCCGTCACCAGCGCCGGGGCCGAAGTGCCGGCGATGATCAGGTCCGACAGCCCTTCAAGCCGGCCCGCGACCTCGTCGGCGCCCGGCAGTGGCGCGTCGATCAGCGGCTCGTCGACGGGCTCACCGTCCCGCCTCGGCCGCCCGACCGAGTCCGCGGTGCCCGCCTCGCCCGCCGCGACCAGGTGGAGCCGGGCCAGCACACGCATCGGCGACTGACGCCAGATCGACAGGAGCTGCCCCGCCTCGGCGCCCAGCCGCAGGGCGGCACCGACCGTCCGCGCCTCCTCGTCACCGCCGAAGTCGGTACGGCGGCGCACCTCCTCCAGCGCCCAGTCCGCACCGGACAGGGCCGCCGAAGCACGCGCGCCGCGCAGTGCGGCCTCCGAGGTCACCTCATTGCTGCGGCGCCGCATCACGCGGTGCCCGTAGACCCGGTCGACGGCCTTGCGAACGGAGTCCACGACATCGGGCACACCGGGCAGCGTCCCCAGCGCGACCAGCGGGTCAGCGGGATTCGTACTCATAAGTAGCGAGGCTACGCGCCCGGCACCGGCGGGCCCACCTTGGAGTGGCGTTCCTCATACGTACCGGCGACTTCACGCAATGGCTCCGCTACGCGCCGCTACGCTATCTGAACATGAAGATCGCTTTCGTAGGGAAGGGCGGCAGCGGCAAGACCACGCTGTCCTCGCTCTTCATCCGCCACCTCGTCGCCAATGAGGCCCCCGTCCTCGCGGTGGACGCCGACATCAACCAGCACCTCGGGGCCGCCCTGGGCCTCGACGAGGCAGCGGCGGCCGCGCTGCCGGCGATGGGCGCGCACCTGCCGCTGATCAAGGAGTACCTGCGCGGCACCAACCCGCGGATCCCGTCCGCCGAGACGATGATCAAGACGACGCCGCCGGGTGAGGGTTCGCGGCTGCTGCGGGTCTGCGAGGAGAACCCCATCTACGAGGCGTGCGCCCGGCCGGTCGTCCTGGACGACGGCGAGATCAGGCTGATGGCGACCGGGCCGTTCACCGAGTCCGACCTGGGCGTGGCCTGCTACCACTCGAAGGTCGGCGCGGTGGAACTGTGCCTGAACCACCTGGTCGACGGGCCCGACGAGTACGTCGTCGTCGACATGACGGCCGGCTCGGACTCGTTCGCGTCCGGGATGTTCACCCGTTTCGACATGACGTTCCTGGTGGCCGAGCCGACCCGCAAGGGCGTCTCCGTCTACCGCCAGTACAAGGAGTACGCACGCGACTTCGGCGTCGCGCTCAGGGTCGTCGGCAACAAGGTGCAGGGCATGGAGGACATCGACTTCCTCCGCGAGGAGATCGGCGACGACCTGCTGGTCACCGTCGGCCACTCGGACTGGGTCCGCGCGATGGAGAAGGGCCGCCCCGCACGCTTCGAGCTGCTGGAGGCCGAGAACCGGATGGCGCTCCAGTCCCTCCAGAACGCCGCGGACGACTCGTACCGGCACCGCGACTGGGAGCGCTACACGCGCCAGATGGTGCACTTCCACCTGAAGAACGCGGAGAGCTGGGGCAACGCGAAGACGGGCGCCGACCTGGCCGCGCAGGTCGACCCCGGCTTCGTACTCGGTGAAGGGGTCGACGCCGTTCAGCCCGCCTGACGACGGGCGGCGGCGCCGGACGGGCCGGCGGGCGGACCGGCGGGCGGACCGGCGGGCACGGCCGCGCCGGACGCCGGAGCAGCGGAAGGCTGGGCGGCGAGGAAGGCCGTCCAGCCGCCCTCCGGGGCCTCCCCGACCTTCAGGGTGCGCAGCTTGGCCAGCACGGCCGGGTCCTGCGCGTCCAGCCAGTCGGCGAGCTGCCGGAACGACACGCACCGCACGTCGCTGCGGACGCAGACGTTCGCGATCGTCTCCTCGATGGCGCGCATGTACGTGCCGCCGTTCCAGGACTCGAAGTGGTTGCCGATGATCAGCGGGGCGCGGTTGCCGTTGTACGCGCGGTCGAAGGCCTGGAGCATCCCGTCACGGAACTGGTCGCCCCAGAACTGGTGCATGGAAGGGGCGCCCTTGGCCGTCCCCGACTGGTTGACCATGAAGTTGTAGTCCATGGACAGCGTCTCGAAGGACCGCCCCGGGATGGGGATCATCTGGAGGGAGAGGTCCCACAGGCCACGGTCCTTCCCGGGCCACACCTGGTTGTTGATGCCGCTGGTGTCGTAGCGCCACCCGAGCTCGCTCGCGGCGCGGACGAAGTTCTCCCGGCCTTCCAGGCAGGGGGTGCGGGCGCCGATCAGCTCGGTCTCGTAGTCGAACGGCAGGGGCTGTTCGGAGGCGAGGCCGGAGTTCGTCTTCCAGTTCTTGACGAAGGACTTGGCCTGGGAGATCTCGCTCTTCCAGTCCTCGACCGACCAGGTGCCGACACCGCTCTCCGGACCGCAGAAGTGGCCGTTGAAGTGCGTGCCGATCTCGTTGCCCTCCTGCCACGCGCCGCGCAGTTCGCGCACGGTGTCACGGATTCCCTCGGTGTCGTTGAAGCCGATGTCCGAGCGGCCGGGGGCGTGACCGGGCGGGTCGTACAGCGTCGACTTCTCCTCCGGCAGCAGATAGACGCCACTGAGGAAGTACGTCATCGTCGCCCCGTACTTCCGGCCCACCTCGCGGAAGTGGGAGAACAGCTTCTGGCTGTCCTCGCCGGCGCCGTCCCAGGAGAAGACCACGAACTGCGGAGGCTTCTCGCCCGGCTTCAGGCGCTGCGGCTTGTGCAGTCCGGGCTGGGCGCCCGTGTAGGCGGTCGAGCCGTCGCCGATGAGGCGGACCACGTTCTTGGGCGCCGCGGGACGCTGGGGACCGCCCGCGCCCCTGGTGTCGTCGTCCGAGCCGCCGCATCCGGCCAGCCCGGCGACCAGCGCCACGGTCACCCCGCCCGCGACCACCGCCCCGGGCGCGCGCCCCGGGAACCGACCGGTGAGGGAGCCGCGGGCGGCGAACGGCCGGGCGGGGGCGCTGCGGACCGTGTCGTCGCGGGCGGCGGTTCCGTGCGTGACGTTCTTCTTCCTGGCGGCCATCTTCCGCCCACCCTTCTCGTGGTCCACGGAGGTCTCTGCTGCGAGCGCCGTCAACGTCGCACCACGGAAGTGGGTGTGAAGATACGACAAGCCGTACTAGAACGACTAATCACTGAATGGAATGAAACGTTGCCCCATTTGCACCGAAAATAATGCCGGAGTCTTTACTCTGCATTACGATCTGTTTACAGAGAGTTGGCAAGCTCCCGCCGCTGTACGCCGTGACCCACGGCCGCGACCCCACGTTCGTTCCACCCGCACGTAACCGCGACCGCGCAGCCCCGGAGGAGACGGGAACCCATGACTGCCTGCATCCCGGCCCGCACAAGCCCCACCCGCAGTCACCGCACAGGCCGAACCGGCCGCCCTGGCCGCGCCTTCCTCGACGCCGCGAGACCACGCTTCAAGAGGCCGCACAGTCCGCCGCCTTCGGGAGGCGGCCGGCGGTTCCCCGTCGCGGGCGCCGACGTGTCCGCCTCCATCGCCGTGTTCCTCATCGCGCTGCCGCTCTCCCTCGGCATCGCGCTCGCCACCGGCGCCCCGCTCCAGGCCGGCCTGGTGGCCGCAGCCGTCGGCGGCATCGTCGCCGGCCGGCTCGGCGGCTCACCGCTCCAGGTCAGCGGGCCCGCCGCAGGACTCACCCTGGTCACCGCCGAGCTCATCCAGAAGTACGGCTGGCGCACCACCTGCGCCATCACCGTCATGGCGGGGCTCGCCCAACTCGCGCTGTCCGCCCTCCGGGTGGCCCGCTCCGCCCTCGTCGTGTCCCCGGCGATCGTGCACGGCATGGTGGCCGGAATCGGCGTCACCATCGCCCTCGCCCAGCTCCACGTCGTCCTCGGCGGTACGCCGCAGAGCTCCGCCGTGGACAACTTCCTGGGGCTGCCCGGGCAATTGGCCGACCTGCACACGGCCGCCGTGTCCGTGAGCGCCGTGACCGTCGTCGTCCTGCTGGCGTGGCCGCGGCTCCCCGGACGTGTCGGCCGTGCCCTGCGGACGGTGCCGGCCGCGCTCGCCGCCGTGGCCGCCGCGACCGTACTGGCCGTCGTCGCGGTCATCGGCGTACCGCGCGTGGACCTGCCCTCCTGGAGCAGCCACGCGCTGCCCGGGCTGCCCGAGGGGCCCGTTCTCGGTATCGCCACCGGGGTCCTGACCATCACGCTCGTCACCAGCGTCCAGTCCCTGCTGTCGGCCGTCGCCGTGGACAAGCTGGTGGCCGCCCGCAAGAACGTCACGGTCCACGTACCGCGCTCCAACCTCGACCGGGAGCTGGCGGGACAGGGCGCCGCGAACATCGTCTCCGGGGCGCTCGGCGGACTGCCGGTCGCCGGAGTCGCCGTACGCAGCGTGGCCAATGTGTCGGCGGGCGCCGTGAGCCGGCACTCCACGATGCTGCACGGCCTGTGGGTGGTGCTGGCCGCCCTCGTCCTCGTACCCGTACTGGATCTGATCCCGCTGCCCGCGCTCGCCGCGCTCGTGATGGTCATCGGCATCCAGATGGTCAGCATCACCCACATCCGCAGCGTCACCCGCCACCGCGAAGTGGTCGTGTACGCCGTGACGGTGTCCGGGGTCGTCCTGATCGGGATCCTGCAGGGCGTGGCGCTCGGCATCGTCGTGGCCAGCGGTGTCGCCATGCACCGGCTGACCAGGACACGGATCACCAGGGAGACCAAGGAGGGCGTCGAACACATCCGCATCCGAGGGCAGTTGACGTTCCTCGCCGTGCCCCGGCTGAGCCGGGCGCTGCACCAGATTCCGCAGGGTGCCGACGCCGTCGTCGAGTTGGACGGTTCGTTCATGGACCATGCGGCGTACGAGACCCTCCAGGACTGGCAGATGTCCCATCTGGCCCGGGGCGGACAGGTCGAGATGACCGGCCGCACCGGCGTGCGGATCGCCGAGCCCGGCGCGGGCGCCCACGCCTGCTGCCGCCCGTGGACACCCTGGCGCAACCACCACTGCGGCGAGCATCCCGAGGCCGAGCCTCAGCAGCACCACCTGAAGGGGCACCAGCTCGCCAGCGGGCTGAGCTCCTTCCAGCGCAATACGGCACCGCTGGTGCGCGAGGAGCTGGCGAGGCTCGCGCGGGAGGGCCAGCGGCCGTCGCAGCTCTTCCTGACGTGCGCCGACTCCCGGCTGGTCACGAGCATGATCACGGCCAGCGGTCCGGGTGACCTGTTCACCGTGCGCAACGTCGGCAATCTGGTGCCGCTGCCGGGCGCGGAGAGCGGGGACGACTCGGTGGCGGCCGCGATCGAGTACGCGGTGGACGTGCTGCGCGTGCAGTCCATCACCGTGTGCGGGCACTCGGACTGCGGGGCGATGCAGACCCTGCTGAGCAGCGACCCGGACGCGCCCGAGACATCGCTGCGGCGCTGGCTGCGGCACGGGCTGCCGAGCCTGGAGCGGATGAAGAGCGCGCACCGCACCTGGGCCCGGCTCTCCGGGGGCCCGTCCGGCGACTGCACGGGCAGGTTGCCGGCCGACGCGGCCGAGCAGTTGTGCCTGGCCAATGTGGTCCAGCAACTGGAGCACCTGAAGGCCCACGAAGCCGTGGCCCGGCGCCTCGCGGAGGGCACGCTGGAACTGCACGGCATGTACTTCCACGTGGGTGAGGCGCAGGCGTACCTGCTGGCCGGCCCGGATCCGGACACACGCGCGCGTGCGGCTGGCGAAGGGGAAGGTGCCGTCTTCGAGTGGGTGGCCCCGACCGGCAGGGCCGGAACGAGCACTTCTCCGCACGCCCCCTCGCCCGCGTCGTGCACCGCGCCCTCCCCTGACCCCTCCGCAGACACCTGCTCCCACACCTCCTCCCACCCCGCCGCCCGTCCGCCCTCCCGGCCGTCGCCGAGGGAGGGGGCGCCCGCCTGACCGCCGCGCCCGGCAGCACCGCCCGGTCCGCCGAACCTGCGGCGGTGAGCCGCCAGCGGTGAGCCTCCGGCGGCGAACCACCGGCGGTGAGCCTCTGGCGGTCAGCCTTCAACGGTGAACCACCAGCGGTGAACCTTCGGCGGGCCCCGTCCGTGGGAGTGAGCGGTGGCCCCTTCTCCCCACCGCCCGAGGAGGAGGGGCCACTTGACCACCGGTCCCGTCGGCCCCGTTCACCCGAAGAGGTCTAAACCAATAGGCCGGATGCTCTTGTCACCCGGGGCATCGGGCTGATGAGCTATGGGCTGGGACACATCGGACGCCCTGGGAATGGGAGATGTCGTGAGCAACGAGAGCCTGGCCAACCTCCTGAAGGAGGAGCGGCGCTTCGCACCGCCCGCCGAGCTGGCTGCGAACGCCAATGTGACGGCGGACGCGTACGAGCGGGCCAAGGCGGACAGGCTCGGCTTCTGGGCCGAGCAGGCACGTCGGCTCAGTTGGGCCACCGAGCCGACCGAGATCCTCGACTGGTCGAACCCGCCCTTCGCGAAATGGTTCGCCGACGGCAAGCTCAACGTGGCGTACAACTGCGTCGACCGGCACGTCGAGGCCGGGCACGGCGACCGGGTCGCCATCCACTTCGAGGGCGAGCCGGGTGACGGCCGGGCCATCACGTACGCCGAGCTCAAGGACGAGGTCTCCAAGGCGGCCAAGGCGCTCACCGAGCTGGGCGTCCGTAAGGGTGACCGGGTCGCGGTGTACATGCCGATGATCCCCGAGGCCGCCATCGCGATGCTGGCCTGCGCCCGCATCGGCGCCGCGCACTCGGTCGTCTTCGGCGGCTTCTCGGCCGACGCGGTCGCCTCCCGCATCCAGGACGCCGACGCCAAGCTCGTCATCACGGCGGACGGCGGCTACCGGCGCGGCAAGCCGTCCGCGCTCAAGCCGGCCATCGACGAGGCCGTCTCCAGGTGCCCGCAGGTGGAGCACGTCCTGGTGGTGCGCCGCACCGGCCAGGACACGGCGTTCACCGAAGGCCGTGACGTGTGGTGGGACGACATCGTCGCCCGCCAGTCCACCGAGCACACCCCCGAGGCGTTCGACGCGGAGCACCCGCTCTTCATCCTCTACACGTCCGGCACGACGGGTAAGCCCAAGGGCATCCTGCACACCTCCGGCGGCTACCTCACCCAGGCGGCGTACACGCACCACGCCGTCTTCGACCTCAAGCCGGAGACGGACGTCTACTGGTGCACCGCCGACATCGGCTGGGTGACCGGCCACTCGTACATCGTGTACGGGCCGCTGGCCAACGGCGCGACGCAGGTGATGTACGAGGGCACGCCCGACACCCCGCACCAGGGCCGGTTCTGGGAGATCGTGCAGAAGTACGGCGTGACCATCCTCTACACCGCGCCCACCGCCATCCGTACGTTCATGAAGTGGGGCGACGACATCCCCGCCAAGTTCGACCTGTCGTCGCTGCGCGTCCTGGGGTCGGTCGGTGAACCGATCAACCCCGAGGCGTGGATCTGGTACCGGGAGAACATCGGTGGCGGCAAGACCCCCATCGTGGACACCTGGTGGCAGACCGAGACCGGCGCGATGATGATCTCGCCACTGCCGGGCGTCACCGAGACCAAGCCGGGTTCGGCGCAGCGGCCCCTGCCGGGCATCTCCGCCACGGTCGTCGACGACGAGGCGAACGAGGTCCCCAACGGCGGAGGCGGGTACCTGGTGCTCACCGAGCCGTGGCCGTCGATGCTGCGCACCATCTGGGGCGACGACCAGCGGTTCATCGACACCTACTGGTCGCGCTTCCAGGGCAAGTACTTCGCGGGTGACGGCGCCAAGAAGGACGACGACGGCGACATCTGGCTGCTCGGGCGCGTGGACGACGTCATGCTGGTCTCCGGCCACAACATCTCCACCACCGAGGTCGAGTCCGCGCTGGTCTCCCACCCCAAGGTCGCCGAGGCGGCGGTCGTGGGCGCGGCCGACGAGACGACCGGTCAGGCCATCGTGGCGTTCGTGATCCTGCGCGGTACGGCGAGCGAGGACGACACCCTCGTCGCCGACCTGCGCGACCACGTGGGCGCCACGCTCGGCCCGATCGCCAAGCCCAAGCGCATCCTGCCGGTGGCCGAGCTGCCCAAGACCCGCTCCGGCAAGATCATGCGCCGCCTGCTGCGTGATGTCGCCGAGAACCGGCAGCTCGGTGACGTCACCACGCTCACCGACTCGTCCGTCATGGACCTGATCCAGTCCAAGCTGCCGTCCGCCGCCAGCGAGGACTGATCGGCACCGAGGACTGACGCCTCGATCACCACCAAGAGGGCATCCGGCGACGACGCGCCGGATGCCCTCTTCGCACATAAGGTGGCATTCACCGGATATGCCCTCGCGCACGCCGGGTAGGGTGTAAGGACCGCGTCAACAACATGAGCTTCAGGGTGCGCCGGGAAGTCTGGTCGGCATGTGTTTCGTCATGCCCGCCGAACCGACCGGAGGTCCGCCACCGTGACCGCTCCCCGCCCCAGCACCCCGCGTACGTTCCTCGCGCGTCTCCCGCTCCCCGAGCGGACGTACATCGCGGACGCGTTGCGCGCGGAGACCGTCGGCGGTGTCCTGCTCCTCGTCGCCGCCATCGCCGCCCTCGTCTGGGCGAACACCCCGATCAGCGGCAGTTACGAGTCCGTTCGCGACTTCCACATAGGCCCGGCCGCCCTCGGGCTGGACCTGTCCCTCCAGCACTGGGCGGCCGACGGGCTGCTCGCCGTGTTCTTCTTCGTCGCGGGCATCGAGCTCAAGCGCGAGCTGGTCGCCGGCGAGCTGCGCGACCCCAAGGCGGCCGCCCTCCCCGTGGTCGCCGCGCTCTGCGGCATGATCGCCCCCGCCCTCGTATACGTGCTGGTCAACGTCACCGGGGGCGGTTCCCTGGACGGCTGGGCGGTCCCGACCGCCACCGACATCGCCTTCGCGCTCGCCGTGCTCGCCGTCATCGGCACCTCACTGCCGTCCGCGCTCCGCGCCTTCCTCCTCACCCTGGCCGTCGTCGACGACCTGTTCGCGATCCTGATCATCGCGATCTTCTTCACCAGCGACCTGAACTTCGCGGCGCTCGGCGGCGCCGTCGCCGGTCTCGTCGTCTTCTGGGTGCTGCTGCGCACGGGCGTGCGCGGCTGGTACGTCTACGTGCCGCTCGCCCTGGTCATCTGGGGCCTGATGTACAACAGCGGCGTCCACGCCACCATCGCCGGCGTCGCCATGGGCCTGATGCTGCGCTGCACCCGCCGCGACGGCGAGGACCACTCCCCCGGTGAGCACATCGAGCACCTGGTGCGGCCGCTCTCGGCCGGTTTCGCGGTGCCGCTGTTCGCGCTGTTCTCGGCGGGCGTGTCCGTCTCCGGCGGCGCGCTGGCCGATGTCTTCACCCAGCCGGTGACCCTCGGTGTGGTGCTCGGTCTGGTGGTCGGCAAGGCGGTCGGCATATTCGGCGGTACGTGGCTGGCGGCCCGCTTCACCAAGGCGGAGCTCAACGAGGACCTGACCTGGGCGGACCTCTTCGCCGTCGCCACGCTCGCGGGCATCGGCTTCACCGTCTCGCTGCTCATCGGCGAGCTGGCCTTCGCCGGGGACGAGGCGCTGACGGACGAGGTCAAGGCGGCCGTCCTGATGGGCTCGCTCATCGCCGCCGTACTCGCCGCGATCCTGCTGAAGCTGCGGGTACGGAAGTACCAGGCGCTGCTCGCCGAGGAGGAGCGCGACGAGGACATGGACGGCATACCGGACGTGTACGAGCTGCACGACCCGGCGTACCACCTGCGGATGGCGGCGATCCACGAGAAGAAGGCCGCCGAGCACCGGCGCCTCGCCGAGGCGGCGGCCTCCGCCGGCGAGACGGCCGGTGCGGGCGAGACGGCCGGTGCGGGGGAGACAGCCGGTGCGGGCGAAGTGGCGGGGGCATCGCGCGCAGACGGCGACCGTCCGGCATGATCTGAGGTCGGACCGTAGGAGAGAAGAGGGAGCGAGACGATGAGCTACCCCGCCGAGAATGGTGGACCCGGCGCCGAGCGCAGCCTCGGTCAGTTGGTCGCCTCGGCGACCGCCGAGATGTCCGCGCTGGTGCACGACGAGATCGCGCTGGCCAAGGCCGAACTGCGACAGGACGTCAAGCGCGGCGTGATGGGCGGTGCGGCCATCAGCGTCGCGGGCGTCTTCGCGCTCTTCTCGCTTCCCGTGCTGAGCTTCGCCGCCGCGTACGGCATCCACAACCTGGGGCTCGGGCTCGCCTGGTCCTTCCTGATCGTCGGCGGCGCGTACCTGCTGCTGGCGGGGCTGCTGGCGGTGGTCGCGGTGTCCAAGTTCAAGAAGGTCAAGCCGCCGGAGCGGTCCATCGCGTCGGCCAAGCAGACGGCCGCCGTGCTCGGCAACGCCAAGCCGCACCCGCGTGAGGCGTCCGTCGCCGGTTCGTCCCGTCCGGTTCGTCCCGCCCTTCAGGGCAAGGATGAGGCCGGGGTTGTGGCACGCTCGTCTGCATGACCGTCCCTGAGAGCAGCACCGGCAGTCCCGTACGGATCGATGGTCCCTGGACACATCGCGACGTGGCCGCCAATGGGGCACGCTTCCACATCGCCGAGATGGGCGACGGCCCGCTGGTGTTGCTGCTGCATGGCTTCCCGCAGTTCTGGTGGACGTGGCGGCACCAGCTCCCCGCGCTCGCCGAGGCGGGTTTCCGGGCGGTCGCGATGGACTTGCGGGGCGTGGGCGGCAGCGACCGTACGCCGCGCGGTTACGACCCGGCGAACCTGGCGCTCGACATCACCGGCGTGGTGCGCTCGCTCGGCGAGCCGGACGCGGCGCTGGTCGGCCACGACCTGGGCGGGTACCTGGCGTGGACGGCGGCGGTGATGCGGCCGAAGCTGGTGCGCCGGCTGGCCGTCTCGTCGATGCCGCACCCCCGGCGGTGGCGTTCGGCGATGCTGTCGGACTTCTCGCAGTCGCGCGCCGGCTCGTACGTCTGGGGCTTCCAGCGGCCGTGGCTGCCGGAGCGTCAGCTCATCGCCGACGACGGGGCGTTGGTGGGCCGGCTGATCCGCGACTGGTCGGGGCCGGGAGAGCAGTTGGACGAGGACGTGATCGATGTGTACCGGCGGGCGATGACGATCCCCTCGACGGCGCACTGCTCGATCGAGCCGTACCGGTGGATGGTGCGGTCACTGGCCCGCCCGGACGGGATCCAGTTCAACCGCCGCATGAAGCGGCCGGTACGGGTGCCGACGCTGCACCTGCACGGCTCCCTCGACCCGGCGATGCGCACGCGCAGCGCGGCGGGTTCGGGCGAGTACGTGGAAGCCCCGTACAGATGGCGGCTGTTCGACGGCCTGGGTCACTTCCCCCATGAGGAGGACCCGGTGGCGTTCTCGACGGAGCTCATCAACTGGCTGAAGGACCCCGAGCCGGACCGGTAGTCGCCTGGCCGCTGCTCGGCCGCCGCCCGGCCGTCGCCTGGGCGTCGCGTTTTGGACGGTCGTACGGTTGCACGACGAACTGGTTGTGCGACGAACGGCCAATTGCCTGGCGCATAGGCCAATTGGCGGGCCCCGGGGCGGTTACCGACCTTGGGGCCCGGGCAGACGTCGGGGTATGGGCTGGACGCACGACTACGCTGACGCAGCACGCAACCGCCGCTCGGCCTCTGCGCCGATCCCCCCGAGGAGCGGCCCGCCGGCCGGTCAGGGGCCGGACCCCCGCCTCGGCATCTCCCGCATCCTCCGCCGCCGGGCCCGCTGGGTCTCCGCCCGCCTGCGGCATACGCGCGGCTAGCGCCGGGGCGTACGCGGGGCGCGTGCGCCCGCCCGCGGCGTTTCCGCACGGCGGCATCCGGAGCGTGGGCGCGGCCGGCGTCCGAGGCGTACGCGTGCCTCGCGGCCAGGCCCCGACGCCGACCGTGTGCGGGCGCCCGCCACCCCAGTCCGCGAGAGCGCGAGTGCACGCGCGTCGGGGCAGGGGTCGCGGGGGCGCAAGGGCGGGGCGCGGGATGGCGCCGGTCAGAGCGCGCAGCCCTGACTGTCGACCTGCTGGTTGGCCGTCCGGCCGAGCTCGATGTCCTGGCGGATCTCGTCCGCCGTCAGGGCGTAGCCGGTGTTCGGGTCGTCCAGGGACCTCGCGAAGATCACCCCGAACACCCTGCCGTCCGCCGTGAGCAGGGGGCCGCCGGAGTTGCCCTGGCGGACCGTCGCGAACAGCGAGTACACATCGCGGCGGACCTCGCCACGCTGGTAGATGTCCGGGCCGTTGGCGTTGATCCGGCCGCGCACGCGCGCGGAGCGGACGTCGTACGCGCCGTTCTCCGGGAAGCCCGCGACGATCGCGTTGTCGCCGCTGCGCGCGTCCGCGTCCGTGAACTTCAGCGGCTTGGCCTCCAGGTCCGGTACGTCCAGGACCGCGATGTCGCGCTCCCAGTCGTACAGGACGACCTTGGCGTCGTACCGCCTGCCCTCGCCCCCTATCTGGACGGTCGGCTCGTCGACTCCGCCGACGACGTGCGCGTTGGTCATGACGCGACGCTCGGCGAAGACGAAGCCGGTGCCTTCGAGGACCTTGCCGCAGCTCGGCGCCGTACCGACGACCTTGACGATGGAGCTCTTGGCGCGGGCGGCCACCGGGCTGCCCGCGAGCGCGGGGTCGGGGGCGCGGACCTCGGTGATCGGCTCGTTGGCGAACGGGCTGAAGACCTGCGGGAAGCCGTTCTGCGCCAGTACGGAGGTGAAGTCGGTGAACCACGTGGAGGCCTGGGCGGGCATCACCTCGGAGACGCCGAGCAGCACCTTGGAGTTGCGGACCTCCTTGCCGAGCGTGGGCAGGGACGTACGGGCCAGGGCGGAACCGATCAGCCAGGCGACCAGCAGCATCGCCACCACGTTGACGAGGGCGCCGCCGGTTGCGTCCAGCGCCCGGGCGGGCGACCAGGTGATGTGGCGGCGCAGCTTGTTGCCGAGGTGAGTGGTGAAGGCCTGGCCCACCGAGGCGCAGACGATCACGATGACGACGGCGATGATCGCGGCGGTCGTCGACACCTTGGCGTTGTCGGTCAGCGGCCCCCAGGCGAGCGGGAGCAGGTACACCGCGACGAGACCGCCGCCGAGGAAGCCGATCACCGACAGGATGCCGACCACGAAGCCTTGGCGGTATCCGACGATCGCGAACCACACGGCGGCGACCAGCAGCAGAATGTCCAGCACGTTCACCGTCATTAGCCTCGCAGATTCGTCTCCGGTCGCCCCAGTCGCCCCGTTCGGCCGCGGAGCACAGCGATCAGCCTGTCATGAGCGCCAGTCGAGCGGGACCTGCTTCTCCCGGTCCCAGGGGCGCTCCCACCCGGCGAAATGGAGGATCCGGTCGATCACTCCGGCCGTGAAACCCCAGACCAGAGCCGATTCGACCAGAAATGCCGGACCGTGGTGACCACTGGGGTGGACGGCCGTGGCGCGGTTGGCGGGGTCCGTGAGATCCGCCACGGGCACGGTGAAGACCCTGGCGGTCTCGGCCGGATCGACGGCCCGGAACGGGCTCGGGGACCGCCACCAGCCGAGGACGGGCGTCACGACGAAGCCGCTGACGGGGATGTAGAGCCGGGGCAGCACGCCGAAGATCTGTACGCCGGCGGGGTCCAGGCCCGTCTCCTCCTCCGCCTCGCGCAGCGCGGCACGCAGCAGCCCGTCGCCCTCCGGGTCGCCGTCCTCGGGGTCGAGGGCACCGCCGGGGAAGGAAGGCTGCCCGGCGTGCGAGCGAAGGCTGCCGGCGCGCTCCATGAGCAGCAGCTCGGGGCCGTGGCCGCCCTCACCGAAGAGGATCAGCACGGCGGACTGGCGGCCGCCGCGCTCGGGCGGCAGGAAGCGGCTGAGCTGCTCGGGCTGGACGGTGCGCGCCGCCCGCGCCACCGGCTCCAGCCACTCCGGCAACCCCTCTTCGCTCACGACGACGGGCGGGTGGTGGGGGGTGGGGGTGGCCTTGCGGGTGCTGCTGGTGGTGCTGCCGGCGCCTGTGGTGCGCCTGGAGGGGGCGCTGTGGGCGGCGGGACCGGCGAGGGGCGCGCTCCGGGCCGTGCTCCGGGCTGCCTGGGCCGCACGACCGTCCGGTCCCGGGTGCGCGGGCGTAGCGGCGGCGTGGTGGGAGGGGCCCTGGTGAGCGGAGGCCGGGCGGGCGTGGCCGACGGGGGCCGGGGCGCCGGTTTCCGGGGCGGCAGCCTCCCGGCGGGCGGCGGCTGGGGTGGAGGCGGCCGGGGTGGCGGCCTCCCTGTGGGCGGCGGCTGGGGTGGCGGCCTCTGGGACGGCAGCCTCCCGGCGGGCGGTGGCGTCCGGGGCGGTGCGCTTCGGTCCCGGGGCGGCGGGGGCGGTCGCTTCCGGGTGCGTGCCGCCCGGGCCGGTGGGGGCGGCCGGGGTCGCGGCGGGCGCCCGGTGGGGGGCGCGGGGGGCCGTGGGCTCGATCCCCGGGGGCGGCGGGGTCGGGCGGGGACCGGCCGGCGGTGCCGGGCGGTCGGTCCCGCGGTCGTACGTGTGTTCCTCAGCGCGCGTCATAGGCACCCCCGGCTTCACAACGCGTTCCACCCACTGGTTCGTTCCGTCACTCGTCACCGGTGCCCAGGGGCGCCGCCGGGCGGCCCGGGTAGTCCGGGGGCGGCGCCAGGCGCTGGCCCGGGTACCCGCCCATCTCGTACTTGAGGAGCTTCTTCGCCTTCTCCGGGTCCGTCTCCCCCTCCCCGTACGCCGGGCACAGCGGGGCGATCGGGCAGGCGCCGCAGGCAGGCTTGCGGGAGTGGCAGATGCGCCGGCCGTGGAACACCACCCGGTGCGAGAGCATCGTCCACTCCGACTTGGGGAAGATCGCGCAGACTTCCGCCTCGACCTTCTCCGGGTCCTCCTGCTCGGTCCACTTCCACCGCCGGACCAGCCGCCCGAAGTGGGTGTCCACGGTGATGCCCGGGACCCCGAAGGCATTGCCCAGGACCACGTTCGCCGTCTTGCGGCCCACGCCCGGCAGCCGGACCAGGTCCTCCAGACGACCGGGCACCTGGCCTCCGAAGTCGTCCCGCAGGGCGGCGGACAGGCCCAGCAGGGACTTGGCCTTGGCACGGAAGAAGCCGGTCGGCCGGATGATCTCCTCCAGCTCCTCCGGAACCGCCGCCGCCATGTCCTCCGGCGTCGGGTACTTCGCGAACAGTGCCGGGGTGGTCTGGTTGACCCGGAGGTCGGTCGTCTGCGCCGACAGGACGGTCGCGACGAGCAGCTCGAAGGGGTTGCGGAAGTCGAGCTCGGGATGGGCGTACGGATAAACCTCGGCGAGCTCACGGTTGATCTTGCGGGCGCGGCGCACCATCGCCAGGTGCGATTCCGGCTTCCACGCCCTCGGGGCCTTCGGCTCCTTCGACGCCGAGGGCACCTTCGCCGCCTTCGCGGCCGCCCCGCCCTTCGCAGCCCTAGCAGCCGCCTCGCCCTTCGCGGCCGCCCCGCCCTTCGCGGCCTTCGCGGCCGCCCCGGAGCTCGGGGCCTTCGGAGCCGAGGACGGCTTCGACGCCTTCTTCGACGGTTTGACGACCTTGGCGGCACTCTTGGCCACCTTCGTCGATTTGTCCGCTTTCGCGGCTTTCCCGGCCGTGGCCGACACATGTTCGCCCACAGCGGAATTCTGTTCCCCGGACACTCTCCCGGCCCCCTCGGCCTGCGCTCTCACCGGCGAATTGGACACCCGGCCAGCCTAAGCGCCACCGCTGACATCCGCCCCGGCCATGGTCGATCACGACCCAATCGGGCCCCTGCCGTACGGACACGCGTGCCAGTGCGTCAAACTTGTTGTGATTGATCGCACTGTTTTACCGTCCGGCATCATGGGACCCAACGTCCCTGAGCAGGTCGACATAGGAGAGAACTCGTGGACGACGTTCTGCGGCGCGCCCCGCTCTTCGCGGCGCTCGATGACGAGCAGGCCGCGGAGCTCCGCGCCTCGATGAGTGAAGTGACGCTCGCCCGTGGCGACGCGCTCTTCCACGAGGGCGACCCGGGCGACCGGCTCTACGTGGTCACCGAGGGCAAGGTGAAGCTCCACCGCACGTCCCCCGACGGGCGCGAGAACATGCTCGCCGTCCTCGGCCCCGGCGAGCTGATCGGCGAACTGTCCCTCTTCGACCCCGGCCCCCGCACGGCCACCGCGACCGCCCTGACCGAGGTCAAGCTCCTCGGCCTCGGCCACGGCGACCTCCAGCCCTGGCTGAACGCCCGCCCCGAGGTCGCCACGGCCCTGCTGCGCGCCGTCGCCCGCCGCCTGCGCAAGACCAACGACCAGATGTCCGACCTGGTCTTCTCCGACGTACCGGGCCGTGTCGCCCGCGCGCTCCTCGACCTGTCGCGCCGCTTCGGCGTGCAGTCCGAGGAGGGCATCCACGTCGTGCACGACCTCACCCAGGAGGAGCTGGCCCAGCTCGTCGGCGCCTCCCGCGAGACGGTCAACAAGGCCCTCGCCGACTTCGCCGGCCGCGGCTGGCTGCGCCTGGAGGCGCGTGCCGTGATCCTGCTGGACGTCGAGCGGCTCGCCAAGCGCTCGCGCTAGTACGCCGAACGACACATGGGCCGCCCCGGATCACCGGGGCGGCCCATTGTCGTCACGTCAGTTCTTGGTGCCGTCCACGATCAGCGGGTTGCCGCTGCCGCCGCCGCAGGGCACGGCGTACACCGGGTTCTTGGCGGCCGCCTCCTTGTAGGCGTCGATGCACTGGTTCAGCAGGACCTTGTCGCTCAGCGAGTTGTTGAGGATCTTGTTGGCCGCCGCGATGCCCTCCGCCTCGATCCGGCGCCGCTCGGCCTCCGCCTTGGCGGTACGCGCGGCCTCGGTCGCCCGCTCGGTGGCCTGCTGCTGCTGGATCTTGCGGTCGATCTGGTTCTGGAGCTGGTCCGACGGCTTCACGTTGCGCAGGTTCACCGTCGTCACGTCGATGCCGCGCGGGGCCAGCCGCTCCTTGATCAGGTCACCGATCTCGGTGTTGATCTGCTCGCGGGCGGAGGCGTAGCCCTCCTCGCTGGTGTGGCGGGCGAAGACGTTACGGATGATCTCCCGGCTGTCCGGGAAGACCAGCCGCTGCTGGATCGCCTCCTCGCTGCCGGCCAGCTTGTACAGCTCGACCGCCTTGGCCGGGGTGACGGCCCACTTCACGGTCACCTCCGCGTACATCACGCCGCCCTGCGACGAGCGGACCTCGACGACGTCCTTGTCGGAGAGGTTCAGGTCGACCGGGCGCGTGGAGAAGGTGGTGACGCTGGTGAACGGCGAGGTGAAGTTCATGCCGGACGTCATGGGCGCGCCGACCTTGCCGAAGGTCACGGGGACGCCGACCTCGTACGCGCTGATCACGTGGAGACAGCTCGTCAGGGCGGCGAACAGGCCCGCGATCAGCGCACCGGCCGAGCCGAGCTTGAGGCCCCGGCGGTCGCTGCCGCGCGCGACGAAGAACAGCACCGCGGCGGCGATGAGCAACAGGATGGACAGGACGAACACGGAAGATCCCCCCAGGGACGGAACGCAGAAAGTAAGCGGAGCGTAAAGCATGGGCCTCCGCCCGCCCGGCCCCCGGCCCCCGCTCAGATCAGGCCGTGCTCCGTCAGGTACTCGAGCTGCGCCCGTACGGACAACTCGGCCGCCGGCCACAGGGACCTGTCCACGTCCGCGTACACGTGCGCGACGACTTCCGCCGCCGTCCGGTGGCCGTTCTCGACGGCCGTCTCCACCTGGGCGAGCCGGGTGGCGCGGTGGGCCAGGTAGTACTCGACCGCCCCCTGGGCGTCCTCCAGGACCGGGCCGTGACCCGGCAGCACCGTGTGCACGCCGTCGTCGACCGTCAGGGAGCGCAGCCGCCGCAGCGAGTCCAGGTAGTCCCCGAGCCGCCCGTCGGGGTGGGCCACCACCGTCGTACCGCGCCCCAGGATGGTGTCGCCCGTGAGCACCGCCCGGTCGGCCGGCAGGTGGAAGCTGAGCGAGTCGGCGGTGTGCCCCGGTGTCGGTACGACACGCAGCTCCAGGCCCCCGACCTCGACCGCCTTGCCCGCCGTCAGCCCCTCGTCACCGAGCCGCAGCGTCGGGTCCAGGGCGCGCACGGGCGTCCCGGTCAGCTCGGCGAACCGCCCCGCGCCCTCGGCGTGGTCGGGGTGGCCGTGCGTGAGGAGGGTCAGCGCGACGCGCTTGCCGAGCCGTTCCGCGGTGTCGATCACCCGCCGCAGGTGGGCGTCGTCCAGCGGGCCGGGGTCGACCACGACGGCGAGCGGGGAGTCCGGCTCGGAGAGGATCCAGGTGTTCGTGCCGTCGAGGGTCATCGCGGACGGGTTGGGCGCGAGGACGTTGACGGCACGTTCGGTCGCGGGGCCGGAGACCACGGCTCCGCGCGGCTGCCCGGGGAGCGCGGCGGCGTCGGTCATGTCGTCTCCCCCGCCGTGCCGATACGTTTCGTGAACTCCTCGTGCCCCGGCCAGCTCAGCACCACCTGGTCGCCCTCCAGACGCGCCTGTGCGAGTACGGGGGTGAGGTCCTGGTGCCTGGCCGCCTCCAGGGCCTCGGCGGGCGTCCCGTACCGCTCCAGGGCCCTCAGCGTGGCGATCGTGGGCGGCATCATCAGCAGCTCGCCCCGGTCGTAGCCCGCGGCCGCGTCGGCCGGGCGGATCCAGACCGTCCGGTCCGCCTCCGTGGAGGCGTTGGAGGCCCGCTGCCCGGCCGGGAGGGCCGCCACGAAGAACCAGGTGTCGTAGCGGCGCGGCTCGAACTCGGGCGTGATCCACCGCGCCCAGGCGCCCAGCAGGTCGGAGCGGAGCACCAGGCCCCGCCGCTCCAGGAAGTCCGCGAAGGCCAGCTCACGGGCGACCAGCGCCGCCCGGTCGGCCTCCCAGTCGTCGCCCCGCGTATCGGCGACGACCGAGTCGGCGGTCGGCCCCGCGAGCAGGACGCCGGACTCCTCGTACGTCTCGCGCACCGCCGCGCACACGATGGCCTGCGCCTCGGCCGGCTCCGCGACCCCGAGCCGGTCCGCCCACTCGGCCGGCGACGGGCCGGCCCACCGCACCGGGTGCTCGTCGCGCGGGTCGACGCCGCCACCCGGATAGGCGTACGCGCCGCCCGCGAAAGCCATGGAGGTGCGCCGCCGCAGCATGTGCACCTCCACACCCTCCCGCAGGAGCAGCACGGTCGCGGCCCGCTTCGGCGTCACGGCCGTGAGCGTGCCGCCGGCGAGAGCGCGGATGCGGTCGGGCCACTCCGGTGGGTACCACTGACCATTGGGCATGGCCGGATGCTATGCGCATCCGCCGAGATGTTCGAGAGGAAAGGTGGATACGGCAACGGTCCCGCACCCACCCGGGGCACGGGACCGTGGAGCAGTAGGGCGCTCAGTCCTCCGGGACCAGCTCCACCTGGATCTCGACCTCGACCGGCGCGTCCAGCGGCAGCACGGCGACGCCCACGGCGCTGCGCGCGTGCACGCCCTTGTCGCCCAGCACCTCGCCCAGCAGCTCACTGGCGCCGTTGAGGACGGCGGGCTGCCCGGTGAAGTCCGCCGCGGAGGCGACGAACCCGACGACCTTCACGACCCGCGCGATACGGTCCAGGTCCCCGGCGACCGACTTCACGGCGGCCAGCGCGTTCAGCGCGCAGATCCGCGCGAGCTTCTTGGCCTCCTCCGGGGTGACCTCGCCGCCCACCTTGCCGGTGACCGGCAGTTTGCCGTCCACCATCGGCAACTGGCCCGCCGTGTACACGTACACGCCCGACCGGACCGCCGGCTGGTACGACGCCAGCGGCGGCACCACGTCCGGCAGGGTCAGGCCGAGTTCGGCGAGCGTCGCCTCCACGCGGCCGGTCACGGCTTCTCCCGCTTCAGGTAGGCCACGAGCTGCTCGGGGTTGTTCGGCCCGGGGACGACCTGGACGAGCTCCCAGCCGTCCTCGCCCCAGGTGTCCAGAATCTGCTTGGTCGCGTGCACGAGAAGGGGCACGGTCGCGTATTCCCACTTGGTCATGGAGCCGACTGTAGCCGCTGCCAAAGGCTGCCTCCCGCCCAGGCGGGCACGAGGGGCACCCCCACCGTGACCCGCCCAATCCGACC
Organism: Streptomyces sp. NPDC049837; assembly: GCF_040674455.1. Classification (NCBI taxonomy): domain Bacteria; kingdom Bacillati; phylum Actinomycetota; class Actinomycetes; order Kitasatosporales; family Streptomycetaceae; genus Streptomyces; species Streptomyces sp. NPDC049837. The sequence continues at coordinate 575,792 of NZ_JBFAMP010000004.1, read as the reverse complement.
CGGGGGCGACTGCCCCACGACCCGACTGGTTAGGCTCGAATACGTGAGCAGGCTCCAGGTCGTCAGCGGCAAGGGCGGTACCGGTAAGACGACGGTCGCCGCCGCCCTCGCGCTCGCCCTCGCGACCGAGGGCAAGCGGACTCTCCTCGTGGAGGTCGAAGGCAGGCAGGGCATCGCACAGCTCTTCGAGACGGAGGCGCTTCCGTACGAGGAACGGAAGATCGCCGTCGCTCCGGGCGGCGGCGAGGTGTACGCGCTGGCCATCGACGCCGAACGCGCGCTCCTCGACTACCTCCAGATGTTCTACAAGCTCGGCTCGGCGGGCCGCGCACTCAAGAAGCTCGGCGCCATCGACTTCGCGACCACCATCGCGCCGGGCGTACGGGACGTCCTGCTGACCGGCAAGGCGTGCGAGGCGGTACGCCGGCGGGAGAAACAGGGGGGCTTCGTGTACGACCACGTCGTCATGGACGCCCCTCCCACCGGCCGCATCACCCGCTTCCTGAACGTCAACGACGAGGTCGCGGGGCTGGCGAAGATCGGCCCGATACACAATCAGGCCCAGGCCGTGATGCGGGTCCTGAAGTCACCCGAGACGGCCGTCCACCTGGTGACCCTGCTGGAGGAGATGCCGGTCCAGGAGACCGCCGACGGCATCGCCGAGCTGCGCGAGGCCGACCTCCCGGTGGGGGGCGTCGTCGTGAACATGGTCCGCCCGCACATTCTGGACGAGGACGCGGTACGGGCGGCGGCGGGCGACCACCGCAAGGGCATCGCCACGGCGCTCGCCGCGGCGGGCATCAGCGGTTCCGCCCGGCTGGTCGGACCGCTCCTGGACCAGGCCGCCGAGCACGCCCAGCGGGTGGAGCTGGAGCGGGAGCAGCGCGAGGCGCTGGCGAAGCTTCAGGTCCCGACGTACGAACTGCCCTTCCTCGGGGAGGGCGCGGACATCGCCGGTCTCTACCGGCTGGCCAAGGAACTGAGGAAGCTCGGGGTGGGCGTATGACTCTCGACGGACCTCCCGGCCTGGAGGTCGATCCGCTGCTCGACGACCCGGCGACCCGCATCATCGTGTGCTGCGGGGCGGGCGGCGTCGGCAAGACGACGACGGCGGCCGCCCTGGGCGTACGCGCGGCCGAGCGCGGCCGCAAGGTGGTCGTCCTGACCATCGACCCGGCCCGCCGGCTCGCCCAGTCCATGGGCATCGACCAACTGGACAACACCCCCCGCCGGGTGGACGGCATCGAGGGCGGCGGCGAACTGCACGCCATGATGCTCGACATGAAGCGCACCTTCGACGAGATCGTCGAGGCGCACGCCGACCCCGCGCGGGCGTCGGCCATTCTGGGCAACCCCTTCTACCAGTCCCTGTCGGCCGGCTTCGCGGGCACGCAGGAGTACATGGCGATGGAGAAGCTCGGACAGTTGCGGGCGCGCGACGAGTGGGACCTGATCGTGGTCGACACGCCGCCATCCCGCTCCGCCCTGGACTTCCTGGACGCCCCGAAGCGGCTGGGGTCATTCCTGGACGGGAAGTTCATCAAGCTGCTGATGACCCCGGCCAAGGTGGGCGGCCGGGCGGGGATGAAGTTCCTGAACGTCGGCATGTCGATGATGACGGGCACCCTGGGCAAGCTGCTGGGGGGTCAGCTACTGCGGGACGTGCAGACCTTCGTGGCGGCGATGGACACCATGTTCGGCGGCTTCCGCACGCGGGCGGACGCCACCTACCGGCTCCTTCAGGCGCCGGGCACGGCCTTCCTGGTGGTGGCCGCGCCGGAGCGGGACGCGCTGCGGGAGGCGGCGTACTTCGTGGAGCGGCTGGCGGCGGAGCGGATGCCGCTGGCCGGGCTGGTGCTCAACCGGGTGCACGGGAGCGGGGCCGTCCGGTTGTCGGCCGAGCGGGCGCTGGCCGCGGCGGAAAATCTGGAAGATCTTGAAGATGTCCGCATTGTGGATCAGGGGGCCGGGAAGACTGGTGTTCGTGGGCCCGAGGCCATCTCTCCCGAGGCGATCTCTCCCGAGTCCGAGGCCCCCGACACCACAGCAGCAGCACGCTCCGGCGCCGCCACCGCTCCTGGCGGTGCCGTCGTGACCGCCACGCCGCCCGCCGTCGCGGAACTGACCGCGGGTCTGTTGCGCCTGCACGCCGAACGGATGCAGGTGCTCGCACGGGAGCAGCGCACGCGTGACCGGTTCACCGCGCTCCACCCCGAGGTGGCGGTGACCGAAGTGTCCGCGCTCCCCGGCGACGTACACGACCTGGCGGGCCTCCGCGCCATCGGCGACCGTCTCGCGGCAGGGCAGCCCGGCTGACCTGACCGACCATCGCGGCAGCGTCGCCGCCGTCGCGTCCACGACCCCGGTCGGGGGATCCCGGTCGGGGGTTCGGCTCGCCCTACCCCACTGCCGCGTACGTCTCGTACGTCTCGTCGTCGTCCAGCGCGACGGGCAGGATGCCCGCGCTCCGCTCGTACTCCGTACGCGCGGTCTCCAGCAGCCGGCGCCAGGAGGTGACGGTCGGCCGCCGCCGCAGCAGTGCGCGGCGCTCACGTTCCGTCATACCGCCCCACACGCCGAACTCGACGCGGTTGTCCAGCGCGTCGGCCAGGCACTCGGTCCGCACCGGGCACCCGGTGCACACCGCCTTGGCCCTGTTCTGCGCCGCTCCTTGTACGAACAGTTCATCCGGATCGGTAGTGCGGCAGGCGGCCTGCGCACTCCAGTCAGCTACCCAGCCCATACCGGCGCCGTCCTCTCCCGAATCGAGGCTCCCCCACGGCGGCAGCGGCATATTCACCGCCACCAGTTGAGGACGTTACGGAAGGTGGGCACAGCGCAACACCCCCTTCGGGCCCAATCTTGAATGGTCCGAACGGACTATGCGTACGCGGCAGATCACCCAGGGGAGTGAGCGCTAGACATGCGTAATAAATAGCGCGAGGCAGGGCACTTCAGGCGGCCCACAAAGGGCACGTGCTGATGCATGGGGCGGAAACGGACATGGTCCGGCGCGGCTGGGAAGTGCAGGGGGTCATGCCGGGGGGCGCAACGGGTGTGACAGTTGTGACCAGCTTAGGCCAAGGCCCGTACGCCTGTCCGGAAAACGCCGAGGGAGGTCGCGGCAGCCGCGGGCACCGGCCCCGACGACCGGCTCGGTACCGGCCCCGGAGCGACCCCGGACCGGATCGATCCCGGACCCGGACCGGATCGATCCCCTACCGGGACAGTACCGATCCCGGAGCGATCCCCGACCGGCCGGATGACCACCCCCTATGACCACCCGCAGTCCACTCAGCGACCACCACCGACCACTCACCGACCACTCACCGACCACTCGAACGCCGCCGCCCACACCACCCGATGTCACAACCTCGTACTCGAACATCCCGTAAGGCACCCGCTCCCTCGGAACGCCACCACCGACGGATTAGGCTGCATCCATGCCAAAGAAGCGCTCGGGCGGTGGCCTGACCGGGACCCAGCAGGCCGCCAAGTTCGTCGGTGTCAGCGTGCTCGCCGGCGCCGTCCTGGCAGGCATCGCCCTGCCCGCCGCGGGAGCGCTGGGGCTCGCGGCGAAGGGCACGGTCCAGGGGTTCGACGAGATCCCGGCCAACCTCAAGCGTCCTCCGCTGAGCCAGCGCACCACGATCCTGGACTCGCAGGGAGGCCAGATCGCCACGGTCTACTCCCGTGACCGCACGGTCGTGGACCTCAAGGACATCTCCCCGTACATGCAGAAGGCGATCGTCGCCATCGAGGACTCGCGCTTCTACGAGCACGGGGCCATCGACCTCAAGGGCGTACTGCGCGCGCTCAACCGCAACGCCCAGTCGGGCGGGGTCGCCCAGGGTGCCTCGACGCTGACCCAGCAGTACGTGAAGAACGTCTTCGTGGAGGAGGCCGGCGACGACCCCGACAAGGTCGCCCAGGCCACCCAGCAGACCCTCGGCCGCAAGATCCAGGAGCTCAAGTACGCGATCCAGGTCGAGGAGGAGCTCGGGAAGAAGAAGATCCTCGAGAACTACCTCAACATCACCTTCTTCGGGCAGCAGGCGTACGGCATCGAGGCCGCCTCCCAGCGGTACTTCTCCAAGCCCGCCAAGAACCTGAACCTGGAGGAGGCGGCGATGCTGGCCGGCATCGTCCAGTCGCCGAGCCGCTACGACCCGGTCAACGACGTGCAGGAGGCCACCAAGCGCCGCAACGTCGTCCTGTCGCGCATGGCGGCCGTCGGTGACATCAGCGAGGCGGAGGCGGAGCGCGCCAAGGCCACGCCCATCGAGCTGAAGGTCAGCAAGCCCAAGAACGGCTGCATCACCGCCGTCGACGGGGCCGGGTTCTTCTGCGACTACGTACGCGAGGTCTTCCTCTCCGACCCGGTCTTCGGGAAGGACCGCGAGGAGCGCAGCAAGATCTGGAACCGCGGCGGTCTGACGATCAGGACCACGCTCGACCCGCAGGCGCAGAAGTCGGCGCAGGAGTCGATCAAGAACCACGTCTACCAGACCGACAAGGTCGCCACGGCGGTGACGATGGTTCAGCCCGGCACGGGCAAGATCGTGGCGATGGCCCAGTCCCGGCCGTACGGCTTCGGGAAGAACGAGACCCAGATCAACTACTCCGTCAACAAGGGCATGGGAGGCTCGAACTACGGCTTCCCGACGGGCTCGACGTTCAAGCCCTTCGTGGCGGCCGCCGCCATAGAGCAGGGCAAGCCGCCGACACAGGTGTACCCGTCGCCGTACCAGATGCCCTACCCGTCGTCCGTCTCCACGTGCAGCGGAAAGCCCTGGGTCAACCAGGGGGACACCGTGGAGAACGAGAACGAGTCGGAGGTCGGCCCGTACGCGCTCAAGGAGGCGATGGCCAAGTCGGTCAACACGTACTTCGTACAGATGATCGGCGAGATCGGCATGTGCCCGGTCGTGGAGATGACCAACAAGCTGAACGTGGTGATGGGCAATGACGAGAAGCTGCCGGAGCGCCCTTCCAGCCTCACCCTCGGCTCCAACGGCATCTCGCCGCTGAACATGGCGTCCGCGTACGCGGCCTTCGCCAACCGCGGCACGTACTGCACCCCGACCGCCATCGAGTCCATCAAGACGGCGGACGGCAAGAGCCTGGAGGTCCCGAAGACGGCCTGCACCAAGGCGATGTCGGAGCGGACGGCCGACACCATCAACTCCCTGCTCAGCGGTGTGATCGACTCCGGTACGGGTGAGAAGGCGGGCCTGACGAGCCGCGACAACGCGGGTAAGACGGGTACGACGGACGCCCGCAAGAACGCCTGGTTCGTCGGTTACACCCCGAACCTGTCGGGCGCCGTGTGGGTGGGCAGCCCCAGCCAGGACGTCGAGATGTTCTCCATCAGGATCGGCGGCCGGTACCACGGCGCGGTCTTCGGTGGGGAGGTACCGGGCCCGATCTGGCGGGACGCCATGACCGGCGCGCTGGACGGCCGCGAGGCGCCCCGCTTCGTCGACGTCCACATCCCCGACGCCCCGAAGGACGGCAAGGGCAAGGGCAAGCCCAAGCCCGGTGGCGACAACAAGCCGGGCGGCGGGGGCGGTGACGACGACAAGCCGGGAGACGGCGGCGGCGACAACCCCTGGGACAACATCACCATCCCGCCGGACATGATCGGCGGCGGCAACCAGCGCGGCCAGGGCAACGGCGGCGGCTGGCGCTGATACGAGCAGGGGGCGCCCCACCGGATTCCCGGTGGGGCGCCCCCCTTTTTCTTACGCCTGCCTCAGCCGGCCTCTTACGCCCGCTCAGCCGGCCAGGAGCTGCTTGACCACGGCGGCGACGCGGCCGCCCTCGGCGCGGCCGGCCACCTTCGGGTTCACGATCTTCATCACGGCACCCATGGCGCGCGGGCCCTCGGCACCGGCCGCCTTGGCCTCCTCGACCGCCTGGGCCACGATCTGCTTCAGCTCGTCGTCGCCGAGCTGCTGCGGCAGGTACGCGTCGAGGATGACGCCCTCGGCCTTCTCACGCTCGGCCTGCTCGGCCCGGCCGCCCTGCGCGAAGGCCTCGGCGGCCTCGCGGCGCTTCTTCGCCTCCTTGGCGATCACCTTCTGCACCTCGTCGTCGGAGAGCTCGCGCTTCTCCTTGCCCGAGACCTCCTCCTTGGTGATGGCGGAGAGGGTCAGCCGGAGGGTCGAGGAGCGCAGCTCGTCGCGCTCCTTGATCGCGGCGTTGAGGTCTTCCTGCAGCTTGGACTTGAGCGTGGTCATGCGGACAAGTGTGGCAGGTGCGGTGACCCGCACGCCCGCGCATTTCCCGCGCCCTCGCCGTTCTGGGACGATGGCGGCATGCGCGCGCGATACGGAGTTCCCCTGAAAGTCACCGCAGGAATCGCAGCGGTCGGCGCGGCCGGCCTGGCCTACGCCGCCGGGTTCGAGGCCCGGTCCTTCCGGCTGCGCCGGATCACCGTCCCCGTACTGCCGCGCGGGACACGGCCGTTGCGGATGCTCCAGGTGTCGGACATCCACATGGTGAGCGGTCAGCGCAAGAAGCGGGCGTGGCTCCAGTCGCTGGCCGGGCTGCGGCCGGACTTCGTGGTGAACACCGGCGACAACCTCTCCGACCCGAACGGCGTACCGGAGCTCCTGGACGCGCTCGGCCCGCTGCTCGACTTCCCCGGTGTGTACGTCTTCGGCTCCAACGACTACTACGGCCCCAAGCTCCGCAACCCGGCCCGCTACCTGATCGAGAAGGCCCAGGGACGGCACGGCCTGAACGGCAACGCGCCGGCCGTCGGAGCCGTGCACAATCCGTGGGAGGAGATCCGCGACAGCTTCGACACGGCCGGCTGGCTGAACCTCACCAACACGCGCGGCCGCCTCAAGCTGGACGGCCTGGAGCTGGCCTTCACCGGCCTGGACGACCCGCACATCAAGCGCGACCGCTACGAGCGCGTCGCCGGCGGCCCGGAACCGGACGCCGACCTCTCGGTGGGCGTCGTCCACGCCCCCTACCTCCGCTCGCTGGACGCCTTCACGGCCGACGGCTACCCCCTGATCCTCGCGGGCCACACGCATGGCGGACAGCTCTGCATCCCCTTCTACGGGGCGCTGGTCACCAACTGCGACCTGGACACCGACCGCGTCAAGGGCCTCTCCACCCACCACGCCGCCGGCCACACCGCGTACCTCCACGTCTCCGCCGGCTGCGGCACCAACCGCTACACCCCGGTCCGCTTCGCCTGCCCCCCCGAGGCGACGCTCCTGACACTCACCCCGAGGGACTGATCACCCCCGGCGCCCAGGCCCTGCCCGCGTGGCCACCTGCGGGGCCGCGCGCGGGGCCACCCCGGGGCCGCGAAAACCGGATTTCGTCTCCGGGCGCCGGTGGGCTAAAGTAAACGACGTCGCCGGGACACACGGTGACATCGGGGTGTAGCGCAGCTTGGCAGCGCGCTTCGTTCGGGACGAAGAGGTCGTGGGTTCAAATCCCGCCACCCCGACAGTGAAGTACCAGGTCAGGGGCCTGATCCGCGAGAGCGGGTCGGGCCCCTGAGTGGTTTGTGGGACGGTCTGCGAGCGATCCGGGAGAGGATCTTGGCCGGCTTGTCCGGTGGGGGCCCGCCGCCCCACCGGCGGTCAGCCACATCCCAGTCGCTGTGAAGGTCTGCAGATGGCAGAAATGATCACTGGCCTGTGTAACCCGTGCGCGAGGTCACTCACGCACCAGGAGATCCGAGCGTCCGACACGGAAGGAAGAGGTCCAAAGCCGGGCTGTCGGCTGCACGACGGCAAGTGGGAGCTGCGCACGATGTTCGCCAACTCGGCTCCCGGGCGCCTCCCATAGGAGATGTAGGTACATGGATGACCGGTTTAAGAGATTCCTCAATACCTACCTGGACCTGGAGCAGGCATACGACACGTGTGGGCACCTGCGGCCCACTTTGCCTCGTATCGATGCTCACCCACCTACGGGCCGCCCGCGCCGATCTCAGCGCCGCACCCCACCACGAGCCACTCCCGATTCCGTTCTCCTTCACCATCGGCCGCGCGCACGCCGAGCCCTACGAGCCCCTGCGCCCGGCCCGGCTGGTTCCTGCCCTCCACTACACCCTCGGTGACGGGACTGAACCCGCCGCCTGGCAACGGCTGCATCAGCTCAACAACCATCTCAATGGCCGCCGCTCGGCCCCCCTCACCCGGATGGACTCTTCCGGTCGCCGGGGTGGCGGGGCCGGGGGCACGCTCGGGGAATGAGCAACCCGTCCGAGGGGCCGAGTGGCCCGGTTCAGCACGCGTATGCCCACCACACCGGTCACGAGGAGCATCGGGGCGGGGGTGGGTGGGCTTCCGGTGGGGTGATGTTCGCCGGCGTACTGATGATGGTGGGGGGCGTGCTCGGCATGCTCCAGGGGATCGCCGGGATCGCCGAGGACGACATCTACGGGCGCGTCGGGGAGTACGTCTTCGAGTTCAGCGTCAGCGCGTGGGGGTGGATCCACCTGGCGCTCGGGCTGCTGGTCGCCGCCATCGGTGCGGGCATCCTCAGTGGGGCGGAGTGGGCGAAGGCGAGCGGGGTGGCACTGGCCGCGCTCGCCGTGATCGCCAACTTCATCTGGCTGCCGTACCAGCCGGTCTGGGCCATCGTGTCGATCGCGATCGCCGTGTTCGTGATCTGGGCGCTGTGCACGGAGGACACGACTCCCGTGGCGCCCATGAAGCATTGAGCAGGCATTAAGCCCTGGTCGCCTTGAGGGAGTACATCAGCGGGATACGGGCCCGGTCCGGCGGGAAGCGGTAGTAGCCGTCCTCGTGCCGGGAGAGCGCCTTGAAGCGGGCGAACAGCGAGACGTCGTGTTCGTGCAGGAACTCGATGCGCAGGCCGGTCGCCGCGAGGGCGGAGACGACCTCGCCGATGGGGTGCTGCCACTCGACGCTGCGGTTGTGGACGGTGGGGGCGTCGAAGTCGGCGTACGTACCCGATGCCTCGTCCAGCCACGCGTCGCGGGCGAAGTAGTCGTGGACCAGCCGTGAGCCGGTCTCGTCGTCCAGGATGTCGGTCAGCGGATGGAACTCCGCGAGGTACAGGAACCCGCCAGGCGCGACGAGCGACGCGGCGGTCTCGGCCCAGCGGGTCACGTCCGGCAGCCAGTTGAGGGCGCCGACGCCGGTGTAGACGATGTCGTACGCGGTGTCGGGAACCGCCTCGGCCGCGTCGTACACATCGGCGGCCACGAACGTGGCCCGCTCGGGCGTGAGCCCGATGTCGCCGGCGAGGGACCGGGCGACCTCGACGGCCGGCTCGGAGAAGTCCAGCCCGACCACCCGAGAAGCCCCGCGCCTGGCCCAGGACAGGGTGTCCAGGCCTATGTGGCACTGAAGGTGAAGCAGTGAGAGCCCGGTGACGTCCCCGACCTCCGCGACCTCGAAGTCGCGCAGCACGTCCTTGCCGGCCCGGAAGCTGTCGAGGTCGTAGTAGTCACTGGCGACATGGACGGGCACGCGCTCGTCCCACAGGGACCGGTTCGCCTCGCGCCAGTCGTCGGGGGTCGGTGAGTACATGCGCCGGAGGTTATCCACAGGCTGCGGACGTGGCGAACGAATTGTCGTGGCGATCGGGTTTCATGGGGGCATGACTGAGCCGAGGGATATACAGGCCATGCCCGACTGGGAGAAGCGGTTCCGGGCGCCGCGGGTGTCGTTGCCGGAGTGGGCGTGGGACGCGCCGGGCAGGGCGTTGTTCGTGTCGAACGCAACCGGGACGTACGAGCTGTACGCGTGGGACCGGGACAGTGGCCGGCAGCGGCAGGTCACCGATCGGCCGAACGGGACGACCGACGGGGTGCTGTCGCCGGACGGGGAGTGGATCTGGTGGTTCTCGGACACGGACGGTGACGAGTTCGGGGTGTGGATGCGCCAGCCGTTCGGGGGCGGGGAGGACGAGGCAGCGGTGCCCGGGCTCACGGCGTCGTATCCGGCGGGGCTCGCGATCGGGCGGGACGGGACGGCGGTGGTCGGGCGGTCGACGGACGAGGAGGGTTCGACGATCCATGTCGTACGGCCCGGACGGCCGCCGGTGGAGATCTACCGGCACCGGGAGTCGGCCGAGGTCGGGGACCTGTCGCACGACGGGACGCTGATCGCCATCGAGCACACCGAGCACGGTGACGCGATGCACGCGGCGGTGCGGGTGGTCCGGCCGGACGGGGCCGTGGTGGCCGAGCTGGACGACACCAAGGGCGGGACCGAGGAGCTTGGGCTCAGCGTGCTGGGGTTCGCGCCGGTGGACGGGGACACCCGGCTGCTGGTGGGGCACCAGCGGCGCGGGCGCTGGGAGCCGATGGTGTGGGACGTGGCGTCGGGCGCCGAGACGGAGCTGGGGCTGGACCTGCCCGGTGACGTGTCGGCGGAGTGGTACCCGGACGGCTCGGGGCTGCTGGTGGTGCACAGCTTCGAGGCGCGCAGCGAGCTGTGGCGGTACGAGATCACGACGGGCCGTCTGGTGCGGGTGGAGACCCCCGCCGGGTCGGTGTCGAGTGCGACGGCACGGCCGGACGGGGCCGTGGAGTACCTGTGGTCGTCCGCCGCGCACCCGCCGGTGGTGCGGTCCACGGCGGGCGGCGTCGTGCTGGAGCCGCCCGGCATGAAGGCGCCCGCCTCGGTGCCCGTCGAGGACGTGTGGGTGGACGGGCCCGGCGGGCGCATTCACGCGCTCGTGCAGCGGCCGGCGGGGGTGGCGGGGCCGCTGCCGACGGTGTTCGAGATCCACGGTGGGCCCACCTGGCACGACAGCGACGCGTACGCCGCCGCCCCCGCCGCCTGGGTGGACCACGGTTACGCGGTGGTCCGGGTCAACTACCGGGGCTCGACCGGGTACGGGCGCGAGTGGACGGACGCGCTCAAGCACCGGGTCGGGCTGATCGAGCTGGAGGACATCGCGGCGGTACGGGATTGGGTGGTGGCGTCCGGGATCGCCGACCCGTCGAAGCTGGTGCTGTCCGGCGGCTCGTGGGGCGGGTACCTGACGCTCCTGGGTCTCGGCACCCAGCCGGACGCCTGGGCGCTGGGCCTGGCGGCCGTACCGGTCGCGGACTACGTCACGGCGTACCACGACGAGATGGAGTCCCTGAAGGCCCTGGACCGCACCCTGTTCGGCGGGTCGCCGGAAGAGGTGCCCGAGCGGTTCGAGGTGTCGTCGCCGATCACGTACGTGGACCGGGTGCGGGTGCCGGTGTACATCTCGGCGGGCGTGAACGACCCGCGCTGCCCGATCCGCCAGATCGACAACTACGTCGACCGGCTCGCCGCCCGGGACGCGGTGCACGAGGTCTACCGGTACGACGCGGGGCACGGCTCGCTCGTGGTGGAGGAGCGGATCAAGCAGGTGCGGCTGGAGCTGGCCTTCGCCGAGAGGCATCTGGGGACCCGGAGGGAGGGGATGTGACGGTGTTCCGTACCGTGGGGGTGTGTACCGGTTCCTGACGACGCCCCGCTGGTGGGGGATCAACATCTTCGTCGTGCTGGCGATCCCCTTCTGCGTGTTCATGGGGACCTGGCAGCTCGGCAGGTTCGAGGACCGCGTCGACTCGCACCAGGAGGCGGAGCGGCGGCCGGACCCGGGGTCGGTGAAGGCCGCGCCGCTGGACGAGCTGCTGCCGGTCGACAAGGAGACCTCCGGCCGCCACGCCACGGCGACGGGGCGGTACGGGGAGCAGTTCCTGGTCCCCGGGCGTGAGCTGGACGGCAAGGACGGCTCGTACGTGCTGACCCTGCTGCGCACCGAGAGCGGCAAGTCCCTGCCGGTGGTACGCGGCTGGCTGCCCGCCGGCGGCAAGGCCCCGGTACCGCCGGCCGGCGAGGTCACGGTGACCGGCGCCCTCCAGGCGTCCGAGCACACCGGCAGCGCGGGCGTGCACGCCACGGGCTCCCTGCCTCGCGGGCAGGTCGGCATGATCAGCGCGGCGTCCCTGGTGAACGTGGTCCAGGACGACGTCTACGACGCCTGGGTCACGCTCACGGACTCCCCGGCGGGCCTGATCCCGGTTCCGGCGGCCGCCGCGGAGGGCAGCGGGCTGGACCTGAAGGCGTTCCAGAACCTCGGGTACACCGGTGAGTGGTTCGCCTTCTCGGGCTTCGTGCTCTTCATGTGGTTCCGCCTGTTCCGCCGGGAGGCCGAGCAGGCCCGTGACGAGGCCCTGGGCCTGGCCCCGGCGGCCGAGGTCATGGCCGGCGAGGCCACGGCCGGCTCTCAGCGCTGAGGCCGGGCCCGCCCCGGCTCTCCGGGGGGAACCCTCCGACCGTCGCCCTGCTGGCTGCTACTGCACCGGCAGCAGGCCCGTGCGGTAGATCGTGCCCGCGCACGCGTTCGGGATCGTGGCCTCCGCCGACGGGGCGCCCGGCTCCGCGGTGTGGGTGACCGCGACGCTGCCCTCCGCGCGGGTGCCGTCGCCGTCGTCCTCCTTGCCGAGCTGCGGCTCCGTGGCCGTGCCCGTGTCGGTGCCGTCCGAGCCGGTGGTGCCCGAGGACGTACCGCCGTCGGTGGGCGGGGTCGGGTCGGGCGAGGGCTCGCCGCCGCCCGTGCCTCCGCCGCTGCCTCCGCCGTCCACGGGGCACGTCTCGCTCGGCACCCAGGCGAACTTCACCTCGTACGCGCCCGAGGGCCTGAGGAGCAGCGGCGCGGCCGCCTCCTGGGACGCGTCGGGAAGTCCCGTCGCGGGGTCGCCCGCCGCGTGTTCGGCGACCGTGATCTTCGCCTGGTCGGCCGCGCCCATCGCCCGGAAGGCGACGCCGCCGGCGCCGGTGATCGAGCAGTCCGTGCCCGACACGTTGGTGATGCGGAACGTCCCGTACACCTTGCCCTCGGCGTCCGGCTGGCCGGCCTCGGCCGCCGCCACACCGAGCTGGGACGGCTGGCACGCCGGTACGGTGTCCGGGGCCGAACCGGTCGGCGCGTCCGTCCCGCCCACGGTGCCGTCCGAGGCGCCGGCCGGGGGCTGCCCCGGCTGCTGCGGGGACGCGCTGCCGCCCGTGCCGCCGCCCGGTACCTCGCCGGCTTCGGCGCTGGGGGCGCCCGGTCCGCTGGTCTCGCCGCCGACCTCCTCGCCCGTGCCGCCCTGCACCTGCTCGCCGTGTCCGGCGTTCACGGGGCGGTCGCCGGAGGTGCCGCCGGAGCTCGCCACGTGGACGAACGCGGGGACCGCGGTGCCGAACAGGAGCGCGGCCGCGGCTGCGCCCACCAGCGCCTGGCGTTTGCGCGCCCGCCGCGCGGGAACCGCCCGGCGCAGGTGCTCCAGGGTGCCGTCGGCGGGTTGCAGGTCCTGGACCGCTCCGTGGAGCATCCGGCGCAGCGCCAGTTCGTCGGCGCCCAGTTCATCGAAGCCTTCGCCGAAGGCCTTGCCGAAGTCCGGGAGGTCCCTTTCCGGTCCGTCGTTCATATCCGGCCCGTTGTTCACAATTCCGTTCCCAGTCCGGTCGTTCTCGTTCAACGGCCCGTCCGGCCCGTCGGGCCCGTACTGCTCGAACCCGTGCTTGTGCTCGCTCATGCCGTGGCCTCCATGGCGACGCGCAGCGCCGCGATGCCACGTGACCCGTACGCCTTGACCGAGCCGAGCGAGATGCCGAGCGTCTCCGCGACCTGTGCCTCGGTCATGTCGGCGAAGTACCGCAGCACCAGCACCTCGCGCTGGCGGCGCTGAAGGCCCCGCATGGCCTTGATCAGCGCGTCGCGCTCGAGCTGGTCGTAGGCGCCTTCCTCCGCGCTCGCCATGTCGGGCATCGGCTTGGAGAGCAGCTTCAGGCCGAGTATCCGGCGGCGCAGGGCGGACCGGGACAGGTTGACCACGGTCTGACGCAGGTACGCCAGGGTCTTCTCGGGGTCACGCACGCGGCTCCGCGCGGAGTGGACGCGAATGAACGCCTCCTGGACGACGTCCTCGCACGAGGCGGTGTCGTCCAGCAGCAGCGCGGCGAGACCCAGCAGCGACCGGTAGTGGGCGCGGTAGGTCTCGGTGAGGTGGTCGACGGTGGTACCCGCGGTCGTCACCGTCTCGGCGCCCTCGACGGCGCGCTGGGACGGGATGCGGGTCGTACGCCTAGCGGCGGGCACGGGCGCGATCACCGGCATGCCGCCGGGCTGACGGGGCCGCCGGAGCGGGCGCACCGCGCCCATGCCCACGCCGACCCCGGCTCCGACCCCTGCCCCGGCCCTGCGGGCGCGGAGCGGAGCCACCGCTGTGATGTCGAGTACCTCTGCCACGCCTGTTGGACACGCTTCCCCCCGCCAGGGTTGTACGCGCACGCAGCCGCTTTCGACGGTGCGTCGTTTGCCCTCATGCGTACCCGCTCTTCCCCAATGCCCCGATATAGCAGCCGCCATGAAGGGGCGACCGCATAGACGCTTCCCGCCCGACTACCGGTTGCAGCAAGGGGGACAGCATCGTCGAACACGCCATCGCCCCAGTTCAAGTGGCACAGACCGAAGACTTGCTCACAGGGCGTTCACAGATCCTACAAAGATCCACCGGCCCGTTCACCGGGGTTTGGGCCCGGATCAGGCCGGACGATCAGGCCGAGAGTTCGGCGGCGATCGCCTCCGCGATCTGAGCGACGTTCAAAGCGGCGCCTTTGCGTAGATTGTCGCCGCAGACGAACAGTTCCAGCGCCCGGTCGTCGTCGAGCGACCGCCGCACCCGCCCCACCCACGTCGGGTCGGTGCCGACGACGTCGGCCGGCGTCGGGAAGTCCCCGGCCGCCGGGTCGTCGTACAGCACCACACCGGGCGAGGTCGCCAGGATCTCGTGCGCCCGCGCGACCGTCACCTCGTGCTCGAAGCGCGCGTGTACGGAGACGGAGTGGGCGCTCACCACCGGCACGCGCACGCACGTCGCCGCCACGCGAAGGCCGGGCAGGGCCAGGATCTTCCGGGCCTCGTCCCGCACCCGCAGCTCCTCCGAGGACCAGCCGCCCTCCTGGACGGAACCGGACCACGGCACCACGTTCAGCGCGAGCGGGGCGGGGAAGGGGCCCGTGTCGTCGCCGACGGCCCGGCGCACATCGCCGGGGCAGGTGCCCAGCTCCGTACCGGCGACCAGCGAGAGCTGCTCGCGCAGCGCGGTGACGCCGCCCTGCCCGGCACCGCTCGCGGCCTGGTACGCCGAGACGACGAGCTCGCTCAGCCCGAACTCGGCGTGCAGCGCGCCCACCGCGACGATCAGTGCCAGCGTGGTGTCGCCGGGGCACGCGACGATCCCGCGCGGGCGTACGCGTACGCAGTGCGGGTTGATCTCGGGAACGACCAGCGGGACGTCCGGGTCCATCCGGAACGCCGGCGAGGCGTCCACCACCACCACGCCCTTGGCGGCCGCGATCGGCGCCCACTGGGCGGCGACGGCTTCGGGCACCAGGAACAGCGCCACGTCGGCGCCCTCCAGGGCCTCCTCGCAGAGCGCGAGGACCTCGACCTCCTCCCCGCGCACGGCCAGCTTGCGGCCGGCCGAGCGCGGGGAGGCGATCAGGCGTATGTCACCCCAGACGTCGGCGTGCTGCGACAGGATCTGGAGCATCACCGCACCGACGGCCCCGGTCGCTCCCACGACCGCGAGCGTCGGCTTGCGGCTCACCGGGCCCACCGGGCCCATCGCGAGGTCACCGCCCGGTGCCTCCGTACACCACGGCCTCGTCGGAGTCGGAGTCGAGACCGAAGGCGGTGTGGACGGCACGGACGGCCTCGTTGACGTCGTCGGCGCGCGTCACGACCGAGATGCGGATCTCGGAGGTCGAGATCAGCTCGATGTTCACGCCCGCGTCGGACAGGGCCTCGAAGAAGCCGGCCGTGACGCCCGGGTTGGTCTTCATACCGGCGCCGACCAGGGAGATCTTGGCGATCTGGTCGTCGTAGCGCAGCGACTCGAAGCCGATGAGGGCCTTCTGCTTCTCCAGCGCGTCGATGGCCTTGCGGCCCTCCGACTTGGGCAGCGTGAAGGAGATGTCGGTCAGCCCGGTCGACGCGGCGGAGACGTTCTGCACCACCATGTCGATGTTGATCTCGTTGTCCGCGATGGTGCGGAAGATCGCGGCGGCCTCGCCCGGCTTGTCCGGCACTCCGACGACCGTGATCTTCGCCTCGGACGTGTCGTGGGCGACACCGGAGATGATGGCCTGCTCCACCTTGCGGTCCCCTCGCGGTTCGTTGCTGACCCACGTGCCCTGGAGGCCCGAGAAGGACGACCGGACGTGGATCGGGATGTTGTAACGGCGTGCGTACTCGACGCAGCGGTGCAGCAGCACCTTGGAGCCGGAGCTGGCGAGCTCCAGCATGTCCTCGAACGAGATCCAGTCGATCTTCCGGGCCTTCTTCACGACCCGGGGGTCGGCGGTGAAGACGCCGTCGACGTCGGTGTAGATCTCGCACACCTCGGCGTCGAGCGCCGCGGCGAGCGCGACGGCGGTCGTGTCCGACCCGCCGCGCCCGAGGGTGGTGATGTCCTTCTTGTCCTGGGACACGCCCTGGAAGCCCGCGACGATGGCGATGTTGCCCTCGTCCAGCGCCGTACGGATCCGGCCCGGCGTGACATCGATGATGCGCGCTTTGTTGTGGACCGAGTCGGTGATGACGCCTGCCTGGCTGCCGGTGAAGCTCTGGGCCTCATGACCCAGGTTTTTGATCGCCATGGCCAGCAGCGCCATGGAGATCCGCTCTCCGGCGGTCAGCAGCATGTCGAACTCACGCCCGGCAGGGATCGGCGATACCTGCTCGGCGAGATCGATCAACTCGTCCGTCGTGTCGCCCATCGCCGAAACCACGACGACCACCTGGTGGCCGTTCTTCTTGGCATCGACGATTCGCTTGGCGACGCGCTTGATGCCTTCGGCATCGGCAACGGAGGAGCCTCCGTACTTCTGCACGACAAGGCCCACGTGCGCTCCTCGCTCAGTCCGTTTGCGGTCAGCTCAGTCTAACGAGCGGCCGGGAAACGCCCCCGCCATACCACATCGTGAGATGTCCCGCTCACGAAGTGATCATCGCGGGGCGCCTCCCGGCCGCTCGGACTGTGCCTGCCCGGGGTCCGGCGAGGTACGCGGAATGTGGGCCGGGTCACCTCGACCGGGCCCCCTCGCTCATGCTGACGGTACGTAGGCCAGCCCGTGAGCGCCCGGTTCGCCGGACCGGCCCACCTCCAGGGTCGCGACGGCCGCCCCGGCCTCCAGGTCCACCACCGTCACGGTGCTGGACGAGACGGCGGCGACGTACCCGTACCGCCCGTCCGGCGACGAGGTGATCGTCAGCGGGAAGGCACCCACGTCCAGGCGGGCCCGCTCCCGGAAGTCGCCGTCGTACACGTGCAGCACGCCCGGCTCCTGGCCGCCCAGCGCCGACCCCCCGGCCGTCATGCGCAGCTCGCCGGCCAGCAGCAGGCCCGTCGACGTCACGTGCACCGGGAAGACGACGCCCTCGGTCGGCAGCGTGCGGACGACCGTGCCGGTCGCCGTGTCGACGACCCGCACGCCCGCGTCCCGCACCGGGCCGCCGCCGAAGTCGCCCTTGGGGGCGGCCACGTACACCTGGCTCCCGTCCCGCGACACGGCGATGCCCTCACTCCCGGGGACCCCGATACGGTCCACGAGCGCGCCCGACCCGACGTCCACGACCGACACGAACGGCGCCTCCTTGTTCGCCGTGTACGCGCGCGTGCCGTCCGGTGTGAGCGTGAACCAGTGCGGCCCGGGCGCCCCGACGTCCACCCGGCGCACGGGGCGCAGCGACTCGGCGTCCAGGGCCACCAGCGCCCCGTCCTCGCCGTCGGACGCCCCCTCGACGCTCACCCACAGCAGCTCCCCCGACGGGTCGAGCGCGATCCCGTGCGGCGCCCACTCGGGCGCCAGGTCGACGACGTCGGTGACCCGGCGCTCGTCGGGGTCGAGGACGACCAGCTCCCGCGCCCGGCCGCTGTTGGCGTGGTAGTAGCCGGAGCGGTACGTGACCGTGCAGTACAGCCGCCGCCGTGCCGCGTCGAAGTGCAGCTCGTGCGGCTCGTGCGGTACGACGGCCTCGCCGAGCCGGTCGTACGTCACCGCGTCGAAGAAGGTGACCGTGGGGCCGCTCTGGCTCACCACCGCCAGGACATCGTTGTACGTCTTCGTCATGCGCCCAGCTTTCGGACCACGCCCGATTGACTCCAATGCAATGCTGGCAAGGTGTCTTTGCGGCGTACGCAAACGGTGTGGTCGGGTCGCGGATGGACGCGCCCGCCTGTGAGGAGAGTCACCCGGTGGAACCGCTCGGCCCGAAGCTCGACCTGAACCTGCTGGTCGCCCTCGACGCTCTCCTCGAAGAGGAGAGCGTCACCGGCGCCGCCGCCCGCCTCCACGTCTCCGCCCCCGCCATGAGCCGCACCCTCGGCCGCATCCGTGCCGCTCTCGGCGACCCCGTCCTCGTCCGCGCCGGTCGCCACCTCGTCCCCACGCCCCGCGCCGTCGAGCTGCGCCCACGGGTCCACGCGGTGGTCGCCCGGGCACGGGAGCTGCTCGCCCCCGAGCCGGTCACCGACCCGGCCGCCCTCACCCGCGAGTTCACCGTCCAGGCGAGCGACCTGGTCCTCGCGGAACTCGCCGCCCCGCTGATCAGCGCCGTCGCCCGCGAGGCTCCTGGTGTCACCCTCCGCTTCCTCCCCGAGAGCCTGGAAGGCACACCGGCACTGCGCGACGGGCGCCTCGACCTGGAGATCGGGGTCATCGGCCACCCGGACCCGGAAACCCGGACCGAGGCGCTGGGCGAGACCGGCCTCCTGGGGGCCGTACGCCCGCAGCACCCCCTCACGCGTACGAAGGTCACCGCACGGGCCTTCGCGTCCGCCGGACACATCGGAGTCTCCCGGCAGGGCCGGGTGCGGGGCCCGGTCGACGACGCGCTCGCCGCGCGGGGACTGCGGCGCCGGGTCGTCACCGTCGTACCGAGCTGGTCCGCCGCCCTCTTCCTGTGCCGCGAGACCGACCTGGTCTGCCTCGCGCCGGCCCGCGCCGCCGACGCGCTCGGCCTGCACACCTTCGAGGTGCCCCTGGAGCTCCCGCCGCTCGCCCTCGGCATGGCGTGGCACCCCCGCAACGACGCGGACCCGGCGCACAGATGGCTGCGCGACCGGGTCCGTGAGGCCTGGAACCCCGACGACGGGGGTGCTACTTGACCGTGCGCATCCCCAGCGGGCCGAGGATCTCCTGGGCCATCACGCGGCCCGCCTCCTCCGCGAGGGCCTCCTCGGTCACGTCCTCGTCCGTGTCGAGCCCGTCCAGCTCCTCCAGCGGCTGGTCGAGCCGGACGTGCGAGACCAGGGACTGGAGGGCCCGCAGGGTCGCCGAGGCGGTGGGGCCCCAGTTGGAGAAGTACGAGAACTGCCACCACCACAGGGCCTCCGTGGTGCGGCCCGCCCGGTAGTGGGCCAGGCCGTGGCGCAGGTCCATGATGATGTCGGCCAGGTTGTCGGAGATCCGGCACGGCACGGGCGCCTTGCGGGGCTCGTAGGGGTCGAAGACCTCCGAGAAGACGTCCACCGGGTCGAGCATGGTCGCGAACCGCATCCGCAGCTCGTCGACGTCCACGTCCGGACCGGTGTCCGGCTCGTACCGCTCCTCCGGGATGATGTCCTCGTGCGCGCCCAGCCGGCCGCCGGTCAGCAGGAGCTGGGAGACCTCCAGGAGCAGGAACGGGACGGCGCTGTCGGGCTCGTCGCCCTTGGCCACTTCCGTGGTGGCGACGATGAAGGACTCGATCGAGTCGGCGATCTGGACCGCGAAGCTGTCGGGGTCCAGCGAGTGCGCGTGCAGTGTGGCGTCAGACATCGAGGAGTCGTCTCCCTTCGAACGCACGCCCGAGCGTGACCTCGTCGGCGTATTCCAGGTCTCCGCCAACGGGGAGTCCGCTGGCGAGGCGCGTCACCTTCAGGCCCATGGGCTTGACCATGCGCGCCAGGTACGTCGCGGTGGCCTCCCCCTCCAGGTTGGGGTCGGTCGCCAGGATCAGCTCGGTGACCGTTCCGTCCGCGAGACGGGCCAGCAGCTCGCGGATCCGCAGGTCGTCGGGGCCGACGCCCTCGATCGGGCTGATCGCGCCACCGAGCACGTGGTACCGCCCACGGAACTCGCGCGTCCGCTCGATCGCGACGACGTCCTTCGGCTCCTCGACCACACAGATGACCGCCTCGTCACGGCGCGGGTCCCGGCAGATGCCGCACCGTTCCTCCTGCGCGACGTTGCCGCACACGGCGCAGAACCGCACCTTGTCCTTGACCTCCAGGAGGGCATGGGCGAGGCGGCGTACGTCGGTGGGCTCGGCCTGGAGGATGTGGAAGGCGATCCGCTGGGCGCTCTTGGGACCGACGCCTGGCAGCCTGCCCAGCTCGTCGATGAGGTCCTGAACCACGCCTTCGTACAACGGAACGCCTCTCGTGGAGTGCTGTGATGCTTACGGTAGTTGCTGTGCCGACGGGTTAGAAGGGCGGGCGCCGGGCCCGTCCCTCCCGGCCCGGACGGCGCCTGGAAATTCAGGCCCGGGATGCCCAGGCCCGGGATGCCCGGGCTCTAGAACCCCAGGCCCGGGATGCCGCCGCCGCCCAGGCCCTGGGCGAGCGGGCCGAGCTTGGCCTGCTGGAGCGCCTGCGCGTTCTCGTTCGCGGCCTGGACGGCGGCGACGACGAGGTCGGCGAGGGTCTCGGTGTCCTCCGGGTCGACCGCCTTGGGGTCGATGACCAGGGAGCGCAGCTCGCCCGCGCCGGTCACCGTGGCCTTCACCAGGCCGCCGCCCGCCTGCCCGTCGACCTCGGTCTGCGCGAGCTCCTCCTGGGCGCGGGCGAGGTCCTGCTGCATCTTCTGGGCCTGCTGGAGGATCTGCTGCATGTTGGGCTGGCCACCACCGGGAATCACGGTCACTCCTGGCATTTCGACGATGAGTATTCGGTATGCCGAGCCTACGTGGTCGCCGGACGGTGTGCCCCATCCACACGGCTTCACTCTTTCGTGTGAGAAACGGGCGTGCCCCCTAGCTGATCAAGCCCCTCTTGCGGGCGGAAATACCGGGATTTCGCGCTTCCGGCCCACCATTCGGCGGTAGGAAAGGGCATGCGCACCAGTACGCACACGCGCATCGCACCGCCCGCACGTTACGGATTGTCACGCAGAGCGCAGAGGAGTGCCCCGGTGAGCCAGCCGGAGATGCAGCCCGGGGGCCCCGCCCGGGGGGAGGGCGACAGCCACGACCGGTACGGCGGCCACGGCGGCGATCTGACCGGGCGGCCGTTCCCGCTCGGCGACTGGGGCGAGCCGGCGGAGCGGCTGGACGAGCTCTACCGGTGGGTCGAGGGCCAGGCGCTGCGGACGGCCGAGTGGTACCTGGAGGACCGCACCTGGAAGCGGCGCGGCGCCCGTACCTTGCGGATCGGTACGGCGCTGGGCGCGATCGCCGGCGCCGGGCTGCCCCTGCTGGACCTGACGGGCGCGCTGGACGGGGCGTCGGGGTGGGGGTACGTGTCGCTGCTGCTGGGCGCCGCGTGCCTGGCCTGCGACCGGTACTTCGGCTTCACGTCCGGGTGGATGCGGGACGTGGCGACGGCGCAGGCGGTGCAGCGGCGCCTCCAGGCGCTCCAGTTCGACTGGGCGGCGGAGAGCATCCGGGAGGTGCTGGGCCCGACGGAGGGCACGGCGAGCGAGGCGGCGGAGCGGTGCCTGGGGGTGCTGCGGCGGTTCTCGGAGGACGTGACGGAGCTGGTGCGGGCGGAGACGGCGGACTGGATGGTGGAGTTCCGGTCGGGCCCGGCGCCGCTGGTGATGCAGTCGACGCTGTCGTGCGCGCCGCCCCGCGCGGAGGGCGGCGCCCATCCCTCCGGGCGCTTCCCGCTCCCGCCGGGCACCCGCCCCAACATGCCGCGCCAGCGCCCGCCGGAGCCCCGCTGAGCCCGTCCCTGGGGCAGGGCCTGGGCCTGGGGCTGGGGGTCGGGCCCGGGGGCCGGGGGCCAGGACGCGGGGTCGGGGACGGGGGTCGGGGACGGGGGTCGGGGATCGCGGCCGGGCCCGGAGGCTGGGGTCAACTGAAGATGATCATCGAGCCCTGGCCCAGGCTGCGGGTGGCCGCCGCGTGCAGCCCCAGCCACACGTGCCGTTCACGGGCGAAGGGGCTCTCGTCGTACGGGATCGGCCCGGCGGGCTCCTCCAGGGCCGTGGGGTGGTCCGGCGGGTGCGGCGCGGCCGGGGGGTTCGCGGGGTCGATGCCGATCGACGGGGCGACGTACTCCAGCTCGCGCAGCAGGCCCTGGGCGGAGCCCAGCGGGCCG
Organism: Streptomyces sp. NPDC049837; assembly: GCF_040674455.1. NCBI lineage: Bacteria > Bacillati > Actinomycetota > Actinomycetes > Kitasatosporales > Streptomycetaceae > Streptomyces > Streptomyces sp. NPDC049837. The sequence goes on along the minus strand of NZ_JBFAMP010000004.1, from coordinate 553,507 downwards.
CCGCCGGCCAGCAACTCCTCGTTGGACAGCGGCGTGGGGAAGTCGACGGGCACGTACGCGCCCGCGTGGTCGTAGTGCCACACCAGGTGGGACTGCTGGGCCGTCGACTCGAACATCTCCAGGAGCTGCTCGTAGTCGCCGCCCAGTTCGTCGACCGGGGTGACGGCGAGGCCGCAGATCTGAAGCAGGTAGGCGCGGCGGAGGAAGTGCAGGGCGTCGTAGTCGAACCCGGCGACCGGCGCGACGTCGCCCGACAGGCCCGGCATGTAGGCGAAGACGGGCACGGTCGGCAGGCCCGACTCGGTGAGGGCCTTGTCGTACGCGGCGATCTCTTCCGCGAAGGGGTTGTCGGGGCTGTGGCACAGCACGTCGACGAGGGGGACCAACCACAGGTCACAGGCCAAGGGAGACTCGCTCTCCTTCAGTCAGTCGGGCAGCTACGGCGGGCGGTCGGGACAGGCGGTCGGGACAGATTAGTGCCCGGCTCGGGTGCACATCCCATACCCATACGGGATGGGCGGTAAGAGCCGTCAGCGCGGCCCGTCGGGCCCGTTCAGCTCGTCGAGGTGGTCGGCCCAGCGCATCGAGTGGGCGTTGTACGCGTCGATGGCGGCCATCACCGCGTCGGGGTCGCCGAGCGTGACCGCGTCGACGAGCGCCTCGTGGCCGTTCCACAGCCACGCGCCCGGCTCGCGGGCGGCCCGCAGGTGCGGCACGGCGAACACCCAGGCCTGGACGCGCAGCCGGTGCAGGAAGTCGGCGATGTAGCGGTTGGCGACGAAGCCGCTGAGCTCGCGCCAGAAGCGCAGGTCGTAGCCGATCAGGATGTCCAGGTCCCCGGCGCGCGCCGCCCGCGCCGCCTCCTCCGCCCGCCGCCGTACCGACACCAGCGGCGCCCCGTGCGCCTGGAGGGCGCCGGCCCGGTCGCACAGGCGGCGGAAGATGCCGTCCACGATGAGCGCGCGGGCCTCGACCATGCCCCGGTAGTCCTCGACCGAGAACTGGTGGACGCGGAAGCCCTTGTGCTGGTCGGAGTCGAGCAGGCCCTGTGCCGTGAGGTCGACCAGCGCTTCCCGCACGGGCGTCGCCGACACTCCGTACTGCTCGGCGATGTGCTTGACCGTGAACTCCTGCCCCGGCTGGAGACGCCCCGCGAGCACCTCGTCACGCAGCGCGTCCGCGATCTGCTGCCGCAGGGTGTTGCGGGTCACAGCTCCGCTCGCGGGCATGGCTTCTGGCCCCCTCCGTCCGGTTCCGGACACCTTAAGCCAGCCGGAGGGGGCGTACGGAGCCGGTTACGCGGTGCGCTCGTCGGCGACCGAGAGGGCGGCGTCGAGGGCGGCGAGGCCCTCCTTGGCCTCGGCCTCGGTGATGTTGCAGGCGGGCACGGCGTGGGTGCGGTTCATGTTGATGAAGGGCCACAGGCCGTTCTTCTTGCAGGCCGCGCCGAAGGCCGCCATGGGGGCGTTCGCCTCGCCCGCCGCGTTGTACGGGACGAGGGGTTCGCGCGTCTCCCGGTCGCGCACGAGGTCCAGCGCCCAGAAGGCGCCGAGACCGCGCACCTCGCCGACGGACGGGTGGCGCTCGGCGAGTTCGCGGAGGCCCGGGCCGAGGACGTTCTCGCCGAGGTGGGCGGCCTGTTCGACGACCTGCTCGTCGGCCATGACCTGGATGGTCGCGACGGCGGCGGCGCAGGCGAGGGGGTGCCCGGAGTAGGTGAGTCCGCCGGGGTAGGGGCGCTTGTCGAACGTCGCGGCGATCTCCGCCGAGATGGCGACGCCGCCGAGGGGCACGTACCCGGAGTTGACGCCCTTGGCGAAGGTCAGCAGGTCGGGTACGACGTCGAAGTGGTCGGCCGCGAACCACTTCCCGGTCCGCCCGAAGCCCGCCATGACCTCGTCGAGGATGAAGACGATCCCGTACCGGTCGCAGATCTCGCGGACGCCGGCGAGGTAGCCGGGCGGCGGGGTCATGATGCCGGCGGTGCCGGGGACGGTCTCCAGGATGATCGCGGCGATGGACTGCGGCCCCTCGAAGGCGATCGTGCCCTCCAGGTGCGCCAGGGCGCGCTCGCACTCCTGCGCCTCGGTCTCGGCGTAGAACGGCGAGCGGTAGAGGAACGGCGCCCAGAAGCGCACGACGCCGGCGGAGGCGGTGTCGGAGGCCCAGCGGCGCGGGTCGCCGGTGAGGTTGATCGCGGTGGAGGTGGCGCCGTGGTACGAGCGGTAGGCGCTGAGGATCTTGGGGCGGCCCGTGTGCAGCCGGGCCATGCGGGCGGCGTTCTCGACCGCCTCGGCGCCGCCGTTGGTGAAGAAGATCTTGTCGAGGTCGCCCGGCGTGCGCTCGGCGATGAGGCGTGCGGCCTCGGAGCGTACGTCGATGGCGAAGGCGGGCGCGAAGGTGGCGAGCTTGCCGGCCTGTTCCTGGATCGCGGCGACGACCTTGGGGTGCTGGTAGCCGATGTTGGTGTAGACGAGGCCGCTGGTGAAGTCGAGGTAGCGGTTTCCGTCGTAGTCCCAGAAGTACGCGCCCTCGGCGCCGCCGACGGCGAGCGGGTCGATCAGGCCCTGGGCGGACCAGGAGTGGAAGACGTGCGCGCGGTCGGCGGCCTTGACGGCGGCGCCGGCCCGGGGATCGGCGAGATCGGCATGAGGGGTCATGCCGCCCAGGGTAAGGACGCGCAGGTGGGCGCCGGTATGGCCATCTTGTATGCCGGAAGGCGCGGGGGTCGGCAGGGTGTCGGGCGTCGGGGGCACCGAAGCGGTGTTGACAGCATTCTGTCGTTGTGACAGCATTCTGTCATCAGCTCGAATGGTTGAACGGAATCCGCAGCTCCAGCCAGCACCCAGCCGCTGACGCGCCCACACAGGAGGCCACCATGTCCGGCACCAACCCCCGCAAGACCGTTCATCTCGCCGTCTACGACACGCTGGCCGACTGGGAGACCGGGCACGCCACCGCCTGGCTGGCGCGCAGCGGGTACGAAATCCGCACGGTCGGCCCCACCACCGAGCCGGTGACCAGCATCGGCGGGCTGCGCATCACCCCGGACCTCGCCCTGAGCGACCTGCGCCCCGAGGACAGCGCGCTGCTGATCCTCCCCGGTGGCGACCTGTGGGACACCGGCGACGACCTGGCGCCGTTCGCCGCCAAGGCGCGGACCTTCCTCGACGCGGGCGTGCCGGTGGCCGCGATATGCGGTGCCACCGCAGGGCTGGCGCGGGAGGGGCTGCTGGACGACCGGCGGCACACCAGCGCGGTCTCCTACTACCTCGCGGCCACCGGTTACAAGGGCGGCGAGCACTACGTGGACACGGACGCGGTCACCGACGGGGACCTCATCACGGCCGGGCCCACCGAGCCGGTCGCCTTCGCCCGGGAGGTCCTCGGGAAGATGGGGGCGTTCGAGGGTGCCCAACTGGACGCCTGGTACCGGCTGTTCCACGACTCCGACCCGGCCGCCTTCGAGGAACTGAACTCGTGACCCGCGTCGAACGTGACCTCCAGGACCTGCTCAGCCGCACCGCACTCGGTGTGTTCCGGCTGAACGGCCAGTTCCTCGCCGTCTCGGAGCACATGGCGAGGCCGGCCGGGCTCACCGCCGCGTGGTGGCAGGTGCTCGGGGCCGTGCTGTCCGAGCCGTTGCCGGTCTCCGGGGTCGCCCGCGTCATGGGCATCACCCGGCAGAGCGTGCAGCGGATCGCGGACCTGCTGGTCCACGAGGGCCTGGCCGAGTACCTGCCGAACCCGGCCCACCGGCGCGCCAAGCTCCTCGCGCCGACGCACCTGGGCCGGGTGACGGTCGCCCGTATAGACCCGGCTCACGCCGAACTGGCGACCCGTCTCGCCGCCGAACTGGGCGAGGAGGCGTTCGCCGAGACGGCGCGGGTGCTGGAGCGGCTTTCGGAGGCGATGGACGCGGTCACGGCCTCGCCGATCACCCCGGCGGACGCGGCGAACTGAGGATCGGCGCGGTGCGAACCGGTAGGGTGGCGGTCTCCCCAGCCGTCCGGCCGGGGACCGATTGCGAGGAGGTGAGACCCATCAACGCCAGGTCAGGCTGGGTGCTCTCTTCTCACCGCGGTGCGGTCGACCCGACATAGGGCAAAGGGACCGAGGGAGCACCCCAACGGCTCCCGAAAGGTTCTCCCATGTCTGTATCCAGCGACTCCACCGCCGGTTCCACCACCAGCTCCGCCGTCGTCAGCACCCTTCGCGCCGCCGGGTGCGTCTTCGCCGAGGACGAGGCGCGGTTGCTCCTGTCGACGGCCCGCACATCGCACGAGCTCGATGCCATGGTCGGGCGCCGGGTCGCCGGCCATCCCCTCGAACACGTCCTGGGCTGGGCCGAGTTCCGCGGCTTGCGCGTCGCCGTGGACGCGGGGGTGTTCGTGCCGCGCCGCCGCACCGAGTTCCTCGTCACGCGGGCGGAGGCCCTCGCCCCACCCGGGGCCGTGGTCGTCGACCTGTGCTGCGGCTCCGGCGCACTGGGCGCCGCGCTCGTATCGGCGCTGCCCGGTGCGGAGTTGTACGCGGCCGACATCGACCCGGCCGCGGTGCGCTGCGCCCGCCGGAACGTCGCGGCCGCCGGGGGCCGGGTGTACGAGGGCGACTTGTACGAGCCGCTCCCGGTGGCGCTGCGTGGGCGGGTCGACATACTGCTCGCCAACGTGCCCTACGTCCCGACCGGGGAGGTGGAGTTCCTGCCCGCCGAGGCCCGCGTGCACGAGGCGCGCGTGGCGCTGGACGGCGGCGCGGACGGGCTGGACGTCCTGCGGCGCGTCGCCGCCGAGGCGCCCGCCTGGCTGGCCCCGGGCGGCAGCCTGCTGTTCGAGACGAGCGAGCGCCAGGCGCCCGCCGCCACGGCCATCGTCGCGGCCGCCGGCCTGGCCCCGCGCGTCACGGCCTGCGAGGAGCTGTACGCGACGGTCGTCATCGCCACACGGCGCTGAACGGGCGTCTCCACGGCCGAGTAGGGTGATTCATAGGAAACCACCCGAAAGGGGGCGACATGTCCGCGATCAAGGAAACCATCGAAATCTCGCGTCGTCCCGAAGACGTGTTCGCCTACATGACCGACTCTTCCCACCTACCCGAATGGCAGGAGAGCGCCGTATCGGCACGCCACGTGCTCGACACCCCCGAGGGCGTGGGCTCACGCGTCGCGGTGACCCGGCGGATCGGTCGCCGGGAGATTCCGATGACCATGGAATGGAGCGAGCTCGACCCGCCGAGGAGCTGGCGTATCGACGGTGTCGACGGCCCGGTCAGGGGCCACGCGCACGGCACGATCGAGCCGGTCGGCGATGGGGAACGGTCGCGCGTGACCATCGAGCTCGACTTCGAAGGGCACGGGGTCGGCAAGGTCCTGGTGCCGCTCGTCGTGCGTCCTCAGGCCCGCAAGGAAATACGGAGGAACGAGCAGCACCTCAAGGACGTGCTGGAGCGGCAGGCATGACCGCATGACCGGTGTGGGGCCCTGGGATGTGGGCCCCATGTCGCTTACTGGCCTCGCTTGTCGCTTACTGGCCTCGCCTACTGGTCGGGTCCCGTCCAGTCGAAGGTGATGTGCTTGCTGGACTGGCCTTCCCGGCTCCAGGTGAATCCGTACGCGTCCGCCCGGTCGGCCGTCGCGCGGCCCCAGGTGGCGACCTGTCCCGGTCCCGTTTCGGAGCCCGGCAGGTTGGTGCTCTGGACGCGGGCGCCCTCCGGGGTCGTCGGACCGGTGAGAGCCTCGGCCCGGGCCTCGACCCGGCCGGGGACGGCAGCGCTCCAGGAACCCAGGTCGTCGTCGATCCGGAATTCGATGGGGGCGAATTCCATGCCCCGCATCTCGAAGTTGCCGATCTGCGCGAATTCGGCGGGCCAGCTTCCGGCCTGACCACCGAAGATCATCTGGATGGCCTCGCGCTGCGCGTCATCGGCTCGCTCGTCGATGAAGATGGCGGCGTAGGCGTCGGTGTGTTCGCCCGCCCAGACGTGGCCGGTGAACGAAGCGACTATCAGCACGTTGAGGTCATCGAGGACAACGTCTCCATAGCTGCCCTCACGTATGTGCCACACCATGACGCCCTCGCAGTCACCGAACGTGGGCGGCTGCGCGAAGGTGCATGGGCACGGGACATTGCACTTGCAGGTGTCGAACCAGTCCCCGGCCACGTGCCAGCGGGGAACGGTCTGTGGTGTCTGGGCCGTGTCAGTCATGTTCGGACCTCCTCCACCTCGCTTTCCATCCTGCACCCGCCACCGATCACGGGGCCAGGGCCACCGGGTGGTGCGGGGCATGCCGGGACGTGCTGTCCTGGAGGGGAGGAGCGCCGTGAACCACTCCCGGACCACCGCCGCGTACCACCGCCGGATGGCCACCGAGCCCCCGCTGCGGCGGGGCAACCTGCTCCCGGCGCGGGTGCTCGTGACCGCCTGGTCGCTGCTCGTGCTGATCGCCGTTCTCGCGTGGGTACTGACCGTCGGACAGGCCCGGCACATGGGGGTCGAGCCGGGAACCATGGGGATGGGCGTCCCCCTGTTCCTGCTGCTGTGGCTGGCGATGATGGCCGCCATGATGCTGCCGTCGGTCGCGCCGGTGGCGATCACCTGGGCGCGGGGAATCGGCCGGCGGTCGACGGGCGTGACACGGGCGGCCCGGATGGCGTCGTTCGTCGCGGGCTACCTCCTGGTCTGGACGACGTTCGGGCTCCTGGCATACGCGGCCCTGGCGGCCACCGGAGACCTCGTCCACGATCACCCCGACGCGGGGCGCTGGATCGGCTTCACCGCCTTCCTGCTGGCCGGGCTCCAGCAGCTCGGGCCGCTGAAGAACGTCTGCCTGCGCCACTGCCGCAGCCCCCTGAGCCAGCTCATGCGGTACGCGGGGTTCCGGCACTGGGCCCGGGACTTCCGGGTGGGGGCGCACCACGGGCTGTACTGCGTCGGCTGCTGCTGGGGGCTGATGATCGTCTTCATCCCGCTGGGGGTCATGAACATCGCGGCGATGGCGGGGGTGGCGGCGGTGATCTTCGCCGAGAAGCTGTGGCGGCTGGGGCCGGTGTTCTCCACGGCGGTGGGCATCGTCTTCCTGGCGCTCGCCGGCCTGGCACCCTTCCACGACTGGCTGCTACCGGGCCTGACACCGCCCGGCGCGCCGATGCCCATGCACTGACCGGGGCGGCCACTCCTGCCGAAGTGACCGCCCCTGGGTCCTGCGCCGTGGTCACCCCCACGGCATGAAGCTCAGTACAGCGAGCCGTAGGCGCCCCATCCCGAGCCGATCTGGACCGTGGGGCCGAAGGAGCCCTTGCCGTCGCCGCTGTTGCGCAGCAGCTTGCCGTTGGTGTCCCGGGAGATCAGGTCGTACTTGTGGTCCCCGTCGACGTCACCCGTGCCGATGATGGCGTCCCGCCCGGTCCCCCAGTCGCTGAAGACCAGGGTCCGCGCCAGGAAGGCGCCCGTCCCGGTGCTCTTGTACCGCCACAGCTCGCCGCCCGCGTCGCGGGCGAGCAGGTAGGGGTGGCCGTCGCGGTCGAGGTCACCGGCGCCGATGAGCGTGAGACCGTTCCACTTGCCGGCGAGCTTGACGCCCGCCTTGATGCCGCCCGCCGCGTTGTCCGCGTACAGGTAGAGGTCACCGGTGGAGCGCTGGCGGGCCAGCAAGTCGGGGCGGCCGTCGCCGGTCATGTCGCCGGAGTTGAGCAGCGCGTCGAAGGTGCTGAAGCCCGCGCCGATCTTCGCCTTGGGGCTCGTGGGCGTGGGGACCCCGGCGCACTTGGCGCTGTGGCGGTAGAGGTCGCCGGTGGTGGTGCGGGTGAGGACGTCGTTGCAGCCGTCGTTGTCGAGGTCGCCGAACGGCACGACGTGGTTGACGCCGGTCCAGCCGCTGGACGTCGTCGAGGTGCCCTTCACGGGCTCGTGGGCTCTCATCGTGTCCCCGTTGAGGGAGAAGAGCTCGCCGATACCGTCGCCGTCGTAGCCCCGGAAGGGCAGGTACACGTCGGCGACCTGGATGGTCCCGGTGCGTACGGCCCGGGGGCCGCTGCCGTCGCCGGGGTCGGCGTGCAGCGTCCAGGTGTAGTGGGCGGCGGGCACGAAGGCACCGTCCGCACCCCTGCCGTCCCAAGCGAGCGTGAACTCCGCGCCCTCGCGGCTGGTTTGGATGTGGGTGGCCACAGTCGCACCGGCCGGGTTCTTGATCTCGATGGTGGCGCGGACGGCGGGCCGCGACAGTTGCCAGGAGCCGTACCAGCCGCTGTCCCCGCCGTTCGCGACATTCAGCACCGCGGTGTCCAGGCGCTCCTCGATGACGCCGATCGGGGAGCGCGGCACGGTCACCGGCTTGATGTGGATGCGTTCCTCGGCGTCCGTGAACGCCACGTGCCCGCCGAACTTGTCGACGGACCAGTCGGCGTCGGCCGGTACGGAGGCGAAGTCGGTCGTCGTGACGGCCGCCGGGTCGCCCGTGTGGAAGTCGGTGAGCGTGAGCTTCCCGGCCGCCTTGTCCTTGCGGACCAGGAAGCCGTCGCCGAGCTGCGTCTCGCCGAAGGGCACGGGGGTGCTCACCCGGGTCTTCTGGTCCCAGACACCCGCCTTGGCGCCCTGGGCGCAACTCCAGTGGATCCAGCGGCCCACGGCCTGGAGCTGGTTGGGGGTGCAGCCGGAACCGATGGCGAGGGCGGGCGAGGCCGCCTTCGTCTTCACGTCGTACCAGGAGATGGTGGACGGCGCGCCGGGGTCGGACGTCCAGAAGGTGGTGCCCCAGATCGTCGACGCGGCCTTGCCGTCGAACCGGCGGGTGCTGAACTGCCTCTTGAGGTCGCCCACGTACTGGGTGTCGGCGGTGCCCGAGACGACGTACCGGCCGGACCCGCCGGTCAGCCGTCCGTACATCCCGTCCGCGTGCTGCCCTTCGATGCCCCCGATGACATCACTGCCCGTCTGGTGCGCCGCCTCGCCGTTGCCGAGCGGAACCAGGGCGTCGACGCTGCTGGGCATGCCCCGGACCCTGATCCGCTTGTCCGCCGTGGGCGTGCCGGTGATGGACAGGAGGTGCTCGTAGAGCCCCGGGTAGGGGGACACGTCGGAGGTGGCCTGGTAGTGCAGCGCGCCGGCGCCCAGGGTGAGGCCGTCCACGGTCGCCGACGCGGGCGGTACGTCCTTGACCTTGGCGATCCTCGGGGCGCCGTCCGCACCGAGGCTGATCCGGCGCACGGCCCAGTCCGTGGCGCTGGTGCCGCCGGTGACGAGCAGGCTGCCGTCGGGAGCGACCCGCGGCTGCGCGGCGGAGTGCGCCAGCAGGAAGCGGGGCTGACCACCGCCCACGGGGATGGCGTGCATCTGCACACCGGGCAGCTTGGTCACCCAGCTCTCGGGCGACCAGCCGAAGACGATCCAGTCGCCGATCACGGTCGGCCAGACGGGGGAGGTCTTGTATCCGTTCGGCGGCTTCGGGAGCTGCGTCACCACGGGCGTAGCCAGCGGGTTTTCGCGCGGCACGGTGCGGATCTCGTTCGGGGCGGCGCCGCCGTTCCCGTCGAGCAGGTGGCGGTCGCCGAAGTGGATGACGTCCACGTCGGCGGGGTCGGGCATGCCACGCAGCTCGGCCGTGGCGTAGTCAACCAGGTACTCCTTCCCGGCCGTGCCGCCCGGGGCGGTCAGGAACAGCACCGCGCCCTTGGTCGTCCGGTGGTAGGCGGCGTCGCCTTTCCGCAGCACCAGGCCCTCGGGCACACCCGTCACCGGCCGCTCGACGGCCTTGCCGTCCTGCATCCGGACGATGCCCAGACCGGTCAGCGAACCGTCCGCCGCCGACCGGGACACCAGCACCGAGTCGGCGGTGAAGCCCTGGGTCCAGCTCGCGCCCTCCGGCACCTCCACCTTCCGGACCCCGGTGGACCCCAGCGCGGTGATGCTCACCGTGCGCGGCGCACCCGGGGTCTCGGGGTCGAGCGTCGCGCGCATGCCGCCGTATCCGCTGCCGGTGGCCGTCAGCGGGGTGGTCGCACCGGTGGCGTGGTCCGTCCAGAGGGTTCCGGTGGTGCCCTCCTGCTGGTGCAGGAAGCCGTCGGCGCCCGCCTCCAGCACCGTGTCGGCGCGCGGCTGGTAGCGGATGGGCGCGGGCACCACGACCTCGGCCGCCGGGTCGTCCGCCGCGTAAGCCGCGCCCGGGAACAGGGGCACGAGGGTGCCCGCCAGGGCGACGGACAGGACGACGGACGCACCGGAGCGCGTCAGGGCATGACGTTGCAAGGATCCCTCCCCAGGAACCACAGAGGCGAGGGAGATGGCGCGGCAGCTCACCGCCGCTGAGAAATCCCGCCCGGCCCCCCTGGCGCGCGCTCCCCCGCAAGACGGGGGGATCGTAACAGTGGCCACACGCGCCACGACGGGACAATTCGAACGCGTTCAACGCAGAGGGCGGCCACCCGCCGGTGGCCGCCCCCCGAATGAGGTGTCTCAACAGCTCAGGTTGGAGCCCGTCGGGACGCCCAGGATCTGGGTGAAGCGCTGGTAGTTGTTGATCCGGCTCTGCACCTGCGCCGGGTTCTTGCCGTCGCACTCCAGGGAGCCGTTGATGGAGCGGATGGTCTGGCCGAAGCCGGCGCCGTTGACCATGGCGTTGTGGGGGGTCATCGTGCCGGGGCCGTTCTGGGTGTTCCAGTACCAGAGGCCGGTCTTCCAGGCGATGGGGGCCTCCCGCTCCACGCGGTAGGGGTTGTTGAGCAGGTCGATGCCGAGGGCGTCGCCCGCCGCCTTGTAGTTGAAGTTCCAGCTCAGTTGGATCGGGCCGCGGCCGTAGTACGCCGCCTGGCCGGCCGGGCAGCCGTAGGGCTGGTTGCGGTCGCAGTAGTGCGGGTAGTTGGCGGTGTTCTGCTCGACGATGTGGACCAGGCCGCCCGTCTCGTGCGAGACGTTCGCCAGGAACGCGGCGGCCTCCTGCTTCTTCACCGTGTCACTGCCGGTGTTGGCGAAGGCGGGGTACGCGCTGAGCGCGGCGGTCAGGCCGCTGTACGTGTAGAAGGAATTCCGGTTCGGGAACATCTGGTTGAACTGGGCCTCGCTCACCACGAAGCCCGACGGGGAGGGGGCCGGCGTCCCGCCGCCTCCCCCGCACGCGCCCTGGTCGGACCAGACGTCGGCGGAGCCGGGGCGCTCGTTCTGCGTCCACCACTTCGCCAGCCAGTTGCGGCCGTTGTACGAGGCGGCCTTGCCGCCCGTGTAGACGGTGGCGGAACTCCACGGCGCCGCGCACTCGGCGGCGGACGCGGTGGCGGCGGGGAGGACGACGGCCAGGCCGACGGCCGTGACGAGAGCGGCGAACAGGGTCAAAAGGCGTCGCAGCATAGGGCTTGCCCTTTCGGTGGGGGGTGGCCCTACGGAAGCGCGAATGGTCTGTACCTGTCAAGGTCTAGACCAGACCTCGTTACGGTTGAACTTTGGGCGAACTACTGACCGCCGGAGGTGAGTTCGAGACACGGCCTCCCTACCGTGAAGCCGTGGACTGGCTGAATCCCGAGAATGTCATCGCCGTCGCCACGGCCCTGCTCGGCGTCCTCGTCTCGGCCGCCATGCTCTGGTACGAGCGCCGCGTCCCGCCCCGCCGCAAGCGCATCGGTTACCGCGTCCAGCTCGACACCCCCATCGGCAGCGACGCCCGCAACGGCGGCCGGGCCAACGTACGGCTCGGGCTGTTCAACGAGACGCCCGACATGTCCGACGCCAGCCTCGTACTGCTCCGCGTCGAGAACGACGGCGCCCAGTCCATCGCCGGCGACGACTACACCGCACGCGGGCCGCACGGTCTCACCGTGGAGTTCACCGACCGGACCGTACGGGCCATCGCCGTCACCCAGTCCCCCGGCGCCGACCACCTCATGGAGCACTTCACGGCCGCCGCCGGGCTCCAGCACCGCGACGGCACCATCCACCTCCCCCGCGTCCCCCTCAACCGCGGCGAGCACTTCAAGCTCCTCGTGCTGCTGACCGGCGCCGGTGTCGGCAGCCCGGTCACCGTCACCGGCGGCATCCGGGACGGCAAGGTGCGGCCCAACCGCGCCGCCACCCCCGACGAGAAACCCCCGCTCTTCAGCCGGGCCGCCCGTACCGTCACCGTCGTCCTCACCGCCTGCGTGATCACGCTCGCCGCGATCATCGTGCGCGAGGACCCTCCGCCGCCCATGGGCTGCGCCAGGGGCACCCTGACCGTCACCGGCTCGACGGCCTTCGCACCCGTCGTACGGGAACTGGCGACGAAGTACGAGAAGGACTGCCCCGGCGCCACCGTCCACGTCGAGGCGCACGGCAGCACCGCCGGGATCCGCCGGCTCGCCGACGAAGGGGCGAAGAGCAAGGACGGCGCGCCGGCCCTCATCGCCCTGTCCGACGGGCCCAAGCCCGGCGGGTACCCGCAACTGCGCGAAAGCCGTGTCGCCGTCTCCCTCTTCACCCTCGTCGTCAACGACGAGGTACCGGTGAAGAACCTCTCCCTCGCCGACATCAGGCGGATCTACCGCGGCGACATCACCGACTGGAAGCGGCTCGGCGGACCCGCCCTGCCCGTCCTCCTCGTCAGCCGGAACGCCAACTCCGGTACGCGGGAGGTCTTCCAGCGCCGCGTCCTCGGCCGCAACGAGTCCGCCCAGTCCTCACGCGACTGCGCGACGAAGGACTACCCGGAAGCGCCCGTCGTACGGTGCGAGCTGGACAGCACCGAGCAAGTGCTGAACACCGTCGCCCGGCTGCCCGGTGCCATCGGGTACAGCGAGGTGCGGGCAGGCAGCGACCTCGGCGGGCTGCACCGGCTCGCCATCGACGGACGCAGCCCGGACGTCGACCGGATCCGCGAAAGCGGCTACCCGTACCGTGAGCTGGAGTACGCGTACACCTATGGCCAGCCACCCGCCGACTCGCTCACCTCCTCCTTCCTCACCTACCTCAGCCGTGGCAGCGGCCAGGACGTCATCCGTACGCACGGACATCTGCCGTGCATGACGCCGGAGGGGCTGCGGGTCTGCGGCGATGAGTAACAGCCACCAGGCTCTGGCATGCTCTGTTCACGTGGAGCCTCTCAGTGGTGACGACCCCGTCCAGATCGGCCCGTTCCGCCTGCTCGGCAGACTCGGGTCCGGCGGCATGGGCCGCGTGTACCTGGCCCGGTCGGCCGGCGGCCGGACCGTCGCGGTCAAGGTCGTGCACGCCGAACTCGCCGCGGAGGACGAGTTCCGGCGCCGCTTCGCCCGCGAGGTCGCCGCGCTGGAGAAGGTCGGGGGCGCCGGCACCGCGCCCGTGCTCGGTGCGGACACCGCCGCCGAGGCGCCCTGGGTGGCCATCGGTTACGTCGCCGGGCCGTCCCTGCGCACCGTGGTCGGGGACGAGTACGGGCCGCTGCCCGCGGCGTCCGTGCGGTCGCTGGCCGTCGGGCTGGCCCGCGCGCTGGAGCACATCCACGCCGCCGGACTGGTCCACCGGGACCTGAAGCCCGCCAACATCCTGCTCACCGTCGACGGGCCCCGCATCATCGACTTCGGGATCGCCCGGGCCGTCGACACGGTCACCGACGGCGGCCTGACCAGTACGGGAGCGGTCGTCGGATCGCCCGGCTTCATGTCACCCGAGCAGGTGCGGGGCGAGCGGCTCACTCCCGCGTCGGACGTCTTCTGCCTCGGCTCGGTCCTCGCGTACGCGGCGACCGGCCGCGCCCCGTTCGGCACCGCCGACAGCGGCGTCCACGCCATGATGTTCCGCATCGCCCACGACGAGCCGGACCTCACCGGGCTGCCCGCCGAGCTGGACGACCTGGTCCGGGGCTGCCTCGCCAAGGACCCGGCCGCCCGCCCCACCGCCGCCCACCTGGCCGCGCACATCGAGGCCGGCGAGCCATGGCTGCCCGCCGGGCTGCTCGCCCAGCTCGGCAGGATGGCCGCCCGCCTCCTGGACGAGGACGGCGACCCCACCCCCGTAACCCCCGCACCGGAGCCCGCCCGCACGAAGAAGCGGCGCCCGCTCCTCATCGGAGGCGTCGCCCTCGCCCTCACCGCCGCGGTGGCCGTCGCGTACGGGCTGACGGACCGCTTCGGACAGCCGGGGGCCACGGCCGGGGACCCCAAGGCGGACAAGCCCCGCGACATCGTCCCCGCCGCCTTCCTCGGCGCCTGGGAAGGGGTCCTCCGGGGCACCGACACCGTCCCGTACGAGACCGCCCGCATCGAGATCACCCAGGGGGCGCCGGGCGACAAGGCGGGGATCTACGTCCACGTCGGCGGCGAACGGCTCTGCATGGGCCGGTCGACCCTCGTCTCGGCGGACGAGGACAAGATCGTGTTCGGTGAGAGCGACGTGACGACGAGCGTGCCGGCCCGGCGCTGCACGCCGGCCGCCCACCAGAAGCTGACCGTCCGATCGCCGGAGGTCCTGGAGTGGTCGTCGGGCGCGGCGACCGCCACCTTCCGCAAGGCGCGGTCCGGGCCGAGTGTCGTGCCCAAGGAGTTCCTCGGGCACTGGAAGGACGTCCCGAACCCCGACGTGTCCGACCCGCACCAGGACCTCTACAGCCACGAGGTGATCATCACCCAGGGCCCGGTCGGCGCGCCGCTCGTCCGGTTCGAGCAGAGCTTCCCGCAGACCGACGAGGAGACCGGCGAGCCGCTGTCCGGCACGGTCAACTGCGCCGAGACGGCAGTCCTCGGCGGCGCGGGCAACCTGCTGGTGCTGGGCCCGGCCACGGTCGACGCCGCCGCGTCCGACCGGGAGTGCACGGCCTCCGGCGCGTCGGTGAACCTGCGCGTCCAGCGGGTCGACGGCAAGGACCGGCTGCTGGTGTACGGGATGGACGCGGACGGGGAGCCCGGCGAGTTCTCCAAGGAGAACTGACCGGGCTCCCCGTCACGGGTGCCCCTGGAGAGGACTACAGGAACGAGTTGATCTCGATCGTCTCGGTGCGGCCGGGGCCGACGCCGATCGCGGAGATCGGCGCGCCCGACATCTCCTCCAGCGCCTTCACGTACGCCTGCGCGTTCTTCGGCAGGTCCGAGAAGGTCTTCGCCTTGCTGATGTCCTCGGACCATCCCGGCAGGTACTCGTAGATCGGCTTCGCGTGGTGGAAGTCGGTCTGCGAGTACGGCAGCTCCTCGACGCGCTTGCCGTCGATCTCGTACGCGACGCAGACCGGGATCTGCTCCCAGCCGGTGAGCACGTCCAGCTTGGTGAGGAAGAAGTCGGTCAGGCCGTTGACGCGGGTGGCGTAGCGGGCGATGACCGCGTCGAACCAGCCGCAGCGGCGGTCACGGCCGGTGGTGACACCCCGCTCGCCGCCGATACGGCGCAGCGCCTCGCCGTCCTCGTCGAACAGCTCGGTCGGGAACGGGCCGGCGCCGACACGGGTGGTGTACGCCTTGAGGATGCCGATGACCCGGCTGATCTTCGTGGGGCCCACGCCCGCGCCGGTGCAGGCACCGCCGGAGGTCGGGTTGGAGGAGGTCACGAAGGGGTACGTGCCATGGTCGACGTCCAGGAGGGTGCCCTGGCCGCCCTCGAAGAGGACGACCTTGCCCTCGTCGATGGCGTTGTTGAGGATCAGCGTCGTGTCGGCGACGTACGGCTCGATCTGCTCCGCGTACTGGAGCATCTCCTCGACGATCCGGCCCGGCTCGATGGCGCGGCGGTTGAAGACCTTGGCGAGGAGCTGGTTCTTCTGCTCCAGCGCGGCCTCGACCTTCTGCGTCAGGATCGACTCGTCGTAGAGGTCCTGGACACGGATGCCGACACGGTTGATCTTGTCGGCGTACGTCGGGCCGATGCCGCGCCCGGTCGTACCGATCTTGCGCTTACCGAGGAACCGTTCCGTCACCTTGTCGAGGGTGACGTTGTACGGAGTGATCAGGTGAGCGTTACCGCTGATCAGCAGCTTCGACGTGTCGACGCCGCGCTCGTTCAGCCCGCTCAGCTCGGAGAGCAGGACCGCCGGGTCGACGACGACACCGTTTCCGATCACCGGGGTGCATCCCGGCGAGAGGATTCCGGAAGGGAGAAGGTGCAGCGCGTACTTCTGGTCGCCTACGACAACCGTGTGGCCGGCGTTGTTGCCGCCCTGGTAGCGCACCACGTAATCAACGGATCCACCGAGGAGGTCGGTGGCCTTTCCCTTGCCCTCGTCACCCCACTGAGCACCGAGCAGCACAAGTGCGGGCACAGGCGTACACCCCTTCCGGGCGGGGCATGTCCAAGGCCAGGGGCAGTACAAACGTCGTACGACGCTGTACGACACAACCTGAGCCGTCGGACCGGGTGCCCCGGAATAGACGAAGCCCCTGGCGCAATAGCGCAAGGGGCTCTTGCACAAAGATGCTACCCGAGGAAGGACCGAGGTGTCGGCTCCCGACCAGTTGCTGGTCGTCATCGACGCGGTCGCGCGCCGGAACGACGGCGAGTCCGTACGGATCGCGAAGGACGTGCTCTGCGCCGGGGCGAGCGCGAAGATCTGCCTCCCGGACACCCCGGCGGAGTTCGCCCGGGCCCTCGCGCGGCGGGGTTCGCGCCGGCCGGTGGTCATCGGTGACGACCGGGCGCTGCTGCGGGCGGTGGCGCTGCTGCACCGGGGGCGGGAGCTGGCCGACGGGGCGTTGTCGCTGGTCCCGGTGGGGCCGCGCGGCTCGGTAGAGCTGGCCGGGGCGCTGGGCGTGCCGCTGGGGGCGGTGGCCGCCGCGCGGGCCGTGCTGGACGGGGCGGCGCGGCGGCTGGACCTGCTGGTCGACGACAGCGACGGCGTGGTGGTGCGGGGGCTGAGGATCCCGGCGGGGCCCGCGGGGCTGTCGGTGGTCGAGCCCCCGTCGGTGTGGGACGCGTGCCGCTCGCTGGTGCGGACGCTGGTGCGCCCGGCGCCCTCCGTGCCGGCGATACGTCCGGCGACGCGGACACACCGGCTGCGGGTCGAGGCCGACGGACGGCTCCTGAGCGACCTGGACGACCCGGTGGAGGGCGTGACGGTGCTGTCCCGGGACGGGATCGCCGAGGTGGTGGTCCGCCCCCGGTCGGCCGAGCCGGTACGGGCGGAGGCGACCGCGGTGACCATCTCCGGCGCCTCGTTCCGCTACCGCGCGGACGCGCTGGTCACCGGCCCGGTCTGGACCCGCACCTGGACGCTCCGCCCGTCGGCGTGGTCCCTGACCCTGCCGACGCGGTAACGCGGGCGCCGGGGCGTCGGGCGGCGCCCTTCGGCGGCGGCGGGGACGCGACGGGGTAGCGCGGCGCACCGCGGAACGGCCGGGACGCGGCACGCGCCCACCCGACCGGGCAAACGGCCCGAGCACGGGCGGCGCACGGCGCCGGGGCGGTGCGGGGCGGCGCCCGTCGTCGGCGGGGGCGCGCGGCGAGGGCGCGGGCGCGGGCCCGGCGCGGGCAGGGCGGGCGCGGGGCCGGCGCCGGGCCTACAGCGCGTCGAGAGGGCCGGTTATGGGCGGGGTCGACGTGTCGTCGTCGTCATCGTCGTCCGGGCTGCCGGGGAACATCAGCCACGCGCTGGCGCTGATCATGGCCAGCGAGGTCAGGCCCAGGCCGAGCTTGAGCAACCGCATGCCTCCCGTCCAGTCGTGCGGGGATCCGAAGACGATCCAGAATCCGAGGGCTGCTCCGGCGAGCAGGACGATGACGGCGGCGGTGCGGCGCAAGGCGGTCGACATCCGTCCATGATCGCATTCAGACCTCGACGAGCAGCCCCTCCAGCCCCCGGATCACGAAGTTCGGCTTGCGCTCCGGCTCCTTCACGAGCCGGAGCGCCGGCGCGCGCTCCAGCAGTGCGCTCATCGACGCGGCCAGCTCGATGCGGGCCAGCGGGGCGCCGATGCAGTAGTGGATGCCCGCGCTGAAGGAGATGTGGGGGTTGTCCCGGCGGGACAGGTCCAGCGTGCCGGGGCGGTCGAAGACGTCCGCGTCACGGTTGGCCGAGCCGAAGAGCAGGGCGATCTCCGAGCCGCGCGGGATCGTGGTGCCGTCGATCTCCATGTCGTCCAGCACCCAGCGCTCGAAGAGCTGGAGCGGGGTGTCGTAGCGGAGCAGTTCCTCCACGGCCGTGGACACCTCGACGCGTCCGGCGCGCAGCGCGGCGAGCTGCTCCGGGTGCCGGAAGAGGGTCCACCAGCCGCCCACCGTGGCGTTGACCGTCGCCTCGTGGCCGGCGTTCAGCAGCAGGACGCAGGTGGAGATCATCTCCTGCTCGGTGAGCCGGTCGCCCTCGTCGTGTGCCGCGATCAGCGCGCTGATCAGGTCCTCGCCCGGGGACCTGCGCCGCTCGGCGATCAGCTCCCGCAGGTACGCGGAGAACTCGACCGACGCCCGGACCGCGCGGGCGGCCGTCTCCTCGTCCGGGTTCAGCTCGTACATCCCGCAGATGTCCGCCGACCAGGGCCGCAGCGGCGCCCGGTCGGACTCCGGGATGCCGAGCATCTCCGCGATGACGGCGACGGGCAGGGGCTCGGCGACGGCGGCCAGCAGATCGCCCCCGCCCCCGGCGACCAGGGAGTCGGCCAGCTCGCCCGCCAGCCGGTGGACGTAGGGCCGCAGCCGCTCGACCGTACGCGGGGTGAACGCCTTCGACACCAGGCGCCGGATGCGGGTGTGGTCCGGCGGTTCCAGGTCCAGCATCCCGTGGTCGTTCAGGACGTGGAACGGCTCGTGTTCCACCGGATGAGGGGTCCGGCCGAAGTCCTCGTCCGTGAAGCGGTGCCGGTACGTCCGCCCCAGCCGCCGGTCACGCAGCAGCGCGGACACATCGGCGTGGCGCGGCACCAGCCACTGGCGCGTCGGCTCGAACCAGTGCACCCGGCCACGGGCGCGCAGCTCGGCGTACACGGGGTAGGGGTCGGCGACGAACGCGGGCGACCACGGGTCGAAGTCCATGGGCAGACCCTATGCAGGGCTCAGCCCGGAGTCACCAGCCTCGCCTCGTACGCGAACACCGCCGCCTGCGTACGGTCGCGCAGGCCCAGCTTCACCAGGATGCGGCTCACATGCGTCTTGATCGTGGATTCGGCGACCACCAGGTGGGAGGCGATCTCGCCGTTCGACAGGCCCTGGGCGATCAGCACCAGGACCTCCGTCTCCCGTTCCGTCAGGTCGCCCACCCGTGCCAGGGCCGGCGGGCGCGCCGTCTCGGCGGTCTTGGCGAACTCGGTGATCAGCCGCTTGGTGACCGTGGGCGCCAGCAGTGCCTCGCCGGACGCCACCACCCGTACCCCCTCCGCGAGCTGCCGCGCCGAGGCGTCCTTCAGCAGGAAGCCCGACGCTCCGGCGCGCAGCGCCTGGTACACGTACTCGTCCAGGTCGAACGTCGTCAGCACCAGCACCTTCGCGTCGCCGTCCGCCGCGACGATCTCGCGGGTGGCGTCGATGCCGTTCATCTCCGGCATGCGGATGTCCATCAGGACGACGTCCGGGCGGAGCGCCTCCACCTGCCGGACCGCCTCCCGGCCGTTGACGGCCTCGCCCACGACCTCGATGTCGGGCATCGCGTTCAGCAGGACGGAGAAGCCCTCCCGGACCATGATCTGGTCGTCGACGATCAGTACGCGGATGGTCATGCCACCTCCTCCCGCGCCACCGGCAGGAACACCGCGACCTCGTAGCCGCCGTCCTCCGTCGCCTCGGCCGTCATCTCGCCGTCCAGCATCGCCACCCGCTCCCGCATGCCCGTGATCCCGTGCCCGGCACCCGGTGAGGGCTTCACCAGGCCGCGCGCCGGGCCGTTGACCACCCTGAGGCCCAGCCCGCCGAGCACGTACGACACCTCCACCTTCGCGGACGCGCCGGGCGCGTGCCGCAGCACGTTGCTGAGCGCCTCCTGCACGATCCGGTACGCCGACAGCTCCACGCCCTGCGGCAGCTCGCGCGCCGCGCCGGTGACGGTGGCGTCCACCGTGAGGCCCGCGTCGCGGACGTTGGCGATCAGGCCGTCGAGGTCGGCGAGCGTCGGCTGGGGCGCGTCGGGCGCCTCGTAGTCCTCGGCCCGTACGACGCCGAGGATGCGGCGCAGCTCGGTCAGCGCGGCGACCGCGTTCTCGCGGATCGTGGCGAACGCCTGCTCCAGCTCGGGCGGCGGGTTCTCCACCCGGTAGGGGGCGGCCTCCGCCTGGATGGCGACGACCGACATGTGGTGGGCGACCACGTCGTGCAGCTCGCGCGCGATGGTGGTGCGCTCCTCCAGGAGGGTGCGCCTGGACCGCTCCTGGGCGGTGACGGTCTGCTGTGCGGTGACCTCCTCCCGCGCCTCGCGGCGGGTGTGCAGGACGGTGACGAAGAGCAGGGCGAGCGCGGAGACGACCAGCAGCGGGGCGGTGTGGGCTCCGCCCCGGCTGAGGACGGCCTCGCAGAAGAAGCCGAAGACGCCGGTGAGCGCCCACATCCACGCGGCGGTGCGCGGCCTGGTCCGGGCCGCCACCACGGTCAGCACCACGAGGTGGGCGCCGAAGCTCGTCGGGGGCCACGGCCAGCCGTCCCAGAAGTCGGAGAGCACGCTCACGAACGGCGCGCTCACCAGCGACAGCCAGAAGGCGGCGACGGGCCGGACCAGGGTCAGCAGCACCGCCGCCGCCGGGATGAGCCCGGTCAGCGGCTGGCCGTCCTGGTACCCCACCGACAGCACCAGCAGGGCGGCGCCGGCCACCAGGGCGTGCGGGAACCAGCCCATGTACCTGCGTATGGACCGTGGCAGCCGCCTGGTCACCGGGCCGTCGGTCCTCATGGGCGGGAGCATCCGGTAGGCGAGGGCGTCGTCGAGGAGCTCACGGCGCATGCCCATGAACATGTCGTGCGCCATCCGGTACTCCGGGCTGCGGGTCTTGGTGTCGGTCACGTCAGCAACGGTAAGCAAGCGCGGGGACGCGGTCGTCACCTTGGATGCGGATCCTTCCGCGTCCCCCTGGAGTACTACGGCGCTGATCAAGCCACTGATCAGGCGCGGAACACCCCGGCGTGATCCCGCGCCCACTCCGCGAACGTCCGGGCCGGCCGCCCTGTGACCCGCTCCACGGTGTCGACGACGGTACGGCCCACCGGCGGGGTGTTCCCGTACGCCTCCAGCAGGAAGTCGATCACCTCCTGCGGATGGCCCGCCGCCCGCCACTGCTCGACGGCCTCCTCGGGGGACATCTCCACGAGCTCGATCTTCCGCCCCCGAGCGTCGGCGATCGCGTCGACCTTGTCCCGGACCGTGAGCGCTTCCGGCCCGGTGATCACGTACTCGCGGCCTCCGTGCCCGTCCCGCGTCAGCGCGACGGCCGCGACCGCGCCGATGTCGCCCTCGTGGACCATGGCGCTGAGCCGCCCCACGAACGGCTCGCGCACCTCGTCGGCCGTACGGATGCCCTCCGCCCACTCCAGGGCGTTGCCCATGAACTCGACGGGCATCAGCACCGTCCAGTCGAAGCCCGAGCCGGCCCGCACGGCGTCCTCCAGCAGGCTGGGCCCACCGCCGTGCAGCACGGTGATCCGCCGGACGCCCGCCTCGCGGGCCAGCTCCAGGATGCGCGGGCCGGTCTCCAGCGGCGCGAAGTACGCCCCGCCGAACGTGATCAGGTGCAGGCCGGTGACCCCGTCGAGGGCGGCGGTGAGGGTGTCGGGCTCGGTGAGGTCGCCGCGTACGACCTCGACGCCCTCGGGGAAGTCCGCCTTGGCGGGGTCGCGGGTCAGGGCGCGGACGGGCTCGCCGAGGCGCAGCAGTTCGGCGACGACCTGGCGGCCGACGGTTCCGGTGGCTCCGGTCACGAGGTTCATGGCGTGCGTGTTCTTCGTCATGGAGCCGACGCTACGAGCCCTTGCGGACAGGTTCTGTCCTTGATTACCACGCCAGTTGGGCGATCTCCTCCGCGACCACCGCGCACGCGTCCGCCGCCGGGTCGATCAGCGGGAAGTGCCCCACCTCGTCCAGCAGCGTCAGCCCGACCATCTCGCCCGCCTTCGCCGCCGCGTCCACGTACGCCTCGGCCACGGCCTGCGGTACGACGGTGTCCTCGCGGCCCTGGACGACCGCCGTGGCGATCCCGGTCGGCAGCAGCGCGGCCGGGTCGGCGTACCCGGCACGCGACTCGAAGTCCCCTTCTCCGCCGAGCAGTTGGGACACCGCTCCCCCGCACACGTCCAGCTCCACGGCCCGCTCGAAGTGCGCGATGGGCGCCAGGGCGACCACCCCGCGCAGCGCGGGCGGGGCGTCCAGCCGCCACCGCGCGCCGGCCGGACCCGCCGGCAGGACGTGCCGGGCGGCCGCCCACAGCGCCAGGTGCCCGCCCGCCGAGTGGCCGGTGACGACCGTGCGGCGCGGGTCGGCCTGCGGCAGATGCGTGCGCACCAGGCCGGGCAGGGCGTCCAGGGCGGCGGCGACGTCGTCGAACGTCTCGGGCCAGCGCCCCGCGACCGGACCGCTGCCGCCCTGCGCGGGGATGTCCCTGCCGCGCCGGTACTCGACGTTGGCGACGGCGAAACCCCGGCGTGCCAGGTAGTCCACGAACGGGGTGATGTGCCGCCGGTCGTACGGCGCCCGCCACGCCCCGCCGTGCAGCACGACGACGAGCGGCGCGCGGTCGCCCCCGCGAGGGGCGTAGAAGTCCACGATCTGGTCCGGGTGTTCACCGTACGAGGCGGTGGAGTCCGGGTCGACGGCCGGATGCGACAGGGCCGACGCTTCCTCGGCGGCGTCGCGCGCGGCGGGGTCGGGCATGCTGCTCAACCTTTCGGTGACGGGGCCGAATTGGCCTGACCTGCGGGGACGGTACCAGGACTGACGCCCCCGCAGATCAGGTCGAACGTCAGCCCAATTCCTCCGCCACCTCCGCGAGAACGCGAGCCGCGCGCTCGGCGTCCGCGAAGGAGACGTACAGCGGAGTGAAGCCGAACCGCAGCACGTCAGGGCGGCGCAGGTCGCCGACCACGCCCCGGGCGATGAGCTCCTTCATCACGGCGGGCGCGTCCGGGCAGCTCAGCGCCACCTGGCTGCCGCGCTCGTCGTGCGCCTCGGGCGTGACGGACGCGACCCGGCCGTCCGGGACGTACGCCCGTACGCACTCCAGGAAGAAGTCCGTCAGGGCCAGGCTCTTGGCCCGTACCGCCTCGACGGGCACCCCGTCCCACACGTCCAGCGCCGCCTCCAGCGCCAGCATGGAGAGGATGTCGGGCGTGCCGACGCGCCCGCGCACCGCGCCCTCGGCCGCCGCGTACCCGGGGGTCATCGCGAACGGGTCGGCGTGCGAGTTCCAGCCGGGCAGCGGGGAGTCGAAGCGCGGCTGGTGGCGCTCGGCGACGTACAGGTAGGCGGGCGCGCCGGGGCCGCCGTTGAGGTACTTGTACGTGCAGCCGACGGCCAGGTCCACGCCGTGCGCGTCCAGGCCGACGGGCAGGGCGCCCGCGCTGTGGCACAGGTCCCACACGGCCAGGGCGCCCGCCTCGTGGACGGCCGCCGTGATGCCCGGCAGGTCGTGCAGCCGGCCCGTGCGGTAGTCGACGTGGTTGACGAGCGCGGCGGCCGTGCGCGGCCCGACCGTGCCGGCCACGTCCCCGGGGGCGGCGGCGACCAGCCGCTTGCCGGTCAGCTTCGCGGCCGACTCGGCGATGTACCCGTCCGTGGGGAACGTGGTGGCGTCCACGACGATCTCGTCGCGGTCCTCGCCGGCCAGCCGTACGGCTCCGACCAGCGCCTTGAAGACGTTGACGCTCGTCGAGTCGCCGACCACCACCTGGCCGGGCGCCGCACCGACGAGCGGCGCGATCCGGTCGCCGATCCGCTCCGGCGCGGTCCACCAGCCGCTCTCGTCCCAGGAGCGGATGCGCAGCTCGCCCCACTCGCGGGTGATGACGTCGGCCATGCGGCCCGGCACGTGGCGGGGCAGCGCGCCGAGCGAGTTGCCGTCGAGGTAGACGACACCGTCGTCGAGCGCGAACAGTTCGCGGTGCTTGGCGAGTTGGTCCCGGGCGTCCAGCGACGCCGCCTTCGCTATGAGGTCAGACATGGCTGCGCGCCGTCCACACCTCGGGAAAAACGTTCTTTCGGGCCCGCTTCTCCAGCCAGGCCACGCCTGCCGAGCCGGCGGTGCCCGTCTTGGAGCCCATCGCGCGCCGCGTCGCGACCAGGTGGTCGTTGCGCCAGCGCCACACCAGCTCGCCGACGTCCGTCAACGCCTCGCCCAGCCGCACCAGTTCATCGTTTTCGTCCGGATTGGCGTAGATACGCGCCCAGATGTCCTCGACCACCTGCGAGGGCTCGTACTTCTGCGACAGGTCACGGCGCAGAACGCTGTCCGGCACCGGATGCCCGCGCCGCGCGAGGAGCCGCAGCACCTCGTCGTACAGGCTCGGCTCGTGCAGCGCCTTCTCCAGCTCCGCGTGGACGCGCGGCGCGCCCCGGTGCGGCACCAGCATCGACGCGGACTTCTCGCCCAGCAGGAACTCCAGCCGCCGGTACATCGCCGACTGGAACCCGGAGCCCTCGCCGAGAGCGCCCCGGTAGGAATTGAACTGGGCGGGCGTGAGCCGGGCCAGCGGCTTCCAGGAGGCGTTCAGCGCCTCCAGCTCGCGCACGGAACGCTCCAGCGCGTCCATCGCCACCGGGATCCTGTCCTCGCGCAGCGCGCGGCTCGCGGTCTCCCACTCGTGGACGATCACGGTGAACCACAACTCCATGACCTGGGTCGTCACCAGGAAGACCATTTCTCCCGGATCGTCCGAGAGCGGGTGCTGGAGGTGGGTGAGGACGTCCGCCTGGACGTAGTCCTCGTACGGCGTCGTGCCTGTGTACTCCAGGTTCGGGGTGTCGTCCGAACCGGTCACGGAGGCATCGGGGGAAGTAGACATCGCTGTCTCCATCAATGCGTGCTACCGGGTAGCGGTCTGCCCCCCTTTTTTCGGGCGCTCGGTTCGCGAGCAGCCGACCGGGGAGCCCCGGTCCCCTCGGGACCGCACCCGTGTGCGTACGGGTGGTCCCAGTCGCATCATGACACGAGCGGCCCCTCGATGTACCGGCCGGATGCGTCGTACGGCCAGGCATTGGACGTGCAGCCGTCCAGGCCCTTGATCTGCTGCATCATCACCGGCGCGGGCCTGCCCGGGCCGCCGCAGCCCATGTGCTCGCGGATGCCGATCTCATGCCCGACCTCATGGTTGATGATCAGGTGGCGGTACTCGGCCGGCGTTCCGGTGAAGGTCGGCGAGCCCAGCATCCAGCGCTTGAGGTTCACGACGACCCCGTCGGTCGTCTCGCAGTTCAACTCACCGCGGGTGTCAAGCCCCTGGGCCCGGCACAGCGCGTCCGCGGTGGCGGGCGTGGCGATACGGATGACGAAGTCGGCGTCCTCGGCGACGAGCTGGAACGAGCCCCGGCCGTGGGCGGCCCAGCTCCGCGGGTGGGCGAGGATCCGCTCGATCTCCTCCGCCGCCTGTGCGGCCGAGAGGCCGGTGCCGTCCTCCACCTGGACGCGGTAGCGGCGCGGGGTCCCCGAGCCGGTCTTGGCGCCGGTGGACCGGGCGGTGGTGAAGGTGCCGGGCCCGGAGGACGGGACGGTCACGGGAGGGCCGGGCTCGTCACGCCGGGGCGGGGCGTCGCGGCCGGCGCGCGGGGAGGCGGAGGCGTCGCGGCCGGCGGCGGGCGGCTCGTGCGGCGGTGGGAGCGGGCGAGCGGTGCTGCCGGGGCCCGCGGCGGACGGGGCGCCGTCGCCGTTGCCCTGCCAGTGGGCGAAGGCGGCGCCGCCGCCCAGGCAGACGGCGACCAGGCCGAGGGACAGCAGGACTATCCGGCCCACCGGGGCGCGGCCACCGCCGCCGCCTCGCGTGCTCCGGCGGCGACGACGTCCTCGCGGTGCGGCAGCGCGCTTCCCCACAACAGGTCTCCGTTCGATGGTGCGTGCGATCGTAACGGTCACGCATCGATAACGGTGCGACCCGCCTCACCCCGACTGGAGGGAACCAGTCCGGATGGGCGGGCCTCAGCGTGGGGGAACCCGGGTCAGCCGAGCGTGTCGGCGGCCAGGGGCGACGAGTCACGGAGGAAGGTCGAGCACCGCTCGTACTCCTCCTGCTCACCGATCACCTGCGCCGCACGCGCCAGGGCGTTCAGGGCACGGAGGAAGCCGCGGTTGGGCTCGTGCTCCCACGGCACCGGGCCGTGGCCCTTCCAGCCGCTGCGGCGCAGGGCGTCCAGGCCCCGGTGGTAGCCGGTCCTGGCGTACGCGTACGACTCGACGACCCGGCCGGCCTCGAACGCGTCGTCGGCGAGCTGGGCCCAGGCCAGGGAGGAGGCGGGGTACTTCGCGGCGACGTCCGCCGGTGCGGCGCCGCTCGCGAGCAGCTCGCGCGGCTCGGGGTCGTCGGGCAGGTGAGTGGGGGGCGGTCCCCCCAGCAGGTTTTCGTGGATGACCATGCCACCAGTGTCACAGGCCCGGCACCGCGGAGGCGATGCCGGGCCCGTGCGTGGCGCTGGAAGGTGTTACTTCAGCTTCGTGCCGGTCGAGCGCAGCGCGGCGCACGCCTCGGTCACACGCTTGGCCATGCTGGCCTCGGCCAGCTTGCCCCAGGTGCGCGGGTCGTAGGTCTTCTTGGAGCCGACCTCGCCGTCGACCTTCAGCACACCGTCGTAGTTCTTGAACATGTGGTCCGCGACCGGACGGGTGAAGGCGTACTGGGTGTCGGTGTCGAGGTTCATCTTCACGACGCCGTTCTCCAGCGCGGTGGAGATCTCCTCGGCCGTGGAGCCGGAGCCGCCGTGGAAGACGAAGTCGAACGGGTTCGCCTTGCCGAAGCGCTCGGCGACGCCCTCCTGGAGGTCCTTGAGCAGCTCGGGGCGGAGCACGACGTTGCCCGGCTTGTAGACGCCGTGGACGTTGCCGAAGGAGGCGGCCAGCAGGTAGCGGCCCTTCTCGCCCAGGCCGAGCGCCTCGGCGGTGCGGATGGCGTCGTCGACGGTGGTGTACAGCTCGTCGTTGATCTCGTGGCTGACGCCGTCCTCCTCGCCACCGGTCGGGGTGATCTCGACCTCAAGGATGATCTTGGCGGCGGCAGCCTTGGCGAGCAGCTCCTGGCCGATGGCCAGGTTGTCGGCGAGGGTCTCGGCCGAGCCGTCCCACATGTGGGACTGGAACAGCGGGTTCTCACCCTTGGCGACCCGCTCGGCGGAGATGTCGAGCAGCGGACGGACGTAGCCGTCCAGCTTGTCCTTCGGGCAGTGGTCGGTGTGCAGGGCGATGGTGACGTCGTACTTCGCGGCGACGATGTGCGCGAACTCGGCCAGGGCGACCGCGCCGGTCACCATGTCCTTGCTGTACTGGCCGCCCAGGAACTCCGCGCCACCCGTCGAGATCTGGATGATGCCGTCGCTCTCTGCCTCCGCGAAACCACGCAGCGCGGCGTGCAGAGTCTGCGACGAGGTGACGTTGATGGCCGGGTAGGCGAACTTGCCTGCCTTCGCCCGGTCGAGCATCTCGTTGTAGATCTCGGGGGTTGCGATGGGCATCTGTCCGCTCCTTGTGATCTGCGGTTGCGTTGCGTTGCTGATCCCTGACCTGGGGGCGACGTCATCGTCGCACCTATCTTTCCAGACTCCGCCGTGGGCTCCACCCCGCGTGCCACAAGGGGTGGACGGTTTCACGTGAAACCGTCCACCCCTTGAGAAAACCGCAGCTCAAGCCCCTTATGAGCGCTGTTTGGCTCAGGCGAGGCCCAGCTCGTCGAGCGCGTACGCGTACAGGTAGGGCACCCCGGCCGTCTGGCTGATCTTCTCGGCCGCACCGGTCGCGCGGTCCACGATCGTGGCCACCGCGACGACCTCCGCGCCGGCCTCGCGGACCGCCTCGACGGCGGTCAGCGGCGACCCGCCGGTGGTGGAGGTGTCCTCCACCACCAGGACCCGGCGGCCCTTGATGTCCGGGCCCTCGACGCGGCGCTGCATACCGTGCGCCTTGGCGGCCTTGCGGACGACGAAGGCGTCGAGCTTCCGGCCGCGCGCGGCGGCCGCGTGCAGCATCGACGTGGCGACCGGGTCGGCACCGAGGGTGAGACCGCCCACCGCGTCGTAATCGAGGTCGGCGGTCAGATCGAGCATGACCTGACCGACGAGCGGCGCGGCGGCGCCGTCCAGGGTGATCCGGCGCAGGTCGACGTAGTAGTCGGCCTCCAGACCCGAGGAGAGGGTCACCTTGCCGTGCACCACGGCCTTGTCCTTGATCTGCTGGAGCAGATCGGCTCGTACGTCAGTCATGGACACGAGCTTAAGCCGCCCCGTCAGAGCCGTCTCACAGCCGCCGCCAGGCGAAGGTCGCGGCGATCTCCAGCGGCTCGATGGGCGTCACCAGGCGTGGAGCGGTGTTGAGGCCGTTCGGCGGACCCGACTGGGGCTCCACGCAGATCGCCGCCTCCTGCTCGTCGTACACCACGACCCACGGGGCACGGCTGGTCACCTTCAGCTCCAGTTGCCCGGGCCAGGTGAGGGTGACGTCCACCCCGTCCGGCATCCCGAAGCAGTCGTCCCAGGGGCCGGGCGTGGGCGCGATGCGGCGACCGGTGGGGAGGTGGTCGTCGCCCCGCTCCTCCTGCCACTCGGGCGTGAAGTCCAGCGTGACGTCCTCGCCGCCGAGGTTCCGGTTGAACCACGGGTGCCAGCCGGCCTGGGCCGGGAAGGAGTCGCCATGCGTCTCGACGCCGAGCTGGAGGGTGAGCGCGTCCTCGGTGAGCTGGAACGCCTGGGTGACCCGGCCGGGGTACGGCCAGGGCTCGGCGAGGTCGTAGGTGAAGACCGCCTCGGCCTTGTCGGCGACGGCGGTGCGCCACGCGGTGTCGCGCCCGGTGCCGTGGATGGCGTGCGGCGGGGAGTTGAGCGGCAGTTGGTGCCACGTCGCCCCGCTGAGGAACCGGCCGTTCGCGATCCGCCCGCACCAGGGCACCATCGGGAAACAGCCGTACCGGTCGCCCTGCCGCAGCAGTTCGGTCCCGCCGATCCGCAGGCTCTCGATGCGGCATCCGTTGTCCGGACGCACCGTCAACTCGACGTCTCCGGCCGCGAGCCGGACGCTCTGTTCGCTACTGGTCACGTCCCCGACACTACTTGCGGCGCCGCAGCGCGCGCCCGACCACCACCGCGGAGGCGAGGGCGAGCGCCGCGGCGGGGGCCAGCCACCGCAGCGTGGCGGTCGTCGACGCGGTCTCCGGCCCGGGCGTGGGCGCGTACCGGCCGCGCGGCGGGGCGTGGTCGACCTCCTCCGCACTGCGCCCGATCATGGTGCGCCGTGCGTGGGCGGCCTCGACGCCCGGGTCGGGCAGCGCGCCGTCCGGGATGTCGGGCACCTCGAACTCCGCGTCGGCCAGCGGATCCAGCGACGGCGGCGGCACGGGTGCGTCGAACACGGACCCGGCGCTCTCGGCACCCTGGTCCACCCCGTCGTCGTCGACGTCCAGGTCGTCGTCGTCCAGGTCGCCGGCGTCCACGTCGTAGGCGGGCTGATCCGCGGCCGGCTGACCCTCGGCGTGCTGACCCTCGGCGTCCTGGTCACCGGAGCCCGTCGCGTCCGCACGGGAGACACCGGACGCGGTCGTCGCCGTCGCCGTCGCCGTGAGCGACTCGGCGAAACGGTCCAGCAGGCGGTGCGCCGCCGAGAGAGCCGCGTCGTCCGGCAGCTCCGCCAGCCGGCCCTCCGCGCTGGTCGTGCCCGTGAAGCGCAGCGTCGTACCGCCGTCCACCGGGGAGAGCCGTACCGTCAGGGCGAGCTTCGCCGAGCCGGGGCCGCGCACCTCCGTGCCCTCGCCCTCCACGGCGTACGCGCCGTCCTCCTGGGCGGCGATACGCAGGGCGCCCCGGTAGGTGATCGAGTGGCCGCCGGCGCGCACCTTGAGGCGGCCCGACAGCGGGCCGGCCGACTCGTCCGCGTCCTGCTGGAGCCCCGGTACGCACGGGGCGACCCGGGCGGGGTC
This sequence comes from Streptomyces sp. NPDC049837, assembly GCF_040674455.1. Taxonomy (NCBI): domain Bacteria; kingdom Bacillati; phylum Actinomycetota; class Actinomycetes; order Kitasatosporales; family Streptomycetaceae; genus Streptomyces; species Streptomyces sp. NPDC049837. The sequence goes on along the minus strand of NZ_JBFAMP010000004.1, from coordinate 523,591 downwards.
CGCCAGCACGGCCCGGAGAGTCTCTACGTCAACCGGAACGAACACCTCATGCTCCATGGAGCCCGAGCCTACCCACGCCCGGCGCTCACGTCTGCCATGTGCGCAAGGCCAAAAGGGGTCACTCGCCGTACCGCGGGTGCACCAATGTCGACGGCGGCAGGCCCCTGAGCGGCGCCCCCGCCACCTGGCGCACCCCCTCCACCGCACCCGGGTCCGGCGGCGCCTCGCCCCTCGCGGCGAGGAAGAAGCCCCAGTCGTAGGGCGCCGCCCCGCCGCCCGTGGACCGGTCGGGGCCCGCGGCGAAGCCGGAGAGCCGCCCGGTCGCGCGGTAGGGCCGGGTGGTGAAGCCGGCCGACCGCAGCGTGGCGTCCACCGTCCAGTACGTGTGCGGCCGGGACGCCATCGGCCCGGCGTGCACCGCGAGCCGCCCACCGTCGGTGAGGACCCGGGCGGCCAGGCCGTAGAACTCCGCCGAGTACAGCTTCGTGCTGGCGGTGATGCCCGGGTCCGGCAGGTCGGAGATCACCACGTCGTACGACGCGCCCTCCGCCACCGCCTCCCGGAGCCGGGCGAACGCGTCCCCGTACACCACCCGCACCCTCGGCTCCCCGTACGCGTACCCGTTCAGCCGGGCGAGGCCCTCATCGTGCCGGGCCAGCCGCACCACGCCGGGGTCCAGCTCGACGACCGTCACCGACTCCACGTCGCCGTACCGGAGCACCTCCCGCGCCGCCAGCCCGTCGCCGCCGCCCAGGACCAGCACGCGCGCGTGCGGCCCGTGCATCGCGGGGTGCACCAGCGCCCGGTGGTAGCGGTGCTCGTCCCGCCCGCTGACCCGCAGCCGCCCGTCCAGGAACAGCTCCGGAGGCTCGCCCCGCCCGCCCGTGAGGACCACCTCCTGCACGTCCGTCTGGACGGCGACGCGCACCCGCTCCCCGTACACCGCCCGCCGCGCCGCCCGCTCGAAGTCGTCGACCAGCACGGTCGCCGTCGCGAGCACCCCCAGCACCGCCACATTGCTGACCAGGAGGAGCCGCCGCGCACGGGTGGTCAGGTCCCGCCCGAACAGCCACAGCACCAGCGCCCCGCCCGCCACCGCGTTGACCGCCCCGGTGAGCAGCGCGCTCGTGAGCTGCCCCAGCCACGGCAGCAGCAGGAACGGGAACGCCAGCCCGCCGACGAGCGCCCCCACGTAGTCGGCGGCGAACAGGTCCGCGACCGTCCCGCCCGCGTCCTGCTCGGCCCGCCGCGAGATGCGCTGGATCAGCGTCATCAGCAGCGGCATCTCCGCCCCGATGAGCATCCCGATGGCCAGGGAGAACCCCACCAGCGCGTACCGCGACTCGCCGATCCACGCGAACGTGGCGTACAGGACGAGGGCCGAGCAGCCGCCGACCAGCGCCAGCAAGGCCTCCAGCAGCCCGAAGCCGACGGCCGCCCGGCAGCGCAGCCGCTTGGCGAGCAGCGAACCGACGCCCATCGCGAAGACCATCACCGACAGGACGACGGACGCCTGCTTGACGGAGTCCCCGATCAAATAGGAAGCAAGCGCGACCAGTTCCAGCTCGTACACCAATCCGCACGCCGCGCAGATGAAGACCGTGGCCAGCACCAGGACGCGTCCCGCCCGCTGCCGCGCGGGCGGCGCTGCCGGACCGCCCTGGGCGGGCGGCACGGCGACGGAGACGTGCGGCGCTTCGATCACGCAAATAACGCTACGTCACGCCCCGATACCCCTTGGTCACCCACACGAGTGCAACTAGAGCGAGGCGTGCATACGAACGCCCACGCTGGTCCGGGTAACCACCAACTGCCCTTCCTGTGGGTAGGCGTGCCACGTGCGCCACCGCACCTGACCCTCGTGCCGTTGCGCGAGCATGGCGGTGAAGGCGTGCGGCGAGCCCGGGAACGTACCGGCGAGGCCGTTCGGATGGTCGGCGACGAGCGCCAGCAGCTCTTGCGCGCGGCCGGCGAACGATCCCTTGGACAACGTCTCGACGCGCGCGGCGAACTCGTACTCCCACTCGCCGATCCGCTTCGCCACTCCCAGCGGCAGTGGCGTGCTGCTGCCCGGCATGCAGGCGACGGTCTCCGAACAGCGGCCCCGCTCCTCCTCCAGCAGGACCTGGTGGGAGGCACCGAGGAGTCTGAGCTGAAGCGTGGCGCCGGACAGTTCGAGGTCGAGTACGGCGAGGGCGGGCAGCGCCTCCCGGCCCAGCGCCCACGCCAGGTCGGCGGCGCGCGTGTCGGTGTAGGAGGTCTTGAGCGTCGTGAGCATGGGTCGGCTCCGCAAACACGGTTTGACGGTGGACCGGGGCGTCCCGGAAGACGTTCGGGGGGACTGGGGGATCTCCGTCTCGAAATCCACGCACGAGGTCCAAGGACTGGATGTTCTCGACAGCGAGCGAATCATGAACTGCGGCGAACTCACAGCGTTTTTACCCAACTTGGCGTGGTTTCCATCCCCTGGGGGGCCAGCCGGTTCAACTGTTCAACAGGAACCGACCGATAACCTCTACAAAAATTGCCAACGGCAAGGCGCCCGGCGGGAGTTCACTGCCGGGCGCCTTCCCCGTGGTCGCGGACCGGCTGCCCCGTGTCAGCTGCCTCCGCCACCACATCCACCGCCGCCCCCGGAGGACCCGCCTCCGCAGGACGACCCCCCTCCGCAGGACGATCCGCCCCCGTCACCGGCCCACCAACTGCCGCTGGTGGAAGCCCCGGAGGAGTTTCCGTAGTGCGAGCGGCGCCGGGTCTTGCCACCGCCCGCCACACCGACCGCGATGAGGAAACCCACCACGACGATCAAACCGGCGGCGATCAGGCCCATCTCCACGCGAATCACCATCCCCCGTGTCGTACGTGAGAGGGGGATGCCCCCGCCCACACCCGTCCTAATCCGAATTGAGCAAGTCCAGAGGTTCAGCTACAGGACGATCCGCCTCCGCCTCCGCACGAGGAACTGGAGCCACCGCCGCACGACGACCAGCTCGAACACGACGAGGACGAGGAGGAGGACGAGCCGCCGCCGTCCGCCCACCAGCTCCGGCGCCTCGGGCGACCGCCGCCGATCGCCGACCGGACCGCGCCCACCACGATGGCGACGGCCACCAGAATGAACATCACCTCGAAGACCCCTGCGTCCACCATGGCCCTCACCTGCCTCTTCCCTTGCGTTCCGGCTGTGTGGCAGGGAGATCCCCCCGGTGATCACGCGCCAAAGCACACTTGAGCAACTCCAGAGCTTCGGCCCAGGATGGCCGCCATGACACGACCGCCGCTCAACCGCCGCCTCGCCGAGTTCGGAACGACGATCTTCGCGGAGATGTCCGCCCTCGCCGTCTCCACCGGCTCGGTCAACCTCGGCCAGGGCTTCCCCGACACCGACGGCCCCGAGGCCATCGCCGAGGCCGCCGTCCGCGCCATCCGGGACGGCAGGGGCAACCAGTACCCGCCCGGCCCCGGCGTCCCCGAGCTGCGCACCGCCGTCGCCGACCACCAGCGCGAGCGGTACGGCCTGGCGTACGACCCCGACACCGAGGTCCTCGTCACGGCGGGCGCCACGGAGGCGATCGCCGCCGCCCTGCTGGGGCTGGTCGAGCCCGGCGACGAGGTCATCGCGCTGGAGCCGTACTACGACTCCTACGCCGCGTGCGTCGCCATGGCGGGCGGCACCCGCGTCCCGGTCACGCTGCGCCCGCACGGCGACAGGTTCGTCCTCGACCTGGACGAGCTGCGGGCCGCCGTCACCGACCGCACCCGCCTCATCCTGCTCAACACCCCGCACAACCCCACCGGGACCGTCCTCACCCGCGACGAGCTGGCCGCCATCGCCGCGCTCGCCGTCGAGCGCGACCTGCTCGTCGTCACCGACGAGGTGTACGAGCACCTCGTCTTCGACGACGCCGAGCACATCCCCATCGCCACGTTCCCCGGCATGCGCGAGCGCACGGTCACCATTTCGAGTGCCGGGAAGACGTTCTCGTTCACCGGCTGGAAGGTCGGCTGGGTCACCGCCGCGCCCGCGCTGGTCACGGCCGTGCGCTCGGCGAAGCAGTACCTGACCTACGTCTCCGCCGGCCCCTTCCAGTACGCGATCGCCGAGGCGCTGCGCCTGCCGGGGGAGTACTTCACCGGGCTGCGCGACGACCTGCGCGCCAAGCGCGACCTGCTCGCCGACGGGCTGGCACAGGCGGGCTTCGGGGTGTTCCGGCCGCGGGGGACCTACTTCATCACCACCGACATCCGCCCGCTGGGCGAGCGCGACGGCATCGAGTTCTGCCGCGCGCTGCCCGGCCGCTGCGGGGTCGTCGCCATCCCCCACGCGGTCTTCTACGACCACCGCGAACAGGGTGCGCCCTTCGTACGGTTCGCCTTCTGCAAGCGGACCGAGGTCCTCCAGGACGCGGTGAAGCGACTGGCGACCCTTTAGCGCGCGGCGGGCCCCCTGTCACGGCGACACGCACGCGTGCGGGGGCCCGGCGGAGGGGACCACCCGGGCGGGCTCCCAGCGGTCGCGCCCGGGGCGGGCGGCGCCCAAGGTCGGGGTGACCGCTCACGCGCGCACGGAGGTGCACCCTGTCCGCCGAGACCTTCGACCACGTGACAGCCTCCGGCGCCCGCCCGGTGCCGCGCCGGCTCGCCGCCCTGCACCGCGCGGCACCGGCACTGGGGCTGTTCGCCGCGGCCCGGCTCACCGGGATGACGGTGATGGCGCTGTGGGCGTGGCACACCGGCCGCTCGCCGCGCGCCCTGCTGGCCCTGTCCTGGGACTCCGACTGGTACCTGGCGATCGCCGCGTACGGCTACGGCACGACCCTGTACTGGCCGGACGGCGCCGTCCAGTCGGACCTGGCGTTCTTCCCCCTGTACCCCGGTCTCGTACGCGCGGTGACGACCCTGGTGCCGGTGGCGGGCGGGACGGCGGGGCTGCTGGTCGCCTGGGCGGCGGCGGGCGCGGCCGCGTGGGGCATCTTCCTGATCGGCGAGCGGCTGTACGGGCGGGGCGTCGCCACCACGCTGGTGCTGCTGTGGGGCCTGCTGCCGCACTCGATCGTGCTGTGCATGGCGTACACGGAGCCGCTGCTCACGGCGTTCGCGGCCTGGTCGCTGTACGCGGTGCTCACCCGCCGCTGGCTGTGGGCGGGCGCGCTCGCGGCGCTGGCCGGGGCGGCGCGGCCGAACGGGATCGCGGTGGCGGCGGCGGTCGGCGCGGCGGCGGCGTACGAGGCGTACCGCCTGTTCCGGAGCGAGCGGCGCACCGACTGGCGGCTGTGGGCCGGGGCGGCGGTGGCACCTGTGGGCTGGGTGGGCTACCTGCTGTGGGTGGGGGTGCGCAAGGGCGATCCGCTGGGCGGGTACTTCGCCGTGCAGGCGGGCTGGACGTCGCGGTTCGACTTCGGGGTGGGGACCTTCGGCTTCGTCCGCACGGTGATGACCAGGCCGATGGACCTCGGCTTCACGGTGGCGCTGCTGCTCACCGGTGTGGGGGTCGTGCTGTGCGCGCTGCTGGTGCTGGAGCGGCCACCGCTGCCGCTGCTGGTGTACACGGCGGTGCTGGTGGTCATCGCGGTGGGCGGGTCCGGGTTCTTCGAGTCCAAGCCGCGCTTCCTGCTCCCGGCCTTCCCGCTTCTGCTGCCGGTGGCGTGCGCGCTGCGCCGGGCCCGGCCGAGGGCGGCGGCCGTGGTGGTCACCGCCCTCGCCGGGGTGTCGTTCGGCTACGGGACGTACCTGCTGACGCTCGCCCCGATGGCGCTGTAGGTCCCGGTGGGGCTCAGGCCTCGTCGCCGGGCTCGGCGTCGCCCTCGGACTCAAGGCCGAACTGCTCCACGAGCCACTTGTCGAACTCGATCGACGCGCGCACCCAGCTCACCGTCGACTGCACGAAGTGCTCCAGGCTGACGCCGGTGCCGATCAGCATCTGCGCCTCGCCGATGAGCCGCACGGTCGCGCCGCCCTGCTCGTCCTCGTGGAGGTGCGTGTAGACCTTCGGCCACAGGGTGCGGCGGTTCCAGTCGTCGATCGTCTCCAGGATCTGCGCGCGGTTCTCGACCGGGTGCGGGCGGTCGTAGAAGGTCCGCACCGAGAAGACCTGCTGCTCGCCCTCGCCGCGGAACATGAAGTACGTGCGGAACTCCTCCCACGGAGCCGCGAGGTCGCCCTCGTCGTCGATGACGTACTTGAGCTCCATCTGCTCCAGGAGCTGCTTGACGAGGTCCTGGTCGGGGACGACGGGGCCCGCCGGTCCTGTGGCCTGTTCAGGCTGGGGCTGGCCACCGAAATTCGGAATGGAGGCCGGGTCGATGCTCACCGTGAATTTCCCTTCGAACGATTGCAGCCATCCTCTCCCATGCCGGGCCGGGACTGGCAACCCCGGACACGGCGATCCGCTGCGAGCTGACAGGATCGGCGCCCATGGGGAGGAGATCGTTGCGCGCGCGGCGGTGGACCTGGATCGGCCTGGCAGTGGTGCTGCTCGGGCTGCCGGGCGGCTGCGTCATCTGGGGCGCGTACGCCTGGAGCGAGGCGGGGAGGACACAGCAGGTGCCCTGCACCGACGCGCTGGCCTTCGCGCGCGCCACCCTGCCGGACACCGCCCGGGACGCCCGGTGCACGGCCGCCCACTGGCAGGACACGTACGTCACGGCCGATTTCCGGATGCCCCGCGCTGAGGCGAAGCGCTGGCTGTCGGCGACCTACCCGGCGGCGGAGCGCTCCGTGTCCTGCGAGACGGACCTGTGCCTGCGCGCGGAGTGGGACGACGCCGACCTCGCGGCGGTGGACGTGGAGATGACGTACGAGGACGGGGACACCGCCCTCGTACGCCTGCGCGCGTTTGACCTGTAGCGCCTTAGCCTTCGACCTGTAGCGCCTTACTGCGCCGCGCCCACGATCAGCCCCTCCCCGGCCCGGTCCACCCGGACCGTGTCGCCGTCGCTGACCTCGCCCGCGAGGATCTCCTTGGCGAGCCGGTCGCCGATGGCCGTCTGGACCAGGCGGCGCAGCGGGCGGGCGCCGTACGCCGGGTCGAAGCCCTCGGCGGCGAGCCAGTCCAGGGCCGCCGGGGTGACGTCCAGGGTGAGCCGGCGCTCGGCGAGGCGGGCCGCCAGGCGGTCGATCTGGAGCCGGGCGATGTGGGCGAGCTGGTCCCGGTCGAGGGCCGAGAAGACGACGATGTCGTCGAGGCGGTTGAGGAACTCCGGCTTGAAGGAGGCCCTCACCGTCTCCAGCACCTGCTCCTTCTTCTGCTCCTCCGGGGTGACCGGGTCCATCAGGAAGTGGCTGCCCAGGTTGGACGTGAGGATCAGGATGGTGTTGCGGAAGTCGACCGTGCGGCCCTGACCGTCGGTCAGCCGGCCGTCGTCCAGCACCTGGAGCAGGATGTCGAAGACCTCCGGGTGGGCCTTCTCCACCTCGTCGAGCAGGACGACGCTGTACGGGCGGCGGCGCACCGCCTCCGTGAGCTGGCCGCCCTCCTCGTACCCGACGTAGCCGGGGGGCGCGCCGACGAGGCGGGCGACGCTGTGCTTCTCGCCGTACTCGCTCATGTCGACGCGGACCATCGCCCGCTCGTCGTCGAAGAGGAAGTCCGCGAGCGCCTTGGCCAGCTCGGTCTTGCCGACACCGGTCGGGCCGAGGAAGAGGAACGAGCCGGTGGGCCGGTCGGGGTCGGAGATCCCGGCGCGGGTGCGGCGCACCGCGTCGGACACCGCCCGTACGGCCTCGGTCTGGCCGATCAGCCGGCGGCCGATCTCGTCCTCCATGCGCAGCAGCTTCTGCGTCTCGCCCTCCAGCAGCCGGCCCGCCGGGATGCCGGTCCAGGAGCCGACGACGTCGGCGATGTCGTCGGCGCCGACCTCGTCCTTGACCATCGTGTCCTTGGCGGCCTCCTGCTCGGCCGCGCTGGCCGCCTCCAGCTCCCGCTCCACGGCCGGGATCTCGCCGTACAGCAGCTTGGAGGCGGTGTCGAAGTCGCCGTCGCGCTGGGCGCGCTCGGCCTGGCCGCGCAGGTCGTCGAGCTGCCCCTTGAGCTCACCGACGCGGTTGAGGCCCTGCTTCTCCTTCTCCCAGCGGGCGGTCAGGCCGCGCAGCTCCTCCTCCTTGTCGGCGAGGTCGCGGCGCAGCTTCTCCAGGCGCTGCACGGAGGCGGGGTCGGACTCGTTCTTCAGCGCCAGTTCCTCCATGCGGAGGCGGTCGACGGCGCGCTGGAGCTCGTCGATCTCGACGGGCGAGGAGTCGATCTCCATCCGCAGCCGGGACGCGGCCTCGTCGACGAGGTCGATGGCCTTGTCCGGCAGGAAGCGGGAGGTGATGTACCGGTCGGAGAGCGTGGCGGCGGCGACCAGGGCCGAGTCGGCGATCTGGACCTTGTGGTGGGCCTCGTACCGGCCCTTGAGGCCGCGGAGGATCGCGATGGTGTCCTCGACGGTCGGCTCGGCGACCAGGACCTGCTGGAAGCGGCGCTCCAGGGCGGGGTCCTTCTCGATGCGCTCGCGGTACTCGTCGAGGGTCGTCGCGCCGACCATGCGCAGCTCACCGCGGGCGAGCATGGGCTTGAGCATGTTGCCCGCGTCCATGGCGGAGTCCCCGCCGGCGCCCGCGCCGACGACGGTGTGCAGCTCGTCGATGAAGGTGATGATCTGGCCGTCGCTGGCCTTGATCTCGGACAGGACGGTCTTCAGGCGCTCCTCGAACTCGCCCCGGTACTTGGCACCGGCCACCATCGCACCGAGGTCGAGGGCGACCAGGCGCTTGTTCTTCAGGCTCTCGGGGACGTCGCCCTTGACGATGCGCTGGGCGAGGCCCTCGACGACGGCGGTCTTGCCGACGCCGGGCTCGCCGATGAGCACCGGGTTGTTCTTGGTACGCCGGGACAGCACCTGCACGACGCGGCGGATCTCCTGGTCCCGGCCGATGACGGGGTCGAGCTTGCCGTCCCGGGCGGCGGCCGTGAAATCCGTACCGAACTTCTCCAGGGCCTTGTACTGGCCCTCCGGGTCGGGGGTCGTCACCCGGCGCCCTCCCCTCGCCTTCTCGAACGCGTCCAGCAGCTTCCTGGCACTGGCTCCCTGCTCGGTCAGCACCTCGCCGGCCCGGCCGCCCTTGGCCGCGATGCCGATGAGCAGGTGCTCGGTCGACAGGTATTCGTCGCCGAGGTCCTTGGCGCGCTGCGAGGCGTCGGCGATGACGGCGAGCAGCTCGCGGTTGGGCTGCGGCGGCGCCACGGTGGAGCCGGTGACGCTGGGCTGGGCGGCGAGCGCGCGCTCGGCACCGGAGCGCACGGCGGCCTGGTCGGCGTCGACGGCGGCGAGCAGGTCGACGATGTTCTCGTTGTCCTGGCCCGCGAGCAGCGCGAGCAGCAGGTGCGCGGGGGTCAGGTCCGGGTGCCCTTCGGACACGGCACGGCTGGTCGCGGCGTTCAGCGCATCCCGGCTCTTGTTGGTCAGCTCGGCGTCCACGGGCGGTCTCTCCTCCTCGTACCACGGGTCTGACGACTATGACTCATCGAACGTACGTAAAGTTGAGTCTATTCCACTCAAGGGTGGTTCGGGACACCGGTCGCCGGTAGGTTCGCGGGCATGGCCATCGACCCCCGCGACCCCGGCGATTCGTACCTCGGCTTCTGGCGCGAGTACCACATGTCCACCCTGACCACGCCCCGGCCGGACGGCACGCCGCACGTCGTGGCGGTGGGCGTGACGTACGACCCCGAGGGCGGCGAGAAGGGCATCGCCCGGGTGATCACCAACAAGCACAGCCGCAAGGTCGCCAACGTCCTGGCGGCGGGCCCCGACGGCGCGCGGGTGGCGGTGTGCCAGGTCGACAAGGGGCGCTGGGCGACCCTGGAGGGCGTCGCGAGGATCCGTACGGAGCCGGAGGTCGTCGCCGACGCGGTGGAGCGTTACGCGGCCCGCTACGGCCGCACACCGTCGCCCAACCCGGACCGGGTCGTCATCGAGATCGCCCTGACGCGGGCGATGGGGCGCGCCTAGCGTCCGCGGGCCTACGCGCACAGCACAGCGGCGCCATCGTGTTCAGGTCCACGATGGCGCCGCTGTGTGGGGGAAGCACCTGAGCGATTTACAACGACGGGGGAACCGCTCAGGCGCTGCGGGGGGTGGCGGTGGTGGTCTCCGACTCGACGAGCTGGTGGTCACGCTGGTCGAGGTTGACGAAAATCATGCCGTACCGGATGGCACATCGGACGGGCTGCGGAGCTCCGCGGGGCCGCCGAAGGCATCGGTAGGCTCGGATGTCCTCGTCTTCTCCGCGCGTGATGACGATCGGCTCCCCGAAGAGGGTGACCATCAACGAATCGCCACTGTGCGGCACAGCCGTGACGAGGTCGATGAAATGCCACCCGGAACGGTAAGCGGATGCCATCTCGCGCCGGAAGCGCGAGTCGTCGGGAACGTTCATGCGCCGACGAGGGTCCAGCCGGGGTCGTTCGCCGCCCGCCCCGACCCCGCGGGTGACGCGGCGGTCCAGCCGGGGTCGAGCGCGGCCGTACCCGACCTGACGGGTTCGGCGGTCCACGAGGGGTCGTTCACGGTCAGGCCCGACTTGGCGGGCGCGGCGGTCCAGCCGGGGTCCTGCGTCGTGGTTCCGGTGCCGGGAGCCGCCTGCGAGTCCTGACCCTCGGCCGCCCCCAGAACCCCTACCGCGCCGGCAGCGATGAACGCACTGGCAACCACTGCGCGTATGAGTCTCTTCGTCATCACCGAGCAACCTCACTTGAAGGCAACGTCTCTTTCCAACCCCCGCGGCTACGACGATTGCTCACTCTCCACGCTTCCACCACCTACGACAGGCATCATGTTCCTGAGATGCAGGAGCCTGGGGGTGTACAGATGAGCGTAAAACCGGACAAGCCTGGCCACCCCCATTCCCACACGGAGCTGTGCGAGGCGGGTTCCGAGCTCTACGCGAACGCCTTGCGCAGCGGACGAATACCCCGGTCAGAGGCGGATGAGGTGCCCTGTCTCCTCGACCTGGCGCTGCTGCACCCCGACCCGGACGACGCCCAGTGGCTCCGTCCCGTGCCGCCCTCCTCCGCGCTGGCGCAACTGCTCCAGCCCATCGAGCGCGAGATCCTGGAGCGTAGACGTCTTACAGTCGAACTGTCCGACGCGTTCGAGCCATTCATGGCCATCAGCGCCCAGAACGCGCCCACCACGCACGCCATCACCGTGCTGGAGGGCCTGAGCCGCATCAACGCCACGCTGGACCGCGTGGTCGCCGGCTGCGAGAAGGAGCTGCTGACCGTCCAGCCCGGCGGCGGACGCCCCGCCCACGGGCTGAGCGAGGCCCTGCGCCGGGTGCGGCCCCTGCTCGGCCGGGGCATCCGGATGCGCACGCTCTACCAGCACACCGCCCGGCACACCGAGTTGACGCTCACGTACCTGGAGCACGTGGGTCCGGAGGTGCAGGTGCGCACCCTGGAGCAGATCATCGACCGGCTGATCATCGTCGACCGCGAAGTCGCCTTCGTACCGGCGCGCAGCGACCGCCAAGTCGCCCTGGAACTGCGCCACCCCGGCCTGGTGGCCTACCTCGCCGGGGTCTTCGACCAGTTCTGGCAGCTCGCCGTGCCCATCAACGAGGAGATCCCCTACGACCTGAAGTCGGACGGCATCAGCGGCGTCCAGCGCTCCATCGCCAAGCTCCTCGTCGAGGGCCATGTCGACGAGGCCATCGCCCGCCGCCTCGGCATGAACGTACGGACCTGCCGCGCCCACATCGCCAAGCTCGCCTCCGTCCTCGGCAGCGGGAGCCGGGCCCAACTGGGATACCTGATCGCCAAGTCCGGCATCCTGGAGCAAGATCACTGACCATGCCGAACATCACGCTGGACACCGGCGCCGGCACGCTCGACGTCACCGGCCCCGGCCTGCCCCACGTACGCCTCGTCCGTGAGCCCGGCACGGAACGCCACCCGCACATCCCCATCGGCACCCGCGACCCCGCCCTGCTGACGCTCACCGTCGACGGCCGCCCGGCCCGGATCTCCCCCGCCAAGGGCCGGCTGTCCCGGCGCTCCTACCGCGTCGACGCGCGTGTCGGTGACACCCGCTACCGGCTCGTGCCGTGCTCGTACGGGGAGAGCCGGCTGCTGCGCGACGGCCGTCGGCTCGGCGAGCTGGAGTCCTCCGGCGATGGCCGCGTCACCGCCGACTGGCGCGAGGACGCCAAGGTCCTGGCCCAGGACGTCGCCCTCGGCACCGCCCTCGCGGCGGCCTTCGGGACGGGCGCCCAGCCGATGTGGGAGACGGCCCTCGACGTCGTGACGGAACTGATCCCCTAGCGGCGCGGGCGCGCGGCCGGCCGCGTGCGAAAGGCCCCCTCCGCCGGAACGGAAGGGGCCTGTCGGGCATGTGAACGCCGTGTCACTCGCCGCGCTTGGGCGGACGCCACACCACCAGCGCGCCCGCCTGCTGCACGTCCTGGTAGGGCACCAGGTCGCGCCGGTACGAGGCGTGCACCTGGGCCTCGCGCTGCCGCATCGCCGCCGCCGCGCCCTCGACCGCCGCGCTCAGCTCGGCGACCCTGGCCTGGAGGGCGGCGACCTGGTTCTCCAGCTCGATGATCCGCTTGATGCCCGCCAGGTTGATGCCCTCGTCCTGCGACAACTGCTGCACCTGACGCAGCAGCTCGATGTCGCGGGCCGAGTAGCGCCTGCCCCGCCCCGCCGTACGGTCCGGCGAGACCAGGCCCAGCCGGTCGTACTGGCGCAGCGTCTGCGGGTGCAGCCCGCTCAACTGGGCCGCCACCGAGATGACGTACACCGGTGTCTCGTCGGTCAGCTCGTACGGATTGCGACGGCGTCCGTCCATCTCAAGCCCCCTTCGCGGCCTGGAACAGCTCGGCCCGCGGGTCCTCACCCGCCGTGGCCTCCCGGTACGTTTCGAGCGCCTCGCGCGCCTTGTCGCTCAGGTCCTTGGGCACGGCCACCTCGACGGTGACGAGCAGGTCCCCGCGCGTGCCGTCCTTGCGGACGGCGCCCTTGCCGCGGGCACGCATGGTGCGGCCGTTGGGCGTGCCGGCCGGGATCTTGAGCGTGACCGCGGGCCCGCCGAGGGTCGGCACCCTGATCTCGCCGCCGAGCGCCGCCTCGTCGAAGGTGACGGGCACCGTGACGGTCAGGTTGTCGCCCTTGCGGCCGAAGACCGGGTGGGCGTCGACGTGGACGACCACGTACAGGTCACCGGCCGGGCCGCCCCGCTCGCCGGGCGCGCCCTTGCCGCGCAGCCGGATGCGCTGCCCGTCGGAAACGCCCGCGGGGATGCGGACCTGCATGGTGCGGGACGACTTGGCGCGGCCGCTGCCGTGGCAGACCTCGCACGGGTCCTGGGCGATGAGCCCGCGGCCCTTGCAGTCCACGCACGGGTCGGTCAGCGAGAAGGAGCCGCTGCCGCCGCGCGAGACCTGTCCGGTGCCGACACAGGTCGGGCACACGCGGGGCGTGCCGTTCCTGTCGCCGGTGCCCGAACAGGCCTTGCAGGGCTGCTGGCTGGACATGCGCAGCGGGACCGTGGCCCCGTCGACCGCCTCGGTGAAGCTGAGCGTCACCTCGGACTCGATGTCCTGGCCCCGGCGCGGCTGCGTGCGGGTGCCCGCGCCGCCCCGGTTGAACAGGCCGCCGAACACGTCCCCGAGACCGCCGCCGAAGCCGCCGGCACCGGGTCCGCCCTGGGCGCCGCCGAAGAGGTCGCCCAGGTCGAAGTTGAACGTGCCGCCGGGCCCGCCGCCCGGGCCGGGCCGGAAGCCACCGTTGCCGAACAGGGCGCGGGCGTCGTCGTACTCCTTGCGCTTCTTGGGGTCGCCGAGGATGTCGTTCGCCTCGGAGATCTCCTTGAAGCGCGCCTCCGCGCCCGCGTCACCCTTGTTGGCGTCCGGGTGGAACTCGCGGGCGAGCTTCCGGTACGCCTTCTTGATCTCGGCCTCGGTGGCGTCCTTGGGGACGCCGAGAACCTTGTAGTAGTCCTTCTCCACGAAGTCCTTCGTGCTCATCGACGTCCCTCCTTCCGTTCCTTCCGATCACCGGCCGGCGCGTTACCGGTCAATGCGCTACCGGTCAACGCGCCGCCGGTCAACGCGTCAGCCCTCCTCGGGGCCACCGCTCTCCTCGTCGGCCGGCTTCTGCTGTTCTTCCTTGGGCGCCGCCTGGGCGGCCGGGGCCGCCCCGGGCTGGGGCTCGGCCACCGCGACGCGGGCGGGCCTGATGGTCCGCTCGCCGATGCGATACCCCGGCTGAAGGATCGCGACGCAGGTCGTCTCGGTGACGTCCGGCGCGTACGAGTGCATCAGCGCCTCGTGGATCGTCGGGTCGAAGGGCTCGCCCTCCTTGCCGAACTGCTGGAGGCCCATCTTGGCGGCGACCGTCTCCAGCGATTCGGCCACCGACTTGAAGCCGCCCACCAGCTCGCCGTGCTCACGGGCGCGGCCGATGTCGTCGAGCACCGGCAGGAGCTCGGTCAGGAGGTTCGCCACGGCGATCTCCTTGACCGTGACCCGGTCGCGCTCGACCCGGCGGCGGTAGTTCTGGTACTCGGCCTGGAGCCGCTGCAGGTCCGCGGTGCGCTCGCCGAGCGCGGTGCGGGCCTGGTCGAGCTGGGCCGTCAGGCCGGCGATCTGTGCGGTGGCGTCCCCTGCCGGGGCCGCCGGGCCCTCCTCCGCGGCGTTCGCGGAGGGAGTGGCACCGGCGGCGTCGGCGTCGTCAGGCGCGGCGCCGGAGGGGACGTCGGGCTTCTCCTCGAAGCCCGGGGTCTCCTCCGTCATGCGGCCCCCTTCGGCTTCTCGTCGTCGACGATCTCGGCGTCGACGACATCGTCGTCGGCAGCGGCACCCTGGGCGGCACCCGGAGCCTCACCGGCACCGGCGGCCCCGCCCGCGGCCTGGGCGTCCGCGTACATGGCCTGGCCGAGCTTCTGCGAGACGGCCGCGACCTTCTCCGTGGCGGTGCGGATCTCGGCGGTGTCCTCGCCCTTCAGCTTCTCCTTGAGCTCGTTCACCGCCGTCTCGACCTCGGTCTTGACGTCGCCCGGAACCTTGTCCTCGTTGTCCTTGAGGAACTTCTCCGTCTGGTAGACGAGCTGCTCGCCCTGGTTGCGGGTCTCGGCGGCCTCGCGGCGCTTGTGGTCCTCCTCCGCGTACCGCTCGGCCTCCTCACGCATCCGGTCGACCTCGTCCTTCGGCAGCGAGGAGCCGCCGGTGACGGTCATCTTCTGCTCCTTGCCCGTGCCCAGGTCCTTGGCGGTCACGTGCATGATGCCGTTGGCGTCGATGTCGAAGGAGACCTCGATCTGCGGGACGCCACGCGGGGCCGGCGGAAGGCCGGTCAGCTCGAACATGCCGAGCTTCTTGTTGTACGCCGCGATCTCGCGCTCGCCCTGGTAGACCTGGATCTGCACCGACGGCTGGTTGTCCTCCGCCGTCGTGAAGATCTCCGAGCGCTTGGTCGGGATCGTGGTGTTGCGCTCGATCAGCTTGGTCATGATGCCGCCCTTGGTCTCGATACCGAGGGACAGCGGGGTCACGTCGAGGAGCAGGACGTCCTTGACCTCACCCTTGAGGACACCGGCCTGGAGCGAGGCGCCGATGGCGACGACCTCGTCCGGGTTGACGCCCTTGTTGGCCTCCTTGCCGCCGGTCAGCTCCTTGACGAGCTCGGCGACGGCCGGCATACGGGTGGAGCCACCGACGAGAACGACGTGGTCGATCTCGGAGAGCTGGATGCCCGCGTCCTTGATCACGTTGTGGAACGGCGTCTTGCAGCGCTCCAGCAGGTCCGCGGTGAGCTGCTGGAACTGGGCGCGCGTGAGCTTCTCGTCCAGGTGCAGCGGGCCCTCGGCGGACGCCGTGATGTAGGGCAGGTTGATCGAGGTCTCGGTGGACGAGGACAGCTCGATCTTGGCCTTCTCGGCGGCCTCGCGGAGGCGCTGGAGGGCCATCTTGTCCTTGGACAGGTCGACACCGTGCCCGGACTGGAACTGCTTGACCAGGTAGTCGACGACGCGCTGGTCCCAGTCGTCACCACCGAGGTGGTTGTCACCGTTGGTGGCCTTCACCTCGACGACGCCGTCGCCGATCTCCAGCAGCGAGACGTCGAAGGTGCCGCCACCGAGGTCGAAGACCAGGATGGTCTGGTCGTCCTTGTCCAGGCCGTACGCGAGGGCGGCGGCCGTCGGCTCGTTGACGATGCGCAGGACGTTGAGGCCCGCGATCTCACCGGCCTCCTTGGTGGCCTGGCGCTCGGAGTCGTTGAAGTACGCCGGAACGGTGATCACCGCGTCGGTGACCTTCTCGCCCAGGTACGCCTCGGCGTCGCGCTTCAGCTTCTGCAGGATGAAGGCGCTGATCTGCTGCGGGTTGAAGTTCTTCCCGTCGAGCTCGATCTTCCAGTCGGTGCCCATGTGACGCTTGACGGACCGGATGGTCCGGTCGACGTTCGTGACCGCCTGGCGCTTGGCCACCTCGCCGACGAGCACCTCGCCGTTCTTGGCAAAGGCGACGACGGACGGCGTGGTCCTGGCGCCCTCGGCGTTGGTGATGACGGTGGGCTCGCCGCCTTCCAGAACGCTGACGACGGAGTTAGTCGTGCCCAGGTCGATGCCGACCGCACGTGCCATTTTCGATTCCTCCAACTGACTTGAGTGGAACAGGCTCAAGGATGCACGACGGCCGCACCGGAGTCAACAGAGTTGAGTCACTTACGCTCAACTTATGCGGCTCGGCTCACGCAGCCCGCCGCACGACCCGCCGCGTACCCGCGAACCACTACCACCTCGCACACAACCGTGCGATCGTTCAAAGAACGAACCAAAAGCCGCATAAGTCGCAAAGTTGTCAGGTGGTGTGCCCATGCGCCCCTCCCCGCCGCACCCCTCCCCCGAGCCGCGGTCCCTCCCCGCCCCCGGCCCGCCCCACCCCTCCCCGGACCCGAAGCGCATCCTCGATCTGACCCTCGGCTCGGCGCTGCTCGCACTGGTGGCCCCGCTGCTCCTTGCGGCCACGGTCGCGACCGCACTGAGACGGCCGGCCGGCGGCGTCTTCGTGACGGAGACCAGAGCCGGCCTCGGCGGCCACCCCTTCACGCTCCGCCACCTCCGCACGCGCCGCTTCGGGCTGCACGTGCTGTCCCGGCTGCCCCACGTCGTACGCGGCGAGATGTCGCTCGTCGGCCCGGCGCCCCTGCCGCCCGGCGACCCGGCCGCCCACGCCCCGTGGCGCCGCAGCGTCAGGCCGGGACTGACCGGCCTGGCCCAGGTCCGGCGCGCTTCCACGCTCCCCTGGGACGAGCCGCTGCTGCTCGACCAGCACTACGTGGAGCACCGGTGGATCGGCCTGGACCTCGCACTCCTGCTACGGACGTTGCCCAGGCCGTGGAGGGTGGCGGGTCAGGCTCACCTGAGCGACGCAGATCACCGCGTGCGCGGCTACAGTGCGGCGGAATAAGTGGGTACGCTCAGCACGAACTGAATAAGTTACCGCTTAGTAGTAGTGCCCACGTTCTCCCACCCTCGCAGGCCCGAGGAGCCTCCATGCAACTCGCCGCGATCATTGTGTCGCTGACCCTGACCGTGGTCGGCGTTGCGCTGCTCGCCCGCGCCATCGGCCAGTTCGTCCGCCACTTCAAGCTGGGCCAGCCGGTCCCCGCCGGCACCCGGACCGACAACCCCTACCAGCGCAGTGTCACGCTGGTCCGGGAGTTCCTCGGTCACACGCGGATGAACCGATGGGGCATCGTCGGCATCGCCCACTGGTTCGTGGCGGTCGGCTTCCTGACGCTGCCGCCGACCCTCGCCCAGGCGTACGGCCAGCTCTTCCAGGCCGACTGGGTGCTGCCGGTCATCGGCGGCTTCCTGCCGTTCGAGCTGTACATCGAGTTCATCGGCGTGATGACCGTCCTGGGCATCGCCGTCCTGATGGTGATCCGCCTGCTGAGCCTGCCCTCCCGGGCCGGCCGCAAGTCCCGCTTCGCGGGCTCCAAGGCGTGGCAGGCGTACTTCGTCGAGTACGTGATCCTCACCATCGGCCTGGCGATCTACGTGCTGCGCGGCCTGGAGGGTGCCCTGCACCACGTGGACCACTACGAGGCCGCCTACTTCGCGTCGTACCCGCTGGTCCTGGCCTTCGAGGGCCTGTCGGTCGGCGCACTGCAGAACCTGGTCTACCTCGTCGCGATGATCAAGATCGGCGTATCGCTGATCTGGATGATCACGGTCTCGCTCAACACCAACATGGGTGTGGCCTGGCACCGCTTCCTGGCGTTCCCCAACATCTGGTTCAAGCGCAACGCAGACGGCTCGACCGCGCTCGGCGCGCTCCAGCCCATGACCTCCGGCGGGAAGCCGATCGACTTCGAGGACCCGGGCGACGACGACGTCTACGGCGTCTCCCAGGTCGAGCACTTCTCCTGGAAGGGCCTGCTCGACTTCTCCACCTGCACCGAGTGCGGCCGCTGCCAGTCGCAGTGCCCCGCCTGGAACACGGGCAAGCCGCTCTCCCCGAAGCTGCTCATCATGTCGCTGCGCGACCACGCGCACGCCAAGGCGCCGTACCTGCTGGCGGGCGGCGGCAAGACGATGGAGGGCGAGGAGAAGGCGTCCGAGGAGGCCCTCAAGGACGTCCCCGCCTCCGCCCTCGCCGAGGCCGAGCGGCCGCTGATCGGCACGCTGGAGGAGAACGGCGTCATCGACCCGGACGTGCTGTGGTCCTGCACCACCTGCGGTGCGTGCGTGGAGCAGTGCCCGGTCGACATCGAGCACGTCGACCACATCGTCGACATGCGCCGCTACCAGGTGATGATCGAGTCCGCCTTCCCGTCCGAGGCGGGCACGATGCTCAAGAACCTGGAGAAGAAGGGCAACCCCTGGGGCCTGGCCAAGAAGCAGCGCGTGGAGTGGACCAAGGAGGTCGACTTCGAGGTCCCGATCGTCGGCAAGGACATCGAGGACCTGTCCGAGGTCGACTACCTGTACTGGGTCGGCTGCGCGGGCGCCCTGGAGGACCGGGCCAAGAAGACCACCAAGGCCTTCGCGGAGCTGCTGCACATGGCGGGCGTCAAGTTCGCGATCATGGGCGGCGACGAGAAGTGCACGGGTGACTCCGCCCGCCGCCTGGGCAACGAGCCGCTGTTCCAGCAGCTCGGCCAGGAGAACGTGGCGATGCTGAACATGGCGTTCGGCGAGGACGACGAGGACGAGTCGACCAAGAAGCCCAAGTCGGCGAAGAAGATCGTCGCGACCTGCCCGCACTGCTTCAACACGATCGCGAACGAGTACCCGCAGTTGGGCGGCGAGTTCGAGGTCATCCACCACACGCAGTTGCTCCAGCACCTCATCGACGAGGGCAAGCTGATCCCGGTCACGCCGGTCGACGGCCTGATCACGTACCACGACCCGTGCTACCTGGGCCGCCACAACAAGGTCTACACGCCGCCGCGCGAGATCATGTCGGCCGTCCCGGGCCTGCGCCAGCAGGAGATGCACCGCCACAAGGAGCGCGGCTTCTGCTGCGGCGCCGGTGGCGCGCGGATGTGGATGGAGGAGCGGATCGGCAAGCGCATCAACACCGAGCGCGTCGACGAGGCCCTGTCCCTGAACCCGGACATCGTCTCCACCGCCTGCCCCTTCTGCCTCGTGATGCTCACGGACTCCGTGAACGGCAAGAAGAACGACGGCAAGGCGAAGGAGAACCTCCAGGTCGTGGACGTGGCCCAGCTCCTGCTGGAGTCCGTCAAGAAGCCGCTGGAGGAGTCCCCGGCGGAGGACACGGACGCGGACACGGAGCCGGAGCCGGTGAAGTAGCCCGCCGTACGAGTGTGAACGGCCGGACCTGCCCGGAGGGGCGGGTCCGGCCGGTTCTCATTTCTGGACGCTGTACCGCTCGATCAGTTGGCCCTGGAAGCTGTAGACCCAGCTACTGCCGCCGTGCCTGCCGTCGATGACGACGAACTTGTAGCGCCCCTTGAAGCCCTTGCCACCGTTGACGATCTTGTAGGTCCAGCCGTCGTTGAGGGCGGAGGGGTGCTTGAGGGTGAGCGTGCCGAGGCGGTTGCCGTTGGGCATGGAGATGTCGGCACGGGGCCCGTGCTTGCTCTCGCCGAGCGCGGCGATGCGTCCGTCGGGCATGTGGACGCGTACGGGCTTGTTCTGCCGCTGCTGCTTCGTACCGCTCTCCACCCAAGAAGTGACGGACCCGTCGGGCTGAAGGACGACATGGAGGCCGTTGTTCTGCCCATACGCCGGGGCGCCGGTGGTGCGGAGGGTGTCGAGCCTGTCGCCGCCGGCCCATATCTCGGCCTCGTAGTGGTTCTCGCCGAGCTGGTAGACCCGGGCGGTGGACCCGTCGGCGAGCCGGACGGACTTCACGAGGTCCCGCACGACACTGACCTGCTCCTGGCTGACCTGCTCCTGACTGACCTGCTCCTGACTGACCTGCCCCTGCTCCGGTCCCGGTACGTCGTCGGCGGCGAAGGCAGCCGTGGCCGGGAGGGTGAGGGCGGCGACCAGGCCGGTCGCGATGGCGGCGGTACGGAGGGTGGTGCTACGCATGGGCATCCTTCGTCATTCGTGCGAAAACCGACACCCACGAAGCTAGAGGCCCCTCGTGTGACCTACGCCTCAGTACGGTAACGAACAGCCATAGCCATCAGCACAACCTCATGAATAGGTCAATCCTGGACGAATCCAACCCCTAGGGGATGTCACAGCTCAGCAGCAAACGACCCCCCGTTCCCGGGCCCGTCCACCCGACACGGCCGGACCGGGTACGTTCGGTGACGTGGCTGGATTCAGGATCGGACGCGGCCGGGACAACCGCACCCCGCAACAACAACCGCAGCAGGCGCCGTACGGCAGCGCGGCAGCGCCGCCCCCGTACACGGGCCCGCAGCAGCAGTGGCCCCAGGGGCAGCAGCAGTACGGCGAGCCGGAGTACTTCGGCGACCCGTACCAGCAGCAGCCCCCCGCCGCCCCGCACGACCCGTACGCGGCGAACAACCCGGGCCACACCCGGGCGTTCAGCATCCACGACGAGGCGTACGCCGCCGGGCCCGACACGTACGGCGACGGCGCCACGTACCAGGCCGGCGCCGCCCCCGCCCCGGCAGGCCCGCGCCTGCACTGGAAGCAGTTGCTCAGCGGCATCGTGCTGCGCCCGGGCCCGACGTTCTGGCAGATGCGCGACCACGCCGTGTGGGGCCCCGCGCTGGTCGTGACGTTCCTCTACGGCCTGCTGGCCCTCTTCGGGTTCGACCAGGCCCGCGAGGAGGCGATCAACGCCACGCTGTCGACGGCGATCCCGTACGTCCTCGTCACCGGCGTCATGTTCGTCGTCGGCGGTCTGATCATGGGTGCCGTCACCCACACCCTGGCGCGCCAGCTCGGCGGCGACGGCGCCTGGCAGCCGACGGTCGGCCTCTCGATGCTGATCATGGCGATGACGGACGCGCCGCGCCTGCTGTTCGCCCTGTTCCTGGGCGGCGAGAACACCCTCGTACAGGTCGTGGGCTGGCTGTCCTGGCTGGCGGCGGGAGCGCTGTTCACGTCGATGGTGAGCAAGTCGCACGACCTGCCGTGGCCGAAGGCGCTGGGCGCGTCGGCGATCCAGCTCGTGGCGCTGCTGTCGCTGATCAAGCTGGGCACGATCTGAGCGGCGTACGTACGACGAAGGCCCCCGCCAAGGCGGGGGCCTTTCACGTACCGGTGTCCGTCAGGCGTCGAGGACCTGGCCCTCACGCTTCACGACGGGCGGCTCGACGCTCCACGGGAAGTTGATCCACTCGTCGGTCTTCTTCCACACGTACTCGCACTTCACGAGGGAGTGCGACTTCTCGTAGATGACCGCGCTGCGCACCTCGGCGACCGCGCCGAGGCAGAAGTCGTGGACGAGCTTCAGCGTCTTGCCGGTGTCGGCGACGTCGTCGGCGATCAGCACCTTCTTGTCGCTGAAGTCGATCACGTTGGGCACCGGCGCGAGCATCACCGGCATCTCCAAGGTCGTCCCGACCCCGGTGTAGAACTCCACATTGACCAGGTGGATGTTCTTGCAGTCCAGGGCGTACGCGAGCCCACCGGCGACGAAGACGCCGCCGCGGGCGATGCTCAGCACGATGTCGGGCTCGTACCCGTCGTCCGCGATGCTCTGCGCCAGCTCGCGGATCGCGGTCCCGAACTTCTCGTAGGTCAGGTTCTCCCGTACGTCACTCATGCTCACACCTGCGTCCGATGGAAGTTCTGGAAGGACCGCGAGGCGGTCGGCCCCCGCTGCCCCTGGTACCGCGACCCGTAGCGCTCACTGCCGTACGGGAACTCCGCCGGCGAGCTGAGGCGGAACATGCAGAGCTGCCCGATCTTCATGCCCGGCCAGAGCTTGATCGGCAGCGTGGCGAGGTTCGACAGCTCGAGCGTCACGTGCCCGGAGAAGCCGGGGTCGATGAACCCGGCGGTCGAGTGGGTCACCAGCCCGAGCCGCCCGAGTGAACTCTTCCCTTCGAGCCGCGAAGCGAGATCATCAGGCAGGCTGATCACCTCGTACGTCGACGCGAGCACGAACTCGCCCGGGTGCAGGATGAACGCCTCGTCCCCCTCCGGCTCGACCAGCCGCGTGAGGTCCGCCTGCTCGACGGCCGGATCGATGTGGGGGTAGCGGTGGTTCTCGAACACCCGGAAGTAGCGGTCCAGCCGCACGTCGATGCTCGAGGGCTGCACCATGGAGTCGTCGTACGGGTCGATACGTACCCGCCCGGCGTCGATCTCGGCCCGGATGTCCTTGTCTGAGAGAAGCACTCCCCGAGGATACGCAGAGCGCGCGGGCCCGCCCCAATCGGACGGCCCCCGCGCGCTCACCACCACTTCCGGCTACTCCCCGCTACCGCCGCTCCAGCTCCACGGGCACGGCCTGCCGCAACCGCGCACACCGCGGACACCGCAACAACCGCCCGGGCCCGATCCGGCCGGCACCGAGCTGCTGCATCGGGAACGAAGCGGTACTGAACACATGCCCTTCGGCACAGCGGACGACGGTGCGCTCCATGGAGTCCATCAAGTCCCTTCCCCAACCAAAGCGTGGACGAGAAAGCCACATTAGGGGATCAACAGGACACCACTCCAGGCGGCACTCCGCCCCCACACCGTACGCCTCAACTCCCGCCCCCCGCACACGGATCCATCCCCCACACAGCACAAAGACCCCGCGGCGCGATACACCGGGGGCCTGCCAATGAGGTACAGTGAGCGACGGTACGACACCGGCCCTCCGGTGCCTACTTACGCGGGTGTAGTTTAATGGTAGAACATGAGCTTCCCAAGCTCAGAGCGCGGGTTCGATTCCCGTCACCCGCTCCACGCAGAAGGCCCAGGTCGACGACCCGGGCCTTTCTTGTTGTCTGGACCAGGTCACCGGCCCCGTGCCCGTTGCGTGCCCGATGCCTTCTCGCGCTCGGTCTGGACGAGCCGGTCGAGGCCCGCAGCGACCTCCCTTTGGCGCTCCTGGTCGGAGTGCTGGTAGATCAGCGCGGCTTTCTCCGTGGACTGGCCCGCCCGGACCATCGTGTCCTTGAGCGTGGCGCCCGAGCGCGTAGCGAGGGTGTGCCCGGTGTGACGAAGATCGTAAAAGCGGAAGCCCTCGGGCAGGCCGACAGCGGTCCGGGCTTTGCGCCACTTCCGCCCGAAGGTGGAACGGCGGAACGGCTTGCCCTTCTCCCCCACGAACAGCAGTCCGTCAGGTGCCTTCTCCGCGTACCAGTCCAGGTGCCGGCGGAGGTCCGTCGCCATGAAGGCGGGCAGGACCATGAAGCGCCGTCCGGCCTCCGACTTGGTGTCGCCCTGGACGCGTCGACCAGTGGTCAGCTCAGGCTCGGCCTTGCGGACCCAGACGCCGGGGGTGTCGATGTCGACGTCCGGACGCCGCATGGCCGCCTGTTCCTCGGGGCGGGCGGGACCATACGCGGCGAGGTAGACCATCAGCCGCCAGCGCGGGCCCATCGCGTCGGCGAGCGCGTCGACCTGGGCGACGGTGGCGACGGGCCGCTCGGGGGCTGATTCCTTGCCCGCGCCCTTGATCCGGCAGGGGTTGCGACGGATGGCCTCATCGTCGACGGCCGTTTGGAGGATGGCCTTCAGGAGCCGGTACGACTTGGCCACGGTGGTCGCGCCGGTTGCCTTGCGCCGCTCGGCTCGCCAGGCGCGGACGGCGGGCGGAGTGATCTCGTCGAGGTCCACGCCGCCGAAGGTGGGCAGGATGTGGAGCCGCAGCAGGCGCCGGTACAGCTCATCGGTGGTCGCGGCCAGGTCGCGCTCGTCGACCCACCGGGTGGCGTACTTCTCGAAGTTGATCGCGCCCGCGTCAGGGTCGGTCCAGTCGCCGCGCCGGAGGGCGGTCTGCTGCTCGGCCAGCCAGTCGTCAGCGTCCCGAGCGGTCTCGAAGGTGTGCGGGGCGGGCCGGTCAATGCCGTCCGGGCCGAGGTACCGAGCCTGGTACCGGCCGGAGGGAAGCTTGCGGACACGCCCGAACCGCCGCTTCTTGCCTGCCATCAAGCAGCCCTCCCGTACCGGCTGCGGCGACGGCGGACCGGCTGCACGGTGTTGGCCTCGATGTACGCGTCGAGGACTCCCTCAGGGATGCGGACGTGGCGGCCGACCTTGACGAAGGCGATCCGGCGTTCGGCGATCAGTCGCCGGGGGAAGCGGTCGGTGGTGCCGAGGCGTTCGGCGGCCTGGTCGACGGTCAGCAGGCGGTCACTCACGTCGGGTCTCCTTCCAGGGCTGCAAGTTCTTGGCGGGCGGTTTCGCGGTTGAGCTGAAGGTCCCGGGCGATGGAGGCCGCCAGCACGGATTCGCCGGGGGTGTGGCCGTGTCCGGCGTACTGCCAGTCGGCGAGGACGAGGACGGTGTCGTCCTGGTCGTGTTCGAGGTCGGGCAGGCCGAGGGCCTCGCGCTGCTGGGCGGCGCGGTAGTCGGCGCGGATCTGGCGCAGGGCGCCGAGAGTGGTGGAGTAGCGGCGGGACTTGGTGGAGAAGTGGCCGCGGAAGCCGAGCATGTGAGCCCAGGCCCACAGACGCCGGTCGGGGTAGACGGGGTCGAGTTCCTTGCATGCCCGGATGAGGCGCTGGGCGTGCTCGGGGACCCGGTGGCGGTCGAGTTCGGCGAGTTCGCCGATGCGGCGGTCCAGGGTGCCGGTCGTTTCGGCGGCTTTGGTGGCGTACTTGGCGACGTAGGAGGCGACGGCCTGTTCGGTGATGTCGGTGCCGGCCTCGAAGGCGCGGATGGTCCGGATGTCGAGCTGGGTGCCCCAGCGCAGAGTGCGGGCGGGTTGGTCGGCGGCGGCCGGGACGGTGACGGTCGTGTACGAGTGGGCGACGGCGGCGCGGATGGCGTCGGTGAGCAGCTGCACGGTGGCCCAGGCGGGCGGCGGGTCCTCGGGGCCGTCCGGTCCGTCGAGGCGTATGACGGCGTGGAAGTGGACGGCGCCGCGCTTCTGGAACTCGGCGACCTTGCCGTAGGAGACGCGGGCGGCTTCCTTCAGCTCGCGTTGGGTGAGGCCGGCGCGGGCGGCGATCTCGCGGCGGAGCCGGTTCGTGAACCGCTGCCAGAGGTGTCCGGCATGGTTGTTGAACAGGACGGCGGCGGCGTAGTCGTAGTTGTCGGGGTTGAGCGGGGTGCCGAGTGTGTCGTCGTCGGCCTGGTGCTGGGCGCCGCAGCGGCAGCGGCCGGTGTTGGGGCGGTTGTGGACCGGGCCGAAGCTGGGTGCGGTGAGGGTGGCGAAGACGCGGGGGTGTTCGCGGACGGTGGTGGGGACGTCCTTGTCCTGGTCGCCCGCGAGTCCGGCGCGGATCAGGTGGTAGGTGTCGGCGGCGTACACGTAGGCGCAGGCGGGGCAGCGGGAGGCGCGGCGGTTGCCGCAGGCGAGGCGGAGTCGTCCGCCGGGCTCGTCCTTGGTGGAGTAGCTGTGGAGCGTCTCGCCGGTGACCTTGTCCTTTGTGATGGTCCAGCCGGTGAGGTGAATCGGGTTGGCGCAGCCTCCGGTTCGGCGGATCTGGTCTTGCCAACGGTCGAAGCCGGGGGACCCGGCCACCCGCAGCAGATCGCTGAAGGTGACCGGGTCCAGGCCCGCCATGGTGGCGGTGTGGGTCAAAGCGATCACCGGCCCCAACGTCGACGCGTCTGCGGCGTGCTGGCGTCGCTGCTGGACGGGCCCGACACGTCGTCGCCCGAACAATTCCGGCTGGGCCACTTCTGGCCCCTGGGCTCGTCGTGCGTGTCGTGGGCCTTGATGGTCTTCTTCAGGCAGTCGTATTCGCCGTCGATGTCCTCGTAGTGGAGGCGGTCGACGCCAAGGCTCCAGCGGCGGGGCATCAGACGTTCACCTCCTGCCGGCGCACGGCGGGGGCGGTGCCGGTGCCCATGCAGCGGCGGCAGGTGATGTGGAGGGTGGCGCGGGTGCCGTCGGGGAGGCGGGTGCCGGTGTCGATGGCGACGACGGGGAAGCCGTCGCAGTCGGGGCAGACCCGCATTCGGGCGGGGCTGTGCTGGGACATGATGGAGCTTCCTTTCGATTGCGGTTGGAAGGGGCCGGACCGTCCGGGCGGCGGCGATGCTTGGCGGCTTGTGCGCCGCCCGGAGGCCGGTCGATGCGTGGCCGTGCTCAGTGCGCGGCGGTGCGCGAGCCTCGGCGGCCGGGCTTGCCCTTGATCTCGTACATGTGGGCGTCGGCGGCGGAGAGCGCGTCGGAGAGGCTGGCGACCGGGAGATCTGCCAGGCGGCAGGCGCCGACGGACACGTACACCGGGATGCGCTTGCCGGCGTGGGTCAGCGGTTCGTGCAGCAGGTCGACGAGCTGGTCGATGTCGGCGGCGTCGGCGGAGCGGATGACGGCGACGAACTCGTCTCCGCCGAGGCGGCCCGCGATGCCGTGTCGTCCGCACCAGTCGGCGAGGCGGGCGGCGGTGGCGGTGAGCGCGGCGTCCCCCGCGGCGTGGCCGTAGGTGTCGTTAAGGGTCTTGAAGTCGTCGACGTCCAGGAGGAGGACCAGGGCGTCGGGGTGCCGGCGGATGAGCCGTTCGGCCCGAGCGGTCCACCCGGCACGGGTGCGGAGGCGGGTGAGCGGGTCGCGGCGGGCGGTGGCCAGCCGGTGAGCGAGGTACCCGGAGTGGGCGGCCCAGCCGAGCAGTGGCAGGGATAAGGCGAGCGCTTGCGAGTCCACGGTTCTCCCTCGGTTGCGGTTGGAAGGGGCGTCGTGTGGCCGTCCGGGGCGGTGGCGATGCTTGGCGGCTTGTGGCACCGCCCGGAGGCCGGTCAGCGGTTGAGTTCCTGGCGGAGCAGGCGGACCAGGAGCAGGAGCACCACCCCGCTGACGGAGAGGGCGAGCGCGGTGATGGCCACGGCCAGGAGCGTGGAGACGAGCACGGTTCCGACCGCGACGACGCCGACGACGGCGGCCGTGGGGTCGGCGCGCGTCTTGTCCAGGAAGCCGGTGCGGGGCGCGGGCGCCCGCGGGGTGGGCGTCTGGACCGGCGCGGGGGCGGTGCGGATCGGGGTCGGCGTGTAGGTGTCGGGGGTCGGGTACTTGGGCTTGAACACGGCCGTTCTCCTTACTTGGCGAGCGGGTCGATGGCCGGGGCCAGGAAGCTGTCGGCGAGGAGGTAGCCGCCCAGGAGGAGCACGGCCACGAGCCACCAGGGCGGACGGATGAGCTTGACGCCAAGGGCGCCGATGACGATCAGGGCGAGCCAGAGCGGGACGTCCATGACGCGATCTCCTGTGGGTCAGCGCGGGTTGCAGCGGTGGGTGCGGGCGGCGAGTTCGGCGGCGGCGCGGCTGAGGTAGTCGGCCGACCAGTCGCAGCCGGGCGCGGTGCAGGCGGCGGCATGCGCCTCGCGGCCGTGGCGGTCGTGGTGGGTGCCGATCTGGACGGGGCCGATGCGGTCGACGTCCCAGAAGCGGTTGCGGGCCATGGGGTCACCTCCTCTCAGGCGAGCTGGGCGGCGATGGCGTCGGCCATCGGGGCGGGGACGCCGAGGCGGGCGCGCAGGATGTCCGGGCCCATGGGCTGGCCGGTCGATGCCCGGTGGGCGTCGGCGAGCTTGCGGGCATGGGCGATCAGGGCGGGCGGAACGTGGGGAGCGGGCGGGGCGGGCGGCAGGGCCGGGGCCGGTTCCGGCTCGCTGATCTGCTCGCGTACCGGCTCAGGGTCGGTGGGCTCTGTGGCGGGCTCCTCCTCGGGAGCCGGGGTGTGGACCAGGAGGGTGCCGCCGAGGAAGGCGAGGGCCGGCCACCCGGCGACGAGGATGCGCAGCCAGTCCGGCACGTCGTTCAGGTCGAGCAGTCCGGCCGTGGCGACGTTCGCCCCGAGGGAGGCGGCGAGCGCGACCGCGAACCAGGACCATGCGGCGTTGCGTGAGGCTCCGGTGTCGCGCAGAGACCGCAGCCGACGCCAGGCGGCGACCAGCAGCAGGTCGACAGAGACCGGGTAGGCCCATGCCTTCCAGCCGTGCTGCCCGGCGGCTTGGGCGAGGTCATGCAGGTGGGAGAAGGACAGGGCACCGGCGATGACGGCCTGGACGAGGACGGCGTCGACGCGCAGCGAGGGACGCATGGCGATCAGTCCTTGTCATCGGCGGAGATGTCGGCGGCGACCAGCGCGAGGCCGGTGGCGGCCGGTATGGGGCGGAAGGCGGTGAGGCCGGGGACGTCCGGGGTCAGGTGGGCGTGCTCGGCGCAGGTGGCGACGGCGTCGGCCAGCTCCGTAAACGGGCTGCGGACCAGTGACCAGCCGCCCGAGGAGTCCCCGGCGACGGCGACCCCACGCTGTTCCGGCGCTATGGCGGTGGCGGCGAGTACGGCGGACGGGCTGATGTCCCCCAGCGCCATCTTGGCCGTGGTCTCGTCGTTGACCCGGTGCGAGATGCGGCCGGTGAGCTGAGCGCGAAGCGCCGTGGCGCCCTTGCCCAGTTCGGCGCCGAAGCGCTGGCCGCACACTTCCAGGTAGATGCCGGCGGCCCGGCCGAGCTGAGCTATGCGGATGAGCTGGGTGACCATCTGGTCGCGGCGCTTCTCGTCGGCCGACGACGCGGCGAGGAACAGTTCCGCCACCTCGTCGACCACCACGACGATCGGCACCGGTCGCAGCTCGTCGGGGAGCCCCCAGATGTCCGAGGTGATGGACTCCACCGGTACGGAACCGAGGCCCTGGACGCCACGGATCAGCTCGTACCGCTGCGTCATCTCCTCGACCAGGACGTCGAGGAGGTCGGCCGCCTCTTCCGGGGCGCACGCGAGAGCGGACAGCCGCGGGGCGAACGGTGCCAGCTCGACTCCCCACTTGCAGTCGATCCCGACGAGTGCGACGGGCTGCGGAGCGAGACCGGTCACCAGGCCGCGCAGGTACACAGACTTGCCCGACAGGGTCGCGCCCATGACCAGTTCGTGAGGCACGGTGCGGAAGTCCCGGAAGTGGACCGAGCCGTCCGACCGCAGGGCGACCGGGACGCGGAGCAGCTCGGGCGGCGGCGCCTTGGGCATGACCACCCGACGCAGCACGTCGTAGCCCACGACCTTGATCTGAAGCCACCCCGGAGTGAGGGCCGCGACATGCACCGCGTACGCACGCCAGGAGTGCCGCAGCCGCTCGGTCGCGGTCTCGAAGTCGCGTACCTCCTGACCGGGCTCCATCCGGATCCGCAGGACGAGCCCGCTCGCGGTGAACCGGAGCCGGGTCAGCCGGGGCACCCGGCGGGGGGCGGTGCGGTTGGTGGTGGCAGCGAGGGCCATCCGTAAGCGGGACGGCGGTTCGGTGAGCCCGCAGGCCTCCATGACCGGGCGGTACGTGACCAGGATCCGAGCGAGCTTGGCCGGCGCCCCGACCGCGTACCAGAACCAGACCGGGCGCCGGTGCCGCAGCACGAGGACTCCGGCGACCACCAGCGCCAGACCGACCCAGGCGAGTAACTGTCCCCTGGACACGGTCAGTTCACCAGCGCCGTGACAGCGGCGGCGCGGAACGAGATGCCGTGCCGCTTCTGCCCGTTGAACTCGTTCTCCCACGGCCGGGCGACGAGCCCGGACAGGGCGACCGGGGTGCCCGTGGTCAGCTCACCGGAGATGTCCGCCTCCGTCACGGTCACGGTGATGACCTCGGCGTTGCCGTTGGCGACGAACAGGACGTCGACGGTCATCAGGGAGCCCCCGGTCTCGGGGTCGACGGCCACGACACCGTTCTTCTTGTCGCGCATCTTGAGCTGGGGCGGCTGGGCGACCATCACGGTCGTGCCGGACAGGTCGACGGGGATCACACGCACGAGATCACTCCTCTAGAGGTGCTTGACTCCACCACTCATGTACATGAGTGACATGAAGAAGAGTGCAGCACTCCTGTACATGAGTCAACCCGCCGCGAAGAAGAAATCGCGGCGGGCCGTGGGGAGTTGAGCGGGCGTCAGTCGGCGGCTGGGATCCGGTACTCCCATACGAACTGGTCAGCGGCCATGAGCGTGTCGCAGACCTCCACGACTCGGCCCTCCGTGGTGACCGCGTTCCGCACCAGGTGCACGACCGGCGCGCCGGGGCTCAGCGCCAGCTCGGAGGACTCCGCCTTGGTGGCCAGCCGGGGGACGAGTGTCTCCACGAACTCGGCGAACTCGTGCCCGTGGTCCTCCAGCCGGGCGTAGATGCCGCCGGGTCCCGGGTTGTCGTTGTGCAGCTCGGGGATCTCCTTGGCCACGTCCCAGGGGATGTAGGAGGTTGCCGTCTCGACCGGGGTGCCGTTGCGGAAGTAGAGCCGCCGCCGGGCTAGCACCTGCGTGCCGGCATCGACCCCGAGCCGTTCGGCGATCTCGGCGGGAGCCTCCGCGGCGCCCCGGTAAAGCATCCGCACCTCGGAAGTGGCCCCAGCCTGGTCGGTCTCGGCGAGGTACGCCGCTTTGCCGCCACGGCGGTGGGAGCGCCGGAAGCGGTCGGACGAGCGCAGCCGTACCGGCGGCCGGTCCTTCACCATCGAACCCTTGCCGTGCCGGGTGTCCACCAGGCCGCTCGCGCGGACCTCCACCATGGCCTTGCGGATCGTTCCGCCGGACACCCCATACCGGTCGATCAGCTCGGACTCGCTCGGCACCATGTCACCAGGCTTCAGGACGCCTGCCCGGATCTGCTGAACGATCTCGTCAGCGATCTGTAGGTATCGAGGTACGGCCTTGCCACCTCCTACCAAAGTTCCCATAGTCCTTCTCTTCCTCCTATGCTCCTGTACATGAGTACGGGTTCCCAGCAACACAAGTCAACGCCGCTGCACTCCGTGTCCGTGGCGGGAGCGGTGGTGCGGGAGGACGGCCGGCTCCTGGCGATCCGGCGTGCGGACAACGGGACTTGGGAACTGCCGGGCGGAGTGCTCGAACTGGCGGAGTCACCGGAAGAGGGCGTAGCCCGCGAGGTCTGGGAAGAGACCGGCATCCGCGTCGACGTCGACGAGCTGACCGGCGTCTACAAGAACACGGCTCGGGGCATCGTCGCCCTGGTGTTCCGCTGCAAGCCCTCCGGAGGCACCGAACGCACTTCGGCAGAGTCGCTGGCAGTCGACTGGCTCACGCCCGAAGAGATCACCGAGCGGATGTCCGAGGTCTACGCAGTCCGGCTACTGGACGCCCTGGACGGGGATGGCCCTCATGTCCGGAGCCACGACGGACGCCACCTGCTTCCAGCGCGGTAAGACTTTCCCTACTTCATCAAGGCACCCGCCGCGCACAGCGCGGCGCGCGCGGCCCGTCGTCCGGGCCGACGCTCCTGTCTACGCCCCGCTCCGGCCCGGCCGCCGGCCGCACGCCTGGCAGCTCGGGTTGATGGTGGGAGAGACCCGCTGTGGCTGGGGCGGTCGGCTCCGCGGCTTTAGCCACCTCCCCCGTCCGGGTCCCGCGCCGAGCAAGACCAGGGGGCCACTCGTGCTCATTACGGGCAGGTCCAAAGCCTGCCCGAGTTGCCAACCAGCGTACGGCCCCCTGATCATGCTCGGCCCCAGACCGGGCAGGCCACCGGCCAAACCCGCTCCGCCGACCTGTACGCAGCCATCCCCCCTCCCTCACGCAGGGTATGCACCCAAGAACGCATTGGGTACGCTCTGGCTATGTCGGGAGAGCTTCTGCATAGCAAGGGCGAAGAGGGGGCCCGGCGAGCCAAGCATTGGCTCGACGCCACAACCCGCGCGAATGCCCGATGGGTCAATCCGAACCCCACGGCGATCCCGAAACTTACGTTCGATTGGGCGGACGGATCGACTTTCTCTTATGACCTTGGCGGCCTGCTTATTGGCGGACAGTTCGAAGGTCAGGAATTCCTGGTTGAGTCGAAGTTCTATGAAACGCCAGGCCATCAAGGCAGCATGTATGTCGAGTACCTGGCTAAATGCTACCGCGCCTATAAAACAAGGCCCGATCGATGTGATAATTTCATGTGGATAACCTGGCATCCATTTTCGCTTAACAGATGGTCAAAGCTCTGCACGGCTGCCGAGGTTCGAGCAGCAACCCTCGCTCATCATCACAAGTGCCTAGGGTGCGACGACCCTGAGCAAGCCGAAGAATTGGTCGACGAGGAAGCATGTAAAGAGGTCGCCGACCGCCTCTGGCTAATCCTCCTCAGTAAACGCCAGGAAGAACTCGTGATCAGCAAAAAGCATCTCGGCTGGATACGGGATCGCGAGACGACGGAGGAGGTTTAGCGATGAAGTCCGATTACGCTGAAGCCTTGCGTGATGCCCTTTTCGACCCGAACCCGAACTCCAGCGCTCGGCGCACTAAAGAATTGGTCATCCGCGAGCTCCGTGACGTGGACCCTCGCATCAACATCAAGAGCACCGAGTATTTTAACCATACTTTTTCACCGGATCTCGTCCTTACTTGGCCGGGGAGCAATAAGCGCGAGAAGCGCTATGTCTTCTTGCGACTACCTGACAGTCCCGAGTATTTCGCCGAAGACGTCGAGACCGTAAGCGAAATGCAGCCGATTGTATACGGCCTTAACGGCGGTTCGGACCTCTCCGAGTCGTTGAATGCAGTGGCCGAATTGAGCCACGAGAATAACGTCCTGGTGACGGACGTCCATGGCATGGACCGCCTTGCTCGGAATAGAAAGGATCACAACATTGCCAACCTGGTCTCCACCGCACTAATTCGCGGCGGCCGGGGGCTCATGGACTCGGGTGGTGCAGATGCCATCTCAGCAAGTGTGAATCGCGGGTTTGAGGGCGCGCGCGTTGCTCAGGTCGAGCTCACCGGGAACGCAGTACGTGCCCTTGAGCGGTATCTTGCTCCGGCGCAATCCAGGCAGATGACGCAGTTTCTTCAAGCAGTCTGGATTTCCTCTCAGGGGCGAATCGATGGATTCCCAGGGCCCAAGGAATTGTCGGGAGAAATCGGTGACGAATCACTGGAGTACCTTCTTCATTTCGATCCAATCGATGACCCCGACTTTTGGCGAGCCTTAGGAGCCTCTGTTTCCGTCGAGCAATTGTCCAGGCTCCAAATCACGGATGCCCCTGCGAATCTCCAGCATCTCATTCGAGAGAATTTGGACCGCCTGTGGTCTAGGCAGATGCGAGTAATTGGGGGCGAACTCGCACTGAGTGAATCCGTTGAGCCCTCCTGGACTGTCACTCGTCAGTCTTTGTGTTTGCGGGGGGAGGATTACGCGGCTTACTTTGCACAGAACGCAAGCAACCTGCGCCACATTAGGCCCGACGCGGCATACGGACTTTCCATTGAGGATATCCACCGCCGCTCTCGAAATATCCACCTAAGCGAACTCACGGTGCGAAAGGGTTCAGAAAGTTTCACCGTAGAAGCCCAGGGGATCCGCAGCGTGTTGCAGGCCGAAAGCCTGTCCGCCCTGCCTGCCAGTTATCTCGAGAAAGCGCGCGTGATTCGCGCTACCGCGAAGTCGCCAGGAGGGCAAGAAATACACTGCGATTTCCTCGAGCGGGATGCAACAGCAGTGACCAGCGCCCGCGTCTGCCTCGAGGATTGGCTAGGCTCTGCACTCCCCTTGCTCTGGGACGTTTCGGTGAACTTCTCACGACATGACGGGACGGAGACTGCTTGATCGCATGGCACTTCAGTGAGGGATCCAGCGCAGACGCGCCCCTCGGTCGGTGCCGGCTCCCGGGCAGCATGTAGAGACATCACAGAAACTTCGGCTGCCTGCCCCGATGCCTGGCTGGAGGGGCAAAGTTAGCGTTTAAGCACGCCTCCAGGGTAAGCCGTGCATCCTGGTCCGAAACCGTCTGGAGGAGCGTGCATTGAAGCGCAGCAAAGGGACTGACGACGAGGAAGCACGGATGCCGATCTTCCCCGTGCCCAACCACAGTTACTTCCCGGGCGTCATCGTGACTTTCCTGGTGGTCGCCCTCATGGCCCACGTGCTCATGCGCGGACTGGACCAGCCCGGGTGGATGGCCTGGCCCATCGCCAGTCTCTACCTTGCAGACTCCCTGCGCCGAGCCAGGCTCGCACATTTGCGCCTAGCAGCAAGATGGAACGAGTTGCTTGATGACTGGATCGATCACGAACAGCGGCTACACAAGCAGCAACTTGAAGATCTGCGCAAGAAGCACCAACCGGATCAATTGTCTCCAGAGTAATCGTGCCCGATGCATGCCCGATGAGACGGTGCACAACGGTCAACCACGGCTAGCCACACTGGCCCAGCCGTCAGGTGCGATTGGTTCTCAGCAGGCCGCAGGCCCCGCCAAGCCCTCATGTCCTGTGATTCCCAAGCTCAGAGCGCGGGTTCGATTCCCGTCACCCGCTCCATGCAGAAGGCCCAGGTCACAGACCCGGGCCTTTCTTGTTGTCTGGACCACGCAGGAGCTGGTCGAGCCTGCTAACTCCTTTCGCAGCCGATGCCGTCACCGTCGGCGTCGAGGTTGTGGGGGTCGCCGTCGCTGACGTCGACGGGGCCGTCCAAGTCGGAGCAGTCGACGTCAGGAACGCCTGCGGGCGGTCCCGGGGGATAGGGCCGGCCGGGCTGCGGCGTCGGGATGTCCACACGTCGTATATCGGCATCGACGATGACCCCGTTCCTGACCGTGTAGGTGCCTGCGAAGGAGCGCACGGACCCGTCCGTTTGCAGGGCGTCGAGCGTGACCGTCACGACGCTGCCGCGGACGTCGATGATCTGGACGGTGTCATGAACGGTGTCCGCGAATCCTGCCGCGAAGGACGCGTAGGAACGGTCGAGGTTCTTGCCTCCCAGTTCCCATGCCCGTCGGTAGTCCCCGTCGTTGATGGCCGCGAAATACCTCTGGACGGTGGTGGCGGCATCAGCGGTAGGCGCAGGCCGAGGCGGCGGTTTGGGCGCCGGGGGCGTCCTGGGTGCCGGGGGCTCCACGGGCTTCGGGGGTGTCTTCGGCACGGTGGGAGGGGGCGTCGGTTCCACAGTGACGGTCTCGGTCCTGGTGACGGTCGGAGCCGGCCTGGCCGGCCCCTCCTCGCCGGCCCCGCCACAAGCGGCGGCCCCGGCCACAGCCATGGCGCCCGCCAGAAGGGCAACAGCGCTCTTGGAGAAGACCCGCATCATGTCGGCATCACCTCGCGGGGTTGTGCATTTACTTAAGTGTGCGCCACAACGAAGCCGGGACGTGGTTTCCGACGTGATCGCCCAGCCCTGCCTGGGCCGTGCCACGCGAGCGGTGCGCGAGAAGGTCCACGTGCTGGAGCGCGGCGGCGACGACGGTGGAGACGGTGCGGTTCGCCCGCCCCGGCCGGGTCGGCTGCCGGCTGGTGCGCGGACCGGTACCGGGCGTCGTCGAATACGCGGCTTGCGTACGAGGGTGAGCTGGGCACCGATCTGTGGGCGGTCGGCCGGTGACGGGGGCGACCGGGTCGCCCCGCGCTGGGGGCGGCGCTCCGTGGCACGGCGCGTTGCGGGCCGCGCGTCGCGAACGTCGGCGATCCTTGTGCGGCCATGTGGATGCTGCTCTTGGCCGTCGTGGTACTCGCGGCCGCGAACGTGCTCAACGACCTGCTCACGCCCGGTTGGTACGTACCGGTCTGTGCGGTCACGGCCGTGCTGCTTGTGTTGATCGCCCGCCGTTCCGGCCTCACTTGGGACGATCTGGGGCTCGGCAGGGCCGCGGCCCGCCGCGGTATGCGCTGGGGCCTGGTCCTGGCCGGAGCCGTTCTCGTGGTCTATCTGCTGGGCCTGGCCCTGCCCTTCACCCGGGAGGCATTCCAGGACGAGCGGGCCGCGGGCTTGTCTCCCGAAGAACTGGTGTACCGCGTGCTGGTCCGCGTACCGCTCGGCACGGTGCTGCTTGAGGAGATCGCATTCCGCGGCGTGCTGTGGGCCATGGTTCGGCGACGATGGGGGCCTGTATGGGCCACCGTCGTTTCCTCAGTGCTCTTCGGCCTCTGGCACGTACAGCCGTCACGCGGGCTCACGCGCGCGAACGCGGCGGCCCAAGCGGTCTTCGGCGCCGGTCAGGCCGGCGTCGCCCTGTCCGTGACAGCGGCGGTCGCCGGCACCGCCCTCGCCGGTGTGCTCTTCTGCGAGCTCCGCCGCCGCTCCGGCAGCCTCATCCCACCCGTGGCGCTGCACTGCGCCCTCAACAGTGCGGGCTACGCGCTCGCATGGGCGGCGAGTCGCTGGTGGGCCTGATGGGCGCACGCCGGTGTCGTCAACGGCGCACCGGCGCTCGTGGGAATGCGAGGGCTGCGTGATGTCCGCTCCGGTCCGGCAGAAGGGCTTGGTGGCTGTGCCAGTCACGGCTGGAGCACCGCAACGGACCACCGCGACGGCGGACGGCTGAGACAGGCACAGCGGCCCCGGGCAGGACCACCACGCTGGTCTCAGCTCCGCCGCGCCCGGTTCGCCCGGCGTCTTCCGGCCGAGCTGCCGAAGTTCGCCGGCCCGGCCCAGGGGACCGTGCGCCTGCGCCTGCACATGGCGTGGTCCGGACGGACCGAGTCCGATCTTGACCAGCCATGACTGCGGACCAGCCCGCGACCTGATCGACGACATCGAGTTCGCCGCTTATGGACTCGACGCACGGATGGCGGTCCCGGTGGGCGCACGGGTTCAAGCCAGCTTGTCGCGCGCCCGCGTGAGGACGGACCAATCCGGGCACGGACTCAACCGTCTGCCGCCCGCCAGGAAGGGTTCCACGAGTGCTCCGCATCCCCTCCCCCGGCATCGGGGCGCGCGAGCGGTTCGGTGACAGCGGATACGTGCCGCTGCACGGCCTGCTCGACCCATCATTGCTGTCCTTGTTACGCCAGGAAGCCCTGCGGCTGGAGAAGGCAGGCAGGCGGCGGGACTTCACCATGGAG
The DNA here is from genome assembly GCF_040674455.1 of Streptomyces sp. NPDC049837. Classification (NCBI taxonomy): domain Bacteria; kingdom Bacillati; phylum Actinomycetota; class Actinomycetes; order Kitasatosporales; family Streptomycetaceae; genus Streptomyces; species Streptomyces sp. NPDC049837. The sequence continues at coordinate 486,279 of NZ_JBFAMP010000004.1, read as the reverse complement.
TGCATGGACGGATCACCCCGCCACCTGACCACACTCGGCGGTCAGGTGATCGCTCGGCAGTCGGCTCTCATCCCCAGGCTCTACGCCGACGACGCCATGGTCCGCCTGGTCAGCCGGCTCACCGGCGAGAACATCGTGACCGTCGCCGACCCTGTCGAGAGACACGTCCTCAACATCCTGCACCGACAGGGCGACACCCACGGCGCCCACACCGACGACTACCCCTACGCCCTGGTCCTCTTCCTGGAAGCCCCGGCGTCGACGGCGGACGGCGGGCTGCTGGAGTACGTGCCCGGCACACGGCACCTGGACGACCTCCGTACGCCGACGGCCCGGAGCGTCCATCACCGGCCAGGAGACGCCTACCTCCTGCGCAGCGACACCACAGCACACCGCGTCACCCCGCTCACCCGCGCCGGCCTGCGCCGTACCGTGCTGAACTTCGCCTACACCACACCGGACTTCAGGCCGCGGGACACCGGCTCCGCACGAGAGCTGTACACCTGACGACCTCGGCTGACAGCCATGTCCGCAGGACCCCGGGCAAGCCGCTCCGGCTCTACCGGGCCGTCCATGGTTTGCATTCGACGCGGTGCCGGTTCAATGACGCCGTTTCAGAGCAACTCGTACGATTTCCTCGTGCACCAGGCGGCCGACGAGCGCTCCGCCGAAGACGACGACGCCCACACCGATCAGCCAGGACTGGACGACCAGGACGGTGCCGAACGGGCCGTAGCTGACAGTGTTGGAGGCGATCAGGGGCGAGAAGACAAGCTGGGAGAAGACCCTGAGGCCCAGCAGCCCGAGCACCGTCGCCACCGCGCCGGGCAACAGGGCACGCCAGCGGACTCGCCCACCGAGCAGCATCCGCTGTGACCACCAGAAGAAGAGGACGGCGCTCACCACCGCGATGAGCGCGCCCGTCGGGGTGTGGCTCCGCAACGTCGTGGCCGAGGCGAAGAGGTAGCCGGTGAGCACGGCGAGCCACACCACATGCCGCCACCTGGCCCACCAACGGGCCGAGGGCAGACCCCAGACCTTCTCGAAGCCCGACTGCACAGCCGCGGAGAAACTCAGCCCGAAAGCGGCGAGGGCTGCGATGCCGAACGCGGTCGTCGTCCTCAGAGCCTGGCCGGCGGGCGCGAACAGCCGCTCGACATGTCCCCTGGAGGCCGCCGAAACGCCAAGCCCTTCGCTCAGCCACTGCGCGAAGCCCCGGCCGTGCTGCGGATCAGCGGAGGAGACGATGAGCAGCAGTGGCACCAGCGTGAGGAAGCCAAGCGCCGCGAAGCCCAGCGCACGCTGGAACAGTTCCAGATCGGTGCCCCGTCTCCACCCGCGCCCCGCCGGCGAACGGCGGATCACGCGGCGCAGCCGCATGTACAGGGAGACATGGTCCGGGGCACCGGAAGGCATTGGCATGCCTGTCGACTACCACGGACGCCGGCGATGTCGCGCGAGGACGCGGCGCGTGGTGGCGCCGGCTTCCGCGGGTGAACCGAGGCGGGCTGACGGGATGCCACCACACGCCGCACAGTGCCGCCCAACGGCTTCCTCTACCTTTCGCGGCGCTCCTGGCCTGGCCGCGGCTCTTCGACAGGAATCGCGCGTCTTCGGTGCGTTCCGGTGTCGATGAGGATCTGTGCTGCCTCGGTGACATTGTCGGCCCGTACGGCTCTGGCCATCGCGGCGCGTGCCGCGTCGGGCGTCGCGTGCGGCGGGACCACGAGCAGGGAGAAGTGGTCCCGGTCACCGCGCGTGATGAGGACGGTGTCGTCACCGACGGGGAAGGAGTCGATGTGCACGATGTGGTCGTCGACGATCAGACGGGTCGGCAACTTCTCCCAGGCGCCGGTGTCCAGGCCGACCCGCGTGACCGGGCCGAGATGCTCGGTCAATGCGCCGACCAGGCCCGGAAGCTCGGTGCCGATGTCACGCGAACGCGGCCACCACGCGCCGTCGAGGATTCCCTCGCGGGCGTGTGTCGTCTCCAGCCTCAATAGCACCGTTCCGGGCCTCACGGCCTGGTGAATCGCGTCCGGCAGCAGATGGGAGACGCGGGGGTCGTCGGAGTCGGCCATGGGGTGCCCGCCCGTCTGCGGAGGTTCGGCGCTTCCGCCGAACGATGTGACCTCGTCTTCTCACGGTACTCCGACCGGCTGCCCGCAAGGCCCCGCTCCCCAGGAAAAGTGCCTGGTCATACGCCCATCCACCGACCGTCGTCCGGAGTAGAGTGGAGGCACCGGGAGTACTTCGCACGCCGGCTCCGACGCCGGCGCCGTTCTCGGCGAGCAACAACACCGGGACGTCGAAGACGAGCCCGGAGGCAGGTCCGCGTGATGACCGCGACCATCGAACGTACAACCATCAGTGAGCGGCCCGTGCCCTCGTCACCGGTTCGTCTGTCACTGGTTCCGGCGGGCTCGGTTCCAGGTCTCCTGGACGGTGCCTGGTGGCCCCGCTCCCGCGACCTCTCCGGTGAACTCCCCGCCCTCACGGACGCGCTGGACGCACCTTGGGGCCGGGTCACTCGTGTCACGGTGAACCCCTCCCACTGGCCCGTGATCCCGCGCAAGGTGCCCGTGACCGGGCACACCGTGCACGTGGGCTGGTTCGCCGACGAGCAGGACCCGCACAAGCTGATCCTCCTCTCCTACGCCAGAGGCCGCATGGACCTGCTGGTGATCCCGCCGGAGGCCGATGCCGCCACAGCCACCCGGCTCATGTCCGCCGCTGCCGCTCCGGGGAGCCTGCTCACCGCAAGCGAGCTCCTGGCCGACGAGGACTCGGCCCGCGAGGGGACGGAGGCCCGAAGCCGGGAGGAAGACTGGGAAACCGACGGCGGCGCGAGCTCGGCAGGCGGGAGCCCGATCGGGCTCCTCGACGCCGCCCGAGGGAGGTGAGGACGTGGGAACCATCATCACCGTGGCTCTGATCATCGCCGTGATCGGCGCGGGAATGATCCTCATCCACCGGCTCAACGCACAGCACGAGGCAAGGATCGCGGCCTTCCGCTACAGCGAGGCCCTGCCGGGAATCGGCCGGCCGCGCGGCAGGAACCGACGACCGGAAGAACCCGCCCGACCGGAAGAACCCGCCGGATCGCCCACTGCCGACGACCGCGATCAAGGTGCCGGGGGCCGCGGATGACACCGGCACTCCCCGACCGGACGCGGTGGGTGTGGCGCGACGTCGTCACACCCACCCCACCAGGCCTTCCCGATGAACGAGGTCCCCATGAAGTCACCGGAACTGCCCGCTCACGGGCACGCCGACGTGCGCATCGTCGCCTCGTCCCCCGAGACCGCCCGGCAGGTCGCGGAGGTCCTCCGTCGCTGCTTCGCCGCCACCGAACAGCGCAGCTACCCCGTCGACACCGTGCCCGGCGGAACCCGCCTCCACCTCACCGTGGACACCACCCACGCGGCAGAGCCCGCGCGATCCTGGCTGGCCACCAGTCGGTCGTCCGAGGACGACCGTACGCGGACGGACGAGATGTGAAGCGCTGCACCCGTGGCGACCTTGCGCGAGCGGACCCTGGGGGCGCATCGGCGCCGGGCCGGTAGCGCCCGAAGCGGCACAAGATCGGCGTCCTCGAAGCGGTCTGCGTCGACACCACCAACGACGAGCCGGCATCGCCGGACTTGGCCGCGACTTGGCCGGTTCCGCCGCCCCGTGAGTTCCGGTCCACGTAATCCGCCACCAGTTGGGCCTGGATACGTCGTGTAACGCCGACTCACCATGGGCACGATCAAGGCTCCCGAGCAGGGCTCCTCCGCTCGCCTACGCCCAAGGACCGCCGATGCTTCCCGAGTTCCGCTCCCACGCATCCGCCCCCCTCGCACATCAACTGGAACATGGATTGGGCCTGACTCCACACCTCGAGGCGAGCCGTCTCGACGTGGAGCGGGTCGCCGATATCGCGGTGATCGCAGCGGCCCACTCCGACGGCTACGCCGCCACCGCGCACCTCCTCGGCCTGCTGGCCGCGCTCCCCGCCCCCACCGAGGCAGGCGAACACTTCTGGTCCGACCTGTGGAGGTCCTCGGGCACCGCCTACCTGCTGCCTGCCAACATCAAGGCGCTGGTCCTGCGTTCGCTGGCCGGGGAGGGGGCCGGTCTGGCCCGGCAGATCCTCTCGGCCGTGGACGAGATGACCCCGCCCCAGCGCATGGCGGCCGGGGAGGTGATCGGACAGGCACTCGCCGAGTCCGACCATCTGCCCGACCTCAAGACACAGGTCATCGGTGAACTATGGCTCCGCGACCTCGAACTCACCGCCTGGCGCATCGTGCACGCCGACCACAAATCTGCCAGTACCGATGGGCGCAAAGCCTTCCTCGACGCCTGGACAAACGTCTGAGCGCCAGTCTCAAACCTAGGCGAAGGCGAAGACGAGGACGAGCAGGACAACGAGAAGGGCGAACGCCTCCCACCGGGTCGCGCGCCTGAGCGTACGCAGCGACACGGGCCTTCCGGACCGCGAGGGCGTTGATCGGCCGGGGGCGTCATCCGACGTGTCGTCGCTCATCCGCCCATGCTAACCACGTCGCTTCCAGCACCCCCGTCCACGATCACCAGGGCACCCGCTGAGCACCGCGGTGATCCGGCCGCCCTCTCCGGGTGCCCGTGACGGAGTGAGTGCCGCGCGGCACCGCGTGGTCCAGGGGGACGGTGGGTCGCTACCGGTCGGCCGGCGCGGCGGAATCGGGCTTGGCCCAGATCGAGCGGACGTGGCCGAGGTGCTTGGCCATGCACTCCTCCGCCGCCTTCGCGTCGCCCGCGAGCATCAGGTCCAGCAGTTCCAGGTGCTCCTCGGCGGAGGGCAGCAGCCGATCGCGCTCGTCCAGGGCCGTCAGGCCGTACAGGCGGGTGCGCTTGCGCAGGTCGCCGACGACTTCGACCAGCCGGTCGTTGCCCGCCAGGGCGAGCAGGGACAGGTGGAAGCGGCGGTCCGCCTCCAGGTAGCCGATCAGGTCGTGTTCACGGGCGGCGCGCACGATCTCCTCGGCGACCGGGCGCAGCGCCTCCAGGTCGGCGCGGGGGGCGGTGCGGGCCACCCGGCCGACCGTGGGCACCTCGATCAGGGACCGGATCTCGGTGTACTGGTCCAGGTCGCGGTCGTCGACCTCGGTGACCCGGAAGCCCTTGTTGCGGACCGGCTCGACCAGGCCCTCGCGGGCGAGGTCGAGCATCGCCTCGCGCACCGGCGTCGCCGAGATGCCGAAGTCCTCGGCGAGCGCGGGTGCCGAATAGACCTGCCCCGGCCGCAGTTCGCCGGAGATCAGGGCGGCGCGCAGGGCGTGGGCCACCTGGTCGCGCAGCCGCTCACGGGTGGCGCCGAGGTCGCGGTGGATCAGATGGCCCATGGGGTCCCCCGGCGTTCTCTCCGTACCCGAACAGGACCGCCAGAATACAATGTCACATTGTTCCTGCTGGTGACAGGGTGTACGTGCGGCTGGAGGTGTAGAACTCCAGAGCGGCGCGGCCCTGCTCTCGGGGGCCGTGGCTGGACGCCTTGGTGCCACCGAAGGGCAGGTGGAAGTCGACGCCGCTGGACGGCGCGTTGATCCGGATCATGCCGGTGTCCAGCCGGTCGAGACCGGTCAGGGCCGTGTTCAGATCGGCGGTGTGGACGGAGGTGACCAGGCCGTACGGGACGGAGTTGGTGATCCGCACCGCATGGGCGAGGTCATCGGCCGGCAGCAGGGCGGCGATGGGGCCGAAGACCTCCTCGCGCAGCAGCCGGTGTCCGGGCGGTACCTCCTCGACCAACGTCGGCGGCGCGTACCAGCCGGGGCCGTGCGGAACGGTCCCTCCGACGAGCGTGCGCAGGCCGTGCGAGGCGTCCAGGACCTGGGCACGGGCGTGCTCGCTGATCAGTGGCCCGCACACGGTCGCGGCATCGGCCGGATCACCCACCGGGACGGCCCGCAGCGCCTCGGCCAGCGCCTCGCGCAGCGGGTCGAGCGCGGTGCCGACCGCGATGACGCGGCTGGTGGCGGTGCATTTCTGGCCCGCGTATCCGGCGATCGCGGCGGCGATGTGGGCCGCCGCCTGCCCGATGTCGGCGTCCGGAAGGACGATCGCGGCGTTGAGGCCGCCCATCTCGGCCTGGGCCGGGACGCCCCGGCCGGTGGCGGCGCGCACGACCGCCTGACCGACGGCGGTCGAGCCGGTGAAGGAGATGACGTCGGCGGCGGAGATGATCGCGTTGCCTTCGACGGCACCGCCCGGGACGACGGTGAACACGCCGGCGGGCAGCGCCCGCTGGACGATCTCCGCGAGGCGCTGGGCACAGGCGGTCGCCTCGGGCGCGGGCTTGAGGACGACCGCGTTGCCGGCCGCGAGGGCCGGTGCGGCCTTCCAACCGGGGATGGCGAACGGGAAGTTCCACGGGGTGATCAGCCCGGCGACCCCGTGCGGGCGGCGCCGGCTCAGCAGCAGTCCGGCTCCGGCGGCCGCTTCGTGGACGGCGCCGGTCGGCTCGTAGGGCGCCTGGGCGTAGTACCGCCAGATCGCGGCGGTACGGGCGACCTCGGCGCGGGCCTCGGTGAGCGGCTTGCCCACCTCGCGTACGGCGAGCGCGGCCAGTTCGCCGGCGGCGGCCTCGACGGCGTCGGCGACCGCGGTGAGCGCCGCCGAGCGGGTGGCCGCCCCGCACGCCTGCCAGTCCGGCTGTGCGGCCCGTGCCCGGTCCACGGCGTCCACCGCGGCGAAGGCCCCGGGAGCCGGGATCCGCACGAGGACGTCGGAGGGGTCGGCCGGGCTGCGGGAGGTGAGGGTGTCCAGGTGGGTGGTCACAGGAGGAAGCCTCCGGGGAAGGGGTCGTCGGGGTCCAGGAAGTACTGGGCGGTGCCCGTGATCCAGGCGCGACCGGTGATGGCGGGTACGACGGCGGGCACCCCGCCGACCTCCGTCTGCGCGACGAGCCGGCCGGTGAACTCCGTGCCGATGAACGACTCGTTGACGAAGTCCCGCTCCAGCGGGAGTTCGCCGCGGGCGTGCAACTGCGCCATCCGGGCCGAGGTGCCCGTACCGCACGGCGAGCGGTCGAACCAGCCCGGGTGGATGGCCATCGCGTGCCGTGAGCGGCGGGCGTCCGATCCGGGCGCGGCGAGGTAGACGTGCTTGACGCCCGCGATCTCCGGGCGCTCGGGGTGGACCGGCCGGTTCGGCGACCGGTTGATCGCGTCCATGATCGCGAGCCCGGCGGCCAGCAGGTCGTCCTTGCGGGCCCGGTCGAACGGCAGCCCCAGCGCGTCGAGTCCGACGAACGCGTAGAAGTTCCCGCCGAACGCCAGGTCGTAGCCGACCGACCCGTACCCCGGGACCTCGGCCTTGAGCCCGAGCCCCGCGCAGAACGCCGGCACGTTGGTCAGGGTGACCGACTTCGCCGCGCCGTCCTCGACGTGTACGTCCACACTCACCAGGCCCGCGGGCGTGTCCAGGCGCACGGTGGTCACCGGTTCGGCGACCGGGACCATCCCGGTCTCGACCAGCACGGTGGCCACCCCGATGGTGCCGTGTCCGCACATCGGCAGGAGCCCGGAGACCTCGATGAAGAGCACGCCGTAGTCGGCGTCGGGGCGGGTGGGGGGCTGGAGGATCGCGCCGCTCATCGCCGCGTGCCCGCGCGGCTCGTACATCAGCAGCGTACGGAAGTGGTCCAGGTGCTCGATGAAGTGCAGCCGCCGCTCGGCCATGGTGGCGCCGGGGATCACCCCGACACCACCGGTGATCACGCGGGTGGGCATCCCCTCGGTGTGCGAGTCGACGGCGTGGAATACGTGGCGGGTGCGCATGACGGCTCCTTCGCGGCGTGTCAGTGGTGGCCGTGGGCGAGGGCCTTCTCGGTCGCCTCGCGTACCGCGGCCTCGGCCGGGCCCGTCAGCGCGGCGCGCGGCGGGCGGACCGGGCCGCCGTGGCGCCCGGCGATGTCCATGGACAGCTTGATGGACTGGACGAACTCGGTCCTGGAGTCCCAGCGCAGCAGCGGGTGCAGCGACTTGTACAGCGGGACGGCCGTCTCCAGGTCGCCGGAGACGGCGGCGTGGTAGAGGGCGGCGCAGGTGGTCGGGAAGGCGTTGGGGTAGCCCGCGATCCAGCCCACGGCGCCGGCGAGGGCGAGTTCGAGAAGCACATCGTCGGCACCGATCAGCAGGTCGAGGTCCGGGGCGAGCTCGGCGATCTCGTACGCCCTGCGCACATCGCCGGTGAACTCCTTGACCGCGACGATGGTCCCGTCCTGGTGGAGCCGTGCGAGCAGACCGGGCGTGAGGTCGACCTTGGTGTCGATGGGGTTGTTGTACGCGACGACCGGGACACCGGCCTTGGCGACCTCGGCGTAGTGGGCGCGTACGGCCTCCTCGTCGGCGCGGTAGGCGTTGGGCGGCAGGAGCAGCACGGAGCCGCATCCCGCCTCGGCGGCCTGCTCGGCCCAGCGGCGCGATTCGGCGCTGCCGTACGCGGCGACGCCGGGCATCACCCGTGCGCCGTCGCCGGCGGCCTCGACGGCGGTACGCACCACGCGGGTGCGCTCCTCGTCGGTCAGCGTCTGGTACTCGCCGAGCGAGCCGTTGGGGACGACGCCGTCGCAGCCGTTCTCGATCAGCCAGGCGACGTGCTCGGCGTACGCGTCGTAGTCGACGGACAGGTCCGCGCACAGGGGCAGGGCGGTGGCGACCATGATGCCGCGCCAGGGGTGGGCGGAGTTCCAGGTGGTGGCGGTCATGTCGGTGAACCTTTCTATGGCGTGTGACATTTCACTGGTGGGGCGAAGGCTGCCCCCGGCCGGGGCACGCCGGGTCAGTCGTCGTCCGCTTCCGTGTCCGCGCCCGTGTCCTCGTCCGCGTACGTGTCCGGCGCCGCGTCCGTGTCGGAGGGAACGGTGGCCGGGTCCAGCCCGGCGAGCGCGCCGAGCGGGACGGGGACGGCGAACGGGCGCCGTTCGGCGGGCGGCGGCACCTCGCCTCCGCCCGCCGCGAGGCAGGCCACGGCCGCCCCGCACATCCGGCCCTGGCACCACCCCATACCCGCCCTGGTCAGCAGTTTGACGGTCCGGGCGTCGCGGGCACCGAGCTCGGTGACCGCCTCACGGACGCGCCCGGCGGTGACCTCCTCGCAGCGGCACACGTCCGTGTCGTCGGGAAGCCACTGCGGCCAGCCCGCTCCGGGCGCGTGACAGGCGGCCAGCGCGTCGGCGAAGGCGCGCAGACGGTCGCGCCGGCGGCGCAGCCTCTCCGCGCGCCTCCCCTGGCTCGGCCCACTCCGCCCGGTCAGCCGGGCGGCGATCGCGAGCGCAGCCAGTTCCCCCTCGACGATGGCCAGTCGGGAGCCGCCGACGCCGCCGGTCTCGCCCGCCGACCACACACCGGGCACCGTCGTCTCCTGAAGTCCGTCCAGGACGAGGGCGGCTGTGGCGTCCGGGGTGCGGCGGGTGGCGCAGCCGAGTGCCGTGGCGAGTTCGATCTGGGGGGCCAGGCCGTGTCCCACGGCGAGGGCGTCGCACGCGATGCGCCGCTCCGAGCCGGGCACGGGCCGCCAGTCGCGGTCGAGCCGGGCGACGGTCACCGCCTCCACCCGCTCGGTACCGTGCACGTGCGTGACGGCACTGCGCAGCAGTGGGCGCACCCGGTGCCGCAGCATCGCTGCCCCGTGCACCACCGCCTCGGCCAGCTTGTGCGGGTTGGCGGCGAGCGCGCGGGGATGGCGGGCGTACCGCAGATAGCCGGACGCCTCCACCACGGCGGGGACACGGGCCCCGGCCGCGGCGAGCGAGACGGCGACGGCGAGGAGCAGCGGTCCGCTCCCCGCGACGACGACCCTTCCCCGAGCTCTCGGCTTCGCTCGAAGAGAGGATGCCGCAATGCCGGGCAGCGCCAGCCCGGACTTGAGCATCGCCTGCGCGCCTCCGGCCCCCACCACACCGGGAAGGGTCCAGCCGGGGAAGGGGAGTTGACGTTCGTACGCCCCCGTCGTCAGCAGCAGCGCCCGGGCACGCACGCGTACGGGCCGCTCCTCGTCGCCGTCCGCCCCGGTCACGGCGTGCACCGCCCAGCGGCCTTCCTCCCCGGTCACCGACCAGACGTGGTGCCCGGCCAGGCGGCTGACGCCGCTCGGTTCGAGCCTGCGGCGCAGATCGGCGAAGACCGGCCAGTCGTGGTGCAGGGCCTCGGGGCGTACGGCTCCGAGAGCGGCGGCGGGGTGCCGGTAGAACTGTCCGCCCATGTGGGCGGAGGCGTCCAGCAGAGCGACCGACAGGCCGGATTCGGCGGCGGTGACGGCCGCGGACAGCCCGGCCGGTCCGGCGCCGATGACCGCGAGGTCGTACGGTTCAGACGCTGAGCCCGGCACGGCCGTGTCCCTCCTGGGTGGTGATCGCGTCGCCCGGACGGGCCGGGACCAGGCAGGCCCTGCGGTTGGGCGTGCCGTTGACGGTGGCGAGGCAGTCGTAGCACTGCCCGATGCCGCAGAAGGCGCCGCGTGGCCGGCCGCCCACGCGCGTGGTGCGCCAGGCGAGGATGCCCGCCGACCACAGCGCGGCGGCGACGGACTGCCCGGGCAGCGCGGGTACCGGCCGGCCGTCCAGGGTGATCTCGAAGGGCGGGCCGGGCTGCGCGCCGACCAGCTCGGCGGGGGTACGGGCCACGGCGGGCCTCCTCTCTTCCAGCGGGTGTCGTCTTGTACGGGTCTGGACCGCGGGTCTCGCACACAGGGGACCCGGGCGGGGGGGTCAGCCGGCTCGGGGCGCCGGCCCGAACCGGGCCGGGTCGAACGGGGCGATGCCGACCGGTGGTTCGCCGCCGGTCAGGCACCGTGCGATCACGAGGCCGGTGGCCGGGGCGAGCCCGATGCCCGCGCCCTCGTGGCCGCAGGCGTGCAGCAGCCCGGGTACGCGCGGGTCGGGGCCGATCGCGGGGAGGTGGTCCGGCAGGTACGGCCGGAAACCCGCGTACGTCCGCATCACCCGCACGCCGGCCAGCACCGGGAACAGGGCCGTGGCCCCGAGCGCCAGGCGCCGCAGCACCTCGGTGGACAGCGAGCGGTCGAACCCCACCCGCTCGCGGCTGGCACCGACCAGGACCGGGCCGGCCGGGGTCCCCTCCACCACGGCGGAGGTCTGCAACGCCGCCGAGCCACTGGCGACGTCCGCGACGTAGTCGGCGGCGTACACCTTGTGCCGCACCACGCGCGGCAGTGGCTCGGTGACCAGGACGAAGCCCCGCCGGGGCAGGACGGGCAGCTCCACCCCGGCGAGCCGGGCGAGGTCGCCACCCCAGGTACCGGCGGCGTTGACCACGTACGGGGCATGAACCTCGCCCTTCGCGGTGCGGACGCCGCGGACCTCGCCCGCCGCCCCGGTGAGCAGGCCGGTGACCTCCTCGCCCAGCCGCACCCGCACCCGCTCCCCCGCCGCCCGCAGCAGATGGGCGGCGGCCAGCGCGGGCTGCACCTGGGCGTCCTGCGGATAGTGGAAGCCGCCCGCCGGACCGGGGGCGAGGTGGGGCTCCAACTCGCCCAGCCCGTCCGCCGGGACCTCCTCGGCCACGACGCCCGCCGCACGCTGCCCGGCCGCGAAGGCGCGCAGCGCCGCCATGCCGGACTCGGCGGAGGCGACCACGAGTCCCCCCTTCGCCTCGTACTCGACGGCGGACGCGATCGCCTCGCCCAGCTCTCGCCACAACCGGGTGGAGAGCAGGGCGAGTTCGAGTTCGGGGCCGGGCTCCTTGTCGGAGACCAGGAGGTTCCCCTCACCCGCGCCCGTGGTGCCGCCCGCGACGGGGCCCCGGTCGATCACGGTGACGGTGAGCCCGGCCCGAGCCGCGTAGTAGGCGCATGCAGCGCCGACCACGCCCGCTCCGACGACGATGACGTCCGACGTGTTTCCCTTGAGCACGGCAGTAACATTTCACATTGCACTGGCGTTGCCAAGACCCCTCGACCGATCGCACCGGCGCGGCACACCGCCTCGGACACGGGTCGCCAACGGAGGGCCGGTGAGCCGGTGTTGGCCAAGGCCCGCGCCGTCACTGCCGCCGGTTCAGGGCCGCCGGCGCACTCCGGCCGTCATCCGGCCAAGACCTCCAGCTCCGCGATGACGGCCTCGCCAAGCACCCGGGCCTCACCGGGGCGCATGTTGCAGACCACCGTCAGGGCGAGGGCGTCCCCGGTCTTCACCGCGGCGAAACTCGCGTTGCCCGGGCGGTGCAGGGGCGGCAGCACGATGCCCTGGCGGAAGTCCCGTCCGTAGAAGGTGCTGGGGGCGTCATGCCATCTGAGGACGGTGGTGGACGTGGCCATGTACGAGGGCCGGTACCCGCGCCCGGTGGCCAGCCTGGTCGCCCAGGGGCACATCCTGCGCACCGCGCTCGTCAGCGAGAACATCACGGCGTGCGCGGCGGCCCGGGCGGGCACGTCCTCCAGCATGAGCTGCGACTGCCTCAGCCGGGCCTCGGGCGAGGCCGCGTCGACCGGCACCCGGACGCGGACAGCGGTGACGATGTTGCCCAGTTCGCGGAGATTCTCCTGCGTGCGGAGATCGCAGGGAACCGCCGAGTAGACCGCACCGCCCTCCCCCGGCCACTGCCCGGGCGGGCCGAACGTGCCGCGCAGGGCACCGGCCACCGCGCTCAGCAGCAGCTCGTTCAGACTGGCACGGCGGCCGTCGGCTCGCGGCCGGCGTGCGGCGGTCACCAGGTGCGAGGGGAGGCCGAGCACCGCCACGGACGGGCATGCCCCGGTCGGCTCGTCCATGGGAAGCGCCCGACCGGGAGCGGTCAGGGCGCGGATCTCCCCGCACACGTCACGCAGCCCTGCCCGCGGCAGGCGAGTTGGCCGGCCGGACAACTGAGCCGGCGCGGTGCCGTCCATCAACGTGCACAGCAGTGTCTGCAAGGAGCGGCCGTCGATGAGGGTGTGCTGGGCGATGAGGGACAGGGCGAAGCCCCCGCCCGGCACGCCCGGCACGAGGTAGAGGCGCCACGGGGGCAGTCCCGCCGGAAGCGGCCGGTCGGTGCTGTGCCCCCACAGGTCTTCCAGTTTGGCCGGAGAGTCCAGCACGTGGACGTCCGGATCGAATGGGCCGGTCACCGTCCATCGCGGGGTTCCGCGCAGCCCCCGGCGCGCGTCCGGGGCGTCGGCGCGGGGATGTTCGAGCACCTGGTGCATGCGCTTGAGCACACCCCACCGCTCGGCGACCCGATCCCGTACGTCGGACAGGTCGGGCGGGTCTCCCGCGAAGACCGCCGCCATGCCGACCACGCCTGGACAGCCGTTGCGGAGCAGTACCTCGTCGGCGAAGGACAGCTTCTCGGGGTGGGGCGCCATGGTCGTTCCTCGGCGTGCTTCCGCGGGGTCGGTGCGAGGCGCGACCACCGGACGGCGGTGCGCAGCCTGAGGAACTCCCTGCGTCAGCCGAGGTTACGGCTTGCGCGGGCGCATGCCCGGAACCGGATGTGCGCGCCCGGTACGCGCCCGGTGCGCTCCGCCGAGCGAATGCCGGGGCGACACCCATGGTGGAAACAGCGTGTCCTCAACAGGCGTTCGCCGTTGACCATGTTGGCGCTGACCTGCTGATTCAGCCGGCGGTGCGATGGCCCGTACCCCTGTTTCAGAAGGAGAGCGCAGGAGCATGCCCACGGTCGCGGAGAAGCTGGCCGACATCCTGACGCACACGCTCGGAGTGGAGCCGGAGGAGCTCCGGCCCGACGTCACCATGGCCGGCCTGGAGCTCGACTCCCTGGCCCTGGCCGAGCTGGGTGCGGCCGTGCACGACGAGTTCGGGGTCAAGGTCGCGGGTGAGCAGGTGGGCAAGGGGTCCACCTTCGCCGAGGTCGTCGCGGTCGTCGAAGGACGCATGGCCACGGTCGCAGGCGGGAACTGAGCGTGGCGGAGATCGCCGTCACCGGTCTGGGGCTGCTCACCCCGGCGGGGGCGGGCGTGGACGCGACCTGGCGGAGGGTGTGCGAAGGCGGGTCCACCGTGGCGGCCACCCGGGCGGACCTGGCCGGGTGCCCTGTGGACTTCTGCTGCGCGATCCCGGAGCCGGACACCAGCGGCCTGGGGCGCCGCACCACGTACCGCTTGGACCGCTTCACCCGGCTGGCCGTGCTTGCCGCGCGGGAGGCCCTGGCCGACTCGGGTCTGGACACCGCCTCCTGGGACGGTGCGCGCGTCGGCGTCGTCATGGGCTGCGGCCTGGGCGGAGCGGCCACATGGGAGAAGCAGCACGCCAGGCTGCTGGAGCGCGGTCCGGACGCCGTGTCCCCGCTGCTGCTGCCGATGATGCTGCCCAACATGGTCGCCGGGGAGGTCGCGCTGGCCTGCGGGGCACGAGGGCCGGGCTGCGTGACCTCCACCGCGTGCGCCTCGGGCGCCACGGCGATCTCCGTCGCACGCGATCTGCTCACCTCGCACCAGTGCGACGTCGTGATCGCGGGCGGCACCGAGTCGGTGAACACCCCGTTGATCGTGACCGGTTTCGCCAATCTGGGCACCCTGTCGACCCGCTGCGACGACCCGGCCGGGGCCTCGCGGCCCTTCGACGCCGACCGGGACGGCTTCGTCATGGCCGAGGCCGCCGGGATCCTCGTACTGGAACGCGCCGCCGATGCCGCGGCACGCCGCCGGCGCCCGCGGGCGCTGCTCGTCGGCTGCGGCGGGGCCAACGACGCCCATCACCCCACCGCGTCCCATCCCGAGGCACGGGGCGCCCGCGAGGCGCTGCACGCGGCTCTGGACGACGCCGGATTCGCCGCCGGGGACGTGGACCACGTCAACGCCCACGGCACGGCCACGCCCCTGAACGACACCATGGAGGCGAAGGCGATCAGCACCGTGCTGCCCGACGGGCCGCCCGTCACGTCCACCAAGGGCGTCCTGGGGCATTCCCTCGGTGCCACCGGGGCCGTGGAGGCCGCGCTGACGGTGCTGACGATCGAGCGGTCCACCATCCCGCCCACCGCCAACCTCGACTCTCCCGACCCCGCCGTGGACCTCAACCTCGTCACCAAGACCGCACTGCACCAGCCGGTGCGGGCCGCGTTGTCGAACTCGTTCGGATTCGGCGGGCACAACGTCGTCCTCGCCTTCCGCGCCGTATGACCGTCTCGTCCCCGTCGAGGGCCCCCATGACCACCACCGCGTCGCGACCCGCCGCACCGCCGGCGCCCCGCGGGATCATCAGCCGGCTCAACTCCCGTCGGGGCCGCGAGAACCCGTTTCCCCTCCTGGAGGAGTTGCGCCGCGCCGGACCGGTCGTCGCACACGGCCCGTACGCCCTGCTGGTGACGGGTTACTCCCTGTGCGAGCACATCCTCACCAGCCGTACCTGGATCGCCCCCGACCAGCAGTGGCGTTCCCGGCGCAACATCGCCCCCGACCCTCCCGGGTTCTCGATGTCGGCGACCGTCCTGCGCGTCAACGACCCTCAGCACGGCCGGCTGCGGGAGCTGACCCGCGGCCCCTTCACCCCCCGGGGGCTGCGTGCCCTGCGCCCCGTCGTCCGGCGGCTCGTGGCCGAGTGTCTCGACGCGCTCGAGGACCGGATCGACCGTGACGGCACGGCGGACTTCGTCGACACCGTCGCCCGTGCCCTGCCCGCCGCCGTCATGTGCGACGTCCTGGGGCTGCCCGTCCGGGAGCGCGCCCGTGCCGCCCGCTTCAGCGCGCTCAGCGGCCCGCTGACCGAGCCCTTCGCCGATGCCGACGACATCGCCACCGCCGAGGCGGTGGCCGCCGACTTCCACACGTTCGTACGGGCCGCCCTCGACGCGCCCGGCACCGGTCTGCTGTCGGAGTGGGTCGCGCACGAGCACGTGGCCGACGGCAGCATCTCCCTGGACGACCTCGCCTCCAACATCGTCTTCCTCGTGGCGGCGGGCTCCGAGACCACCTCCGCGCTGCTGGCCACCAGCCTGCTGGCCCTGGAAAGCCACCCCGAGCAGGCCGACTGGCTCCGCGAAAACCCAGAGGCCCTCCCGGCTGCGGTCGAGGAGATCACGCGCTGGGACCCTGCCGTGCAGATGGTCATCCGCGTTCCGGTCGACGACACCGAACTTGCCGGGGTCGAGGTGCCCGCCGGGACCCTCGTGTACGTCCTGACCGCGGCCGCCAACCGCGATCCCGACCGGTTCCCGCACCCGCACACCCTGGACTTCCGGCGGGTGCCACAGCGCGACCTCAGCTTCGGCGCGGGCGCCCACTACTGCCTCGGTGCGGGCCTGGCCCGGCTGGAGGCCGTCGAGTTCCTGCCCGAGTTGTTCCGGCGGTTCCCCACGCTGCGCACGGCCGGACCGCCCGTGCGGGCGCCCGGGATGAGCCTGCGCACCTTCCAGGCCCTGCCGGTCACCCGTGCCCCAGGAGCGGAAAGGAGTCGAGGCCGTATGGACGTCGAGGAGCGGGAGGTCTGGGACCGTCTGGTTCCGTTGTGCGCGCGGGTGATGTCCGTCGCGCCGGAGGCCGTGGTCCCGGAGGCCCGGCTGGTCGCCGACCTGGAGGCCGACAGCCTGGACATCGCGGAGTTGACGGCGGCGCTGGAGGAGCGGTTCGGGGTGTCCCTGAAGGGTGTCGACACCACAGGGGTGGCGACCGTACGCGATGTGGCCCGCCTTGTCGTGCGGCTCCGCCCCGTGGGGAATCCGGGCCGGGCCGCCGGATGACCCGCGACAACGTCGCAGCGGTCACCGGACTGGGGGTGCGCTGTGCGGCCGGCTCGACACCGCAGGACCTGTGGGACAGCCTGCTCCGGGCCCGCTCCGTGGTGGTACCGCACGCCTTCGACGACGAGGGCGGGGTCGTGTACCCCGCCTGCCCGGTGCCCGGCTTCGACGCCGGCGGGTATCTGACACGCAAGGAGCGGCTACGGGCGGACCGGTCGGTGCAGTTGGCGGTGTGCGCGGCGCTGGACGCGGTGGAGGACGCGGGTGGCGTCCACGTCCCGGCCGCACGGCGGGCGGTGGTCACCGGCACCGGGTTCGGGGGTGGCATCAGCCTGGAGCGCGGCATCGGGCAGCCCGACGTGCTCTGGCCGAACCGGGCGATGTACAACGCCGGCGCCCATTGGATCAGCGCCAGGCTCGGCGTCACCGGGCCGAGCCTCACCGTGTCGACGACGTGTGCCTCGGGCGCCCACGCGGTGGGCGAGGGGCTCCAGTTGATCCGCACCGGCGCCGCCGACGTCGTGGTGGCCGGAGGGCATGACAGCCCCCTCACCCCGACCATCGCGCTGGCCTCCGCACGGTCCGGGGTCATGGTCACCGACTGCGGTGACCCGCACGCCGGCTGCCGTCCGTTCGACGCCGACCGCCAGGGCTTCGTACTCGCCGAGGGCGCGGCCTTCCTGGTGCTGGAGCGCCTGGACGCGGCCCGCTCCCGCGGGGCCCGCGTCCACGCCGTCCTGACCGGATACGGCCGTACCACCGACGCCCACCACCTCACGGCCCCGCGGCCCGACGGCTCCGGGGCCCGGGCGTGCGTCGAACAGGCGCTGGCCGACGCCGGGACGACCGCGGACGCCGTCGTCCACGTCAATGCCCACGGCACGGGCACCGAACTGAACGACCTGGCCGAGGGCCGGGCGATCGCCGCCGTGTTCGGGCCCGCCGGGGTGCCGGTCACCGCGCCCAAGTCGGTGACCGGGAACGGGTTCGGCGCGACGGGAGCGCTGGAGGCCGTGACCGCCGTGCTGTCCGTGAGCCGGGGCCTGGCGCCGCCCACCGCCCGCCTCACCCGGCTCGATCCCCGCCTCGCGCTCGACGTGGTCACCCTGGAAGCCCGCAAGCTCCCGAGCGGCCCCGTGCTCAGCAACAGCTTCGCCGTGGGCGGGCAGAACGCCTGTCTCGTCCTCGACGCACCCGAGCGGGAGCCGTGCTGATGCGGACCAGGCTGTCCGTCCTGGATGAGGGGCACGTACGGACCGGGCTGCCGGAGACGATCGGCCTGGCCGCGCTGTTCTCCGGACCACCGCCGTCCCCTGCCGAGATGCGGTCCCGGGTCGCCGATCGGTGGAGCGGTCTCGACCGCATGAACCTGGTCCTGAGACCACCGGCCGGGCCGGGCGCGCTGACGGGACACCGCTGGGAGCACCTCCGCGCCTTCGACCCGACCGCGCACGTCACCGCCGACGACCAGGCACTGGAACCCCTCCTGGCCACCGCCGTCGGACAACGGCTCCCCGCCGGCCGGCCCCTGTGGCGTCTGGTCGTGGCGCCGAACGCCGTGCCCGGAGGCGAACACGCCGTCGTCCTGCTCGCCCACCACGCCCTGCTGGACGGCAGGTCCCTCGAAGGCGTCTTCCGCCTGCTCATGGACGATCCACCACCACGACGCCGACCGGCGACCACTCCGACGCGGCCCGCCGTCCCTCCCGCCGCCCTGTGGCGGGAACTGCGCGGTAGCTGCGCCCGGGCACAGTCCCTGCCACCGGGCGCGCCCGGCGAGGTCGCGCCCTCCCTCGCCGTGCTCGGGATCGACCCGCAGGTGATGCGCGCGGCACGCCGCCGGCTCGCAGAAGGCCGCGGTGCGACGCTCAACGAACTGCTCGTGAGCTCCTTCGCCGGAGCCCTGCGCGCTTGTTACGGCCCTCTTCGCGCCTGGCCCGCAGGTCCCGTCCGCTTCCACGCCACCGTCCCGGTCGACCTCCGTGACGGGCACACCGCACACCGGCTCGGCAACGCCGCCACCACCGTCCGCGTACCGCTGCCCGTCGACACCGAGTGCCCGGACGACCGCCTGCGCACCGTCCAGGGCCTGATGGCAGCCCTGCCGCGCCGCGCCGACGTCCACCGGGCCGCACTTCCCGTGCTGGAGAGCGCCGGCCGTCTCCTGCCCTGGCTGACGCACGCCATGGCCCGGCACGGCGTACGCGCCGACGTCACCGCGAGCGGATGCACCGCCTTCAAGTGGCGCGACGTGACGGCGTCGCTGTACGGCCGCCGGCTGACGCGGATCATCGCGGTACCGAAGCTGTCTCCCCCGGGCACGGCCAACCTCTGTCTCGTCCAGACCGGCGACGCCTACGCCCTCACTGTCGTCGGTCACCTGCGTCCGAACGCCGCCACCGCCCTGGCCCGGGCCACGGCCCGCGATCTGGCGGAGCCCGCGGCGGCGACGGTCGGGTAGCGCGGCCGCCGGCCTCGTCGACGCCCACGTCGGCAACCGGGCCGCCCGGTGGCCCGCGCGGCCGGTGTGGCTGGCACAATCCCGCCCATCGAGAGGAGCACGCACGATGGCAGGCACACGAGCACGGCCGGAGAGACGGCCGCACGCCAGGTCGATGTCACCGTGGGCGGTCGGCGTGGCCGCGGGTGTGACGGTCGCCGTGGCGGTGGGCACGGCGGCGTTCGCCGTCAGCGGCCGTGCGGCCGACGGGCGCGGCGTCGTCAGGGACGACGGCACGGTCGTGGAGCGCGCGGTGACCGAGGAGGAGAGCCGTAAGCAGCAGGGCTACTGGACCGAGGAGCGGGTGCGCGAGGCGGTGCGCGAGTCCAAGCCGCTCGGGCCTCTCGGGGTCGAGGGCGGCTGAGGGCGGCGACGGCCGAGAACGGACGGCGGGCGCTCACCGGGATGGTGGGCGCCCGCCGCTGTCATGCGCGTTGCGTCAGCCGTTGATCTTGTAGATCAGCGACCTCGCTTCGGAGGCGTGCTCGGAGGAGAACAGGTAGTTGTTCGACCAGTTGCCGTTGCTGTCGACGTTGCGGTGGCTGTTGACGCCCACGATCCGGATGTTGCCGCCGGCCACGCCCGTGACCATGGGGCCGCCGCTGGAGCCGTGGCCCATGTCGCAGTTCATCCGCAGCCGCTCGTCGAGCGGGTCCCAGTTGCCGCCGTCCACGGTGTTGCCGCGGCAGTACATCATGTACTCGCCGCCGTTGAAGTCGGAGTCGGGACGGTTGTAGCCGTCGAACGGGTAGCCGAAGGAGTGCACATCGGTGTGCTCGGGCCCGTCGCTGAAGTTGTATCCGTAACCGCCGACGAAGTCCTGGAGATTGCCGAGCGCGAGGTCCTTCTTGACGATGATGGCCCCCAGGTCCGAGGAGTAGTGGTCGCTGTAGTCGACCCACTTCGTCGGGACCATGACCCGGTCCTGGACCCACCAGTGGTACTGAGTGACTCCGTTGTAGCCGGGCAGGAACAGGAAGTTCTTGTAGAAGGCGCCACCCTTGCCACCGTGGAGGCAGTGGGCAGCCGTCCACACCGCGTTCTTGGTGTTGGACACGATCACCGAGGCGCTGCAGTTGTACGTGCCCTTGGGCGTCTCGAAGATCAGCTTTCCGGTGGCGCGGTACGGCCACGCCAGCTCGTTCGAGACACGGACGGAGCGGGACACCGTCGGCGCGGCGGCCGTTGTGGCGATGCTCTCCGCTCCGGGGTCTCCCGTGCTCGTGTCCCTCGGCGGCACCGCGTCCGCCGATACCGCCTGGGCCTCGGGTGCGGACGTCGGGCTGCTCTCCGTGGAGGCCGGGGCGGGGGCCGGCCCGGTTGCCGGATCGGCCACCGGGGCCGGGAGCGGGTTGGCGAGGGCCTCTCGGACACGCTCCGGCGTCCAGAACTCGCGTATCTCCTCCGGAGTGCTCGTGGCCTCCTGGGTCACCACCGAGGAGGGCTCCGAGCCGGAGCCGGAGGTGTTCGCCGCGGCGGGCGGTGCCGCGAACAGGCCGAGGCCGAGCGTGGCGGTGGCGAGCGCCGCCGCTGTGCCGTGCTGGAGTCGGCGCAGGCGTCGAGACGCCATGGTCGTGCTCCTCTCGCTGTGAGGAAAGTCGGACTGACGACCCCTCTACGCGGTCAGGGCAGCCGACCCGCGCCACAGTTGAGTGATCTGGAGCACAGTTCCGGGATGCCGGGCAGGCCGGGCGACAGGTCGGCGGCAGGAGGAGGCGACACGGCCGGTACGGCCGGCGGTTCCGGGAGCCGCGCTTCCGGCAGTCCCGGGACCGGGACCACCGGGACCGGGACAGGGGCTGCGGGCAGCGGCAACGGCTCCGGGGAGGCGGCGGTCATCCGCGTCGGCCCGCTGTCCGTACGCCGATGGGACGCAGGCTGCGTCGGCGGCCGGGACGGGGCGTGCGGCGTGTCCGCCTCGACGGATGGGGCGGCGGGCTCGTTCGGCAGGGATGGGCCGCGCGAGTCGTCGTACGGAGCGGGGTGGGCGACCGAGCCGGACATGGGCGGTGCCGGGGGCGGCGCCGAGGCCGCTCCGTCGCCCACGAAGGGCGACACCAGAGCCAGCCCCGTGATCACCAGTGTCGCCGCCGCGGAGGCCAAGGCAGCGGCCGGCGCACCGCCTTCGACGCGTGGACGCCCACGCCACAGGCCCACGGCGAGGGCCAGCGTCCCGGCCAGCACCGCTCGCAGGGTCCGCCGGGCCCGGCCGAGCAGCGACTCGACGGCCTTGTACGTCAGGCCCATCCGTTGGGCGACCTGCTCGACGTCGAGGTTCTGCGCCCTGAGCCGCAGCGCCTCCGCCTGGCGGCCCGGCAGCTCCGTGCTCTTGAGGGCGAGCCACTTCGCCTCGGCCAGCTCGCACACGGTCTCCTCGGGAGACCCCGCCCAGGGGCCGGCCGGTATCGGGTGACGCAAGGCCACACGGGCGTCCCGGCTCATCTGCCGGTACCGGTCGACGCACAGCCGGATGGTGACCGACGTCAGCCAGGCACCCAGTCGCTCCGCGTCCAGGTGCGGGCGCTCCGCCGCGCGGACCATCGCCTCGTGCACCGCGTCCTCGGCGTCCTCGATGCTGACGGACCGCTTCCGTGCCACTCTCAGCAACTGCTCGCGGTGGCTCCACATGTTCTGCCACGGGTCCGCCGCTCCCGTACCGGACGTACCAGGTGCAACGGGTCTACCGGGTCGGTCGGAGCTCCCGGGGTGGCTCGTGGGCAAGCGCATGCCTCTCTCGTCGCCGCGGTCGAAACCGGCGCCTTCGGACGCCCCTTGACCGGACTCGTGTGTGCGCGCGCAGTATACGAACGCGCCGACGCGGAACCGGGGCCGCCGGCACCGGTGGCCGGCGCTGGGAGGGGAGCCGGCCGCCAGCGGCGCACTGACGGCCGGTTACCGCGGCCTCGGGGCGGTCAGTCGACAGGCGTACCGCCTGGGACCATCACTTCGGAACCACTTGGTGCCGAATCGCCTCTTCGAATTCCCCGACGACGCGCTTGCCTTGCTCGGGGCTGGTGATCACGACATTGGCGTACCCGGGCGCGACGATCGAGAGCCAGCCCTTGCGGGGGTCCCGCTTGGTCGTGAAGAGGTAGGTCTTTCCGGGCTCCAGGAGAGGGTCGCCCTCCATGAGCATCGTGCTCTTGTCCTCCGGGTCGTAGCCGCCCTCCTGATTGACGACCACCTCGCCTCCGACCTCGCCCTTGAGCGCCCGCAGCACCTCGACACGGAACTGCGT
This sequence comes from Streptomyces sp. NPDC049837, assembly GCF_040674455.1. Classification (NCBI taxonomy): domain Bacteria; kingdom Bacillati; phylum Actinomycetota; class Actinomycetes; order Kitasatosporales; family Streptomycetaceae; genus Streptomyces; species Streptomyces sp. NPDC049837. The sequence continues at coordinate 463,880 of NZ_JBFAMP010000004.1, read as the reverse complement.
CTGCGGCATGACGGTCCCCGGGTTCGTCGTGCCCTTGCCCTCCGATCCCGCCTTTTCCACAACGCGACCCAGGAACACGTGCTCGGCAAACCCGGTCAGTTTCCTCTTGTCTCGCACATCGAATGCGAAGAACGCCTCCGCACTGTACGTTCCGCCTTCCCTCTCCTCATCCGTGCCTCCGAGCACCAAGGCGCCGGCCCCGATGGTGAACGCTGCTGCCAGGGCGGCGGCCACCGCAATCCTCAGTCTTCCCATGATGGAATGTCCCCTTCTTCCGGCCTGCATCCGGCCCTCAGCCCCACAGCTCGTAGTAGTCGGCCCTGTCGTGACTCTGCGGTGTGTTGACGCCGTTACAGCAGTACGCGGACATGAGCTCGGTGCTGTACGAGTGGCCGAGACCCAACGCGTGCCCCAGTTCATGGGCTCCCGTGGTGCGCTTGTTGAAGCTCGAGAGCTTATCCATCTGGTAGCGATTGAAGTTGATCAGATCCGAGAGAAGGCGCGGCTGCCAGTATCCAATGGTCGCCGTCGAGGAATCGTAGTAGTCGCCGTATTCCAGGTCCGTGGTGCTCACCGCGTCGTCAGCCGCGATGTTGACCTTTCCGAGCTTGTTCCATTCACTGACGCCCCAGTTCTTGGCGTCGTCGTACTGTGTGTAGTCCTCGTATTTGATCTCGTAGTTCCATGTGGCGTCCACGGAGTCGTCTCCGGTGAAGTGAGCCTGTGCCGCAGTGGCTGAGACGAGGACCAAGGACAGGGCACTGACGAGTGCCAAGGCCGGCTTGGCTGCCCCCTTGCGCAGTGATCGCATGATCGATCCCATCAACTCTCCGCTTACGCCGCCCCTCGTGGTGGAGCGGCGCTGTCACCTCTCTACGGAGCTGGACAGCGGGTCCCTCGCGGAGGAGGAAGATTTTTCGCGCCGGGGGCCGTCAGGCAGAGCCCCGGGCCGGTGGCCCGGGGCTCCGGGGTCGGGGCAGGACCGTACGTAGTGCCGTCGCGTCAGCGGAAGCGGGCTCGGGTGGTTGCCCGTGCCGTCTCGGTGCCGTGTTGGAGGAGGCGGACGACGATGGTGCGGTGGCCGGTGCCGTAGGAGGACGTGGTCAGGGGGAACGACCAGTTGGTGAGGCCGTCGGCGGGGCGCCAGGCGGACGGGTCCGCCGGGGCGTTGCGGGGGACGACCTGCCATTCGACGCGGGCGTCCGGGGTGACGCGGAAGTGCGTTCGGGCGGCTTGGGACGGGGTGCCGTCGCGGACCGCGCGGGCGTACAGGACGTGGTCACCCACGGGGAGGCGGCCGGCCTCGGCGTGCCAGGTTCCGGTGGCCTCGTCGAGGCGGGCGGAGATGGGGGCGGCGAAGCCGGGGTCGTCGAGGGAGAGCTGTACCCGGCGGGTCTCCGGGCGGCCACCGACGCCCTCCGGGTCGGTGCCCGCGTCGGGGAAGGCGAACCGGCCGCCGGCTACGACGGTTTCGCCCTCGGTGACCTCCGTTCCGTCCGCGGGCGAGCTGATGGTGGCGCCGAACTCGAGGCCGGTCGGGGGCAGCGGCGCGGGGTCCAGCGACAGGCTCGTGGCGTGGTCGCCCTCGTAGCCGGCCACCAGCAGCGCGGTGGTGTCGGACAGCAGTTGGACGGTCAGTTGCTCGCCGGTGAAGGCGTGCCGGGCGGTCTCGAAGTCGATGGTGAGCTTCGTCCAGGACCCCGTGACCGGCTGGGCGGTGGCCTTGCCGCGGCCGATCTCCCTGTCGGTGGCGAGGAGGACGACGCTGGGGGCCACCAGGGCGGCCGGGGCGCGGGTCTTCACGTACAGCTCGGCCCGTACCTTCGATCCGGAGGCGAGCGGCTCGCCCAGGGTGTCGGTGGCCGGGTGGGCCGCCGTCGGCAGGTACGGCGCGGCGGAGGACAGGGTGTCCCCGACGGCGCAGCCGTCGGCGTCGCCCGCCCGGTCGGTGCGGTCCATGGTCCGCTCGGCCGAGCAGTCCGCCGGCTGGTGGAGGTAGTAGGTGAAGGACTGGGGGGACAGCGGACGCTGGGGCTGCTCCTGGGACCGGGCCGTGAGGGTTCTGCGGAGTACGTCGAGCGCGCCGGCGGGCGTCGCCACGTCGTCCAGGCCCGCCGACATCCCGGTGGGCAGCGGCGCCGGGTCGTCCGTACCGTCGCCGTCCCGGTCGTAGCCGCCCCAGATGCTGTCCCTGATGGCGCGGTCGGCGGCGAAGAAGTCGTCCTCGGCCGGCCGTTCCGGGAGGAGGGACCGGCCGAGCAGGACGTCCACGGCGCGGCGCGCGGTCTCGGGGGTGGCGGCCCCGTATCCCTCGAACAGGACGTTGCCCGCCGTGTGCGGGGAGGCGAGCGGCCAGCTCGCGGAGGGGAGGTTGTCCGCGCCCAGGGGGAAGGCGTTCTTCAGGACGGCTTCGCGGAGTTCCGCCCGCGTGAGCCGGCCGTCGTGCAGGTATGCGCTCTCGGGGACGGCCGTGCCCTCGGCGACGGCCTGGCCGCCCTTCTGCCCCGCCCGCTCGTCGCCGATGGCATCGCGTACCCGCTGGAGCGTCGTACCGAAGACGCCCGCCGTGTACGGGGTGGCCGCCGACGTGCCGCTGAACTGGTCCTGGCAGTGGACACCCGTGTGGCAGGCCGAGGGCAGGCTGCCGATGCCCCACGAGGACAGGTGTACGGGCATGCCGTCACCCACCACGGCCCGCTGGTCGTCGCGGCGCAGCGCGCCGATGGTGATGTTCCAGTCGGGTCCTGTCTGGTCGGAGTGCCAGGTGCTCACGGGTACGTCGAAGGCGTTGCCGACGCCGTTGCCGGCGGCGAACAGGACGGTCTGGCCGCGCTCGGCGGCCTCCTTGGTCACCTCCTCGCCGCTGACGACCGGGCCGACGGGTGCGCCCCCGACGTAACCGAAGGAGTGCGAGGTGATGTCCACCCAGGGGTAGGTGGTGGCGACGGTCTCGTCGAGGCCCTCGACCACGACGAGGAGGCAGGTGGGGCAGTAGCCGTAACGGTTGCCGGCCGAGACGGAGGCGGAGCCGGTGCCGTGGCCGTGGTCGTCGAGGACCGGGTGGGTGCCGTCGAGGCTCGCCGAGTACGCCCCGATGATCTTCGTGCCGGGGATCCAGTGCAGCGTGCCGCCGGGCACCCGCGCGCTCGTCCACAACTCCTTGTCCTCGGCGGGGAGGTGGCCCTTGTCGAGGGTGACGGGGATCGCGGGGGCGGAGGCCGGGTAGCCCGGGATGTACTCCGAGGGGTGGCGGGTGAAGTTCCTGGTCAGCGCCAGTACATCGGGGTCGGGGTAGGTACGGGCGGAGAACTCCAGGTGGTAGGGGTTGATCCCGGTGTCGGCGACGCCGATGACGGTGACCGGCGGGGCGGCGGCGAGCCGGCCGGCGGCGCCCACGAGCACCGAGGTCGTCTCACGGCGCTCCAGGCCGGAGGCGTCGGTCGCCTTGAGGGTGACCAGGTGCCGGCCGTCGGGCAGGTGGGGCGTGACGGTGGTGTCCGTACCGTCGTCGAAGTGTCCGTCGGCGTCGAGGTCCCAGGCGGTGGCGACGGGCGCGGTGCCGCCGCTGACCGTGCCGCTGAGCCGCTGTTCGGTACCGGTCTCGAAGGTGTACGGGCCTCCGGCGTCGACGGCCGGCCGCGGGTCGGCGGTACGCGTGCTGGCGACGACCCGCGCGGTGACGTCGGCGGTCACGGTCGCCCATTTGACGGCGACGACCTTCCAGGTGCCGGCCGCCGGTGCGGAGACGGACGTCTTCTCCGGGTGCCCGGACGACTCCGACTGCGCGACGACCTTGCCGGACGGGTCGGCGACCCGCAGGTCGTAGTCCTGTGCCGTCGTCGTCCAGGAAAGGCTGACGTCCAGGGTGCGGACCCCGGAGGGGACCTCGAAGGGGAACTCCACGGTCTGGCCCGTGGGGAAGGCGCCGGGGGTCGCGTCCGTCCGCGTCTCGTCGAGCAGTTCGGTGCTCGTCTCCTCACCCACGACGATCTTCACGGTGTCGGTGGCGGCGGCACCGACGGCGTCGGTGACGGTGAGCCTCACCTCGTACGCGCCCGGGGCCAGGCCCGTCGTGTCGAGCGCGGCGCTCGCGGCGTCCCGGCCGTTGATCGTGCCGTGCTCGGTGGTCCAGGACCAGGTGTAGGGCGCGGTGCCGCCGTAGGCACTGCCGAGCACGACGGCCTTCTCGCCCGCGGTGACGAAGGCGCTGTCGCCCGCGTCCGCGTGCAGCGGCGCGGGCTGGGCGGGGGCTTGGGGCGCGCCGGTGCGGGCGGTCCCGGTCACGTCGACCGTGCCGCTGACGGGCTGCTTCACCTCGCCGTCGACGACCGGTCGGCCACCGACCGTGGTGACGGTGACGCCGGGGTCGTCAGCCGCGACGGCGGCAGGGGTGAGGGCCGGGGTGAGGGAGACGGCGAGCATGAGGGAGGTGGCGGCGGCGAGACGTATCGATGGTGTGCGTGCCGGCCATGTGCGCCTCGACCAGGCGCGTGTCGACCATGTGCGTACCGACCATGTGGGCATCGGCCATGCGCGTACCGAGCACGCGCGTACCGACCATGTCCGTATCGACCATGCGCGTTTCATCAGCCCGTGCTCCACTTCTTCGCGCAGGTCTTGAGGTCGGCCTTGACGTGCCCGCCCCGGTCCACGACGACGGGCACCTGCTCCAGGACCCGGCCGTTCTTCTCGCAGGACAGCGTCCAGTTCTCGATGAGGCCGCCCACATGCTGGTCGGTGGCGTCGTGGAGGGAGGCGGTGAGCGTCCAGGACGGCGTGGCCGAGGCCCAGTTCTCGACGCGCAGGACGTAGGTGCCCTGGACGGGGTCTTCGAGGAGCACCCGTTCCTTCTCGCCGACGGAGCCGGTCGACCGGCCGGCCTCGGTGAGCGAGCCGTCGGCGTTCCTGCGCAGCACGTACAGGTCGAGGTCGTCGGGTGTCGGCCAGTCGAGCGTCACCTGGAGGAGGTCGGCCGCCCGGTCGACGGTGAACTCCTGCTCGGTGGGCTGGGCGGGCAGGGTGGTGCCGGTGTACGTCTGGCGCTTCAGCGGCTCGGCGGAGATGACGCGGATCTGGCGGGCCTTGACGACGGGGCGGGTGGAGGGGTTGACGTGCCAGGTGTAGGCGCCGCCCGCGCCGACGGTCAAGGTGGTGTTGAGCGTGTCGCTGATGCTGCCGGACCAGGTGGGGGTGTCGAAGCGCTTCTTCAGCCGCAGGGTGGCACCGGCGGGCGCCTTGCCGCTGATGACGGCGTGCGCCTGCGCGTCGGCGGCGCTCTCCAGTGCCAGCAGGAACGCCTCGCGGTTGCCCTTCCCCGCGTACGGGCCCGCGCCCACGTACTCGTCGACGACTTCGGGGAACGGCGGGTGGAACTCGTCGGGCCCGATCTCGAAGGTGTAGCCGTAGCCGCCGGTCGCGTTGTACGACCAGTCCTCGGTGGTGCCGGTCGTGTCGTACAGCTCCCAACTGTGCTGACTGGTGTAGCCGTTCTGATCGGCCATCCGGTCGCCGAGCTCCTTCATCGCCGCCTCGTCGGGCGGGTTGCCGATGGGCAGGCCGTCGGGGCCGACGGTGTCGGGGGCGACGCCGTTGGGGCGCAGGACGAGGTTGGAGAAGGTGTGGTTGGTGATCAGTCCGGTGACCTGCCGGCCGCTGACGAGTTCACGGATGTTCCGCGTCTCGGGCTCGGAGAAGGGCGCGGCGCCGCGGTAGGTGGCCTGCACGGGCTCGGCCGCCGCGCCGGGACCGCCCCAGAAGCCACCGTAGTTGCGGTTGAGGTCGACGCCCGCGCCGAAACCGCCGGGGCTGCTCGCGAGGCCGCATTCGCCGGCGAGCGGCGCGAGGCCGTCGACGATCCGGCAGTTCTTGCGTTTGTACGCGTTGCCGGGCGTGGCCAGGATCGAACCGGTGCCGCCCTCGTCGACGGTGCGCAGGTCGATCAGGTGCCCGTCGTCGACGGACTTCTCGAAGCCGTCGACGTTGACGACGGGGACGACGATCACGCGGGCCTTCTTCAGCAGCGTGGTGATGCGGTCGTCGGTCCCGTGGTTGCGGGCGAGGTCGAAGGCGAACTCGATGGCGTGCTCGCCGGAGGGCCATTCGCGGGCGTGGTGGAGACCCAGCATGAGGAAGACGGGCCGGCCGTCGTCGGCCGCGTCCACTTGGTGGGTGATCTCGACCCCGTACACCTGCTTGCCCTCAAGGCTGCGGTGGGGCAGGGCGAACTTCCTTACGAGCCCCGGGTGTTCGGTGGCGAGGCGGTCGAGGTCGGCGTTGTAGTCGGCGAGCCGGCGGTACGTGTCGCGTCCCGACGGCAGCGGTGAGGCCGTGGTGGCGGCGGCGTAGGCGCGGTTCGCGGCGTTCACCTCCGACTCGCGCCGGACCAGGTCGGGTATGCGGACCTGCCAGTCCAGCCCCGCGGCACGCAGCGCCAGGGCATCGCCCGCGTGGTGCAGGACGACCTCGACGTAGTCGTGTCCGGCGTGCTCGGTCAGGTCCAGGCCGAGCGCGACGAGCCTGTCCTTGTCGGCGCGGGTGGGGGTGCTCACCGTCACCAACTGCGGGCGGAACTCCGCCGCCGCCGCGGGCACCGCACTCCCGGGAAGCAATCCGCCACCGGCCGCCGCGACGGCGGCCGCGGCCACGGCGCAAGCGATCGCCCTGAATCTACGAGATCGTCGGGATGAAGCGACCACATGAACTCCTGTCAAAAGGAGCTCCGCCAGGTGCGCCCGGCATGCCTGTAGGCCGCCGGTTCACCGGGCGTTGCCCGATCCATGGGGGGAGGCGCACGGAACATACCTCAGGGCATGGCATGTACACGAGTACCTGGGAGGTGATCCGGAGGTCTGTCTTCCGGGTCCTCCGGCAGGCCGGACGGTCACCCGGTGAAGGGTGCGCCGACACCGCTCCGGATGGTGATCTCGTGACCCTCACCGGCCCAGTGAGCTGCGACCTGACCCGCCGGCTGCCGAGCCTGAGGGGCGGCAGCCGCCCGTCACCGGGGTGGGGCTATGCTCCCCCGCATGGTTGCGGCCCGGCTGACCCCCAGCATGTGGTCCCGCTCTCGTGCGGCGGGGCCATTGCGTACGTGGGTGCTGGCCGCACTGCTCCTCGCGCTGGCGTACACGCACGGGGTCAGCGGGGAGAGCGCCGCCGGCCATGCGCACCCCCGGGCGTCCAGCGCGGTGACCCTCGCTGCCGACGGAACCGCCCCGGCAGGTCACACCCACGACCACACCGTCCCGGACCACGGTGAACGGAACGCCGACCATCACGACGCCCCGTCGCCCGATCACGCGGCACACCATTGCGTCTCCGGCCAGCCCGAGCAGGGACCAGCACTCCCCGCCCCGTGCGAGGCTCCGCTGACCGTCGGCGAGCGATTCCCGCGCATGTCCGTGCTGATCGCCACCCGGCCTGACGCCGTCGCCTGGCCTCCCGCGCCGCCGGATTCAACGGTCCTGCGGATCTAGCCCTCTCCTCGGCGCACCTTCACGTCCTCCACTCCGCCACCCGCCGGTGGGCGGCAGCTCAGCCATGCGTTGCTGCGCCGCTGTGCCCACCGCCGTGGTGAGGAGCGGCGTGAGGCGCTCGGCCGTACCCGCGACTCGGTTTTCCGCCCCATTTCCGCGTCCCGACGTCCCGACGTCCCGACGTCCCGCACCGGGCGTCGCGCCCCCATTCCCCCGTCCCCCCATCACCCCTGCCCGTGAAAGGCCGGCTCTTGCCCTCGTCATCCACTCTCACCGCGCCCCCAGCCCCGAGCCACGGCCCGTCCCCCAGGAGTCGGGAAGGCGCCTCGTTGCCGTGGCGCTTCCTCGGCTACGTCGGCTACTACGTGGGCGCCGGGCTCATCAGCGGTGCGGTCGTCCACCACCCCATGGACCCGACCCGCTACTCGTTGATCGCGGCCGCCGGTGTTCTGGTCTTCCTGGTCGCCACCTTCCTCAACGAGGTCGTCCTCGCGTCCGAGAAGCCCGCCCTGGCGAAGACGCTGCGGGTGCTCGGCGCCTCCACGATGTTGTCGTTCGGCCTCGGCATGCTCAGCGGCGGCATGCAGCATTTCGCCGACCTGCCGTACCGCTGCGCCGTTCTCATCCCCGTGGGCCTCGTCCTCGCCTTCGTCGCCTACTTCCTGAAGGAGGACAAGAAGCCCTGGCGACGCGTCTTCGGCCTCATGGGGCTCGCAGTCCTCGTCGTCGCGGCTCTCACCTTCGCGGGCCTGCGCCATTACGCCCCCACCATGGGCGAGGCCGGAGGCGGTCACAGCCACGGCAACGCCGTGACCGAGAAGACTGACGACGGAGGACACGGCACCAACCGCAACGCGCCTCCCGGTAACGCACCCACCACTCCCGCCCCCAACCCCACGGCACCCGCAGAAACCCACCCCGACGAGGAATCCGGCCACGACGACGGCCACCACCACTGAGCCCCGCCCGCCGCCCCCGCGTCACCGACTCGGCGGTGACGCGGGCCTCATTGCCGGCCAGAACGGTGCGCCCGTCGGCGATTGACGTCGCCGACGAGCGCACCGCCCGCTCTGTCCGCCGTGTTGATCCCGGCACCCGAGACCTTGCCCTTGCGAACGGCCCTCCGGCTAGGCAACGCGCACAGGGCCCGCACCTTGGCCGAGCCCACCCGTGCCCTTCGACGGTCCGGTGCGAGCTCCTGCGGAATAATCGTGACATGGCATCCACGCCCAGCGTCTCCGAGCTCCGCCGCGCCAAGTTTGCCCGGCGGCTCCCCACCAAGCTGTCGATGCTCACCGGCCCGACCCACGGGACTGTGCGGCTGCCATTGCATCTGGCCTGGTCCGGCCTGACCCAGTTCGATCTCGACCAGCCACGGCTGCGGATGAGCTACTACCGCATCGTCCTGGCCGAGGGCATGCACGACGACTTGGTGCACCACCTCAACCGTGACTTGCTCGTCAGCATGTGGCCCGTGCTGCGCACGCTGATCAGCCGCGACCTCCGTGCCGTCTGGGAAGACGCCTTCCCCGAGCTGGCCTCGACCGCGCGGACCGCTGCGTGAACCTGACGGAACTGCACCGCCGCCTCCTTGCCGACGTACTGAGCGTGGGCGACGCCTACCCTCTGGCACTCACCGGCGGATACGCCGTCCAGGCCCACGGCCTGGTCAACCGGCTCAGCCAGGACCTCGACGTCGCCACCGAGAACCCCGACCGTATGGAGAACATCGTCACAACCGTGCGTGCCGGGCTGGAGGACCGTGGTTGGCAGGTGCAGGCGCTGGAGACCGATCCACTCTCCGCCCGGCTGATCGTCACCGACCCCGCCAGCGGCGAGGAGTGCGAGGTCGACATCCTCAAGGAAGCACTGTGGCGGCCTCCCGTTCGGATGGAGCACGGGTTGGTCCTCTCCCTCGAGGACGTCATCGGTACGAAAGTCCGCGCGCTGGCCGACCGCGGCCTCGCCCGCGACCTGATCGACGTACGCGCCGCCGCAGACCGCTGGAGCCACACCGAACTCGAAGAACTCGGCCGCCGCCACGCCCGCGACACCTTCGACATCACCGACCTCCAAGCCCGACTCGCCGGAGCCGACTGGATCGACGACACCGAGTTCGCCGCCTACCGACTCGACGAAGACGCCATCGCGGAACTGCGCCGGTGGGCACAGGAATGGGCCGACGACATCGCGGAACGGCTTCAGGAATTGGAGCCCCCACAGGAGGACTGAGACGCCCAGGAGCGGCTCCAGCTCGGGTTGTTGGTGGGAGAAACCGCTGTGGCTGGGGTGGTCGGCTCCACGGCTTTAGCCACCTCCCCGGCCCAGGTCCCGCGCCGAGCAAGACCAGGGGCCACTCGTGCCTACGGCGTCCCCGTCGCGTCCGCCTGAGGCGCGTGGTTGGCGCGGCGGGCTCCGAGGAGGAGCAGGGTGTTGGCGAGCAGGAAGAGTGGCCAGGGGGTGGTGATGAGGATGACGGCGTCCACCAGGCCCCAGATGCCCAGCGTCCAGGCGATGAAGGGTGGTGGTGTGATGCCGCGGCGGTTCAGCCACAGGACGATGAGGCCGACCACGACGAGCGGTGGGCCGAAGCTTTCCAGGGAGAGCCAGAGGGCGCTGTTGGCCGGGCTCATGTGGGAGAAGTCTGCGCCCCACAGTGCCCCGCTGAACCACTCGCCGGCGTGGCGGGCTGCTCCCTCCAGGGTCAGGGCGAGGAGCGTGTGTGCGGCTCCGAGGAGGACGAGGAGCCAGCCGGCGCATTTGATCATCTGATGCGTCCCATCTGTTGCGGCAGTTATGGAACCGGTGGTTTCGATACTCTTGGTTTCGTATGATGCAGCCATGTCTGCGCGAACGCAAGCCCGTAACCAGGGGGGCCGCCCCCGGGACAGCCGGGTCGATGACGCCATCGCCTCCGCCGTGCGGGAGCTGCTGCAAGAGGTGGGGTACATGCGGCTCACGATGGCCGAGGTGGCCGCGCGAGCGGGTGTGGGGAAGGCGGCGATCTACCGGCGCCACGCCACCAAGCAGGAGATGATCTTTGACGTTCTCCTGCCGGATCGGTTCCTGGCCGTGGCGCCCGACCGCGGATCACTCCGGGCCGACCTGGCCGCCGTGCTCGCCGAGATCGCGGACAGCATGGCCGCGCCGCCGCCGGGGACGATCCCGGGGCTGCTGGCCGACATCCACGCCGACCCCGCGCTGCGTGAGCGGTTCGACGAGAAGTACCTCGGAGCCCAGCGCCAGACCCTCACGGAGATCCTGGACCGCGCGGTCGCGCGCGGCGAAATCACCAGCCGCCCCGACCCGGCCGCCCTCAACGCCCTGCTGGTCGGTCCCGTCTTCGCCTGGCTGTTCCTGCTGTCCGAATCCCCCGGCCGGCTCCCCGCCCTGACCTCCGCCCTGCTCGACGCGACGCTCGCCCTCACCCGGCAGTGAGACGTGACGTGCGGGGACGGGCGCTCGGGCAGCGGAGGGCCAGGGCCGCGATGTCGTCGTCGAGGCGGCCGCCGCTGTAGTGGAGGAGGTCGCGGTGGAGGCGGTCGAGGAGGTCGTGGGGTGGCAACAGGGGCTGTTGGGCCAGCCAGTCGGGGAGGGGGAAGAACTCGCCCGCGCGGTCGCGGGTCTCCGTCACGCCGTCGGTGTAGAGGAGTAGTTGGTCGCCCGGGGCGAAGGGGACGGTGTCGACGTAGTAGGTGTCGCCGATGAGGGTGGCGAGGTTGAGGGGCGGCGAGGGGGTGGAGGGGTCCAGGACGCGGGTCCGGCCGTGGTGGACGAGCAGGGGTGGGGGGTGGCCGCAGTTGAGGATTTTGAGCTCGCCGCCGCCGCGGGTGACCTCCGCGATGAGGACGGTGGCGAAGCGCTCCGGGACGTCGGGGCCGGGGAACGCGGCGATGTAGCGGGTGATGCTGGTTTCCAGGCGCCGGGCGATGCCCCGCAGGTCGGGTTCCTCGTACGCGGTTTCCCGGAAGGAGCTGATCACCGCCGAGGCCGCTCCCACGGCGGACAGGCCCTTGCCGCGTACGTCACCGATGAGCAGGCGTACCCCGTACGGGGTGTCGGCGGCCTCGTAGAAGTCGCCGCCGATGCGGGCCTGCTCCTGGGCCGCGAGGTAGAGGGATTCGATCTCGATGTCGCTGATGCGGTACGGCAGGGGGCGCAGCAGCACCTTCTGGGCCGCGTCGGCGACGAGCCGGACGTGGAAGAGCGTCTCCTCCCGCTGGAGGCGGAGGTGGCTCGCGTACGCGGCGGCCAGGGTGACCGCGACGATCGCGGCCCCCGTGTACGGCGTCCCCAGATCGGTGTGGAAGAAGCTGAGGGTGACCATGACCAGCAGGCAGAACGTCCCCAGCAGGATCGTGGGGAGCACGGGCCACATCGCGGCGGCCAGGGCGGGCGCGGCGGGCAGCAGGCGGCTGAAGGCGATCTCCCGTGGAGTGGAGAACGCCAGGCCGGCGATGAGAACCGTGAGGATCACGGGGGACAGCAGTGCTGCTTGCCATGTGCCGCCGCGGGGAACGCGGCGGCGGCGCAGGCGCCCGAACGTGATCATAAAAGCCATCATATCGGGACATAAAGGTCGTCGATCAACGACGCTCGTTCAGTGGCGGGTGAGCAGGGTCTCGGAGGCGATGCGGGACAGCTTCTCCGGGTTGCGGACGTAGTAGAGGCCGGTGATACGGGCGTCCTCGACGCGGACCGCCAGGATGCCGTCGAACACGCCGTTCAGGTGGACGAGGAGTGCCGGGTTGCCGTTGACCGCGGTCGGAGCAAGGGAGAACGTGCGGTCGGCCTTGCGCCAACTGCCGAGGAACATGCGGACGACCTTGTCCGCGCCGGCGACCGGCCGCAGCGCGGCCTTCTTCACGCCACCGCCGTCGCCGACGAGGACGACCTCGGGGGCGAGCACGTCGAGGAGGCCCTGCGGGTCGCCGGTTTCGACCGCGCGGCGGAACGACTCCAGGGCCGCCCGGGTCTCGCGGGAGGAGACCGCCTGGCGGGGGCGGCGGGCATCGACGTGCTTGCGGGCGCGGTGGGCTATCTGGCGGACGGCGTCGGGGCTCTTGTCGACGGCGGCGGCGATGTCGTCGTACGGCAGGTCGAACACCTCGCGGAGGACGAAGACCGCGCGTTCGGTGGGTGAGAGCGTCTCCAGGACCAGCAGCATCGCCATGGAGACGCTGTCGGCGAGCTCCACTTCCTCGGCCACGTCCGGGGCGGTGAGCAGCGGCTCGGGCAGCCAGGGGCCGACGTACGCCTCCCGGCGGCGCTTCATGGCGCGCAGCCGGTTGAGGGACTGCCGGGTCGTGATCCGGACCAGGTAGGCGCGCCGGTCGCGCACCTGGCCCGGGTCCACCCCGACCCAGCGCAGCCAGGTCTCCTGGAGGACGTCCTCCGCGTCGGCGGCCGATCCGAGCATCTCGTAGGCGACGGTGAAGAGCAGATTGCGGTGGGCGACGAACGCCTCGGTCGCGGGGTCGTTGGCAGGGGCCGTGGTGTGGTCGTCGCTCATCATCTCTCCGCATTTCTCCTTCGCTGGGCCGCTACGCGCCGAGCCGGGCCTGAAGCAGCTCCCGGCGCTCGTCGTCCTTGAACCACAGGTCGCGCGAACCGGGCTTGCGTGCCTCGTACGCCAACTGCTTGACGGTGTGTTCGACGACGAACTCCTTGAGCTTCGCGCCAGGACGGCCGCTGAGCCAGAGCCCGACCGCGCTGTCGTTGCGGCGGGCGTACTGGAAGAAGCCGGCACGGCGCCCCAGGCTGATGCACTGGCCGGCGAACCCCACCTCGACGGGCGCGGGCCGCTCACCCGCGATCCGGCTGAGCACGGTCTCGGCGGCCTGCGGGCCGAGCTGCACCGCGGACTGGCAGCCCATCCGGAACGGCAGGTCCGAGGGTGCCGCCGAGTCCCCGGCCGCGACGATACGTACGTCGTCCACGCTGGTCAGCGTCTCGTCCGTGAGCAGGCGGCCCAGGGCGTCGGTACGCAGCCCACTGCGCGCGGCCAGCTCCGGCACGCCGAACCCGGCGCTCCAGATGGTCACGTCGCCCGGCACCGTGCGGCCGTCACCGAGCCGCACGGCGTCCTCCGTCACGGCCGTCACCTCCGTACCGGGGCCGTCGAGCACGGTCACACCGAGCCCGGCCAGGTACTTGGCGACCGAGCGCCGCCCCCGCGGGTGCAGGTACGGGCCGAGCACGCCGCCGCAGACGAGGGTGACGGTGCGGCCCGCCTCCGCCAGCTCGGCGGCGGTCTCGATGCCGGTCGGACCGGCGCCGACGACGGTCACCGCGGCCGTGGCGGGCGCGGCGTCGACGACCGCCCGCAACCGCTGCGCCTCCTCCAGGGTGGCGATGGGGTGGGCGAACTCCGCCGCCCCGGGCACCCGGGGGCCGGCGCTGCCGCTGCCCACCGCGTAGATCACGTAGTCGTAGCCGACCGTGCCGCCCGACGCCAGCGTCACGCCGCGCCCGGCCGCGTCGATCCGGGTCGCGGTGTCGACCACCAGCCGTACGCGCTCGCTCAGGACTTCCCGGTAGTCGACGACCGCGTCCTCGGAACCGCCCACCAGTTGGTGCAGGCGGAGCCGCTCGACGAAGGTCCGGCGCGGGTTGACCAGCGTCACGGTCACGTCGGCGCGCCGCGTCAGGCGGTTGGCCGCCATGACGCCGGCGTATCCGCCACCGATCACGACGACCTCGGTGTTCCCAGCCATGGTGTCTCCTCCGTCTCCAGGGATCCGGTACCAGGGGTCCGTTTCCAGGGGTCCGTTCCGGTCCGTTCCCGGGGGTCCGTTCCCGCGTCCGTTCCAGCGGTTCGGCCTCAAGACACCGCGTCGCGGGCCGCTGTGACGGCGTGTGTCGCGGATCACCATGAGTGGCCGGATCGAGGACGGGCCCCCAGCGCCAGGGCGGCCGCGAGCAGCGAGGTCAGGGCGAGGACGCCGAACATGCCCGGGTAGCTGCCCAGCCCGTGGGCGAGGGTGGTGCTCGCCCAGGGCGCGATGGCCGCCGCGACCGTGACGGGCGCGGCGAGGAGACCCGACAGGCGGCCATAGGCACCGGTGCCCCAGCGGTCGGCGACGGCCGTGGCCTGGAGCAGGGTGAGGTTGCCGCGCACCATGCCCGCGGCGATCGCGAGGGCGGTCAGCAGGGCGATGGGCCCGGGGACGAGCGCGAGGGCCAGGGTGGTGGCGCCGCCCGCCGCGATGAGGGCGGTCGTACGGGCCGTGGCGGTGGTACGGCGGGCGAACGCCGCGTACAGCGTGCGGCCGAGGGTCTGGCCGGCTCCGCCGAGCCCGAGGGCCCAGGCCGCCGCGGTGGCGGACGCACCGCGTTCCAGCAGCAGCGGGACGAGGCCGATGACGACCGCGTACATGGCGAAGCCGGAGAGGGCGAAGGCCGCGGACAGGAGGACGAAGGGGCGGGTGCCGGCTGTCGGCCGCTGGGCGGCGGGCAGTTGGGGGCTTGCTGCCGGGGCCGGTGGCCAGGGGGCGCGGAGCGCCAGGGCGTGGGCGGGGATCGTGACGGCGGCCAGGATCGCGGCGAGTACGGCGTAGGTGGCGCGCCAGCTCAGGTGTTCGGCGAGGGTCGCGGTCAGCGGGGCGAAGACGGTGCTCGCGAGGCCTCCGGCGAGGGTGACGATCGTGAGGGCGCGTACGCGGTCGGGGCCCCACCAGCGGGTGACGGCGGCGAAGGCGGGGTGGTAGAAGGTGGCCGCCATCGCGGCGCCGGCTGCCGCCCAGGCGATGAAGAAGACGGCCGGGTTGGGGGCCGCCGCGATGGCGAGCAGGGCCAGGGCGGCGAGGACGGAGCCCGCGGTCATCACGGCGTGGGGTCCACGGCGGTCGATGACCCGGCCCACGGGTATGCCGACGACGGCCGAGACAAGCAGGGCCAGGGAGAACGCGCCGGTGGTGGTGGCGGGGGACCAGCCGGTGCCGGCGGTGATGCGCGGCAGCAGGACCGGGAAGGCGTAGTAGACGATTCCCCAGCTTGTGATCTGGGTGGCGCACAGGGCCGGCAGGACGGCGCGGGGCCGCGACCGGTCCCCCGTGCCGGTCGCGGCCCCGTGCGCGCCGAGGTGCGGCATGGGCGCGCGTCAGCAGCCGCCGGAGGAGGAGGCGCCGGCGCCGATCCGGAGCGTGGCCGGGGCCCCGCAGCAGCCGCCCGCGCCGGACTCGGCCGTTTCCGGCTCGTCGAAGAGGCCCGCGCCGCCGCACACTCCCGTTTCCGGGAGGGTGAGTTCGACGCGCTCGGCGGCCTCGCGGTCGCCCGCGAGGGCCGCGGCGATGGAGCGGACCTGCTCGTATCCGGTCATGGCGAGGAACGTCGGGGCGCGGCCGTAGGACTTCATGCCGACCAGGTAGACGTCCTTCTCCGGGTGG
Source organism: Streptomyces sp. NPDC049837 (assembly GCF_040674455.1). Taxonomy (NCBI): domain Bacteria; kingdom Bacillati; phylum Actinomycetota; class Actinomycetes; order Kitasatosporales; family Streptomycetaceae; genus Streptomyces; species Streptomyces sp. NPDC049837. Next base: position 448,018 of record NZ_JBFAMP010000004.1, on the reverse strand, counting down.
GCGAGCTCGTTGACACCGTGGGGGTAGACCGTGCCGCAGGAGTGGACGTTCGGGTCGATGAGGGGCGCGAGGGCGGTGGGGGCCTGGAGGCGCTCGTCGAGACCGAGGCGCAGTTCGGCGAGGTGGGACAGGTCCGGGCGGAGGCCCGTCAGGACGACGACCTCGTCGACGGGGTCGAGGCGGCGGCCGTCCTCGCCGACCAGGACGAGTCCCTCGTCGGTGCGCTCCACCGCCTGGGCGCGGAAACCGGTGACCGCCGAGGCGTGCCCGGCCTCGACGGCCGCCTTGGCCCGCAGGCCCAGCGCACCGCGTGCGGGAAGCTGGTCGGCCTCGCCGCCCCCGTAGGTCGCCTCGCTCAGTCCGCGGCGCAGGATCCAGACGGCGTGGGTGCCCGGCTCGTCCCCGGCCAGGTCGGCGAGGTGCGCGAGGGCGGTGAAGGCCGAGGCGCCGGAGCCGACGACAGCGGTGCGCCGGCCCGCGTAACGGGCCCGCACGGCGGGGTCCCTCAGGTCCGGGACGCGGTAGGCGATGCGGTCGGCGGCCGCGCGCTCGCCGAGGGCGGGCAGGCCGTTGCCGCCGAGCGGGCCGGGGGTGGACCAGGTGCCGGAGGCGTCGATCACGGCGCGGGCGGTGAGACGCTCCTCGCGGCCGTCCGGGCCCAGGAGGTGGACCGTGAACGGCTGCTCGTCGCGCCCGGAGTCGACGACCCTGTCGCGGCCCGCCCGGGAGACGCCGGTGACCCGCGCGCCGTACCGGACGCGGTCGCCGAGGGCCTCCGCCAGCGGCTGGAGGTACCGGTCGGCCCAGTCGCCGCCGGTCGGGTACGTGGCACCGTCGGGCTTCACCCAGCCGGTGGGGGCCAGAAGCTTCTCGGCGGCCGGGTCGACGAGCTCGGCCCACCGGGAGAACAGCCGCACGTGCGACCACTCCCGTACGGCGGAACCGGCGGTCGGGCCCGCTTCCAGGACCAGCGGTTCGAGGCCCCGCTCGACGAGGTGGGCAGCGGCGGCCAGACCGATCGGGCCGGCGCCGATCACGACGACGGGCGGCTCCGGTGTGGTGGGCGCGTTCACGGCGACTCCCTTTGGTTCGACGTTTGTCGATGCCTTGCACGATCAGCATGGCACCTGCTTCGACGCCCGTCAACATAGACAGATTTCAAAACAAACACCGAGGCCCCCCGCCTTTGATTCGACATGTGTCAACATAGAGGCATGTCGATTGCGAAGGCGCTACCGCTGCTGGAGTCGGACGTCGAGCCGTGCTGCCCGCCGCTGAACGAACGCCCGCTGACGGCCGAGGAGGCGGTACGTACCGCCGCGATGTTCAAGGCGCTCGGCGATCCGGTGCGCCTGCGGCTGTTCTCCGCCGTCGCCTCCCACGAGGGCGGCGAGGCGTGCGTGTGCGACATCTCCGACGTCGGCGTCTCGCAGCCGACCGTCTCCCACCACCTGAAGAAGCTCAAGGAAGCCGGACTGCTCACCTCCGAGCGGCGCGGGACGTGGGTCTTCTACCGGGTGGAGCCGTCCGTCATGGCGGCCATGGGACGGATGCTCACCAGCAAGGCGTGACCCGCCCCGGCAGGGACGAGCCGAAGTCCACGCCGAGCCGGCGCGGGTGGTGACCGGCGGCGAGCCCCGCTTGGCCGCCGCCGATCACCACCACGTCGGTGCCTGGCCTCAGGCGGTGGCGAACTTCCGCCGCCAGGCCAGGGACACGTACACCAGCGCCACCAGCACCGGAACCTCGATCAGCGGGCCGACGACGCCCGAGAGCGCCTGGCCGGAGGTCACGCCGAAGGTGGCGATGGCGACCGCGATGGCCAGTTCGAAGTTGTTGCCGGCCGCCGTGAAAGCGAGCGTGGCGGTGCGGTCGTACGCGAGGCCGATCGCCTTGCCGAGGGCGAAGGTGCCGAACCACATCACGGCGAAGTACACCAGCAGCGGGATCGCGATCCGGGCCACGTCCAGCGGCTGGGAGGTGATCGTCTTCCCCTGGAGGGCGAAGAGGATCACGATCGTGAAGAGCAGGCCGTACAGCGCCCACGGGCCGATCTTCGGCAGGAACTTCGACTCGTAGGACTCCCGGCCGAGCTTCTTCTCGCCGATCCGGCGGGTGAGGAAGCCCGCGAGCAGAGGCACGCCGAGGAAGATGACGACGTTGAACGCGATCTCCCACATGGAGATGTCCAGCGACTCGCCGTTGCCCAGGCCCAGCCAGCCGGGCAGCAGGTCCAGGTAGAACCAGCCGAGCAGGCCGAAGGCGAGGACCTGGAAGACCGAGTTGAGGGCGACGAGCACGGCGGCCGCCTCGCGGTCGCCGCAGGCCAGGTCGTTCCAGATGATGACCATCGCGATGCAGCGGGCGAGGCCCACGATGATCAACCCGGTGCGGTACTCGGGCAGGTCCGGCAGGAAGATCCACGCCAGCGCGAACATCACGGCCGGGCCGAGGACCCAGTTGATGACGAGCGAGGAGATCATCAGCTTCCGGTCGCCGGTGACGGCGTCGAGCTTGTCGTACCGGACCTTCGCCAGGACCGGATACATCATGATCAGCAGGCCGACGGCGATGGGCAGCGAGATCCCGCCGATCTCGACCTTCGCCAGGGCGTCGTTCAGGCCGGGGACGAGGCGCCCGAGGCCGAGCCCGAGGGCCATGGCGAGCAGGATCCATACGGCGAGGAAGCGGTCGAGGGTCGACAGCTTGGCGACGACCGAGGATTCCTCGGTCGTCGCGGTGGCGGGTGCTTCGGTGCGGGTCACGGGCAGGCCCTCTTGTTGTCGGCAGCGGTACGAGCGGTGGCGGCCAGCTCGGCGAATTGGTCAGCGAGTTGTGCGATGACGTCGGGGCGCAGCTTGTAGTACGTGAAGCGGCCGCACGGCTCGGTCTCCACGACCCCCGCTTCCCGGAGCACTCTCAGGTGGTTGGAGAGGTTCGTCTGCCGGGCGCCGGTCTCCTCCACGAGGTGGGTGGTGCAGAGGGTCTCGCGGGCGAGCAGGGTCACGATCCGGAGCCGCAGCGGGTCCGCCAGAACCCGGATCAGTTCAGTGTCGACTGACGTCATCATGGGCTGATACTGTCACATCACTGGTGGCTGACACCATCGGATACTGATGCGAATCGGTCCGGCCCCTCACCCCGAGCAAGAGAGACCTCGATGTCCGACAAGCCCTCCGTGCTGTTCGTCTGCGTCCACAACGCCGGCCGGTCCCAGATGGCCGCCGCATGGCTCACCCACCTGGCCGGAGACCGCGTCGAGGTCCGCTCGGCCGGCTCCGCCCCCGCCGACCGGGTCAACCCGGCCGCCATCGAAGCCATGCGCGAGGTCGGCATCGACATGTCCGCCGAGACCCCGAAGATCCTCACCGTCGACGCGGTCAGGGCGTCCGACGTCTGCATCACCATGGGCTGCGGCGACACCTGCCCGGTCTTCCCCGGCAAGCGCTACCTGGACTGGCAACTGGACGACCCGGCCGGCCAGGGCGTCGAGGCCGTACGCCCCATCCGCGACGAGATCAAGAAGCTCGTCGAGGGACTCATCGAGGAGATCGCCCCGGCGGCTGCGGAGTAACCGCCTGCGGTACGTGCGGGCGCGGTCCTGCGCACACACTGGGAGGTGAGAGGGAGGACGTCATGGACCCCATGGATCACATGGACCACACGGACCACACCGATCACCTCGATCACCAGGGGCACGGTGCCGGGGGCGCCTCCTGGGGTACGGCGGCGAAGGCGACGGCGCACTGCCTGACCGGCTGCGCGCTGGGCGAGATCCTGGGCATGGTGATCGGCACCGCGCTGCTCTGGAGCAACGTCCCGACCATGGTCCTGGCGATCGCCCTGGCGTTCCTCTTCGGCTACTCCTTCACCCTGTACGCCGTGCTCAAGGCGGGCCTGAGCCTGAAGGCCGCGATCCGCGTCGCCCTCGCCGCCGACACCGTGTCCATCGCCATCATGGAACTGGTGGACAACCTCATCATCGCGCTCACCCCCGGCGCCCTGGACGCCCACCTCTCGGACGGGCTGTTCTGGTCGGCGCTGCTGGGCGGCTTCGCCGTCGCCTTCCTCATCACGACGCCGGTGAACAAGTGGATGATCGGCCGCGGCAAGGGCCACGCGGTCGTCCACGCCTACCACTGACACACGGGCGGCGCCCCCGGCCGTCAGGTGCTCGGCTCGCGCCACATGGCGTGGAGCGTGGGGCCGTTGGGGAGGGGGAGGTCGCGGGTGGAGTGGAAGCCGTGGCGGGCGTAGAGGGACTGGTTGCGGGTGCTGGTGGCCTCCAGGTAGGCGGGCAGCCCCTCGCGGTCGCATTGGTCCAGCACCGTGTCGAGGAGTGCCGCGCCGATGCCGTGGCCCTGGCGGTCCGGGCGGGTGCCCATGATGGGCAGGTAGTAGTGGGGCTCGTGCGGGTGGTGGTCGTCGAGGAGGGTGAGCAACTCCAGGACGGCGGGGGCGAATTCGCGGGACGCCCGTTCGACGTCGGCGGCGAAGGCGTCGGCCCTGTCGTCGAACGCCTGCTGTACGTGCGGCGGCATCCACAGGGCGGCGCCGGCGAGGTCGGGGGTCGTGTAGACCTCGTCGTGTTCCATGCAGCCGGCGACCCAGAGCTCGAAGAAGTCCGGGAGGATCCGCCGGCGCCTTTCGGCGTCCGTCCAGGCCCAGCCGATCACCGGGTCGTCGAAGAACGCCGACGCGAGCGTCCGGGCGATGGGCCCGGTTTCGTCCGGCGTGGCCTTGCGGGGGTGGATGCCGGGCCGGAGTGACTCCATCAGTGACATGACCCGCCTCCTTCAGGCCGCCGCGCGGAAGTGGACGGCCACGTCGGTGGGGCGCTGGAGCGCCAGGTAGATGGGGCAGCGTTCCCGCCAGACGCGGGCGACTTCGGCGACGGCCTCCTCGCCGTCCGGGCAGTCGACCGTGATGTCCACGGCCAGCTCCCGCAGATCGGGCTCCGCACCGTCCATGCCCAGCAGGCCACGCGCGTCCGCGGCGCAGCGCGCGGTCGCCTCCACGCCGTCGATCCGCACGCCGAGCTGGGGGCCGAGCGTGTCGTACACGAAGGCGACGGCACAGCCGGCGAGCGCGCTGAGCAGCAGCGCGGTCGGGCTGGGCGCCTGGTTGGTGCCGCCGAGCGGTGCGGGCAGGTCGGCGCGGAGGGTGAAGGGGCCGGTCTGTATCGCGGCCTGGCCGTCCTCCACGCGCGCGGTTGCGGCCGGGGCGCTCCGTGCCCGGTCCGGCTCGCGCTTCCACATCGCGGTGGTGTCTTCGATGGTCGTCGTCCTGGTCTCCATGTTCCTCACTCCTCCTGGTCAGGCACCGAATCCTGGTCACGCACCGAATCTATGGAGGAGGCCGTGCGGCAGGAACGGCAGAATTGCCGTATTCGCGGGGCCGGTCCGGTGCGCTCAGGCCACGGTGGTGAGGACGGCCAGTTCCTCGGCTCTCCGCACCGCTTCCGTACGGGTGTGGCAGCCCAGCTTCGCCAGCAGGTTGCGGACGTGCATGTCGACGGTCCGGGTGCTGAGGAAGAGCCGGCCGGCGATCTCGGCGTTGGTGAGCCCGGCCGCGACGAGGCGCAGGACCTCGCCCTCACGCCGCGTGAGCCGGGCGGTGTCACTGCGCCGGTGGCGTACGCGTACGTCCTCGCCGAGCGCCTCCAGCTCCCGGACCGCCGTGGTGGCCAGCGGACGGGCGCCGAGGGCCCGTGCCGTGTGGTACGCGCCGACGAGGCGCTCGACCGCCTTCGTCCGGTCACCGGCGGCGGCCAGGGCGACCCCGGCCCTCGCTTGCGTCTCGGCGGTTTCGGGCGGCAGCGCGACAGCGCCCAGGAAGCCGAGCGCGCGCTCGAACAGGTCGGCGGCCCGGCGGGCGTCGCCCTCCAGCAGGGCCGCCTCCGCCAGGGCGTGCGCCAGGGCGGCGGTCGCCTCGGCGGTGCCCGTGGCGGCGGCGATACGGGCCAGGGCGTCCGTGCACGCGCCGAGGTCGCCGGGGTGCTCGTGGCGGGCGAAGTACGTCGAGGCCCAGCGCAGCGCGGCCACGGAGTAGTGGCGCTCGTCGCGGGCCAGGCAGCGGGCGGCGAGTTCCCGCAGCCGTGCGGTGGCGCTGGTGTCGTCGTGGTCCAGCGCGTCGGCCCTGGCCAGGCCCCAGTCGGTGTCGATCTCCAGCCCGAACAGCTCGTGGACCCGCGCGTACGCCCCGGCGCGGGCGAGATGGCGGCGTGCCGATGCCGTCGTTCCCCGGTTCGCGAGGATCAGCCCGATCTCGCCGGCGGCCACCATGCGCGCCACTTCGGGGGCGTCGTCCCGGGCGAGCACCTCATGAGCGGCCTGGAGCGCGCGGTCCCACTGGCCGGTGTGGCGCAGCGCGGGGGTCAGGCAGGCCAGGCAGACGTGGGCGTCGGCGTCCAGGCCCCGGGTGCGGCAGAAGGTGAGCGCGTCGGTCCAGGCGTCCAGGGCGGCCGGATAGTCGGCGCGCTGTTCGAGGGCGTCGGCGTACAGGTAGTAGATGTCGGCGGTGAGGGAGTCCAGGCCACGGCTCAGGGCGAGGTCGAGAGCCTTGCGGGTCAGCTCGGTGCCGGCCGCTCCCTCGCCGAGCTTGGTCCTGATCAGGCCCTCCACGCCCATCGCGCGGGCGCGCAGCCCGGCCGCCACGTCGGGTGCCGCCGCGTCGGGTGCCTTGGTGTCGCGCGCCGCCGCGTCGATGTCCGTCCACGCCTCGCGTACGAGCCGCATCGCCCCGGTGAGGTCGCCGGCGGAGTGCAGGTGGGAGGCCGCCGCCAGCCGCTCCGCCGCGGCGTCGGCCCGCCGGCCGGTGCGGGTGTACTCCTCGACGGCCGCGTACCGGGCCGCGAGGGCCCGCGGCCAGTCGTCCGCCAGCTCGTACACGCCCGCCAGGCACCGGCTGACCCGGGCCAGCCCGGCGTGGTCCCCCATGGCCCGGTACGCGGCCGCCACCTCCTCCCAGGCCCGGGCCGCCCCGGCGGTGTCGCCGCAGCGCTCGGCGCACTCGGCCAGCCGGTCCAGGGCCCGCAGCCGGGCCGCGCCGTCCGCGCCCGGGGGCCACAGGGCGAGCGCCCGGCCGAGCGCGTCCTTGGCGTCGCGGTAGGCGTGCACCCTGCACGCGGCCTCGGCGGCGGCCTGCAGGAACGGCCGGGCCCGCCCCGGCTCGTGGGCCCTCTCCCAGTGAGCGGCCACCAGGGCGGGCGGCTCACCGCGTGCTTCCAGGGCCTGGGCCAGCGCGGCATGGAGCCGACGCCGACGCGCCCAGGGAGTCGCCGCGTACAGCGCCTCCCCCATCAGGGCGTGGCGGAAGACGGCCTGCTGCTCCCCGCCCGCACCGGCGGCGGTGGCGTCGCCCGGATGCTCCACCAGCACACCGGCGTCGAACAGCTCCTCGACCGCCGTCTCCTCCGCACCGAGCCCGGCCAGTACGTCGAGCGGTACCGCCCCGCCCACGGCCACCACCTGCGCGACCGCGCGCGCCGGCTCCGACGTCCTGGCCACGCGCTGCACCACCGCGTCGCTGACCGACTCGGGCACCACCTCGGCGCTCCCGGATTCGGCGACCGCCGCCGCGAGCTCCTCCAGGTAGAACGGCACACCGCGGGCGCGGCGCACCACGGTGTCCACGACGTCCCGCGCGGCCGCCTCCCCCAGCACGCGCCGCACCAGCGCAGCGCTGTCCTCCGGTCCCAGGGGCCCCAGCCGCACCTGCCGGTCCCTGCCTCCCGGGGCCCGCCGCAGCGTGGACCGCAGGTCGCGCACGGGGTGGCCGCGCGGCAGTTCGTCACTGCGGTACGCCCCGATCACCAGCAGCGGCAGCCCGGCCCGCGGCGCCGCCCAGGCGCCCAGCACGGCCGGCGTCGCGGCGTCCGCCCACTGGAGGTCGTCGAGGAACACCACCGTGGGACGGTCCCGCGCCAGGCGCTCGAACGCCTCCCTCACGGCCGCCGGTACGTCGCGCCCGGCCCCCTCCGCTCCCGGCACATGACCGCCGAACGCGGTCCCGAGCGGCCCGTACGGCACCCCACTGCCCGGCCCGCCACCCCGCATCACCCGCCATGCCGACGGGAGGGCGGAGAGCACGGACTCGACCAGCGTCGTCTTGCCGGCCCCCGCGTCCCCCTCGACGAGCCACAGCCCGCCGTCACCGCCCGGTACCCGGGCGAGGGCCTCGCGCAAACGCCCCTGTTCACGCTCCCGCCCCAGAAGTCGCCGCGTCATTCGGAACACCCTGACCGCTCGGGACGATCGCCTCATCCCATGCTAGGCAGCCGGGCGGCCCGCTGCCCGTCGATCCTTGGGCGTTCATCCGAGGACCTCGCATCTGCCATGGAGGAAGCCTCAGACAATTGCATCTGCGAGCCGAACAGCCCTAGCGTGGCGCACATGCAGTCCTACACAATTGGTCAGGCGGCGCGGCTGCTGGGCGTCAGTCCCGACACCGCGCGCCGCTGGGCGGACGCCGGACGGATCGCGACCCATCGCGACGAGGCGGGGCGCCGCCTCATCGACGGCCGGGACCTGGCCGCGTTCTCCATCGAGGTCGCCCAGGGAACCCCGGGTGACGACGACGGCCCCTACACCACGGCCCGCAACGCCTTCCCCGGCATCGTCACCGCCGTCAAGCTCGGCGACGTCGCCGCCCAGGTCGAGATCCAGGCCGGGCCGCACCGGCTCGTCTCCCTGCTCACCCGGGAGGCTGTCGAGGAACTGGGGCTGGAGGTCGGCATGCAGGCCACCGCCCGCGTGAAGTCCACCAACGTGCACATCGACCGCCCCTGACAGCGACCGCCCCCGACACCGACCAGGAGCCAACCGCCATGCCCCAGCCCCTCGCCCGGCGCCGTGCCGCCGCCGCGGTCCTCACCGCCGCGCTCCTCGTACCGCTGGCCGCCTGCGGTGGCGGCGGCGGTACGGACGACGGCACCGACGCGGCCTCCAAGGGCGCCGGCTCCGCGCCGAAGGCCGAGCTGACCGTGCTGGCCGCCGCGTCGCTCACCGACGCCTTCCGGGTCGCGGGCGCCGCGTACGAGAAGTCCCACCCCGGCACGCGCATCACGTTCTCCTTCGCCGGCTCCCAGGAGCTGGTCTCCCAGGTCAGGCAGGGCGCACCCGCCGACGTGCTGGTCACCGCGGACACCAGGAGCATGGACGGCGTGAAGGGCGAGACCGGCACACCGGCCGTCATCGCGAAGAACCGCCTCGTCATCGTCACCGGCGAGGGCAACCCGAAGAAGGTCGACGCCCTGGATGACCTCGGCGACCCCAAGCTGAAGGTCGTGCTGGCCGCGCCCGAGGTACCGGCCGGCAAGTACAGCGAGAAGATCCTCGACGCGCGGAAGATCACGGTGAAGCCGGTCTCCCAGGAGCCGAGCGTCCGCGCCGTTCTCAGCAAGGTCGAGCTGGGCGAGGCCGACGCCGGTCTCGTCTACCGGACGGACGCCGCAAGCACCCCGGACAAGGTCGACGCCGTCACCATCCCCGACGCCCAGAACGCCATCGCCGAGTACCCGGCCGCCACGCTGAAGGACTCCCGCCACGCCGAGGCGGCCGCCGCGTTCGTGTCGTGGCTGTCCGGTCCCGAGGGTCAGAAGATCCTCCGGGACGCGGGCTTCCAGAAGCCGTAACGCCGGACAGCAGGAGTCACCGATGAAACGCTTCCGCCCGCACCGCCGCACGCCCGTCGCCCTGGCGCTGCCCGCGCTGCTGGCGGTCGCGTTCCTGCTGCTGCCCCTGATCGGCATCCTGGCCCGTACGTCGTGGGGCGACCTGGGCGAGCACCTGGGCACCGAGCAGTCCCTCGAAGCGCTCCGGCTGTCCCTCGTCGTGTCCTTCTGGGCGCTCGGGCTGTCCGTGCTGCTGGGCGTGCCCCTCGCGTGGCTGCTGGCACGGGTCTCCTTCCCCGGCAAGGCGCTCGTCCGGTCGCTGGTGCTGCTGCCGATGGTGCTGCCGCCCACCGTGGGCGGCGTCGCGCTGCTCCTCGGGTTCGGCCGCCGGGGGCTGCTGGGGCCGTGGCTGGAGGACTGGTTCGGCATCACGCTGCCGTTCCACACCTCCGGCGCGGTCGTCGCGGCCACCTTCGTCGCCATGCCGTTCCTGGTCATCAGCCTGGAAGGGGCGCTCGCCGGGCTGAGCGAGCGGTACGAGGAGACCGCGGCCTCCCTGGGCGCCTCGCCGTTCCGGGTGTTCCGCACGGTGACGCTGCCGATGGTGGCGCCCGGGCTGGCGGCGGGTGCCGCGCTGACGTGGGCGCGGGCGCTCGGCGAGTTCGGCGCCACCATCACCTTCGCGGGCAACCTGCCGGGCACCACCCAGACGCTCCCCCTCCAGGTCTACCTGCTGCTCCAGGAGCAGCCGGAGGCGGCCACCTCCGTCTCCCTGCTGCTGCTCGTCATCGCCATGGCCGTACTCGTCGCGCTGCGCGGCCGTTTCACCACGGCGCCCGGAGGCGCGGCGCCCACGGCCGAGGAGCCCCCGCCGGACCGGGACGGCACCGCACGGGACCGGGACGGCACCCGCCCGGACCGGGACGGCACCGCACCGGACCGGGACGGCACCGCGCCGCCCCTCGCCGCCGCACCCGCACCCGCACCCGACGCCGAGGTCCACCGCTGGGCCCTGCACGCCGAGGTCACCGGCTTCAACGACCTGGTCCTCGACGCCGACCCGGGCACCACCATCGCCGTCGTCGGGCCCAACGGCGCCGGCAAGACCACCCTCCTGCGCGCCCTGCTCGCCCTCACCGACCGCGCCCACGCCCGCCTCCGGCTCGGCGACACCGACGTCACCGCCCTGCCGCCCCACCGGCGCGGTGTCGCCTGGGTCCCGCAGGACGGCGCCCTGTTCCCGCACCTGACCGCCCTCGCCAACACCGCGTACGGGCTGCGCACCCAGGGCGTGCCCCGCGCCGAGGCACGGGCCGCCGCCCAGCGGTGGCTCGACCGCCTCGGCGTCGGCCACCTCGCCCACCGGCGCCCCGCCCAGCTCTCGGGCGGCCAGGCCCAGCGCGTCGCCCTGGCACGCGCGCTCGCCGCCCGCCCCCGGCTGCTGCTCCTCGACGAGCCGCTCGCGGCGCTCGACCAGTCCACCCGCGCCCACGTCCGCCACACCCTGCGCCGCCACCTCGACGGCTTCGGCGGCGTCTGCCTGATCGTCACCCACGACCCGGTGGAAGCCGTCTCGCTCGCCGACCGGGTGCTCGTCCTCGAAGCGGGCCGCGCCGTCCAGGACGCCGTCCCGGCCGAGGTCACCCGGCACCCCCGCTCCCCCTGGGTCGCCCGCATGCTCGGCCGCAACGCCTGGCCGGGCACCGCCACCGCCGACGGGCTCGCCCTCGCCGGGGGCACCGCCGTCATCGCCGCCGACCCCGTCCCGCCCGGCACGGAGGCGCTCGCGGTGATCGCCCCCGAGGCCGTCTCGCTCCACCGCGACAGGCCCACCGGCAGCCCCCGCAACACCTGGCCCGGCACCGTACGCGAACTCACCGCCGTCGGCAGCCGGATGCGGGTCCTCGTCACCTCCGACCACGCCCCCGACCTCGTCGCCGAGATCACCCCGGCGGCCGCGGCGGACCTGGGCCTCACCGACGGCACACCGGTCTTCACCAGCGTCAAGGCCACCGAAGTCACGCTGGTGACGCGCTAGCGGGTCACCCCGTGGTGGCCGTCCGCTCCCGCCACCAGTCCACCGTCGCCTTGACCTGCTCCTCGACGGGGGTGGCCCGTACCCCGAATTCGGCCTCGTACGCGCTGGAGTCGACCACGAAGGGGCGGTCGAACTGGTGGCGGATCTCGGCCAGTTCGCGAATCAGCGGAGAGAACAGCGACACCACCCGCAGCACGGCAGGCGACAGCCTTCGCACCCGGACCGGCCCCGTCCCGGCCTCGGCGGCGAGGCGGCCGACCATCTCGCGTACGGACAGCGGGGGTTCGGTCGGGACGTGCCAGGCCCGCCCCCAGGCGCGTTCCGTGCCCGCGGCCTCGACCAGGGCCCTGGCCACATCGGGGAGGTAGCTCCAACTGTGCGGCGCGTCGGGGTCACCGAGCGTGGAGACGGGCTTGCCGCGCAGCAGTTGTGGCACGACGCGCGCGGCCAGGTGCCCGCCGTCGGTGACACCGGGGCCGAAGAAGTCCGAGGCCCGTACCTCGACCGCCTTGATACGGCCCTGCTCGTGGAGCTCCAGCGCCTGCTCCCACGCGGCGGCGCGCACCCGCCCCTTGGTGCCGGTCGCCGCGAGCGGCAGCTCCTCGGTCATGGGTCCGTCCACCGGGCCGTAGCCGTAGAGGTTGCCCAGCATGACCAGGACCGCGCCGGTCGCCTCGGCCGTGGCGCGGAGCGACGAGGCCAGCGGTGGCAAGCCGCTCGCCCAGCGGTGGTAGGGCGGTGCGGCACAGCCGTAGATCGCGGCCGCGCCGCGTGCCGCCTCGGTGAGCCGCTCGCTGTCCGTCGCGTCCAGCGCGAGGTGCTCGATGCCCGGCTCCGGGCTCCGGCCGGACGTGGTGACGACCCGTACCTCATGGCCCTTCTCGACCAACTGCCGCGCGGTCGCCGCTCCGGCGGGCCCGAATCCTATGACCACATGAAGGCTCATACGCGCAGCCTAGCGAGCACCCCTCATGGATCTGGCAATCATTGTCATTTAGCATCTCCCACCGAGGGAATCCGAGGCCAACGGGAGGTCGGAGATGGCGGATGCGGCGAGGGCGCGGGTGGGCACGCGCTCGACGCAGAAGCGTGCCGACGTCCTGGAAGCCCTCGACGCGTGCCAGGACTTCGTCTCGGCACAGCAGTTGCACGCCCGGATGGCCGGTGCCGGCCTCCAAGTCGGCCTGAGCACCGTGTACCGCACCCTCCAGGCGCTCGACCGCGACGGCCGGCTCGACACGGTGCGGGACGCGGACGGCGAGCGGCTGTACCGGTGGCGGCCGACGGCCGGCCACCGGCACTACCTCATCTGCCGTCGGTGCGGCCGCAGTCAGGCCGTCGACACCGATGTCGTCGAGCAGTGGGCCGAACGCCTCGCCGAGACGTCCGGGTTCGACGGGGTGGAGCACACCCTCGAACTCAGCGGCGTCTGCCCCCGCTGCCGTCCGCCGCGTACGTCGTGCACGGCGTAGGCCGTGCACGACGTAGAGCGCCACCCCGCGACGGCGTGCGGTCAGTACAGGCCGCGGTAGTTCTGCCAGCCCGTGGAAATGGTGACCGTCGCTCCGAACGAGCCCTTTCCGTTGCCCTTGTTGCGCAGCAGCTTGCCGCTGGTGTCACGCGACAGCAGGTCCGGAAGAGCGTCGCCGTTGACGTCGCCGACGCCGATGATGTCGGTGCGTCCGGCGCCCCAGTCGCGGAACACCAGGGCCCGGGGCTTGAAGGTGCCCTTCCCGGTGCCGCTGTAGCGCCACAGCTCGCCCGAGCTGTCGCGGGCCAGCAGGTCGCCGTTCCCGTCGCCGTCGATGTCACCCGCGCCGATCAGGCGGTAGCCCTTCCAGCCCGTGCCGACGCGGACGGCGGCGTCCAGGCCGCCGGACGCGTTCGACCGGTAGAGGAACAGGTAACCGGTGGTGGTCTGGCGGGCCAGCAGGTCCGGCCGGCCGTCGCCCGTCATGTCGCCGGGCGTGGTGATGGCGTCGAACGAGTTCCAGCCCTTGCCGATCTGCACGTGCGGGGTGGCGTAGTCGACCGGAGTGTAGTGGCCGTCACAGCTTCCGGCGGCCCGCCACAGCAGGCCGTCGGTGCTCTTCAGCAGCATGTCGTCGCAGCCGTCGCCGTCGATGTCGCCGAACGGGACGAACCGAGTCGCCGGGTCCCATCCCTGGTGCACGTACGTTCCCGTGTTCGTGCCGAGGTAGTGCACGGAGAGCTTGCCGCCACTGGTCATGGCGTAGTACTCGCCGAGCCCGTCGCCGTCGGCGTCGCGGTGCACGGACCGGCCGCCCACCACCATCGTGGTGCCCTTGCTGACGTACTGGTGCGGGGTGCCGTCGCCCGGGTCGACGATCAGGTCCCACCGGTGCTGCCTGCCCGGCGCGAGCCTGCCGTCGTCGGTGCGGCCGTCCCACGTGGCGCGGATCGCGGCACCGTCCCGCCCCGTACCGGTGAGCTTCCGCGACACGTTGCCGTGGCTGTCCCGGAAGATCAGCGTCCAGGAGGCCGCCGGGCGGCTCAGCCGCCACTGGCCGCTCCACACCGTCTTCGCCCCGGGACGCAGGTCCAGCGTGGTGTCCGTGCGCGTGTCGAGGGCGGTGACCGGCGAGCGCGGCACGTCCACCGGCACGATCCGGATGCGGTTCTCCTCGTCGACGTACGCCACGTGGCCGCCGTACTTGTCGACCGTCCACTGGGAGATCGACGGCCGCTGCGCCAGCACCCGCTCGGACGGCGTCTCACCGGCGCCCCGGTGGAAGTCCAGCAGCCGCAGCTCACCGTCGCCGGACTGTCCGACCAGGAAGCCGTCACCGATCTGCTCCCAGGTCTTCGCCGCCACCGGGATGCCGCTCGCCTTCCGGTGGTCCCAGACCCCGGCCCGGCCCTCTTCGAAGCAGTGCCAGTACAGCCAGCGCCCGACCGCCTGCAACGAGTCGGGCACGCAGTCCGATCCGGGGTCGACGTCGATGTCGGGCGTGGTGGTCTTCGTCCGCAGGTTGTACGAGTTGACGGTGCCCGCCGCCGTGCCCGGCTGCCACAGGCTGTCGCCCCAGACGGAGGACGCCGTGATGGGCCGGGAGTGCACCAGGCTCCCCTCGCCCGCGTCGGCCTTGTCGAACGAGCCGATGAGCTGCTGGCGCTTCTCCGAGTTGTTGACGATGACGTACTGCCCGGCCGCGCCGGCCACGAAGTCGCCGCCCGCGGGGTGCCAGTAGCCGAGCCCGAGGCTGCTGTACGGCACCTGTCCGCCCGAGGCGTACTGGCCGCCGAAGTCCGGCGCGTGGTAGCCGACGCGCCCGTCGCCGAGGGCCCAGAGGCGGGAGTCGAACTCGCTGCAGAACTGGTCGGAGTTGCCGCCGTCGCAGGGGTAGTTCATCCAGAAGTTGCGCTCGGCGAGCCGCCGGGGGCCGGGCTGGACGCTGCCGTGGGCGGGCAGGTCGTACTCGTACAGGGCGCGCCCCGTCTCGGGCTCCGGCCAGCCGGTCACCGTGAGCCGGCCACCGCCCAGGGCGATCTGCTCCGGCTTCGCATTGCGGCCGTTGTAGGTGCCGAGCGTGATGACGGCCTCACCCGTCGGCGACGGTTCCGCCGCCGCCGCGGACGGGACCGGTGCGAGTCCGGTCACCGCGAGCGCGGTGACGGCGGACCCGAGTATCCATCCCGTACGTCTCTTCCTGCGGGCGGTCATGTCTATGTCAGCTCCCTGTCGAACTTCTGATCGCTCTGACGCTATGACCGCCCACCCGCCGTGGAGGTTGTACGACGATCCGGCCGAACATCCACGGGTACGGCCGGTGATCCCGGCGCAGTGGTGGCGGTGCCGGGCCGGCGTCCGGTAGCTTAGGCAAGGCTTACCTAAGTGAGGAGTGATGATGAGCGGTGTCCCCGATGCCCGCACACCCGAGCCGACGGACGCGGAACGGGTCCGCTCCGTGCTCTCCGCCGCGCGGTCGCTGACGGTGATCACGCACGGGTACCGCTGCGACCTGGCCGGTGTCCACCGCCTCGACGAGCGGGGCCGGCTGACGCTGCGTCTGCCGGCCGACGGGCACCTCGCCGCGGCGGTGGCCGGCGCGCCCGGGGGCGACCTGGCCGCCATGCTCCAGTTCACCGATGTGGCACCGACCGCCGTCCGGGACCGGGTACGGGCCCGGGTGACGCTCTCCGGGTGGCTGACCCGGGCCCGGCGCGGGGCGGAGGCCCGGGCGGAGGCCGGCCGGGGCGGCGTCGCGCTGCGCCTGGACCCCGTGCGCGTCACCCTCCACACGGGTGACGACGTCGTCTTCGTGGGCCTTGACGAACTCGTCCTCGCCGCACCGGATCCGCTGGCGGGTCACGAGGCGGCACTGCTCCTCCACCTGACCGACGACCACCCCGACGCGGTGGCCCGCCTGGCCCGGCTGGTGGAGCCGCGCCACCTGCACGGCGTCCGGCGCGTGGTCCCGCTGGCCCTCGACCGGTACGGGGTCACGCTCCGGCTCGAACACGCCCGCGCCCACCACGACGTACGTCTCCCCTTCACCCCGGCGCTGCGCGAGGCCGCCGAGTTCGGCGACCGCGTGCAGGCGCTGCTCGCGGCCGCGCACGCCTGCCCCCGCCGCCGCCTGCGTACGCGGCCGTGACAGACGACCAGGTCGCGGCCATCATCCGTGCCGCGCCACGCGCCGCCGCGCTCTACACGCCGCCGGCGCGCGAACCCAGCCGTACGGGCAGCGAACCGTGCCCGTTGGAGATGAAGGAGTCCACCGGCCGCAGCTCCTCCGGCGGCACGGCCAACACCATGTCCGGGAACCGCTCGAAGAGCGCCGGCAGCGCGATGCGTGCCTCCATGCGGCCCAGCGGGGCACCCAGGCAGTAGTGGACCCCGTGGCCGAAGGCCAGGTGCTCCTTGTCGGCCCGGGTGACGTCGAAACGGTCGGCGTCCTTCCCGTACCGCTCGGGATCACGCCCGGCGGCGGCGTACGCGGCCAGGATGGCGTCGCCCTGGCGGATGACCAGTCCGTCCAGCTCGATGTCCTCGACCGCGTACCGCAGCGGCAGGCTGGCGACCGGCGCGTCGGAGCGCAGCGTCTCCTCGATCACGTCGTCCCAGGAGGCGCGGCCCTCCCGGACGAGGGCGAGCTGTTCGGGGTGGGTGAGCAGGGCGTGGATGGCGTTGTCGATGAGGTTGACCGTGGTCTCGTGACCGGCGCCGATCATGAGCACCAGGGTGTCGAGCAGTTCCTGCTCGCTGAGCCGGGTGTCGCCCTCGTCGTCACGCGCCGCGATCAGGGCGCTGGTCATGTCGTCGGCGGGCGACCGGCGCTTGGCGGCGACGAGTTCGCCCATGACGGCGTAGAGCCGGGTGTAGGTGCCGGTGACCTCCTCGGGGTCGGCGGAGGTGTGGAAGAGGCTGTCGACGATGGACCGCAGCTCCTCCCCCTTCTCCTCGGGAAGGCCGAACAGCTCGCTGATCACCTGGATGGGCAGCGGGTACGCGTACGCCTCCCGCAGGTCCACGACCGAGTCCCGCCAGCCCGCCTCGGCGATACGGTCGAGCAGGCCCGCGGCGATCTCCTCCACGCGCGGCCGCAGAGCGGCGGTCCGGCGCGCGGTGAACGCCTTGGCGACCAGCGTGCGCAGCCGCTTGTGCTCGCTCCCGTACGCGGTGAACATGTTCCGCACCGCGACCCAGGTGTACAGGGGCCACTCCGGCGAGATCCCGCCGTTGATCCAGGTCGGCCAGTGCCGGTGCGGGTCCTTGGAGACCCGCGGATCGGTGAGCAGCCGCTTCAGCACCCCGGGACCGCTGACCGCCCACGCCTCCACCCCACCGGGCAGCACGACCCGCGCCACGGGCCCCCGCTCACGTAACCGCGCGGCCTCCCCGTGTATGTCGCTGCCGGTCGGGTCT
Source organism: Streptomyces sp. NPDC049837 (assembly GCF_040674455.1). Taxonomy (NCBI): domain Bacteria; kingdom Bacillati; phylum Actinomycetota; class Actinomycetes; order Kitasatosporales; family Streptomycetaceae; genus Streptomyces; species Streptomyces sp. NPDC049837. The sequence goes on along the minus strand of NZ_JBFAMP010000004.1, from coordinate 430,477 downwards.
ATCACCACAGGCTCCTGATCACGCATCAGCGCCGCCTCCCGCGGAGTCGCGTCCAATCGAACGCCCCACGCTACGCGCGCCCCACCCCCGGAACGAGACGGCACCGCCCGCGCCGGGGCGGGAGTGACAAAACCAGCCGGTAACAACATCAACATATGTTGTACTTCCTCCGCGTGAACGCACGGTTCACCTTGGGGAGGGCTTGTGAAGGTTCGTTTCGCTGTCTCGGCCGCCGTCGTGGCCACCGCCGTCGCCGGTGGTCTGCTGACCGCCGCTCCCGCCCAGGCGGCGGGCGGGGTGAGCATCTACCGCGTGTACTACAACTCGCCGGGCACCGACGACCGCTCCAACACGTCGCTGAACGCCGAGTGGGTGCAGCTCTACAACTCCAGCTCGTCCGCGATTTCCATCAGCAACTGGAAGCTGAAGGACCGGGCCGGCTGGACGTACACCTTCAGCGGCACGATCGGCGCCAAGCGGTACGTGACGGTCCACACCGGCCGGGGCAGCAACACCGCGGGGCACCGCTACTGGGGCCGGGCGGCGTACGTGTGGAACAACGACGGTGACACCGCCTACCTGCGCAAGGCGTCGGGCACCCTCGTCGACTCGTGCTCGTGGAACGCCACCGGCTCGTCGAAGTACTGCTGAGGATCCGCCCGCCCGCAGGCCCCCGCTCCGGTGGGGGCCTGCGGCGTGCCGTGCCGCACACCACGCGTTCGACCCCCGGGGCGGGCACGGGGGCGCGGGTAGAGTTGACGGGCCCGGTGGGAGGGGTGGGGTTCCGGACCCGGCGGGGTCGGGGGCCCGTACCGCCCGTACCACCCCGCACCGATCCCGCGCGCCCGGTGGCATCCCGTCCCGGCCGCTTCCCGCACGAAGACGTGCGGCACCCCCGGCCCGGGCTTCGCCATCGCCCCGTACGACAGGTTCTGCTTCCGTGTCCTCCTCCGCTGTGTCCCCCGCCGCCCGGCTGCGTGCCCTGCGTCCCGACTGGCTCGCCGATCCGAAGGTGTGGCGCACCGAGGTGCTGGCCGGGCTGGTGGTCGCGCTCGCGCTGATCCCCGAGGCGATCTCGTTCTCGATCATCGCCGGTGTCGACCCGGCGATCGGCCTGTTCGCGTCGTTCACCATGGCCGTGACCATCGCGGTCGTCGGCGGACGGCGCGCGATGATCTCCGCCGCGACCGGCGCCGTCGCGCTGGTGATCGCGCCGCTGAACCGTGAGCACGGCTTCGGGTACCTGGTCGCCGCCGTCGTCCTCGCGGGCGTCTTCCAAATCGTGCTCGGGGCGCTGGGCGTGGCGAGGCTGATGCGGTTCATCCCGCGCTCGGTGATGGTCGGGTTCGTCAACTCCCTCGCGATCCTGATCTTCATGGCCCAGGTGCCGGAGATGCGGAACGTGCCGTGGGCGGTGTACCCGCTGATCGCGGCGGGCCTGGCCCTGATGGTGTTCTTCCCGAAGGTCACCACCGTCGTCCCGGCACCGCTCGTCTCGATCGTCGTGCTCACCGTGATCACGGTCGGCGCGGCCATCGCGGTGCCGACCGTGGGCGACAAGGGCGCCCTGCCGTCCTCGCTGCCGGTGCCGGGCCTGCCGGACGTGCCGTTCACGATGGACACCCTGACGACGATCGCGCCGTACGCCTTCGCCATGGCGCTGGTCGGCCTGATGGAGTCGCTGATGACCGCCCAACTGGTCGACGACATCACCGACACCCACTCCAACAAGACCCGCGAGTCCATCGGCCAGGGCATCGCCAACATCGTCACCGGCTTCTTCGGCGGCATGGGCGGCTGCGCCATGATCGGCCAGACCATGATCAACGTGAAGGTGTCCGGCGCCCGCACCCGCGTCTCGACCTTCGTGGCCGGCGCCTTCCTGATGGTGCTGTGCATCGTCTTCGGCCCGGTGGTCTCCGACATCCCGATGGCCGCCCTCGTCGCCGTCATGATCATGGTGACGTTCGCGACCTTCGACTGGCACTCCGTCGCCCCGAAGACGCTGAGGCGCATGCCCGCCGGGGAGATCACCGTCATGGTCGTCACCGTCGCGTGCGTCGTGGCCACGCACAACCTCGCCATCGGCGTCGTCGTGGGCTCGGTCACCGCCATGGTCATCTTCGCCAAGCGCGTCGCCCGCCTCGCGGAGGTCACCGCCGTGACCGACCCGGACGGCACGACCGTCGTCTACCGGGTCACCGGTGAGCTGTTCTTCGCCTCCTCCAACGACCTGGTCGGACAGTTCGACTACGCCGGCGACCCCGACAAGGTCGTCATCGACCTCGCCGCGGCGCACATCTGGGACGCCTCCTCCGTCGCCGCGCTCGACGCCATCGAGACCAAGTACGCCCAGCGCGGCAAGACCGTCGAGATCACCGGCCTCAACGCGCCCAGTGCCCACCTGCACGGCAAGCTCACGGGAGAGCTCAGCGGAGCGCACTGACGCGGCGGCCGACTGTGGCCGCCGATACGGTGCCTCCATGGCCGACGTCTACGAAATCTCCATCGCCATGGACCTCCGGGACGACCTCTCCGACGGTGAACTCGGCGAGTTGCGCCGGCACCTCGGCCTGGACCCTTCGCCTGGAACGGTGGAGACCGGCTCGCTCCTCGGGCACCACGGCGAGGCATGGAAGGTGGGCGGCGCGCTCACCTCCGTGCTCGCCCCGCGCCGCGCCGGGGGCTGGGCGCTCACCGTCCGCCAGGAGATCCACCCCGACCAGTACGACGAGGTCGGCGACCTCATCGCCTGGCTGGCGGCCAGGGCCACCGACCGCCACACCCGGTTCGACGGCTCCGTCCACGTGGGGTGGATCCGGTTCTACGACTGTGAGCAGCCGGACTCGCTGGTGGTCCGCGACGGGCGGACGGTGTGGCCGTCCTAGGCGGTGTGCAGGCGCCGCATGATGGCCATCAGCTCGTCGGGCGGCTCGACCGAGAAGGAACGCGTCGCCTCGTCGATGTGCGTGAGGCAGGTGATGGCGCCCTCATGCCACCAGTACAGCCGCGGCGACAGCGGGCCCGGGTTGTCGTTGTGGGCGCCGAGGCCGAAGGCGGCCAGGTCGTTGACGGCGCCGACCACCTGCCGGTCCTCCAGCGGGTGGAAGGCGAGGTAGTGCCGGCTCGGCACGGTGAACAACGCTCCCTCGGCCGGTAGTTCACGCCCGGTCACGGCACGCGCGAGCTCGCCGAGGACCAGCGCCTTGCTGGCGACGAACATCGACTCGCCCGACACGACATGCAGGGTCGCGCCGCTCTCCGTGCGGACGGTGTCGTACTCGACGGGCTCCTCGACCAGGTTGGCGCGTCCGGCGGTCCGCAACGCCTCCAGCCCGGTGCGCGCCACGTCCTTGTCGTCCAGGACGCGTACGGTCTCCGGGAGGTCCAGCGCCAACGTCTCCAGCAGCCCGGGCGCGATCTTCCGCGCGTAACGGAACGAGGACGCGACCTCCGGCGGGAAGGCGTCGTCCGGTACGAGACGGAGGTAGGCGTTCTCCAGCACCCGCTCGGGCGCGTCCGGCTTCGCGTGCGTGGCACGCTCCAGAGCGCTGAGGTGCCGGTCCACCAGCTCGGGCCACGCCCGGGGGTCGGCCCGCCGGCAGTACTCGGCGAGGTTGTGCAGGCTCTGGGTGCCCTGCGCGGCACGGACGGTGGCCCCGGTGACGGTGACGGGCGTGCCACGATCGGCGTGGTGCCGGCGCACCAGGTCGCGCAGGTAGTCGGCCTGACGGGTCGTCAGGGCGGGCAGGCCGGGGTCGTGGGCGACCGCGCCCGTGTCGTACTCGCCCACCCAACTGCGCTGGAGCAGGTGCCTGGGCAGGTACTCGGACTCGACCTCGACCGGCATACCCGCGTCGTACGCCATGCAGGCCACGGCCAGCGGCCCGAGCGCCACCAGGCCGTCGCCGCTGAGTGCCCGTGCCTCGTTCGCGGTCCAGTACTCCTTGTGCCAGGTCAGGGCGTCGGCCAGCGCCTTGTTGAACTCCTCGGCCTGCTCGCGCTGGTAACGGTGGAAGAGCTCGATGGGCGGATAGAGGATCTTCAGCATCAGCTCCCGGCTCGCCACCCGGACGCCTTCGGGATCGGTGCCGTCCACCGCCGCCACCAGGGTGTCCCACATCTCCGGCCGCTGGAACCCGGCGTGCTGGAGCGTCTCCACCCAGGGGTACACGTACTCGTCGAACTCGGCACCCGACGCCCGGAGGAAGGAGACGGGCACCTGGGCCAGCCGGTGGGCGCGTTCGTTCTCGCGGCAGATCACCGCGAGGTAGTACGCGGTGAGCCAGTTCCCCGCGTGCAGGTACTCCCGCGGCCCGGTCGCGGGGAGGTGCCTCACCTCCCCCATGCTCCCGATCCGGCACGGCACGCGCCCCTCGGCCGCCATCCCGGCGTCGAACAGCGCCGCCCCGGTCTGCATGGCCGTGACCCACGCCTCCCAGGCCGGGAACTCCGCCACCCCAGGGTCGGTCAGGCACCGCCACTTGGCGGCCGCCAGCGTCCGCTCCAGCGCGTCGAAACGGTCGGACTCCGACGTCTCGACCCGCTGGAGCACGTCCTGGGCGCCCTTGATGACCGGGGCCATGAGTTCGGCCGCGTTGTCCGTGCGGAACTCATGACGCCGTATGCGCGTGACCACGCTGGCCACTCCTTGACTTGGGGGGTCGGCTCACCGACGCGCGGTCACGCGAGCGCACGGCTCACAAAGGGCTCAGCGAGGGCTCACGAAGAGCCGAGGATTCTCGCCGTGGCCGATTCGATGAACGCGGCGGCCTCGATCTCGGTGATCTTGACGTGGTCCACCTCGTTGTGACCGAGGTCGTACAGCCTCAGGTACTCGGTCGGCTCCCAGCGCAGGTTCCTGGTGAAGGCCTCGTCATACGTCTGGTCCTCGTCGATGCGACGCCGGACGATGCCGCGCGGCTTGTGCCGGGGGTGGTCCTCGCTCACCTTCGCGTAGTAGGTGATCTGCCCCTCGGCGTCCAGTGCGTCGAGCGTGGCCGGGGCGAGGGTCAGGAACGGCGTGGCGGAGGCGTTGCTCTCCACGGTGCCGAGCCGGATCATCGCGCCGTTGAGGTCGAGGTACTCCTCGAGGTAGTACCCACCGCCCCGCTCGTAGAAGAGCAGGAGGGGCTCGAAGGGGTCCGGCAGCTCAGCGGGCAGGTCGTCACGGGCGTCACGCAGCGCCGCCCAGCGGACGGCCGCTCGGCAGGTCCGCTTGAGCGAGGCGGGTGCCAGCCCGGACAGGGCTTCTTCGAGCTCGGCCGCGACATCGGCCGGGGTCGGGACCTCCGCGTCGACACGCTCCGCGATGTCGAAGAACGGCCAGGCCTCCTCCGCCCCGTAGGCACGGGCCCACAGGGCCGCCCGGCGCAGGTATTCACGCATGAGCAGGGCGCGGGAGTTGGCGTGGTCGGACGCGGCGAGGTCATCCGCCCAGTCCACGGCACGCAGCCGTTCCAGCACCTGGCGTGAAGGGCTCTCGGTCACTTCACGTTCACCCCCTTGGCTCGCAGCTCCTGCACAATATCCTTCACGAAGTCATCGATGTTGGACAAATCGTCGGCGAGAACGGTCTTCGGGTGCTTGAGGCCGAGCTTCTGCCACTGCGTACCGAATCCACCCCGCACCGGGTTGGGGGCCAGGTCGTGCGCACCGGCCGCGGAAAGGCTCTTCGGTGACCTCCGGCCCTGGAAGTCGCCGTCCTCGCCGTACCGCCACAGGCCCGTCTGGTCGTGCAGGTACGGAAGGCCGCCCTTCATCAGCCGGCTCTCCACGTACTCGTGTGTCATCAGGTTCCTGAATTCCCTGATCTGGTCCGCGTCCAGCGTGCCCTTGCGGGCGCCGTCCCACAGGGCCGCGATGTCGTCGCGAGGCGTGAACAGACCGCGCTTCCACTCGCCGGGCCGGACGACCACGTCGTGCAACTGCCGCATCATGTGCGTCTTCACCTGGCGGATGACGGACTCGTTGAGGCCGGTGTTGCGGGCCATCACGGGCACGTCCACGTGGTTGGGGGTGCCCCGGAGCGAGTCGTACACGCTCGCCGCGTACGCCGAGGGCTCCTCCACCCAGCCCGCGCCGCCCCAGCCCCCGTCGGGGCCGTTGGTGTACGGGCTGGTGGCGTCGTCCGCGCCGTCGGCCGCGTCGTCACCCGTGCGGGCGGCATCGTCGGCGGCGCCGGCCGCTTCGTCACCCAGGTCACCCACGTCGTCCGCCACGGACGCGATGTCGTCCGCCGCCCCGTCGAGGTCCTTGCCGAGCGCGGACACCGCGTCGTCGGCGGCGCGTGAGCCGAGGCCGATGGCACCGGCGTCGTGCGGCACGGGCACCTTGCCGAAGAGCTCCGACTGCTCGGCCCTGATCGCCGCGAGCTCGTCGGCGCTGACTCCGGGCAGGCGCTCCTTCTCGTACAGGGCGTGGCCGTCCATCTTGGCCGCGAAGCTTTCCGGCGTGTGGAACTGCAGCTCGAAGACCTGGCCGCTGACGGGGTCCCGCCACGTGGAGTTGATGCCCTTGTAGCCGGCGGAGTCCCAGGTGTTCTTGAACGTGACGTTCTCGAAGCCCCTGGCCTGGAGATCGTCGATCGCCTGCTGCACCCCACGGCCGTAGCCGCGGCTCGGGACCTCCATCGTGTAGCGGATGGAGTCCTTGATGCCGTCGAGCACCCGGGTGTGGTCCATGCCGATGTCTTCGAGCATGTCCGTGGCGATCTTGCGCTTGAGGGAGTCCTCGCCCTTGAGGCGGTACTCGAGCCCGATCAGCCGGCCGTCGTCCACCCGGCCGGCGATGGCCTGCATCGACTCGGTGATGCGGGGTTCCGCCTCGGCGGACCGGCGCATGAAGTCGTCCGCGGCGGCGTTGGCGGTCCGGTCCAGGGTCAGGCCGTTCTCGCCCGCCCAGGAGCCGTCGGGGAGGTTGCCGCGCGGGGCGTCCGGCACCGTCGGCTCCGCTCCGCCGAAACCGCCGTCGTGCGGCGGAGGCGGGACGTCGGAGCCGGAGCCCGGGACGTGGTCGCCGCCGGTTCCGCCCTGGCCGGCGCCCGGCCCCTCGTGGCCACCGGTGGCGGGGCCGTCGCCGTGGCCGCCGGGCACGTGGTCACCACCGCCCGTACCCGGCGTGTTGTCCACGCTGTTGGTGGGCAGGTGGTCGCCCGCGCCGCCGCCCGGGAGGTGGTCGGCGCCGCCGCCCGGGAGGTTGTTGCCGGCCTGGCCCGTGGGCAGGTTGTCGGCGAGGCCGCCGGGGGTGTTGTCGGCGAGGCCGCCCGGGGTGTCCGGGACGCGGGCGGGTACGTCGTCGCCGACGCGGCCCACGTCGCCGAGGTTGGTGTCCAGGCTGTTGCCGAGGTGGACGGCGGTGTTGTCGCCCGCGTGGACGGCGGCGCCCGCCATGGCCGGAACCTTGGCAGGGGTGTCCACGCGGGGGTTGTCCGCGCCGGCGGCCGGCCGGTCGACGGTGTCCGTCGGGGCGTCCTTGACGTCGCTGACGACCTTGCCGTTCTCGTCCAGGACGTTGCCCTGGCCGTCGAGGTAGCGCGCCGGGGCGCCCTCGTCGACGGGAAGGGGCGTGGCGTCCGCGGGGACGGCCGGGGTGTCCTTGGGGAGGGCGACCGTGCCCTCCTGGAGCGGCACCGAGCCCGCCGGGGCCGGAACGTCGTCGGGGAGCTTGACCACGCCGTCGCCGAGGTCGACCGCGCCCGTGGGGACCGGGGTGCCCTCGGGGAGGCGGACCGCGCCGGAGGGGACCTCGATGGCGCCCGCGGGCACGGGGGCACCGTCGGGGAGGTTGATCGTGCCGTCGGGGCGCATGAGCGAGCCCTCGGGGAGGACGACCGTGCCCTCGGGGATGGGCGGCATGTTGATGTTGCCCATGCCCTTGAGGCCGTTCATCACGTCGCCGATCTTCGTGATGCCCGCGCCCGCGCCCTTGAAGAGGTACGTCGTCGGGTCGATCGCCCGGCCGGCCTTGCCCGCGAAGGAGATCGCCTTGGCGACCGCGCCCGCCTTGCCCGCGCCCGCCGCCGCGCCGCCCGCGCCGCCCGTGAAGACCGTGGTGAGCACGTTGAAGGTGACCGCGCCGGCGGCCCGGGCCGGGTTGGAGCCCCACTGGTCCCAGGCGACCAGCGCCTTGCCGGTCTCCTTCATCGCCGTACGGGAGTCCCTGATCCAGCCGGGCAGGTCCTTGTCGTCGGCCATCCAGAACGCCGCGCCCAGCGGGCTGGCGGTGATGACCAGGCCGGTGGCGAGCTGGCCCAGGCCCTTCCAGGCCTGACCGGCCGCGTCCCAGCCCTGGAAGCCGACCAGGGTGCCCAGGCCCTTGATGGTGCCCCACACGCCGTCGACGATGATGCCCTTGCCGAAGTCGTAGGCGTGCTCCCACACCTGCCACCACGGGGTCGACTCCTCCACCGCGTCGCCCCACGGCAGGCTCTTGGCCTGCTTGAGGGCCTCGGCGTCGTAGCCGTACATGTCCTTGCCGTTGGAGCCGTCGTTGACCTTCAGCGCCTTGCCGCCGACCAGGGCGACGATCTTGGCGTGGGCGGCGCGCTCGGCGGCCTGGAACTGGGTCCAGACCTCGGCGATCTCGTTGCGGCGGTCGTTGTTCTCCTCGACCAGGTCGCCGTCCTCGCGCCACTTGTCGTCGTCGGCGATCTTCTCGCGGAAGGCGACGGCGTCCCGGCGCAGGTCGTCCAGCTTCTGCTTCAGGGGGCGGATGTCACTGGCGTACGTGCCCAGCGCGCCCGCGATCGTGCACATGTCCGAGCTGATGTCGAGCGCCTTGTCCTTCACCGGCTGGGTGGTGGCGAACAACTGCTCCGCCTCGGGCGCCTTGTAGAAGGAGCGGAGGCCGCCGAAGGACGTGTGGACGTCCCCGGCGGCGGTCGCGATCTTGCCACCGGCGCCGGACAGCGCCTTCACCTTCTCGTCGAGCAGTTCGAGATTGCCGGTGAAGACCGGGATTTCGGCCGGGTTGACCGGTGTGTTCTCGCTCACTTCTTCCCCCCGAGCTCCTTCAGCAGGTCCAGCCGCACCTGCCGCGCCGCGTCCTGGGCCTGCTTGGCCTGGTCCAGGTCACCCTCGACGTACTCGTTGGTCGCCGTGGCCGCGCCGATGACGGCCGCCTGGATGCGCTTCGCCATGGGTTCGAAGTGCGTCTTCTGACGCCCCGTCATGTATTCGGCCAGCGCCGCCCCGACCGGGCCGGTCGCCTTCTGCGTCAGCGGCTTGCCGGAAGCCGTCGGCCCCTGCAACGGAATCTCGGCGGCCGAACCCGGCACGGCCGTACCCGCCGCCTGCGCGGCCTGCTGCATGTCCGTGACCAGCGCGTTGAGGGCCTTCTCCAGATTCCCGGCATGCGTGCCGACGACCTTGAGCTGGCCCTGCACCCCCTGGGGCTGGATGTCCCACGACGTCATGAACGCTCCCCCTGCGAACCCCTGCTAACCCTGCTGCCCTGCTTGCCTCAGCGCCCGCGCACGCGACGCGTCAGCCGATGTTGTCGACCGCGGCCTTCGCCCGCTGGAGGGTCTGCTGCGCCGTCGCGTCGTTCTTCTCCAGCGTGGTCTTGAGCAGTTGGATGATGTTGCGGACCTCCTGCGAAGCCGCGTTCCAGCGCAGCTCCTTGCCGTGGTACTCGTCCGCCACGCCGTCGGCCGCGAAGTCCGTCATCGCCGCCTTCACCTGCGCATCACGCGCGGTGATCACCTGCTCCAGGCGCGCGATCACGGCCTGGATGTTCATCTGCGCCTCGGACGACGCACCCGTGTCGTACGAACGACGGTCGCTACCAGCAGCCATCAACAATCACTCCCCGTCCGGTTCGGTCTAGCGGCCCGAGAAACGCGCCGCGTCGAAGTTCGCCGACGACATCTGCGTCCGCGCGTTGTCGCCCTGCTCCTGGTCACCGGAGCCGAAGGCCGACTCCATGCCCGACTGGCCGCCCAGGATGGCCGCCAGCGAGCCGTTCAGCGCCGCCGTGATCTCGTCCGAGCGCGACTTGAAGGAGTCGAACGCCACCTTGCCCGCGCCGTTGAACTTGCCCTCCAAGGGCGCCGCCGCCTGGACGAGCTGACGGATCAACAGACCCAGGTCATTGCTCGAACCCTGCGACTGAGACATCAGGGTCGACAGAACCTGCGCCCCCATATCGAACTTCATCGGGCTCTCCCCCCGCTGCGATGGACGATCGTATGGATCGAATGTACGACATGCCTATCAACTCATGCGTCGCTCTTGCAATCAGCAATCACACACCTGGGACGGTCTGTGACGAACACATGACATCGGACTGGGTCATTCGCCCTTCAGGTGCCGCACCAGCCGCTCGAAGTCCTGCCACCCCGACAGGTCCGAGGGGTCGCCGGGCAGCGGGTAGTACAGCGCCGGACGGGTTTTGGGGCCCAGTGACACCGGCGCCTCGGCCAGCGGCGTCTTGCGGGCACGGTCACCGGGCATCGCGCGGACCTCGTCCGCGCCGAGCACGAAGGCCACCGGAACGCCCGGCCCCTCGAAGCGCGGCGGCACCGCCAGGTCACGCCGTGCTTTGCGGAGTTGTACGAGCATCGACTGGAGGTGGTGACGGGTGGCGAGCACCTCCGCCGCCCGCGGCACCGCGTCCACCGGCGGCTCCTCGCCGGCCCCGTACCCGAAGGCGAGCGTGACCTCCTCCTCCACGCCCGCCTTCGTACGGCTGACGCGCACGGTGGCGAGGCCGGGCCGCTCCGGGCTGCCGACCACCACGACCCACGTCGGCTCGGGGGCCCGCTCGTGGGCGACGTCGGTCAGCCGGCGCAGCGACCACGGCAGGTTGGCGGGCTCCGCCGTGCCCCACCCGGCGGGCGCCTCGCCCGTCAGCTCACGCCACACCGCCTCCAGGGCGCCGCCCAGCACCAGCCGGTCGTCCGCCGGGTGCACCGTGCGGAACGTCACCGCCAACTGCCGCTCACCGCTGTCCTCGACGCCCTCCTGGTACGAGGCCGCCACCCGGGCGCGCGGCTCCTCGTCCGTGGAGTCGGGCGCCGCGACGGGGGCGAACATGCCGTCCTGCCACGCCAGCACCGCGCCGGACAGCCCGTCGTAGTAGCCGTCCCGCTCGTCCTGCACGACCCACCGCGACGGCCAGCCGGGCAGGCTCCCCCGTACCGCCGGGGAGAGCGTCGTACCGGCCGGGCTGACGATCTGGAGCCCCAGCCCGCCCTCGGCCGCCGCCCGGAACGCGTCCGCCAGCCACGCCGTCATGGCCACGACCGGGCGGTCCTGGATGACGACGGCGACCTTGTCGGTGAGGACGTCCACGGCGGGCGTCCCGGCCTCCGCCGGAGGCGCCACGCCCACGCCCTCCGACGCCACCACGGCCAGCGACCGGGCGGCCTCCGGCGGCCACGCCGAGCCACCCGTCAGCGAGGTCAGCCGGGCGGCGAACGTGCCCGCCAGCCGCTCCGCCTCCGCCACCCCGGTCGTCGCGCGGGCCTCGGTCCACCAGAACGGCACCGGCGGCGGCGTCGCCCCCAGCAGCCGCTCGGCCTCGCCCGCGACCTGCACCAGCAGCGGCGCCTCGACGGAGACGAGCGGCCGGCCCTCCTCGTCGCAGAGCTGGACGACGGCGTCCTCGCCGGCGGTGTTCACCAGCTTGTCGGGGCCGCCGGAGAGCAGGCCCGCGAGCACGCTCCACGGGTCGGGCATGCGCTCGGTGAGGGCTATGACGTCCTTGGTCATGGGTCCGTCCGGTCCTTACGTCTCAGTGGTCGGGTGTGTACACCGTCTGGATCAGGCGGTTCGACTGGCCCCTGCGGATCAGGACGCCCCGGCCCGGCGGCTGCTGCGAGGCGTACACGCCCGGGAACAACTGGCCCTCGCTGCGGTCGCCCGCCATGAGGATCGCCGACGCCCCCGACTCGCGCAGCCCCTGCACCAGCGGCTCGTACATGCCGCGCGACGCGCCCGCGACCCGGCGCGTCAGCACGAAGTGGAGGCCGATGTCGACCGCCGAGGGGATGTACGGCAGGAACGGCGCGAGCGGCGCCTGCCCGGCCGTGGTGAGGACGTCGTAGTCGTCGACGAGGACCACGATCCGCGGACCGCTGCCCCAACTGCCCGGCTCCAGGTCCTCCAGACGGGCGGTCTCGTCGGGCAGCCGCTTCTCCAGCTCGGTGGCGATACCGGCGGCCAGGCCCCCGCACAGCTTGGCGTTGTACGCGTACCCGCCGAGGAACTCCTCCGGCACGACGCCCCGCAGGCCCCGCCGCGGGTCCATGACGGCGAGGACCAGTTCGTCCTCCCCGTACCGGTCGATCAGCCCGCCCGCGATGGTCTTCAGCAGGTTCGTCTTGCCGCACTCGCTGTCGCCCATCACCAGCAGGTGCTGGTCGTGCTCGAACAGGTCGAGCAGCACCGGCGCGAGCGCCGTCTGGTCCAGGCCGATCGGCACCCGCTTGGGCTCGGTGACCGGCCCCGGCAGCAGGTGCGGCTCCAGGACGTGCGGCAGGACCCGCACCGGCTGGGCGACCTCGCCGCTCCAGGCGGCGCGGACCTGGCGGGCGGTGCGCTCCAGGACGGTGCCCAGCTCGGTGGCGTCGGACAGCCCGTCCGTACGCGGCAGGGCGGCCTGCGCGAACAGTTGGCCGTCGGTGAGGACGCGGCCGGGCTCGTCGGGCGACAGGGTCTCGGCGAGCTTGCGGTCGATGCTGGTCTCGGTGGCGTCGTTGAGGCGCAGCTCGACGCGGGTGCCGAAGTACGACTGGGTGGCGATGCGCACGTCGTTCCAGCGGAGCATGCCGGCCACGACGTGGATGCCGTACCCGCCGCCGCGCTTGAGGATGTCGACGACGGCGTCGTCGAGCTCGTCGAAGTCGTCGCGCAGCGCGCCGAAGCCGTCGATGACGAGCACGATCTCGGCGGAGGCGAGCTGCGGCAGCCGGCCCGCCGCGTGCAGGGTGCGCAGTTGCTCGACGGAGTCGATGTTGTGCTCGCGGAAAAGGTCCTCGCGGGCGGCGAGCATGTTCCGCACCTCTTCGACGGTGCGGGCGGCGCGCTCGCGGTCGGCGCGGCTCGCGATGCCGCCGACGTGCGGCAGCCCGGACAGCGCCTGGAGGCCGCCGCCGACCAGGTCGAGGCCGTAGACGCCGACCTCCTGCGGGGTGTGCGTCAGGGCGAGGGAGAGGACGAGCGTGCGCAGCAGGGTGGTCTTGCCGGACTGGGGGCCGCCGATGACGGCGGCGTGGCCGCCCGCGACCGTGAGGTCCAGGTACCACTGGCCCTGCCACTGCTTGGTCGGGTCGTCCAGCAGGCCGAGCGGCACCTGGAGCGGGCCGCGGCGGCCGGCGAGCTGCATGCCGCGCGGGCCGGCCTGGAGGGGGCCGGCGACCTGGTCGAGGGCGACCGCGGCGGGCAGCGGCGGCAGCCAGATGCGGCGCACCGGGTCGGTGGGCGCGTTCTCCAACTGCTCGACCATGACGCCCAGTTCGGTGGGCCCGGTCTCGCGGCGCCGTACGGTGGCCGCCTCCTGGGGGCCGGACTCCTCCGCCTGGCCGAGGGTGTTGTACGCCTCGTACTCCAGGGCCAGCGGCCCGGTGTCCTCGTCCTCCGCGCGCCGCACGGGGCCGCGGTAGGCACCGGAGACGTAGCTCGCCTTGAACCGCTCGTAGTGGCTGGTGTCCACCTTCAGGTAGCCGAAGCCGGGCAGCGGCGGCAGGTGGAAGGCGTCGGTGGTGTCGAGGACCGTGCGGGACTCGTCGGCGGAGAAGGTACGCAGACCGAGGCGGTAGGACAGGTAGGTGTCCAGGCCCTTGAGCTTGCCGCCCTCGATGCGCTGGCTGGACAGCAGCAGGTGCACGCCGATGGAGCGGCCGATACGGCCGATGGACAGGAACAGGTCGATGAAGTCCGGCTTGGCGGTCAGCAGCTCGCCGAACTCGTCGATGACGATGAACAGGTGCGGCAGCGGGTCCAGGTCGGGCCGCTTCTCGGCGCGCAGCGCCGCGTAGTCGCCGATGTCGGCGACGTTGCCCGCGTCCTTGAGGACCTGCTGGCGGCGCTTGACCTCACCAGCGAGCGAGGCGTGGACGCGTTCGACGAGACCGGCCTGGTTCTCCAGGTTGGTGATGACGCCGGCGACGTGCGGCAGGTCCGCGAAGGGGGCGAAGGTCGCGCCGCCCTTGTAGTCGACGAGGACCAGGGCGAGGTCCTCCGGCGGGTGAGTGGCCACCAGGGCCAGGACGAGGGTGCGCAGCAGCTCCGACTTGCCGGAGCCGGTCGCGCCGACGCACAGGCCGTGCGGGCCCATGCCCAGCTCGGAGGACTCCTTCAGGTCGAGCAGCACCGGCTCGCGGGAGTCGCTGATGCCGATCGGTACGCGGAGGAAGGCGCGCTCGCCGCGCGGCGCCCACAGCGTCGCCAGGTCCAGGCGTGCCACGTCGTCGATGCCGAGCAGATCGGCGAAGTCGACGGGCCCGGACAGCGGCGCGTCGACGAGCGACTCGGCCGACAGCCGCAGCGGCGCCAGCATGCGGGCCAGGCCCTCGGCGAACGGGACGGACACCTCGTCGACCGTGCCGTGCGCGCTGACCGGCTCCTGCTCGCGCAGGTCCTCGATGAGCACCTGGTCGCCGTCGACGGTGATGCGTACGCCGACGTGGCCCGGCTCCTGGACGCGCTGTTCGACCAGGTGCAGGACGGTGACGCCCATCTCCCGCAGTCCCACCGCGTCGTCGGGGCGCGGCAGGTCGACGGCGTCCTCGCCGTGCCCGTCGGTGACCACGAGCAGCCGGGACGACATCGACAGGGCGTCCTTGCCGGACAGGCCGCGGCGGACCTCGGCGGCGTAGGAGGCGCGGCGGCGCAGCTCGGGGCCGAGCTGCCGGGCGAGCTGCGGTGCGGAGGGGGCGATGCGGCGGGCCGCGACGGGGCCGTCGAACTGCTCGGTGTCGAGCAGGTGCGGCATCCACTTGGCCCACTCCCAGTCGGCCAGCCGCTCGCCGGGCACCGCGAGCGCGATGGCCACGTCGTCGGGGGCGTGCATGGCGGCGGCCTGCACGAGGAGGGCACGGGCGACGCGGAGGCAGTCCTCGCGGGGACCGACGACGCTGATGTTGCCGACGCGGTCCAGCGGGACGGTCAGCGGGAGTTCGGTGCCGGTGCGGAAGCGGTCCATCAGCGCCGACGCCTCGTTGAGCATGAAGCGGTCGGGCGGGGTGAGGACGGACGAGCCGCCCTGGTCGCCGATCTTCAGGTCGCGTACGGGCATCTCGCCGGTGCCCACGCGGACGCGGAGGAAGTCCGCGTCGAGCCGGCGGCGCTCCCAGAGCCGGGCGGGGTCGCGGACGATGTCGTACAGCGCGTGCGGCGGCGGGTTGAGGACGTCGGCGCGCTCGCGCCGCTCACGCTCCTCGGCGGACAGCTCCTCGCGCAGGTCCTCCAGGTAGGCGAGGTACGCCTCGCGCTGGGTGCGGCGGGTGCGCTGGGCCTTGCCGCGCTGCGAGAAGACGAGCACGAGCGAGCCGATGATGGTGATGACGAGGATCAGCGCGCCCAGGGCGGCGAACTGGCTGTTCCGTACGACGGTCATCATCACGACGGACGACATGACACCGGCGACGGGCAGCAGCGACATCGCGATGTTGCCGCCCTTGCCCTCGGGGAGGTTGGGCGGCGCCTCGATGGTGCGCGCCTCGGAGGCGGCCGCGGGCCGGGTGGTCCTGGCGGGGCGGTGTATCAGCCGTGTGCTCATCGTGTCCCTGGGTCCCTGGGTCCCTCGCCTCAGTGGCGCTTCTGGGAGAGGTGGAAGACGTCGGCGGCCAGGCGGGTGGCGGCCTGCCGGGTGGGCCGGGCGAGCAGCTCGGTACGGATCGGGCCGCCGGCGGCCAGGTGCCGGTCGTAGGGCAGTACCTGGACGCTCGCCCCGGTGGAGGCGAGCTTCTCGGCGGCCTTGTCGAGGTCGAGCCCGGTGTGCGGCACGAGTTCGGTGAGGACGACGACGGTGCCGGCGATGACGTGGCGGGGCAGGCCCTGCATCCACTGGAGCACCGCGTACGTGCTGGTGATGCCCTCCAGCGTGGCGGGCGCCGTCAGGACGCGGGCCTGGGCGGCGGACAGCGCGACGCGGGCGACCTCGGCGGGCAGGGTCTCGCAGTCGACGACGGTCACGCCGAAGTAGCGGCGCAGCGCCACCATGACCCGCTCGTACGCCCGGGTGTCCAGCATGGCGCCGATCTGACCCTGGCTGCCGGGCAGGAGCCAGGCGTTGTCGGGCAGTTGGACGAGGTAGCCGGTGACGTCGAGCAGCGACATCTGCGGCTCGACGATGCCGGCGACGTCGCCGGTGGTCCACCGCAGCGTCTCGGCGCCGAGCCGCAGCGGCAGCGACCCGAGCGCCGGGTCGGCCTCCACGAGGAGGACGGGGTCCTGGCGGTAGTGCGCGTACGTGAGCCCGAGCAGCGCGGCGACCGTCGACTTGCCGGCCCCGCCCCGGATGGACGTGACGGCGATCTGCCGTCCGGTCGTCACCGGCTGCTGGAGCGTCTCGGCGGTACGGGTGGTCTCGGCGACCTCGCGGGCGGCGGACGACGACACGGTACGGCGGACGGCCCGCACGGCCCGGGTGGCGAACCCCTCCCCGTGACGCGGCTTGCGCCCTGCGGCGGCCAGCCCCTTGTCGACGACCGGCCGGGAGTCGGGAGTGGTGGGCGCGGTCCGGTGCTGGGCGTACGCCCCGGGGACGGGTGCCTGGTGCGGGTGCGCCTGGGGGTGCGGTGCCTGAGGGGCGGGCGGCTGGGGGTGCCGGGGCGGCGGGTACGCGGCCGGGGCGGGTGCCTGGTGGGCGTACCCGGCCGGGGGCTGGGCTGCCGGGGGCTGGGCCTGGGGGACCGCCTGGTGCGGCACGGGGGCGGCGACGGCGGGGTCGGTGCCCTGCGCCGGGGCGACGGGCGCCGCTCCCGGGCCCGGGGTCACCGGAGTGCCGGGCGTACCGGCCGCGTCGGGCGTTCCCTGCGCGACGGGCGTACCGGCCGCGTCGGGGGCCTGGCCCTGGGCGTCCTCCCGCGGCGTGGCCTGCCGGGCCGCACCCGCGCGCAGGTCGCGCAGGACGTCGCCCTGCCAGTTGTCTCCGTTCGGCATGTCTGCCCTTCTTCTCCCGCCCTGCCGCTGAACTCAGAACTTGTTGAGCAACTGCCCGTACACGCCGAACACACCGACCGCGAGCGGGAACAGCCCCACCATGCCGATGGACTCGACCAGGTCGGCCATGCGCCGCAGCCGCACCCGCACGTGCTCCGGCGGCTGGACCGCGAGGACGACCAGCGGCAGCACCGCGGCGGCGCAGAGCACGGTGAGCGGTCCGGCGCCCCCGGCGTGGTCCATCCACAGCATCACCAGGCGCACGACGAGGAACGCCGCCGCGGTGAACAGCGCCACGACCTCCGCGACCAGCGGGAAGGCCCGCGCCCTGGACAGGAGCACCACGGCGACGACCGACGGCAGCACGACCGTCCAGACGGTGGGCCGGCCCGCGAGGGTGAGCAGCCAGCCGCCGGCCGCCGCCGACAGGGCGGTGACGATCGTGGCGAGGGCGAGGCCCCGGTGCGTGGCCGCGAGGGCGTTGCCCACCTGGTGGCGGCTGACGGACACGCCGCCCGAGCGGCGGTCGTCCAGCGCGGTGAGCCCGGACGCCATCAGGGCGAGCCGGGGCAGCAGGCCGAGCAGGACCACGGAGAAGACCGCCATGACGGCGCCGAGCCGGGCCAGGTCGTCCTGGACGGCGGCGACGGCCTCCCAGACGAGGGCGATCCCGGCGGTGGCGCCGGCGCCGATGAGCCCGCCCCGGCCGAGCGGCGAGAAGTACCCGAGCATCGCCAGCGTCACGACCAGCGCGCCCGCGACGGCCGCGAGCCGCACGGCGCCGGACCAGGCGTTCGCGTCGGCGGCGGTCCAGGCGGTGAGGACGCCGAGGCTGCCGGAGGCGAGCAGGAGCGCGGTCGCCAGGCCCCGGTTGCCCTTGCCGATCCGGGCGACGAGCGCACCGGCCGCCAGGAGCAGGAACGTCACGGCGGCGAGGGCGCCGGCCAGGGCGTCGAGCGCGAACTCCCGGCGGGCCAGCAGCGCGGCGGTCACCGCGAAGGCGACCGTCGCCACGCCGGCGCCGGCCCGGCGGGCGGCGGGGCGCCAGCGCCAGGCCTGGAGGTCGAGGTCGTCGGCCACCTGGTCGGTGACGTCGTGGACCACGGGCGCGGGCGGCGCGGAGTGCGCCCGGACGAGCCGGAGGACGGCGCCGTCGGCGATCTCGGCCGACGCCAGCGTGCTGTCGTGCGGCAGCGCGGAGCCGTCGGACGTGATCAACTGCCGGGTCATCGGGCGGGCGGCGGCCCGGTCGTCCAGCAACTGGAGGATGTCCGGGAGCAGTTGACCGATCGGTGTGTCGGAGGGCAGGACGATGTCGGCCCGGCGTCGCTCGCCGACCAGGGTCACCCGGCTCAGTTGCGCCCGGGAAGTCGTTGCTGTGCTCACCACTTACGGGAACCTATCATCGCGGCGTCGGGAACATTCGGGCCATTTCCACCGGACTCGATGTCTGCACTGCCAGCGTTTCCCCCATTCCCTTTACGGAAGTTACTGCGAACTCTTGCCGGATTCGCCGGACTCCTCCGGCTTTTCGGTCTTCGCCGGCTTCGCCGGCTGCTCGTACCGCTGTTCCTGCTTCCGCTGCTCGGCCTTCTGCTTGGCGAGCGTGTGCTGGAGGAAGGACCACCCGACGCACCCCGCGCACAGGACGGCCGCGATGGCGATGCCCGCGAAGACCTTCCCGAGCCGTTCGTCCGCCGTGCGCCGCGCCCGCTGGGCGCCGAACAGCAGCGCGTCCCGCATTCTGCGCCGGCGTACGGCCACCGACTCCAGCAGTTGGCTGTCGTAATCCCGTGCCATGCGTCGTCCGTCCCCCTTGCTTTGCCTCCGCAACATAAGGCATGTGGGAGCGGGCAGTACACCCCAGGGCGGTACCGGCGGCCCGTGCGGTGGCGCCGTCCGGCGTGCGGGCGGAGGCTGGACTGCGAGGACGCGAGCAACGACCCGTACGGACCCGCTCAGAGGGCAGAACGCATGATCCAGTCAGCAGATATCCGCGAGTGGCGCAACCACGATGTCGTCGACCCCAAGGGTCACAAGATCGGCGTGCTGGAAGCCATCTATGTGGACACCATCACCGACGAACCGGCCATGGCGACCGTCAAGACGGGGCTGCCCACCCGGCAGCGGCTGGTGTTCGTCCCGCTCGACGGGGCGATCGTCGGACCGGGCTACCTGAAGGTGTCGCACCCCAAGGGTGAGGTCCGCAAGTCGCCGTCCATCGGCACGGACGACGTTCTGCCCGCCGAGAGCGAAGTCGCGATCTTCCAGCACTACGGCATGTCCTACGAGCCCGGCGCCAACGGCGAACGGAAGCTCGCGCGCCGCTGACCCGGCCGCCCATCCCGAGGAGGTGTTCGCCCCATGGCGTTGTTCCTGTTCCTGATCATCGTCGCCATCATTCTCGGGCTCATCGGTGTCGTCGCCGAGGGCCTGATGTACCTGCTGATCATCGGCATCGTCGTGCTGGTCATCGACGTGATCTTCTTCGCCGTCCGCTGGTCCCGCCGCTCCCGCAACCGCCCGCTCCGGTAGGCGCGTCAGGCCGGCCCGCCCAGCAGCGGACCGAATACGGCCCGGCCCAGCGCCTCCGCCAGGTCCCGGCCGAGGACCACGACGTCCGCCTCCGGGTGGCGGTCCGCCCAGCGCCGGGCGGAGCCGGGCCCGGCGAAGAAGTTCAGGTCCGGGCAGCAGGCGTCCACCGCCGGGCCGGCGCACCGGCCGGTCCGGGCGAGCACCACCGCCGAGCGCGGCTCCCACACCGCCGTACCGCCGCGGAAGGCGACCGTGACGGCCTGGCCCGTCACCGGGTCGGCCGAACGGATCTCGACGTCGCGCCCGAGCATCGGCGCCACGCCCAGGGCGTCGACCGCGCACATGGCCCACACCTCGGGCCCGCCCGCGATCCGGACGCGGTGCGCGGTGGGGACGGGCGAGAAGGGGTAGGCCGCCCGGATCCGGCCGTGGTCGTCGAGGCTGACGTAGTCGGCGGCCGACAGCTCGGCGAGCACCCGGCGCGCCGGGACCCCGTACGGCGCTGCCGCCGCCGCCAGTTCCTCCTCCGTCGGCGGCCGGCCGTGCGTGGCGAAGGCGCGCAGCACCGCCCGCTGCACCGCGCGCTGCCCGCCCTCCTCGGGCGCGAGTCGCCCCCGGCCGCCCCGGACCACCGCGAGGACGGCCCGCAGCCGGTCCACCGACGGCACGGCGCTCCCGCCGGGGTCCACCCGGCACGACAGGCTCGGCGCCTCCCCCTCCCGTACGAACGGGTCGGCGCCGTTCACCAGCAGGGTCGGGGAGCCGTGCATGCCCAGCCGTACGGCTTCGGCCTCGTCCCGCACCTCCCGCCACTCCACCCGGACGTCGTCGTCCTGCCCGGCCATCGCCTCGGCCAGCCGCTCCCGAAGCACGTCGGCCTTCGGGCACCCGGGCACCATCAGCACGGTCAATGCCATCGTCTCCATGCCCGCGACGCTAGACCTTCCAGTGCGGTGGAAGGTCAAGTCGTACGGTGGAGACATGCGTATCGGAGCCCTCGCCACCACGGCCGGGATCAGCACCAAGGCCGTCCGCTTCTACGAGCAGGCCGGGCTGCTGCCCGAGCCGCCCCGCACCCCCTCGGGCTACCGCGACTACCCGCCCCGGGCGGCCGACCGGCTGGCCTTCATCCGCAACGCCCAGGCCGCCGGGCTCACCCTCGCCGAGATCCGCGAGGTCCTCGCCATCCGCGACAGCGGCGAGGCCCCGTGCGGCCACGTCGGCGTGCTCGTCGCCCGGCACCTCCGGCAGGTCGAGGAGCGGATCGCCGAGCTGACCCGGGCGCGGACCGCCCTCCTCGACCTCAAGGAGAAGGCCGCCGCCACCGACCCGGCCACCTGCCCCGAAGGCCCCGTCTGCCGCATCCTCGGCGTCACCTGACGGACGCTGCCGCGCGGGAGGCCGCCCGGTGGGTGGTGACCGTCACCGGGGTGGCCTGATCACGCCACCCGCGGGCGATGGTGTCGGCCTGCTGGACCACGGGGTAGACGGCGTTGATGCTCGGTACGCGGGGCGACGAGGTGACGCCCACGGTCCAGATGCGTTCCGGCACCGGACCGGCGGGGAAGCGGACGCGCAGGTCCTCGCCGATGTGGGGTGCCGTTCCGGGTCCACGGTGCCGGGCGGGGGCGTCGAGGTGGAGGTGGTCGCCCGACGTGTGGAGCGGCGGGTCGCCGTAGCCCGCGGCGGTGACGACGGCGTCGAACCGCTCGGCCGCTCCCCCGGCCCACACCGCCCGCCAGGGCGGACCGGGTGCGACCTCCACCGGGACGCCCCGCCGGACCGCCAGCCGCCCGGACTCCATGTGTCCGAGGAGGGTCCGGGCCGTGCCGAGCGGAAAGGCGCCGAGGTAGCGGAGCAGCGGCGCGCACCGCCGCAGCACAGCCGCCCGCGTCGGGACGTCCAGGGCCGGCAGCACCTGGTTCGCCGCGTCGACCATCGCGCACAGGATGTCCTGCCAGTGGGTGTGGCCGTTCTCGGCGAGCCGGATCTCCCGGCGCAGCCGCTCCACCGTATCGACGGACGTGGTCACCTGGTCGCGGAGCCGCTGGGCACCGACGGTGGACGTCGCCCTGGCGACGAGCGCGACGAGCTGCCGTTCGAGCCGGGGGCCGGAGAAGTCCAGTGCGGCGAAGTCCGCGGTCAGCGGCGGGCCCGGGCGTGATCCGGTACGGGCGCGTACGGCGGGCAGCTCACCCGAGGGGGACGCCATGACGACGCGATGACCGGCCCCGCACAGCAGCAGCGCGGCGTCGATCGCGGACAGCCTGCTGCCCAGCACCAGGACGCGGGAGGCGGTCCGGGGCATGGCCGTGAGCAGGGCGCCCTCGGGGTACGGGCCGAGGAACAGCCCCTCCCTGCCGAGATGGGGCCGCAGTGTCCCCGGTACGACGGGGCCGGCGTAGCCCTGGCAGAGCAGGACGTCGGTGGCATCGACGCGGCGGCCGTCGTCGAGCACGACCTCGTACCCGCCACCGGGGAGACGGCGCACGGCGCTCGCCCGTCCGCGCACGTGCCCGCCGGCCCCGCCACCCCGCCTGTGCAGCACGCCGTACGTCACGTAGCGGTCCCGGACGTACCGGGAGAAGTGGTGGCGGGGGACGAAGGCATGCCGGTCGGCGGGGACCCCGCGCGCCAGCAGATGGTCCAGGAAGTCGTCCGGGTAGCCCGGCACCAGGGACATGATGCCCACGGAGGTGTTGCACAGCAGCGCCGGCGACGTCGTCGCGAACGCCCTGCCCGTCCCCACCGGCAACGGATCGACGATGTCGATGCGTGCCGCGACCCGGTGCCGGACCAGCGCGACGAACGCGGCGACCCCCGTGGCGCCCCCTCCGACGATGACCACGTGCCGCCCCACCCGTCAGCTCACCTGCCCGCACGTCGCGCCGAAACGTGCCTGATGGGCGGCGAGTTGGCGAGCGTCGTCCAGCAGGAACGGCAGGTCGGAGCGGACCATGGCCCGAATGGCCAGCAGGGGCACGGGGCTGCGCAGCGGGCGGAAGTCACGGTTCCACAGACCTGGGGCGGCGGGCGGACCGTCGTGGAACTCCCCGACCATCAGGCCCTGTTCGACGAACTCCGTCTTCAGCGCGCGCTGCGCGCCCTCGATCGACCAGGCGAGGTCCTTCCGGGTGAGCGCCGGGAAGAGCACCAGGAGGGCCGCCCTTCGCCGGTCGGCCGCCGGCGACGACCGCCCACCGCCCTCGGTGAACCCGCCGGGCCCGCCCAACCCGCCGCGCCCGGTGAACCAGTCCCGGTACGCCCGCATCACCGTGATCACCTCTCCCACTCCCGACGGCCGGTCCGGCCACACCGCGGCCCGCAGGCCTCGATGGGCCAGCGCGCCGGGCACGTACGGGCAGACAGGGCCGGGCCGCCCGAGTTCGCCGTGCGGGCGGGCCAGGTACTCCCGCACCCACTCCACCACCGTGCGGCAGGCTCCCGGGTGCGCCACCCCCGGCGGCACCGCGTCGAGCGGCCACGGGGCCGGCAGCACTGCCGCCCCATGGCCGTCGCCCGCGCGCCACCGACCTGTCCGATCCGGTGTCGCCGGTCCGGTGAGCATGCTCAGCGCGCCACCGCGAAGTCGGCGATCGGCTCGTCCGTGGCGTAGAAGCGGACAGCGGTCTCCAGCACTTCGTCCACCGAGACCCGTCCGTCACCGTCGATGTCGAGCTGCACCGCCTTGACCCGCGCCCGCTCGGGCGTCGCCCTCATCGCCCGGAGCATGCGCTCCCACTCCTGGACCGTCACCTCGCCGTCGCCGTCGGTGTCCGCGACGTCGATCACGGCGAGGGCCCACGGGCGCACCATGCCCGTGAACCCGCTGCGGTTGTCCAGCAGGTGGTCGCAGGCGGCTTCCACGAACTCGTCCTCGGTGATCCGCCCGTCGCCGTCCGTGTCCGCGATGTCGGCGAAGGACCGCCAGAGGTGCTGCGCGCCCTGGATCAGCGCCTTGCCCTTGGGCGTGGCGGGCGATTCACCGAACTCGGCGAGGATCGACTGGGCGAGCTGCCGGAAGTCCGCCTCGGTCACCACACCGTCCCCGTCACGGTCGAATGTGCCGAAGCGCGAGGCGATCTTCTGTCGGTAGTCGTTGATGCTCACGGGAGATGTCTCCTTCTGCGTTCCGCGTCGCGCGTTGCACTTCCGCGTTCCGCGTTCCGCGTCGACGGGCCGGTCCGGCCGGACCGGCCGAGACAAGCTGTAGCGACGGGCATCCGGAGCGACCACCGGACACGGTCTGCCGAACGTGCCGCCGATTGCAGCAAAACGGCAGGTCAAACCGCCGCCTCCGTTCACCTGGAACACCGGGCCGAACGGTTGAGGCCGTCCCGCGAACGTGCCGTGAGCGTGCCGTGAGCGCCCTGCCGGCGCGGCTCCGCGTCCACCCTCGGATACGACTGCGTCCACGCTGCACATGGACCAAGATTCAATTGTTGAATCTGGTTCTGAAAACGATTGTCATTGTGTTACGGTCCCTTCCGCCCCCCGCTGCTCGTCCCGCCCGGAAGGGTTCCCGTGCGCCTGCCCGCCCGCCTCCTCCACGCCGCCGCCCTGGCCTCCGCGTCCGCCCTGCTCACCGGCTGCTTCACCGCCTCCGAAACGGCCTCCGGCGGGGGCGGCAAGCGCATACGCGTGGCGATGATGAACCCGCCGCGCTCCGGGCTCTCGCCGCTCTCCGACGACGCCTTCAAGCTGTCCCGCTGGTCCACCGCCGAGACCCTCGTCACCCTCGACGCCAACGGCGACCCACGGCCCGCCCTGGCCACCGCCTGGCGGCAGAGCGGCCGGGCCTGGACCTTCACCGTCCGCGACGGCGTCACCTTCCACGACGGCACCCCGCTCACCGCCCAGGCCGTCGCGCACTCCCTCACCAAGGCCGCCACCGCCTCGCCCAAGCCCCGCATCCTCGACGGCGTCACGCTCGGCGTGAAGGCGTCCGGGAAGACCGTCACCGTCACCACCGCCGTCCCCGACCCGCTCGTCCCCCAGCGGCTCAGCTCGCCCCAGTTGTCGATCCTGTCGGCCAAGGCGTACCGCGGGAAGACCGTCAGCCCCGTCGGCACCGGCACCGGCGCCTTCCGGCTCACCCGGGTCAACGGCACCTCGACCGCCGCCCTCGACCGGTACGACGGCTACTGGGGCACGAAGGCCAAGGCGCCCGGCATCGACGTCACCTTCGTCCCGGACGGCACCGCCCGCGCGGCCGCGCTGCGCAGCGGGGAGGCCGACATCGTCGAGGCCGTCCCGGTCTCGCAGGCCGCCCTCCTCGACCAGCAACTGATCACCGAGGTGCCGATGCCTCGCACCAACACCCTCTACCTCAACACCGCCAAGGGCCCCTTCAAGGACGCCGGGCTGCGCGCCGCCGCCCGCGAGGCCATCGACGCCACGGCGATCGTCGAGGGCGTGTACGAGGGGCGGGCCGACGTCGCCAAGGGGCTGCTCGGCCCGGCCCTCCCCTGGGCGGCGGGCCTGCGCTCCGAGCCCAAGCGCGCCAAGGCCGCCGCCCCGGACGACGTGGCCATCACCATCGGCACCTTCACCGACCGTGCCGAACTGCCCGAGGTCGCCCAGGCCCTCCAGCAGCAGCTCCAGAAGGCCGGGTTCAAGGTCAAGCTGGAGGTGCGCGAGTACGCCAACATCGAATCCGACGCGCTGGCGGGCGAGTTCGACGCGTTCATCCTGTCCCGCGCCACCGTCCTCGACTCCGGGGACCCCGCCGCGTACCTCTACAGCGACTTCGCCGCCAAGGGCTCGTTCAACATCTCCCAGCTCGCCGACCCCACCGTCGACAAGGCCCTGGACAAGGCCGCCGCGACGAAGGCCGGTGACGCGCGCCGCCGGGCCGTGATGGCCGCCGAGGCCGCCGTACTGGCCACCGACGCCGCGATCCCGATGCTGCACGAGCGGGTCGTCCAGGGCGACGCGGCCGGTGTCGTGGGCGCCGAGCACGACCCGCGCGAGCGACTGCTCGTCACGCCTGCCACGTACGTCAAGTGAAGGCGGGTGTGAGGCGCGGCGCCGGGCTGGGCGGTGCGCTCGCCGCCGTCCTCGCGGTGGTCGGGCTGCTGCCCTGGCTGTCCGGACGGGACCCGGCGCTCACCGTGCTGCGCGCCCGGTCCGCCGAGCAGGAGGCCACGCCCGAGGCGCTGGACGCCATCCGCGCCGACCTCGGGCTGGACGCCGGGCCCCTGTCGCTGCTGGGCGGTTGGGCCGCCGGGCTGGTCCGGGGCGACCTCGGCACCTCGTGGGTGTCGGGCACCGACGTCCTGCCGTCCGTCGTCGCGGGGCTCCAGGTCTCGCTGGGTCTGATGGGGGCCGCGCTCGCCGTCGCCCTGCTGGTCGCGGTCGCCCTCGCCGCGCCGGTCCTGGTGCGCGGCCGGGGCACCTCCGGGGCGTTCGCGGCGATGCTCGCCGCCATGCCCGAATTCCTGCTGGCCACCGTGGCGCTGATCGTCGCCGGGGTGTGGCTGGGCCGGCTGCCCACGTCCGGCTGGCAGGGGCCCGCGCACCTGGTCCTGCCCGCCGTCGCGCTGGGCGTTCCGGCGGGAGGGCTGCTGGGGCGGCTGGTCGCCGACGCGCTGCCCGGCGTGTACGACGAGCGCTGGGTGGAGCTGTGGCGCGGGGCGGGTGTCTCGCGCGCACGGGTCGCCCTGGCCGCGCTCCGGCGGGTACTGCCGCCGCTGGTGCCGCAGTTCGGCATGGTCGCGGTGGGCCTCACGGGCGGGGCGGTCGCCGTCGAGACGGTGTTCGCGGTGCCCGGCATCGGACGTACGTCGCTGGGCGCGGCCAAGTCCCAGGACCTGCCGCTGCTCCAGGGTTCCGTGCTGGCGCTGCTCGTGCTCGGGCTGGCCGTCGGCGCGCTCGCCGCCCTGGTACGGCGGCGGCTGCTCGGCCCCGGGCTGCGGGACGCGGGCCTGACGCTGCCCGCCGCCCGGCCGGTCCGGGTCGCGCCCGCCCTGCCGGTGCTCCTCGGTGTCGTCCTGGTGGCCGTCATCGGCTGGGGGCTGCTGCGTGACCCGTACACCGTCGACACCGCCGCCCGGCTCGCCCCGCCGTCGCTCGCGCACCCGCTCGGCGCGGACGGCCTCGGGCGTGACGTCCTGGCCCGGCTCGGGCACGGGGCGGCCGCGACGGTCGGCACGGCGGCCGCCGTGTGCGCGCTCAGTTGGGTGCTGGCCGTCGCCCTCGGCTTCGTACCGAACGTGACGTCCGGCCTCTCCGACATCGCCAACGCCCTGCCCCCGATGATCGCCGGCATCCTCGTCGCCGCCGTCCTCGGGCCGGGGACGGGCGGCGCCGCGCTCGCCGTGGCCCTGATCTCCTGGCCGCCGCTCGCCGCCCACGCCGCCGCCCTGGTCCAGGAGGTGCGGGCGTCGGGCTTCCTGCTCGCGCAGAAGGCCATCGGCGCGACGCCCGGCTGGATCCTGTGGCGGCACGTCCTGCCGTCGGTCGCCGCCCCGGTCGCCCGCCACGCGGTGCTGCGCCTGCCGGGCATGGCCCTCGCCCTGGCGTCGCTGGGCTTCCTCGGCCTGGGCGCCCAGCCGCCCGCCCCCGAGTGGGGACTGCTGCTGGACGAGTCCCGCGCCTATGTCGAGCGGGCGCCGTGGGCCGCGCTGGCGCCCGCACTGGCGCTGGCGCTGCTGGCGGGCCTCGCGGTGTCGCTGTCGGCGTACACGAGCCGTACCAGGAGGGTGCCCGTCCATGGCCGCTGAACCACCGCCGCCACTGCTGTCCGTCCGCGACCTGCGCGTCTCCTTCGGGCCCGCCGAGCGGCCCGTCGAGGCGGTGCGCGGGCTGTCCTTCGACGTGTACGACGGTGACGTCCTCGCCCTCGTCGGCGAGTCCGGCGCCGGCAAGTCCCTGACCGCGCGGGCGCTGCTCGGCATGCCGCCGCGCGGGGCGGTGGTGAGCGGCAGCGTCCGGTTGCGCACGGCGGACGGCGGCACCGAGCCGGTAGGCGCGCGCCCCCAGGACCTCTGGGGGCGGCGGGTGGCGCTCGTGCCGCAGGACGCGCTGTCCGCACTGTCGCCCGTGCACCCGGTCGGCGACCAACTGGCCGCCGCCGTGCGCTCCGTGACGGGCATGTCCCGCAAGGACGCCCGCACCAGGGCCGCTGGCGCCCTGGAGCGCGTCGGCATCCCGTCGGCCAGGTCCCGCGCGTACCCGCACGAGCTGTCCGGCGGGATGCGGCAGCGTGCCGTGATCGCCATGGCGATGGTCAACGAGCCGGACCTCGTCGTCGCCGACGAACCGACCACCGCCCTCGACCCCGACCTGCGCGAACAGGTCCTCCACGCCCTCACCGAGCAGCGCGAGGCGACCGGCGCGGCGCTCGTCCTCGTCACCCACGACCTCGACGCGGTCCGCGCCCACGCCGACCGGGTGCTGGTGATGTACGCCGGTGGGCACACCGAATCCGGCCCAGTGGACCGGGTGTTCGCCCGGCCCCGTGCCCCCTACACCGCCGGGCTGCTCGCCGCGCTCACCCCCGTGGAGCGCGGCCGCCGCCTGCCCGCCATCGCCGGTACGCCGCCCACACCCGGAGCGCTGACGCCCGGCTGCGCCTTCGCCCCGCGCTGCCCGCTGGCCGAGGACCGCTGCCGCACCGAACGCCCGCGGCCCCAGCCGGTGGACGGCCGGGAGGGCGTCCACGAGGTCTCCTGCCACCGCTGGGACGACGTACCCGAGTCCGCCGCCGGCCTGTTCGCCATGGAGCACGTATGAGCGACACCCCGGACGCCCCGGAGACCCCGGGCGCCCTGCTGGACGTCCGCGACCTGGTCGTACGGTACGGACCGACGGTCGCCGTCGACCACGTCTCGTTCAATCTGCGCGCCGGGGAGACCCTGGCCCTCGTCGGTCCGTCGGGCTGCGGCAAGTCCTCCACCGCCACGGCCGTGCTCCAGTTGCGGCGCCCGTCCGCCGGTGAGGTGTGGTTCGACGGGCGCGAGCTGACCCGGTTGGCCGAGCGCGAGCTGCGGCCGCTGCGCCCGGCGATGCAGCCGGTGTTCCAGGACCCGTACGGCTCGCTCAGCCCGCGCCGCACCATCCGCGACGCCGTCGCCGAGCCGCTGCGCGTCCAGGGCCGCTGGGACGCCACCACCGGGCCGGCCCGGGTCGCCGAACTGCTCGCCCTCGTCGGCCTCGACGACACCGCGCACGGCGGCCGGCTGCCGCACGAGCTGTCCGGCGGCCAGTGCCAGCGCGCCGGCATCGCCCGCGCCCTGGCGAGCGAGCCGCAACTGCTCGTCCTCGACGAACCGGTCTCCGCACTCGACCCGTCCGTCCGCGCCGGGATCCTCAACCTCCTCTCCGACCTCCAGGAACGCCTCCGGCTCGGCTACCTCTTCATCTGCCACGACATGGCGCTGGTACGGCACTTCGCCGACCGGACCGCCGAGATGCGTGCGGGCCGGATCGAACGGATCACCACCCCATGAGCCCCCTCGCCCGCCTGCTCATCGGCAGCCAGTTCGCGTTCAACGTCGGTTTCTTCGCCGTCCTTCCGTATCTCGCCGGGCACTTGAGCGGCTCCCTCGAGCTGGGTGGCTGGCTGGTCGGCCTGGTGCTGGGCCTGCGCACCTTCAGCCAGCAGGGTCTGTTCGTGGTCGGAGGCGCCCTCACCGACCGGTTCGGCCCGCGCCCGGTGGTCCTGGCCGGGTGTGCGCTGCGCGTGGCCGGGTTCCTCTGGCTGGCGGTCGCGGGGTCGGTGTGGACGGTGACCGGTGCGGTGCTGCTCGTGGGTTTCGCCGCCGCGCTGTTCTCGCCCGCCGTGGAGTCGGAGATCGCGCGGGAGGCGGTACGCCACGAGGCGGCGACCGGGACCCCGCGCACCCGCCTGCTCGCCCGCTTCGCGGCCGGCGGCCAGGCGGGCGCGCTGATCGGCCCGGTACTGGGCGTCCTGCTGCTGTACGGGGGGTTCGGCGCGGCCTGCGTGGCGGGGGCGGCGGTCTTCGCCCTCGTCCTGGCGGGCCACTGGCGGCTGATGCCGCGCCGCGAGCCGGCCGGCGCGGCCCACCGGTCCGCCTCGGTGAAGCCCGCCGTACGGGAACTGCTCCGCCACCGCCGCTTCCTCGCCCTCACTTTCGCGTACTCCTCCTATCTGCTGGCCTACAACCAGCTCTATCTGGCGCTGCCCGCCGAGCTGGAGCGGGCGACGGGGTCGCAGGCCGCGCTCGGCTGGCTGTTCGCGCTGTCGTCGGTGCTCGTGGTGGCGGGCCAGTTGCCGCTGGAACGGTGGGCGGCGGCCCGACTGTCGTGGGGCGCCTCGGTCCGTACGGGACTGCTGCTGATCGCCGTCTCGTTCGGGGCGGCCGGGGCGCTGCTTCCCGTGGGCGGCCTGTGGCCGTCGTCGGCGTTCGTGGTGCTGCTGACGGCCGGCCAGATGCTGGTGGTGCCAGCCACGCGTGCGTGGCTGCCGGATCTGGTGGACGAGCGGCGACTCGGCCTGTACACCGGCGCGTTGTCGTCCCTGTCGGGTGTGGTGGTGCTGGCGGGCGGCGCCCCGGCAGGGGCCCTGGTGGAGGCGGGCGGAGGCTGGGCCTGGGCGGCCCTGGCTGCGGTGCCGCTGGCGGGGCTCGCGCTGGTGCCGCGCCGGCCGCGCGGTGCGGGGGCCGTCAGGTCCCGGGCTGCCTGGGCCGAGAGCGGTGATGGCCCCCGCCGGGCAGAGCCCCGCGGCCTGACGGGCGGCGGTGGTGGCCGGCCCGGCCGGCGGTCGGGCGTCCAGCAGCCGGACCCGGCCGTCCTCATCGTCCTGGTCGAACACGTCCGGGGCGGTCAGGGCGCACATACCGGAGCCGATGCAGTGTTCCCGGTCGACGCGCAGTCTCAGCACGGCTGGGCCTCCTGGTCCCAGGTGACGGGCAGCCGGTGCACGCCGTAGATGTTCATGCTCGTGCGCAGCGGCACTTCCTCGGGCGGCACGGCCAGCCGCAGCGTCGGGAACCGGGTGAACAGCGCCGGGAAGGCGACCCGCA
Organism: Streptomyces sp. NPDC049837; assembly: GCF_040674455.1. Taxonomy (NCBI): domain Bacteria; kingdom Bacillati; phylum Actinomycetota; class Actinomycetes; order Kitasatosporales; family Streptomycetaceae; genus Streptomyces; species Streptomyces sp. NPDC049837. Next base: position 399,846 of record NZ_JBFAMP010000004.1, on the reverse strand, counting down.
TTTCGACGCGGGCCAGTTGCTGGCCCAGGCACTGGTGGATGCCGTGGCCGAAGGCCAGGTGTCCGGTGGCCTTCCGGTGCAGGTCGAGGGTGTCGGGGTCGGGAAACCGGGCCGGGTCGCGGTTGGCGGCCTGGAGGGAGACGGTGACCGTTTCCCCGGCCTTGATCAGCTCGCCGTCCAGTTCGACGTCCTCCAGCGCCACCCGTGCGCCGGTGTGGGCGATGGTCAGGTAGCGGAGCAGCTCCTCGACCGCCTGGTCGGCGAGGCCCGGGTCGGCGCGCAGGGCGGCGGCCTGGTCGGGGTTGCTCAGCAGGGCGAAGGTGCCGAGCCCGATCATGTTGGCCGTGGTGTCGAGCCCGGCGGCGAGGAGGAAGCTGCCGACACCGGCCAGTTCGGCGTCGGTGAGGTCGCTGCCGGTCAGGTCGCTGAGCAGGTCGTCCGTCGGGTGGGCCCGCTTGGCCAGGGCCAGTTCGTGGACGAACTCCCCGAGCCCGGTCATGGCGGCGATCTGTTCCTCCAGGCTCGCCTCCGGGTCGGACATCGAGGCGGCGCGGCTCTTGAAGACCTCACGGTCGGCCTCCGGTACGCCGAGCAGGTCGCAGATCATCAGGGCGGGGACGGGGTGGGCGTAGGCCTCCACCAGGTCCACGGCCGGTCCGTGGCGCTCCATGGCGTCGAGGTGCTCGGCGGTGATCTGCTCGACGCGGGCGGTCAGTTCGCGCATCCGGCGTACGGTGAACTTGCCGGCGAGCAGCCGCCGGTAGCGGGTGTGCTCGGGGGCGTCCATGCCGGTCATGTCGCCGACCGGGGCCGGTGGCAGGGGGCCCTCGGGGCCGCCGGGGAAGGGGTAGTGCATCAGCTCCAGCCGCGAGCTGAAGCGGGGGTCGGCCGCTATCGCACGGGCCGTGGCGTGGCCGGTGGCCAGCCAGCCGATGTGACCGTCCGGGTAGCTCAGGCGGGTCAGCGGCTTCTGTTCGCGCAGCCGGGCGAGGCCGGTGGGCGGGTCGAAGGGGCAGCCTTCGGGCCGGTCGACCGGTAAGCGGGTGGGTTCCTGGTGCATGGTGTGTCCTCCGGTGTCGGGTGGGAGTGTCGGTGGGTGGCGGGTGACCGGATGTGTGCTCAGCGGACGGTGCCGCGGTTGAAGACGGACCGCGCCCACAGGTAGCCGACCAGGCCGAGGCCGACGCACCAGGCGAGGGCGACGAGCCCGCTGTTGCCTATCCCGGTGCCCATGAGCAGGCCCCGGAGCGTCTCGATGACCGGGGTGAAGGGCTGGTACTCGGCGAACCAGCGCAGCCCGGTGGGCATGGAGTCCGGCGGGACGATGGCGCTGCCGAGGAAGGGCAGGAACGTCATCGGCAGCGGGATGTTGCTGGCCGTCTCGGGCGTCTTGGTGACCAGGCCGATGCCGGCGGACAGCCAGGTCAGCGCGAGGACGAGCAGGGTGAGGACACCGGCGGCGGCGACCCACTCGACCGGGGTCGCGTTCGGCCGGAAGCCCATGAGCAGGGCGGCGCCGACGACGAGGGTGATGCTGATCAGCGTCTGGATGACGCTTCCGACGACATGTCCGGTGAGGAACGACGCGCGGGAGATCGCCATCGTCCGGAAGCGGTTGACGATGCCCTCCGTCATGTCGACGCACACGGCGACCGCGGTGGCCACGGCCCCGGAGGTCGCCGCCATCAGGATGATGCCGGGGGCGACGTAGTCGATGTAGTCGGTGCTGCCGGCGGCGGTGGGGCCGATGCCCGTGCCCAGGGCGCCGCCGAACACGTAGTTGAAGAGCAGCAGCATCAGGACGGGCATCGCGACGACCGAGACGGTCATGGAGGGGTAGCGCAGCGCGTGCTTGAGATTGCGCCGCAGCATGGTCCTGGCGTCGCGGGCGGCATAGGACAGGGTGGTCATCGGGCGCTCCCGGTGAGGGTGAGGAAGACGTCGTCGAGGTCGGGTGTGTGCACGGTGAGCGCGTCGGCCTCGATCGACGCGCCGTCGAGGACGTCGAGGACGGCGCGGATCGTGGGCACGCCGCCGTCGCCCGGGATGTGCAGGGTCAGTGCCTCGTCGTCGCGCTTGGTGGCGGGGAACAGGGCGGCGGCCGACGTGAGCCGGTCGGCGTCGGCGAACCGGAGGCGGATGTGGCCGCCCGGGATGCGGCGCTTCAGCTCTTCCGCCGTGCCCTCGGCGACGATGTGCCCGCCGTCCAGGACGGCGATGCGGTCGGCGAGCTGGTCGGCCTCCTCCAGGTACTGCGTCGTCAGGAAGATGGTGACGCCCTCGTCGGCGACCAGGCCGCGGATGATGTCCCACATGGTGCGGCGGCTGCGCGGATCGAGCCCGGTGGTCGGCTCGTCGAGGAAGATGACGCGCGGATCGCCGACCAGGGTCATGGCGAGGTCGAGCTTGCGCCGCATGCCGCCCGAGAAGGTGACGACGGGTTTGGCGGCCGCCTCGCTCAGCTCGAACCGCCGCAGCAGTTCGGCGGCGCGGCGACGGCCTTCGCGGCGGGGCAGGTGGTGCAGGTCGGCCATGAGGAGCAGGTTCTCCTCGGCGGTGAGCAGGTTGTCGACGGCCGAGAACTGGCCGGTGACGCCGATCGCCCGGCGTACGGCGTCCGCCTCGCGGACCAGGTCGTGGCCCGCGACCCGGACCTGGCCGGCATCGGCGGGGATGAGCGTGGAGAGGATCTGCACGGTGGTGGTCTTGCCGGCGCCGTTGGGCCCGAGGAGCGCGAAGACCGTGCCTTCGGGGATACGGAGGCCGATGCCGTCGAGCACCACCTTGTCGCCGTAGGACTTGGCCAGCCCCTCGGCGGCGATCGCCGCCCGGGGAGCGGTCGCGGTGGGCCCGGCCGTGTGCGCGGACGCGGACCCGGAAGTGGTGGATCCGGATGTGGACATGGTCATGACGTCCCTGTCTCGTGGTGGGTGGGCGTCGGGGCGGTCAGGGGCGGCGGATGATGATCTCGCCGACCCCGGCGCGGGCGCGCACCTCGACGGTGTCGGTGGCGTCGCCGGGGCCTTCGGCCGGTCCGAGGGCGTTGTGCACGCTGCCGAAACGGGTGCTGACGTCGAGCCAGGCCGCGGTGGACTCGGGGATGCCGACCTCCAGGTCACCGGTGGCGGCCTGGAGCACGACCTGTCCGCGCGCCACCTGGCCGATCCGGATGCCGCCGTTGGCCGACTTGGCCTCGACGCCGGCGTGCGCGACGCCCACGGAGATACGGCCGTTGGAGGAGTTGGCCCGCAGGTCACCGGTGACCTCACCGACCACGGTCTCGCCGTTCCCGTTCCGTACCGTCGCCGTGCCCGCGACCTCGCCGATGTCGACCCGACCCGCCCCGGCGACCTCGGCGTTGCCGGCCGCGCGGTCCAGGCGGATGTCGCCGTGGCCGGTCTTCAGGTTCACCGCCGCTGCCTCCGCCACCTGGATGTCGCCGTAGGAGGTCTTGAGCCGGCAGTCGCCGAGGCGGCCCTCGCAGGTGAAGTCCGCCATCGGCGCGGTGCCCTCGACGTCGGAGCCGGCCGGCAGTTCGACGCGCACGTCGACCGACCCGCTCTTGCCGAACAGGGAGCGCTTCTTGGGCCCCTTGATCACCAACGTGCCGTTGGAGTACGTCACCTTGGTCTGCTCCGCCGCCCGTACGTCGGCTTCCTCGGAACCGTTGGTCGGCAGCACCTCGACGACCGTGTCCGTGCGCTTGCCCGCCGTGATCCGGGCGAGGCCGATGTCGAACTCAAGGGTGACGGAGATCGGTTCGGGCGTGTCGAAAAAAGGCATGGCTGTCCCGTCCTCGTGACTGTGGTGGGTGTTCTCGCTGGTGAAACGCCCGGAGCGGATTGGAGCGGCCGGCCCGGACTGGAGCCGCCGGAGCGGATGCGGGAGGGCTAGCGGACCCAGCCCGTGAAGCCCTGCTGGCCCCGGTGACGGCTGCGGCCGGCGCCGCGATCGGACGCGCCGGGTTCCAGGGCGGAGGCGACGGCCCGTACCAGCCAGGCGTTGACCGACAGGCCCTCCTGGCCGGCGGCGTCCTCGACCCGGGACTTGAGGTGGGCCGGCAGCCGGAAGTTGATCCGTGCCGTCCCGCCCTCGGCGCCCTCCGCCGGGACCGCGCCCACCGGCGGCTCGGCCGGCGGAACGGTGGCGGACGGGACCGTGACGGGCGGGCCGTGGTGCCCCGGGGCGTCCTCGTACGAGACCTGCACCGGGGGCGGCGTCACCACGAACTCGGGGTCCAGGCCGCGCAGCCGTACGTCGACCGAGCCCGGCGCGAGGTCCTGGGTGACCTCGTCCATGGCGGCGGACAGGGCGTTCAGCAGGGCGAGCCTGGCGGCCGATTCCAGGGGCGCGGTGAGCCGCTCGGCCAGGGCACGGGCGTCGTCGCCACCCGCGTCCGCGGCGACCGCGAGCTCGTGCCGGAGATGTTCGACGTAGGGCGTGAGGTCCATAACGCCATAGTGGCACCACGATGGCGCCACCGCAACCCTTGATGGCACATTAGTGGTGCCTAGTTGGCACATCATGGCGCCATCGCGCCACCATTAGGTGCCACAGCGGGCCGGAGCCGTGCCTTAGGGGCGCGTGGCGGCGTTGTCCGGGTACGGCAAACCGACCCGGACAACCGATCGGAAAGAAGCTCATGACCAGGACCCGCCGCGTCACCGCCCGTATCGTCGCCACCACCGCCGCCACCGCCACCCTCGCCCTCGGCGGGGCCGCCACCGCCCAGGCGGCCGCCGCCGACCCCCTGAGCGGCCTCACCGGCAGCCTCGGCGGCGGCCTCCTCGACAGCGCGTCCGGCCCCCTCGGCAGCGTGACCGCCCCGCTCGGCAGCGCCACCCAGCTCGCCTCCGCCGGCGGCCTCTCCGGCGCCACCCAGCTCGCCCAGGGGCTGCTCGGCCCGCTCACCGCGCTGAAGTAGCTGACGTAGTTGACGTAGCCGAACGGCACCTCCGCACCAGCACACACAGCGCGGGGCCGCGACCGGGAAGGATCACCGGTCGCGGCCCCGCACGCATGCAGGGAACACACTCGCGGCCGTCCGTCCGTCCACAGGCTGTGGACGAGAAACGCCCCGGCGCCCAGCCCGCCCGGCGCGCTCAGCCGCCGCGCGGCGCGTACATGATGACCGCCATGCCGACCAGGCAGACGAGCGCGCCGATGACGTCGAACCGGTCGGGCCGGTAGCCGTCGGCGACCATGCCCCAGGCGATGGACCCGGCGACGAACACCCCGCCGTAGGCGGCCAGGACGCGCCCGAAGTTCTCGTCGCTCTGGAAGGTGGCCACCGCCCCGTACAGGCCCAGGGCGATCACCCCCGCCCCGATCCAGATCCAGCCCCGGTGTTCACGGATGCCCTGCCACACCAGCCAGGCCCCTCCGATCTCGAAGAGCGCGGCGACGGCGAACAGGGCGACGGAGCGGGCGACGAGCACGGCGGCGGGGTCCTTCCAGTGGGCTTGCGCATAGGTGTACGGCCATAGGTACGGGACGTTCGGACAGATGCCAGTCCAGCATCCCGTCGCCCGTCCGCCGACCGACGTCCTCCTCGCCGCGCCCACCACACCGAACCCGCCAATCTGGCGCGCCCCAGGCAACGCGCAGCGCTTCCACGCCCTCTTGCGACTCGGCAACCCAATCCCCCACGAAGGGACGCATGGTGGTTACGAGCAACGCGAGACGAGCGGGCCTGGCACTCACGGCGTCAGTCGCCGTACTGGTCCCGGCGGCACCCGCCCTAGCCGCCCCGGCCGCACCGCCCCCCGTCGACCTCCGGGCGGACGTGAACCGTGACGGGCGGGTCGACGTCACCGGTGCGACGGACACCGCCGGGGAGGACTCCTGGACCGCGGCCCGGGGCGCGGTGTTCCTGCCCAACATCGACGACGACACCAAGCGGTGCCCGACCGCCGGCCCCGGCGGCAAGCCGCTGTCCGACGCCAAACTCGCCGCCTGCAACGACGCATCCGACGCCGTCGTCAACGGCAGCGCCGACCTCGCCGACCTGGCCCGCGTCCGCGCCGTACCGATGACGAACCTCCCCGCCACGGCGACCGGCGCCGTGAGCGTCCCGGCCGGCGGCAAGCACACGCGCGTGTTCGTCAAGCGCGCCACCGGCTGGGCCCACGTCACGGGCAAGACCCGCCTGACCGCCGCCGAGCTGCGCGCCGGGGTCGAGTTCGGCGTCGAGAGCACCGACATCGTCCGCGACAGCAAGGTCTGGGACGGGCGCGGCGTCATCCGCCTCACCGTGACCACGCCCGGCAGGCCGGCCGTCACGGACGACATCACCCTCCGCGTCGCGCCGCTGCTGACCCACCACCACCTACAGAAGGCCCAGCAGGTGCTGGTCACCAAGGTGCCCGGCAAGGACGACTTCGCGCGCAGTCAGCAGGCGTTCGTGAACGGCCTGGCCAAGGAGGTGAAGTCGGCCGGCATCGACAAGCCGCTCATCACCTTCGACAAGTACCAGGACATATGGGCGCAGGACTTCGTCGAACCCGGATACGTGAGCATGACCGGCGCCGACGGGCGCCGCCAGGTCATCCGCGTGATGCTGCGCTCGGCGCAGCCCGACCGCGAGGCGGGCCGCGAGCTGTTCGAGAAGATACGCGGCAACGGCGTGGGCGTCGTCCAGGTCTCCGGGGTCCGCGACTCGGAGGAGTGGACCCTCAACTCGATGGGGAACCTGGAGACCATTCCCCCGTACGCGCACGGCGGCAGGTCCTTCCCGGCCGGGCGCATCATCATGGGCGAACGCAAGGACAACGGCTCCAAGCCCGCGCAAGTGATGCGCACGATGCTCGCGTCCCAGGGCTTCCAGGACCCGCTGTTCCTCGACACCTCCTGGCTGCACGTGGGCCATGTGGACGAGTTCGTCCAGTTCCTCCCGGCGCCGGGCACCCCGCGCGGCTGGAAGATCGGCATCGCCGACCCCGAGGCGGGGCTGAAGCTGCTGCGTGACGCGCAGAAGGCCGGGCACGGCAAGACGCGCATGTTCTCCGTGCCGGACACCCAGGAGCGGCTCGCCCCGAAGGAGACCATCGACCAGGCCCTCGCCTCCAAGGAGCTCGTCGCCGACAACACCCTGGCCGCCCAGCGGATCAGGGCCAACCTGGCGGTGCTCCAGCGCGAGACGGGCGTGACGGACGCCGAGGTCGTGCGCGTACCGGCGCTGTACACGCGCGGTACGGAGCAGGTGGGCGAGCGCGGCGACCGCATGCCGCGCCTGTCGCGGCTGGGCGCCGGTGAGGTGCCGAAGGCGGTCAGCGAGTACGGCCAGCAGAAGGAGCTGGCCCGGGACGAGGCCCGGCGCGACGGCCGGGCGGCGGGTCCCGGCACCGTCATGACCAGCGCGTACGTCCCCGGCGCCGTCAACGGCATCCTGCTGGGCGGCGACCGGTACCTGGCCCCGCGCCAGTGGGGGCCGGTGATCGGCGGCAAGGACATCTTCACCACCGCCGTGACCGCCGCCTACACGGGCGCCGGGCTGAAGGTGTCGTACATCGACGACTGGTACACCTACCACCTCGGCATGGGCGAGGTGCACTGCGGCACCAACACCCTGCGGGACGCCTCCGCCGCGTGGTGGAAGCGGTAGACAGCGGGGAGCATGGGTGATGTGCCCATGCATGTCGGAACCTCGGGGTGGCAGTACGCGGACTGGCGCGGCGTGCTCTATCCGGCCGGAGTCCCGCAACGGCTCTGGCTGGAGGAGTACGCCCGCCACTTCGCGACCGTGGAGAACAACAACGCCTTCTACCGGCTGCCCACCACGGAGGTCTTCACCGCCTGGCGCGAGCGGACCCCCGAGGGGTTCGTCATGGCGGTGAAGGCCAGCCGCTACCTGACCCACATCAAGCGGCTGCGCGACCCCGAGGAGCCCGTGGAGCGGCTGATGGGCCGTGCGGAGGGCCTCGGCGACCGGCTGGGGCCCGTCCTGGTCCAACTGCCGCCGAACCTCCGCGAGGACACCGCCCTGCTGGACGCCTGCCTGCGCCGCTTCCCCGGCACGGTCCGGGTGGCCGTCGAGCCGCGCCACCCGTCGTGGTGGGAGGCGGAGCGGGAGCTGCGGACGGTGCTGGAGCGGTACGGCGCCGCCCTGTGCTGGGCGGACCGGGGCTCACGGCCGGTGACCCCGCTGTGGCGCACGGCGCCCTGGGGGTACGTCCGCTTCCACGCCGGTGCCGCCCGGCCGTGGCCGCGCTACGGGCGCCAGGCCCTGGCGTCCTGGGCGGGGCGCATCGCCGCCGCCTGGGCGGACGAGGACGACGTCCACGTGTACTTCAACAACGACCCGGGCGGTGCCGCCGTCCGGGACGCCGCGCTGTTCGGACGGACGGCCGCCGCGCTGGGCAGGACGGTGACGCGTACGCCCGCCCGGCTCAACGGCCCGGCGCCGGAGTGACGTTCAGCAGATCCAGCGCCTGCTCCCAGGGGAAGCCGCCGGCTGCGAGGTGGTCCGGGTCGTGGGTGCCGACGCGGACGCCCATCTCGCGCAGCGCGTCCAGGCTGCGCCGGTAGGCGGGGTGGGCGGCCTGGGCGGTGCTCAGGCAGGGCAGGGCGGCGGTGGGTACGCCGTTGCCGTACGCCTCGCAGAGGATGCCCAGGGCGAGGGTGTCGGATATTCCGGCCGCCCATTTGTTGATCGTGTTGAAGGTGGCCGGGGCGACCGCGATGGCGTCCGGGTCGGGCAGCGGGCGCGGGTCGCCGGGGCGGCGCCAGGCCGAGCGGATGGGGTAGCCGGTCTGCGCTTCGACGGCCGGGGCGTCGATGAAGCCGAGGGCGTGCGGGGTGGCGACGACCCCGACGTCCCACTGACGTTCCTGGGCGGCGGTGATGAGCGTGCCGACGTCGCCTGCGACTCCGGCCGCGCAGACGACGACGTACAGGAAGGGCCTGGGCAGTTGGTGGGGCACGTACGGTCTCCGCTCGGTGAGGATGTGCGTGGTGTACGTCGATGGTGGCGCAGTGCGTTCGCCGCGCGGTAGGTACCCTGAGCCCGTCGCGGAGTCCCCCATCACCGCACCCGCGCGGTGCAGTTGTTCCGCCGGCGTCGGTTGACGGATCGATCGGAATCAGGCAGGTGCACAGGGTGCTGGTGGCGGATCGGTACCGGTTGGAGTCGCCCATCGGCCGCGGCGCGATGGGCGAGGTCTGGCGCGCCACGGACGAGGTGCTGGGCCGGCCGGTGGCCATGAAGCTGCTGCTCGGGGACGACTCGGACGCGCAAACGGCGGCCCGGTTCCGGCTGGAGGGGCAGACGGCGGCCCGGCTGAGCCACCCGCATGTGGTGGCGGTCTTCGACTTCGGGGCATGGGAGGGCCGTTTCTACCTGGTCATGGAGCTGGTGGAGGGCCGCAGCCTGGCGCAGGAGCTGGCGGCCGCCGGTTCGCTGACGGCGCCTCGGGTGGCCGCGGTCGCCACGCAGACGGCGGCGGGGCTGGCGTCGGCGCACCGGCAGGGCATCGTGCACCGGGACATCAAGCCCGGGAACCTGATGTCGGACGCGGACGGGACGGTGAAGCTCGGGGACTTCGGGATCGCCCGGTTCGTGGACGATCCGGCGGCCGCGCTCACCCAGGCCGGCCAGATCGTGGGCACCAGCCTGTACCTGGCGCCGGAGCGGGCGCTGGGGCAGCCGGCCGGTCCGGCGTCGGACGTGTACTCGCTCGGGTGCGTGCTGTACCAGCTCCTGACGGGGCGTCCGCCGTTCCACGCCGACACCGCGACGGCGATCCTGTACCAGCACATCGACACCGCGCCGGTGCCGCCGCAGCGGCTCGGGGTGGACGTGCCGCCCGCGTTCGAGAACTACCTGCTCGGGATGCTCGCCAAGCAACCGGAGGAGCGGCCCACCGCCCACGAGGTCGCCGACTGGTTCGCCTCGGGCGCCTGGCAGGGGCGTGCGCAGTCGCTCCCGGACCCGAACCCGAGCCCGAACCATGCGCGGGCCGCCGCGCCCGGGCCCGTACCACCCGTGGCGCCGGTACCTCCCGCGCCCGCGCCCGCGCCCGCCCGGCCCGGCGGACCGCTCCCGACGCCCGCTCCGGCGCCCTCGGAGGGCGGTACGGCGACCACGTACATGCTGCCGAACGCCCCGCGCCAGGGGCGGGGACGGCGTGCCGCGCCCGCTCAGCACGGCACCCTCAGCGACGCCCGGGCGTTCGTCAGGCGGCGGCCACGGGTGGCGAGCGTCATCGCCGGGACCGTGGCGTTCTTCGCCGCCGTGCTCATCGGCATGGCGGTGTTCTCGCCCGACACGACGTCGACGGAGACGCCCCAGGTGGAGATCGGGGCGACGCCGGACACGCTGAGCGGGGACAGCGGCAACTGAACGCTCAGGCCTCGCCGTAGGCGAGCTGTTCGTCCCGGTCGCCGCCCCGGCCCTCCGGGGTGAGGTCGAACATGTTCCAGACCGGCTCCAGCGTGCCCAGGTGGCGGGGGTCCTGTCCGGGGTCCATGGGCGCGTAGAGCAGCTCCGAGCCCCAGAAGTGGCGGATGCGGTTGCCCTCGCGGTGGAAGACGTTCAGCATCGGCTCCGCCGCGCCGTCCGCCGCCTCGGCGAGGTAGTCGCGGCTGTAGCGGTTCCCCGCCGTGGACAGCAGCCGCAACTGCCGCCAGCCGCGCTCCTCGGCGAAGGTGAGGAGGCGTTCCAGTGGCGCCCTGGCCACCACCGCGAAGTTGAGGTACGGGGCGAGGTGCCGGACGGCGCCGTCGAGCTGGTCGAGGAAGGCGGTGCACGACGGGCACGGCCCTTCCGCGAGCGGCAGTTCGGCGGTGCGGCCGGTCCTCGGGCCGGGCCGGTCGTCGTGCGGGTGGCGCGGGAACATGAAGCTGTAGAGCACCAGCGAGTCCCGGCCGGGCGCGAACAGCTCGGAGAGCCGTACGTCGGCCGGGGCGCCGTCGGGGCCCGCGCCCCGGAAGACGTAGTCCTCCGGCACCTCGCCGCCGGGCGGCAGGGCGCGCCGCGCGGCGGCCACCGCCTCCATGGCGCGGCGCAGCTCGATCTCCTGGGTCAGGAGCCGGTCGCGGGCTGCCCGGTACTCCGGGGTCTCGCCGGGGAAGCTGATCCGCACGGCAGGCCCCTCACACGTCGGTCATCTTCGGCATGTCCCCCACCGTCCTGCTCATGTCGATGACCGAGAACGTCGCTCCTTGCGGGTCGCGCAGCGACGCGAACCGGCCGTACGGGGTGTCCATCGGCCCCCACACCACCGCTCCGCCGCGCTCGGTCGCCTTCGCCACCGCCGCGTCGCAGTCGTCGACGCCGAAGTAGACGTTGATGTACGGCGGGACCTCCGGCGGGAACTCGGAGCCCATCTTCATCCGGCCCAGTACGGGGTCGTCGCCCACGTGGAAGACCCTGAAGTCCATGTCCTCGGGCGCCTCCATCTGCTTGGCGCCGTACGGGAAGACTGCGGGGAAGAAGGCGTCGGACTTGCCCGGCTCGCGGGTGAAGACCTCGGCCCAGCAGTACGCGCCGGGCTCGCCCATGGACTGGAAGCCCTGGTGGGTGCCCGACTGCCACACCCCGAAGACGACGCCGCCGGGGTCACGGGCCAGCACCATGGAGCCGAAGTCGCCGACCTGCATCGGCCCCATCAGGATCTCGCCACCGTTGTCGCCGATCTTGCGCGCCGTGGCCGCCGCGTCCGGGGAGGCGAAGTACAGGCACCAGGCCGACTGCCCCTCCGCCCCGGGCATCGGCGGCACGACGGCGGCCACGGCCTTGCCGCCGGAGTACGCCTCGGTGTAGTTGCCGAACTCCGACGACGCCTCGCCGAAGGTCCAGCCCAGCACATCGCCGTAGAAGCTCTTCGCGCCCTCGACGTCCGTGAACATCGCGTCCGCCCAGATCGGCGCGCCCTCGCGTTGTACCGCCATGGTTCCGTCCTTGTCCGCTCTTGCGTGCAGTCCGATTTGTCACGCTAGCGAGCGTTACGTCGGTACGCTCGCCGAAACGGGCGGCGACAAGATGGGAAAGTCGGCCGAAGGTGGACCCCGACAGCTTGACGAGGTGTCATAATGCGAATGTAGCCCATCGTGCATCCCCCGTCGCGATGGGCTACATCCCTGTCCGGGCGGGCATGCACGGGCAAGGGACTCCCCTCGTGGCCCCCTGCCCGTGTTTTTTCGAGTTAACAGTGACGTAGAGTACTTGCGCAAGTCTGCTTCTGATGCTGGAGTGGGATGCTCCACTTTGTCGCTGATGCAAAGACGCCAACGTTCTGTGTCGATTACAGTACGAGCCCGTTGACCGAACTCGAACATCGCGCAACGTGGGGACCCGGATGGACAACGCCGAACAGCGCAGCGGCGAGCAGCGCACGCCCGAACTGCGGACGTTGCAGCAGAAGGTCGAGTACATGGTCGAGAAGACCTTCCCGGGCCAGAAGATCTCCGGGCGGGTCTTCGCGGACCTGGTGAAGCAGCGCGGCGGCTCCCTCTCGCACAGCTATTTCTCCAACATCCTGGCCGGGAAGGTCACCCACCCCTCCGAGGACATCCTCAAGGCGCTGGGCCTCGGTTTCGGCGTCGACTGGCGCTTCTTCAAGGACGAATCGGAAGTCGTCGACGATGTCGTCGCAGGGCTGCAATTCCTGGCGAAACGGCGCACCGGGGAAATCAGCGGCGTGGCCGCGCGCGGCAACGACGAGGACGGGATTCCGGCGGAGCTGCTGGAGTTCGCCCTCTCGCTCCTGGAGGAGAGCAAGTCGGAGGGCAAGGGGGCCCGGGAAAGCCAGGACAAGGGCTCCGGCCAGCGGGCACCGGACCGGTAAACTCGCGGATCATCCCGAGGGCAAGAGGCACCCCATGTCCATGCGCGAGCTGCGGAAAGAGTGCGAAGCCGGACTCGCCGACCTTCCCATCCCGGCCCCCTTCACCATCGAAGGGCTGGTGGCCAACATGGAGGCCGCCCGGGGCCGCAGAATCATCCTGCGTGAACTGCCCGACCGCCTGGCGCGCGTCAACGCCGCCTGCGGGCTGCGCCTCACCTCCGGCAAGACGAGCTTCGTGCTCTACCGCCGGCGCCCCACCGCGTACCAGACGCAGCACGTCATCCTCCACGAGCTGTGCCACGAGTGGTTCGACCACGGCACGGCCCTGGACGCCGAGCAACTGCGCCGTCTGCTGCCCGTCTTCGACACCTCGCTGATCTCCCGGGTGCTCGACTCGGGCGCCACCGTCCAGGCCCGTGCCCAGTACGACACGCACGACGAGCGGGTGGCCGAGTTCGGCGCCTCGCTGATACCCCGGATGGCCCGGGACGTGACCAGTGATGACATGGTGGGACGGCTCGCCAACTCCCTGTCCCGGCCCGTCGCCCACCGGCGGCGCGGCTTCTTCCGACGTCATCCCAAGGATTCCTCGTGACCGCGCTCGACCTCGCCGGCTACCTCATAGCCGGCCTGATGACTGCTGTCGCCCTATGGCGTATGCCGGCCGCCCTGTGGGGCGACGAGGAGGACCGGCGCAGACGGGCCCTGTGGGGCTGTTACGCGGGGTTCGCCGCCGCCCTGTGGACCAAGACCGAAGCCGTACGCATCGGGCTCAACAACAGCCCCGTCGTCGACCTCGCCGTCCTCATCAAGCACTACACGGCGACCATCGCGATCCTCGCCATCCTCAGCTACATCGTCGCCATCTACGGCCACTACCCGGAGGGCGGCACCGTGCCCCGGCACGTGCGGTTCGCGCGGGTGGTCCAGCAGGTGGCGGCCAAGGCGTCGGTCGCCACGCTGATCCTGCTGACCGTGCTGTTCTTCACGGTGGTCGACCGGTCCGTCCCCTCCGACCGGTTCGTCTCCGACCACGCCGGCCAGTGGGGCGCCACGCTCTACATGAGCGTGTTCTACCTGTACTTGGGCGCCGCCTCCGCCGTCTGCGCGTACCAGTGGGCGCTGGCCACCGGCAACGCGCGGCTGCGGCACCTGCGGGTCGGGCTCGGCATGATGACCGCCGCCATGTTCATCGGCGTCGGCTACACCGTCAGCCGGACGCTGTTCATGTGGGTCAGCGTCGTCCACCACCCCAGCCACGGCTTCGCGCAGACCTTCGACAAGGTCACCGAGCTGGCCCAGATCGTACTGTTCGCGCTGTTCGCGGTGGGCGCGTCCATCCCCGCCTTCAGCAAGGGCTGGCGGCGGGTGAAGCTGTGGCGGGCGCAGGCGCGACTGCACCCGCTGTGGCGGGAGTTGATGACCGCCTTCCCCGACCAGCCCTTCGAGCCGCCCGCCTCGCTCGCGCGCGAGCTGACCCGGTTCGACACCCCCGCCGACCTGCGCGTCGACCGGTGGGCCGCCGACATCGCCGACGCCGTCGAGAAGCTGCGGCACTACGTACCGGACGGCCTGGTCGACGCGGCCACGGCCGCCGCGGGCGGGCCCGGCCCGCTCGCCGACGCCTACTGGATCAAGGCCGCCCTCGCCGCCAAGGCGGGCGGCGCGCCCGCCGGCAAGGCCGCCGCCATCGAGGCCAAGCACGCCACCGACCAGGACGACGAGGTGGCGTGGCTGGTGCGGGTGGCGGCCGCGTACCGGACCGCCGACGACGACCGGGCGCGGGGGCTGCTCGCGCCCCTGGAGCAGGACGCATGACCCCCGCAACCGGAACCGCCCGTACCGTCACCGATGTCTTCCAGCCCCGCAACGTCCTGCTGGTCGGCATGCTCGCCATCGGCTGGGCGGCGGCCGGTCACTGGAGCGGCCTGCTGTGGGGGTTCCTCGGCGCGCTGTGCGCGGGGCTGATCCCGGCCGGGTACATCGAGTGGGAGCGGGGGCGGGGCACGTGGGGCGACCGGCACGTGGTCGACCGCACGAAGCGGGCGCCGATCTTCTTCGTGATCCTCGGCTCCATCGGCACGGGTTCGGTGGTCATGGTCCTCGGGCACGCCCCGGTGGGCATCCTCGTGGCGATGCTCGCGCTGTGGGTGATGACGGTCGGGCTGCTGGTGGTGAACACCGTCTGGAAGATCTCGGTCGACTCGGCCGTCGCCTCGGCCGTCGTCGCCCTGCTCTCGGTGGTCCACTCGCCCTGGTGGCTGGCCGCGTACGCGATGACCGTCGCCGTGTGCTGGTCCCGGGTGGCGCTGCGGTACCACACGGTGGCGCAGACGGTGGCGGGCGCGTCGCTGGGCGCGGCGACCGCGGCGGCGGCCTGGCTGGTGTGAGCCGCCCGCGCCGCCCCGGTCAGCCCGCGGCCAGCAGCTCCGCCAGGAAGGCGTCCAGGTCCTCCAGGCATTCCTGGCCCGCCGGCACCCGCTCGTAGGTGCGGGCGAGGAAGCGCCACAGCGACGGCGCCCACACCGTGAACACGGCGGCGTGCAGCAGCTCGATGCGCAGCTCCTCGCGGGTGCCGTTGCGAACCGGCCACATCCGTACGTCGCCCTCGCCGACCTCGTGCGCCATGCCGTCCCGCAGCATGTCGCGGTCCAGGCGCCATTCGGCGTACACGAATCCGGCGTGGGTGAAGCCGACCGTGACCGCGTACGGGTCGCGTACGTCGTAGGTCAGGTGGGCGAGGACGGGAAGTTCGTGGCCGTCCGGCGAGAGAAGCCGCATGAAGACCTTGTCGCGCAGGACCGCGTTCATGTCGTTCCTCCAGAAGGATGCGTGACGGCAGGGCCCCCTCTCAGGTGCCCCGGGAAACCCGAGTAATGCGGGCGACTCATGCGGGCGACCGGGCGACCCGCGGTACTCCGGTCGGCGGCACATCACCCTGCGGGCGGTCCGCCCCGTTCATACCGTGGCTGAATGATCGTCAGTTCCTTGGCGGCCGCCGCCGCCCTGCTGCTGGTCCCGCCCGTGCCGGGCGCCCCCGCCGCCGCCCCGCGTCCCGTCGAACCCGTACCGCCGCCGGCCGCCGTGCCCGTCGACGCGGCGGTCCTGCACCGCCCCGGCACGCAGGTGCGGCTGCCCCCCGGGGTCAAGGCACCGCCCAGGCTCTCCGCCCGGTCCTGGCTGATCGCCGACGCCGGTACGGGCGAGGTGCTCGCCGCCCGCAACGCCCACCGGCGCCTGCCACCGGCCTCCACGCTCAAGGCGCTGTTCGCGCTCACCGCGCTGCCCGGCCTGCCGCCCGACCGGCAGCACACGGTCAGCGAGCACGAGCTGCGGGGCGTCGGGGACGGCAGCAGCCTGGTGGGCGTGCGCGAGGAGGTCACCTACCGGGTCGCCGACCTGTGGCGCGGGGTGTTCCTCAGCTCCGGCAACGACGCCGTCCGGGTCCTCGCGGGCCTCAACGGCGGCTGGACGGAAACGGCCCGGAAGATGCAGGCCACGGCCCGGTCCCTGGGCGCGTACGACACCCGGGTGGTGTCCCCCGACGGGTACGACGCGCCCGGCCAGGTCTCGTCCGCGTACGACCTGGCGGTCTTCGGCCGGGCGGGGCTGCGCAACCCCGACTTCGCCCGCTACGCCGGCACCGCGTACGCCAAGTTCCCGGCCGGGCGCTGGTCGTACGACATCCGCAACACCAACCGGCTGCTCACCGGCGCCGACGGTGTGCGGCGCTACCCCGGCATCCTCGGCGTCAAGAACGGCTACACCACCAACGCCGGCCACACCCTGATCGCCGCCGCCCGCAAGGGCCCCCGCACGCTGGTCGTCTCGGTGATGAACCCGCGCCGGGGCGGTGCGTACGCCGTGTACGAGGAGGCCCGCGACCTGCTCGACTGGGGCTTCGAAGCCGGGGCCAGGGCCCGCCCGGTCGGCTCCCTGCTGCCCCCGCGCGCCACCGCCCCGGTCCGCGCGGCCGCCCCGCCCGCGCCCGTCACCCCGGCCGCCCCGCGCGCCGTGCGGTCCGTCCCGCCGACGGCCGCCGTCTCGGTCGCCACGCTCCCCGACGACGACGGCCCGCACCTGTTCCTGCCGCTGACCTTCGTCGGCTCGGCCTGCCTGGCGGCGGCGACGCTGTGGCTGGTGCGGCGGCGTACGGAGCAGTAGTCCCGATCCGGAACACTGCCGCCATGACTCCCATCCCCGTGATCCTGGACTGCGACCCCGGCCACGACGACGCCTTCAACATCATGCTGGCCGCCGCCCATCCCGCCATCGAGCTGCTCGCGATCACCACCGTCGCCGGCAACGCGTCCGCCGAGAAGACCGCGCTCAACGCCCGCCGGGTGTGCACCGTCGCCGGGATCGGGGGCGTGCCGGTGGCCGCCGGGCTGGGGCGGCCGTTGCACGGGGTGGGGATGGTGGCCGGGAACATCCACGGCGAGTCCGGGCTGGACGGGCCCGGCTTCGGTGAGCCGACCGTGCCGCTCGACCCGCGGGACGCGATCACGCTGCTGCGGGAGACGCTGCTCGCCCACCCCGGGCCCGTGACGCTCGTCCCGACCGGGCCCCTGACCAACATCGCCGCGTTCCTGGTGGCCCACCCGGAGCTGGCCGCCGAGCGGGTGGGGCGGATCGTGCTGATGGGCGGGTCGACCGGGCGGGGCAACCGCACGCCGGCCGCCGAGTTCAACATCGCCGCCGACCCGGAGGCCGCCGACATCGTGTTCTCCAGCGGGCTGGACGTCACGATGATCGGCCTGAACGTCAGCCACCAGGTCCCGGCCGCCCCCGACGTCCTCACCCGCCTGGAGCAGCTCGGCACGCCCCTGTCGCGGCTGTGCGTGGAGCTGCTGACGTACTTCGGCACCACCTACCGCGAGGTCTTCGGCTTCGAGGCCCCGCCCCTGCACGACCCCCTCACCGTGGCCCACCTGATCGACCCGGACCTGATCACGACGGTCCGCGCCCCGGTCGCCGTCGAGCTGACGGGCACTCACACGCGGGGCGCCACCGTCGTCGACCTCGACGGCGTCATGGGCCGCCCCGCCAACGCCCGCGTCGGCACCGCCGTCGACGCCCCCGCCTTCTGGGACCTGATCATCGACGCCGTCCGCACCCTGGGGTGACTACCGTCGCAGCGCCCACTTCTGTACGGACTCCAGCGGGCCGGTCGGGAAGCGGCGCAGCCACAGCGTGGAGAACACCAGCAGCACCACCGACACCGCCGCCCACAGCCCCATCACCCACCACGGCCGCCACGACGCCCCCAGCTCGGACGCGAGGCCCAGGCCGATGCCGTACGAGACGAGCATGCAGAGCACGTTCTGGAGGACGTACCCGGACAGCGCCATCCGCCCCACGGATGTCAGCCCGTTCATGAACCGCCCCGGCCGCCGGACGCGGTCCACGAGCGCCCCGATCAGCCCGATGTACCCGACCGCCATCAGCGGCGCGGCCCCGTACCGCCCGAGCAGGAAGAAGTCCGGACCGGCCACGGCCACCGCCACGTTCAGCGGCACGCCCAGCCCCAGACCCCACGTCAGCATCCGCGCCCGGATGCGCCGCGCCGCCTCGTCCGCCCCGAAGGCGCCCGCCCGGAAGAGCCGTACGCCCAGCAGGAACAGGAACAGCAGCAGGAAGAACGTCAGGACCGGCTCCAGGCGCAGCGCTATCGCGTTCTCGAGCCGGAAGGCGATCTGGTCCGCCCAACTCCCGTGCGCGTACAGGTCGACGACCTCCCGCGAGACGCCGCCGCCCGCCGAAGGGGCCGACGCCAGGGCCGCCGTCAGCAGCCCCATCACCGTCAGGTGCAGCCCGGCCGCCCACCACATCACGCGCCGCCACGCCCGCTGCGACCGGGTCAGCAGCCAGGCGACGAGCAGCGCCGTCACGGCGTACCCCATCAGCACGTCCCACGCGAAGACCAGTACGAAGTGGACGGTGCCCTCGCCGAACAGGAACAGCGCCCGCCACCGGTACCGGCCCGGCCACGGCTGCCCGCGCCGGGCCGCCGAGCCGTACTGGATCGCCAGCCCGGCACCGAACAGGATCGTCAGCATCGACAGGAACTTCCCGTCCGCCACCAGCCGGAACGCGCTCTCGGCGGCGTCCGGGAACGACCCGAACGACATCTCACCGAGGGTGCCCTCCAGGACGCCCCACTCGGCTCCGGGCCCGGTGAACACCCACACGTTCGTCATGAGCGTCCCGAGGATCGCCACCCCTCGCAGGACGTCGAGGAGGGCGAGGCGTTTCGTCGCGGTCTGCACGGGAGCACGAAGGGTCTCGGTCATGCGTCCAGCGTCCCGGCGGCCGGCCCCGGAAACGTCATGAGCGCAGACGAACCCGCGCTACATCGAAGGATGTACCTCCAGGAAAACGCGGTGGACGGGGGAAGCACGCGCGCCGGAGAGTGCGCCCCATGGCTTCCCTCGTGCGCCTCCGGGAGTTGTGGGCGGTAAGGGACACCCTCTTGCCTCTCGGAGCTGGCATGCGGATGTCCCTTACCGCCCACAAGTCCTCCCATCCAGCACCGGGAAAGCCCGGTCAGCCTCGCTCTGGCCAGTCCCGCGCACCCACCACCCGCCGGAGCGAGGTCTTGTGCCCCAGCGGGAAGACGACCGCCCGCCGCCGAACCCGGCAGCACCGCGCCACTCCACTGCCGCGCCCCTCCGCCACCCGTCTCTTGGCCAGAACCCAAGGGGACAATGGGCGCCGCTCCTGGACCCGTTCCCCCGGGCCGCCCTCCGAGTGTGAAAAGGCGGGTGGAGGCGGCAGGTCAAGGGTGGCCGAAGGCCATCGCGAAGCGACGCGACCGGAGGGAGCGCCCTTGAGGGGGCGCCGGAGCCCGCCACACTCGGAGAGAGGGCGGCCCACATCCCCACCATGAGGGGAACATCGTCCGGAGCGAGGACTGAACCGCACGTAAGCTCGCCGCATGACGGTTTCCGCCGCCTCGGCAGTGTCCCTCGCCCGGTCGCAGCGTTCGTTGGGCGACCCGAGCCTGCGTTATCCCCTCCACCCGCCGCTCCTGCGCGGCTGTCCCCGTACGGCGACGCCCGACATGGTCTTCCCGGTGGAGGTGGACTACGCCTACGAGGACACCCCGAAGGACCTGTTCGCACGCGACGGCGCCCCCGCCGGTGGCGGGCTGGAGCGGTGGGCGCCGCTGCTGCCGCCGCTGGACGCGCCCGGTCTGGGCGAGGGCGGGACGGCGATGGTGGAGCTCGGCGACGGGGTGTGGGTCAAGGACGAGTCGCGCAACCCGACCTGGAGCCACAAGGACCGGCTCAACCGGGTGGCGGTCAGCGCGGCCGTCCATGTGGGCGCCGAGGGCATCGCGGTGGCGTCGTCCGGCAATCACGGTGCCTCCGCCGCCGCCTACGCGGCACGGGCGGGGCTGCGCTGTGTCGTCCTGGCCTCGGCGGGCGCGCCGCCGGCGGTGGCGTCCTTCCTCCGGGCGTACGGGGCGGAGGTGCTCGCCGTTCCGCAGGAGGCCCGCTGGCCGCTGCTCGCCGAGATCAGCGACCGCCTCGGCTACCACACCGTCAGCAATCTGACCCGTACGCACACCGGTCACCCCTTCGGCCCGGAGGGCTACAAGACCATCGCGTACGAGATCCACGGCGACCTCGGGGTTCCCTCGGCGGTCTTCGTGCCCACGGGCTACGGCGAGTTGCTGTTCGGCGTCTGGAAGGGCTTCCGCGAACTGCGCGACCTGGGGGTGACGGACCGGGTCCCCAGGGTGTTCGGATGCGAGCCGGCGGCCGGCGGCCCGCTGGCGGCGGCCGTGCGGACCGGGGTGCCGGCCGCCGTGGTGGAGGTCGGGGCCACGGACGCGTACGCGATCGACTGCTCGGCCGGCGGGCACCGGGCCGTGCGCGCGGTCCTCGACAGCGGGGGCGACGCGCTGCTGGTGACGGACGAGGAACTGGTGCGGGCACGCGCCGAGCTGGCCGGGCAGGGCGTGTGGGCGGAGTTGTCGGCGGCGGCCGGGCTGGCCGGGTTCCGGCAGTGGGCTGCCCGCGAGGGTGACGTCGACGGTCCGGTGGTGTGCGTGTCGACGTCCAGCGGCTTCAAGGACCTCGGGGTGGGCGCCGAGCCCCTGGAGCCGGTCGAGCCGACGTGGGAGGCCGTGGCCCGGGCGCTGCGCCGGTAGCCGTCACACCAGGTGCGCGTACGAGCGCGGGTGGGCCGCGAGGTATTCGCGCAGGGTCATCGGGGCGTGGCCGGTCAGGCGCCGGACCGTGTCGGCGACCGTGCCCAGCTCGCCGGTGGCCATCGCCTCGTAGGAGGTGACCCAGCCGGTGACCTCCCAGTGCTCGGCGCCGTACCGGGCGCGGGAGGCGTAGGCCTCGGCGCGGGTCTCGGGGACGTAGGTCACCGTGCGGCCCGCCGCCCGCGACAGCTCCTCCGCCACCTCCGCGAGGGTGAGGGCCTCCTCGCCGGTGACGTCGTAGGTGACGCCGTCGTGTTCGCCGTCGCCCAGCAGGACGGCCGCCGCGACGTCCGCGATGTCCTCGTGGGCGACCGCCGCGACCCGGCCGTCGCCCGCCGGGCCCCGGATGACGCCGTCCTCGCCGGCCATCGCGGGGAACGCGGCCAGGTACCAGCCGTCGCGCAGGAACGTGTGCGGCACGCCCCGCGCCTCGATGTACCGCTCGGTGTGCCAGTGGTCGCGGGCGAAGGTGAACGTCGCCTGGGGCGCGGCGCCCAGGAACGACACGTACACGATCCGCCCGACGCCCGCCGCGAGCGCCGCGTCCACCGCCGTGCGGTGGTCCTGGATCCGGTCGGGGTTCTCGTGCGCGGACACCAGGAACAGCGTGTCGGCGCCGTCCAGGGCGCGGCGCATCGCCTCACCGTCCCCGTACGGCGCGGGCGCGGCCTTCACCGCGCCCGGCAGGTCCGGCAGCCGGGCCGGGTCACGGCCGAGCAGCCGGGTCTTCAGGCCCCGGCCGGCGAGGCGGCGGGCGACACGGCCGCCGACGCGGCCGCTCGCTCCGGTCACAGCGATCACGGATGACATGCGGCCGAGTCTGTCAGCCGTGGACCTCCGTGACCTCCAGCACGCGCGCGGTGATGCGCCCGTCCGGCGTACGCTCCGGGTCGGCCAGGTAGGCGCGGTAGGCGTCCTCGGACGGGAACCTCAGCAGGTGGACCTCCGACAGGCCGTCGGCCGTGCGCAGCCGCCGCTCCAGCCGGCCGCCGTGGCGCGGGAGCAGGGCGAGCGCCTTCTCCTCGTACGCCAGGGCGTCCTCCGCGGCGCCGGCCGGGTAGTCGAGCACGACCGCGAGCTGGAAGGCCGGGGCGGCCACCGGGCCGAGCGGCTTGTAGAAGTGGACGTCCACGTTCCCGCCGGGGATGCCCTCGGAGCGGCCCGTCTCGACGTACCCGAGGCGGCGGTAGAAGGGCGGTGCCTGGAACGAGAACGACGACACGATCATGCGGTCGCAGCCACGCCGCCGCGCCTCCTCCTCCGCGGCGCGCATCAGCTTCGTACCGAGCCCCGTGCCGCGCTGGTCGTCGCGGACCCAGAGCATGCTGACGCCGCCGAGGCCGCCCCACGTCCAGCCGGTGAGCCCGCCGATGATCTCGCCCGACTCGTCGTCGGTCGCCCGGACGGACAGCTCGGCTTCGTCGGACGCGCCGGTGGCGGCCTGGTTGAACGCCGTGAGCTCCTCGTCGAGGCGCGCGGACAGTTCCTTGTCCTCGGCGCCGACCGTGATGGTCACTTGTCCTCCAGCTCGCCCTCGGTCTCCAGGTACACCTGCCGCAGCTCCTCCAGCACGCGCGGGTCGGGCTTGGCCCACATGCCGCGCGACTCGGCCTCCAGCAGCCGCTCGGCGATGCCGTGCAGGGCCCAGGGGTTGGCCTCCTGGAGGAAGGCCTTGTTCTCCGGGTCCAGGACGTACGTCTCGGTGAGCTTGTCGTACATCCAGTCGGCGACGACACCGGTCGTGGCGTCGTAGCCGAAGAGGTAGTCCACGGTCGCGGCCAGCTCGAACGCGCCCTTGTAGCCGTGGCGGCGCATCGCCTCGATCCAGCGGGGGTTGACCACGCGGGCGCGGAAGACGCGGGAGGTCTCCTCGACGAGGGTGCGGGTGCGGACCGTCTCGGGGCGGGTCGAGTCGCCGATGTACGCCTCGGGGGCCGTGCCCTTCAGCGCGCGGACGGTGGCGACCATGCCGCCGTGGTACTGGAAGTAGTCGTCCGAGTCCGCGATGTCGTGCTCGCGGGTGTCGGTGTTCTTGGCCGCCACCGCGATGCGCTTGTACGCGGTCTCCATCTCGGTGCGGGCGGGCTTGCCTTCGAGGCCGCGCCCGTACGCGTAGCCGCCCCACACCGTGTACACCTCGGCGAGGTCGGCGTCGGTGCGCCAGTCGCGCGAGTCGATGAGCTGGAGGATGCCCGCGCCGTACGTCCCCGGCCGGGAGCCGAAGATACGGGTGGTGGCGCGGCGTTCGTCGCCGTGCTCGGCGAGGTCGGCCTGCGCGTGGGCGCGCACGAAGTTGTCGCCGTCCGGCTCGTCGAGGGAGGCGGCCAGGCGCACGGCGTCGTCCAGGAGGCCGATGGTGTGCGGGAAGGCGTCGCGGAAGAAGCCCGAGATGCGCAGCGTGACGTCGATGCGCGGGCGGCCCAGCTCGGCGAGCGGGATGGGCTCCAGGCCGGTGACGCGGCGTGAGGCGTCGTCCCAGACGGGGCGGATGCCGAGGAGGGCGAGGGCCTCGGCGACGTCGTCACCGGCGGTGCGCATCGCGCTCGTGCCCCACAGGGACAGGCCGACGGAGGTGGGCCACTCGCCGTTGTCGGTGCGGTAGCGGGTGAGCAGCGAGTCGGCGAGGGCCTGGCCGGTCTCCCAGGCGAGCCGGGAGGGGACGGCCTTGGGGTCGACGGAGTAGAAGTTGCGGCCGGTCGGCAGGACGTTGACCAGGCCCCGCAGCGGGGAGCCCGAGGGCCCCGCCGGGACGAAGCCGCCGTTCAGGGCGTGGACGGCGTGGTCCAGCTCGTCGGTGGTTGCGGCGAGGCGCGGGATCACCTGGCGGGCGGCGAAGTCGAGGATCGCGGCCACCTGCTCGCCGTGGCCCTCGGCGACGGTGGGCACGGCGGCCGGGTTCCAGTCGGCGGCCTCCATCGCCTCGACCAGGGCACGGGCCTTGGCCTCCGCCTCGTCGGCGGTGGTGCGGGTCGCGGCGGACTCGTCCAGGCCGAGGGCTTCGCGGAGGCCGGGCAGGGACTGCG
Source organism: Streptomyces sp. NPDC049837 (assembly GCF_040674455.1). NCBI lineage: Bacteria > Bacillati > Actinomycetota > Actinomycetes > Kitasatosporales > Streptomycetaceae > Streptomyces > Streptomyces sp. NPDC049837. The sequence continues at coordinate 375,820 of NZ_JBFAMP010000004.1, read as the reverse complement.
TACCGCCCCAGATCTGGCGGGCGCGGAGGATGGACAGGACCAGGTTGACGCGCTCGGGGCCGGTGGGGGCGCCGCCGAGGACGTGCAGGCCGTCGCGGATCTGGGCGTCCTTGACCTCACAGAGCCAGCCGTCGACGTGCAGCAGGAAGTCGTCGAAGCCGTCGTCGTCCGGGCGGTCCTCCAGCCCCAGGTCGTGGTCGAGCTTGGCGGCCTGGATGAGCGTCCAGATCTGGGCGCGGATGGCCGGCAGCTTGGACGGGTCCATGGACGAGATCTGCGCGTACTCGTCCAGCAACTGCTCCAGGCGCGTGATGTCGCCGTACGACTCGGCGCGCGCCATCGGCGGGACGAGGTGGTCGACGAGCGTGGCGTGGACGCGGCGCTTGGCCTGGGTGCCCTCGCCGGGGTCGTTGACCAGGAACGGGTAGATCAGCGGGATGTCGCCGAGGGCCGCGTCGGGGCCGCAGGCGGCGGACAGGCCCGCGTTCTTGCCGGGCAGCCACTCCAGGTTGCCGTGCTTGCCGAGGTGGACCATGGCGTCCGCCCCGAAGCCGCCGTCGGAGGCCGGGGTGGCGATCCAGCGGTAGGCGGCCAGGTAGTGGTGCGAGGGCGGCAGGTCGGGGTCGTGGTAGATCGCGATCGGGTTCTCGCCGAAGCCGCGCGGCGGCTGGATGAGGATGAGCAGGTTCCCACGGCGCAGCGCGGCGAGGACGATGTCGCCCTCGGGGTTGCGGGAGCGGTCCAGGAACATCTCGCCGGGCGCCGGGCCCCAGTGCTCCTCCACCTGCTCGCGCAGCTCCTGCGGCAGGGTGGCGTACCAGCGCTTGTAGTCGGCGGCCGGGATGCGGACCGGGTTCTTGGCGAGCTGCTCCTCGGTGAGCCAGTCCTGGTCGTGGCCGCCCGCCTCGATGAGGGCGTAGATCAGCTCGTCGCCGTCACCGGACGCGAGGCCCGGGACCTCCTCGGTGCCGAAGTCGTACCCCTCCTCGCGCAGTCGGCGCAGCAGCGCGACGGCGGAGGCGGGGGTGTCGAGGCCGACGGCGTTGCCGATGCGGGAGTGCTTGGTCGGGTACGCGGACAGGACCAGCGCCAGGCGCTTGTCGGCGTTGGGGATGTGGCGCAGTTGGGCGTGGCGGACGGCGATCCCGGCGACGCGGGCGGCGCGCTCGGTGTCGGCGACGTACGCGGGAAGCCCGTCGGCGTCGATCTCCTTGAAGGAGAACGGGACGGTGATGAGCCGGCCGTCGAACTCGGGGACGGCGACCTGGCTGGCGGCGTCGAGCGGCGAGAGGCCCTCGTCGTTCTCCTCCCAGGCGGCGCGCGAGCCGGTCAGGCACAGCGCCTGGAGGATCGGGACGTCCAGGGCGGCGAGCGCGCCCGCGTCCCACGACTCGTCGTCGCCGCCCGCCTGGGCCTCGGCCGGCTTGGTGCCGCCGGCGGCGAGGACGGTGGTGATGACGGCGTCGGCCATCCCCAGGCTCTCCAGGAGCTCCGGCTCGGGGGCGCGGAGGGAGGCCACGTACAGGGGCAGCGCCTGGCCGCCGGCGTCCTCGATGGCGTCGCACAGGGTGTGGACGAAGGCGGTGTTCCCGCTCATGTGGTGGGCGCGGTAGTAGAGCACGGCGACCGTGGGGCCGGTGGTGTTGCGCGCGGTCCGCTCCAGGGGGCCCCAGGTGGGGGCGGCGGCCGGGGGCTCGAAGCCGTGGCCGGTCAGCAGGACGGTGTCGGAGAGGAAACGGGCGAGTTGCTCCAGGTTGTCCGGTCCGCCGTGGGCGAGGTAGGCGTGCGCCTCGGCCGCGATGCCGATCGGGACGGTGGAGGTCTCCATGAGCTGGGCGTCGGGGGCCTGTTCGCCGGTCAGGACGACGAGCGGCTTGCCGCTCGCGCGGAGGGCCTCCAGGCCCTCCTCCCAGGCGCGGATGCCGCCGAGGAGGCGTACGACGACGAGGTCGGCGCCGTCGAGGAGGCCGGGCAGGTCGTCCATCGGGAGCCGGGCGGGGTTGGCGAACCGGTACGCGACGGGTCCGCCGGAGGCGCGCGCGCTGAGCAGGTCGGTGTCGGAGTGCGACAGCAGCAGGATCGTCGTCGCCTCGGGCGTCGCCTCGGGACTGGTGGCGGGCGTCGTCGCGTGCGTCATGGCGTGCGCAGGCCTTCCTCGGGGTGTCCGCGCCCCGGGTGGTCGTAGGACGGCGGGAGTTCCTGACTCGTCCGGTTTCCGCCGGACTCACAGTGGCGGGACCGCGCCGGATTCTCACCGGGCTTCCTCCCTAGGGCCCTGGGACCCTGTGCCGTCTGCATAGTAGAGGCTGCGCGTATGCTCGCCGCCATGCCGCCCAGCTCACCAAACCCCCAGGACCGGGGTGAAGCGCACATACGGGACCGTGTCCGGGACCGCGGTGACGCCTGCCCGGGTGCGCTGCGGCTGCACCGTGCCGATGACGGCGCGCTCGCCCGACTCCGCGTACCCACAGGTGTATTGACGTCACGTCAGGTCGACGTGCTGGCCGACGCCGCCGACCGGCTCGGCGACGGGCACCTCTCCCTCACCTCGCGAGGCAACATCGAGCTGCGGGGGCTGGGCGAGGGCTGCGGGCTGGGCCTCGCGGACGCGCTGCGGGACGCCGGGCTGCTGCCCGCCTCCGAACGGCACGAGCGCGTACGGAACATGGTCGTCTCACCGCTCGCCGGGGCGGACGTCATGGCCTGGGCGGTGGAGCTGGACGAGCTGGTGTGCGGCGAGGACTGGACGGCGGAGCTGTCGGGCCGCTTCCTGTTCGCCGTGGACGACGGGCGGGGCGACGTCGCGGCCCTGGCCGCCGATGTGACGTTGCTCGCAGCGCCGGACGGCGCCGCCCTGCTCCGGGTCGCGGACCGGACATACCGGGTGGCCGGCGCCGACGCGCCCCGCGCCGCGCTCGCGGCGGCCGAGGCGTTCCTGGCGGCCGCACGCGAGGCGGGCACCGGGGCGTGGCGGGTGCGGGAGCTGCCGGCGGGGCAGGACGTGGACGTGACACGGCACCTGGGGCGGGCGGGCATCACGGCGGAGCCCGTATCGGACTTCGTACGGGTGACGGGCGCACCGGTGGCGCCGGGCGTACTCGGCGACGGCACGGTCTCCGTCCTGGCCCGGCTCGGCCGGGTGACGTCGGCGCAGTTCCGCGCGCTGCTGCCCGCCCGGGAGGTACGGGTCACCCCCTGGCGGGGTTTCGTGCTGCCCGGGTTCGCCGGCCGGGCGGCGGCCGAGGAGCGGCTGCGCGCCCTGGAGGAGGCCGGGTTCATCACCCGTACCGACTCGCCCTGGATCGGCGTCAGCGCGTGCACCGGGCGCCCCGGCTGCGGCAAGTCCCTGTCCGACGTGCGGGCGGACGCGCGGCCCCGCGAGGGCGCTCTGCCCGTCCACTGGTCGGGGTGCGCCCGCCGCTGCGGCCATCCGCAGGGCGTCACGTGGACCGACATGGTGGCGACGGGCGAGGGCGCGTACCAGATGACCGTACAAGGATCGACGAAATGAGCGAGAGCAGAGTGTTCGACTACGAGAAGGACGGGGCGGAGATCTACCGCCAGTCCTTTGCCACGATCCGCGCCGAGGCGGATCTCGCGGACCTGCCGCCCGACGTCAGCCAGGTCGCCGTGCGGATGATCCACGCCTGCGGCATGGTCGACCTCGTCCGCGACCTGGCGTACACGCCGGGCGTGGTGGCCCGGGCCCGCGAGGCGCTGCGCGCCGGGGCGCCGATCCTGTGCGACGCGCAGATGGTCGCGAGCGGCGTCACGCGCAAGCGGCTGCCCGCCGACAACGACGTGATCTGCACGCTCTCCGACCCGTCCGTCCCGGCGCTCGCCGCCGAGCTGGGCACCACGCGCAGCGCGGCCGCGCTGGAGCTGTGGCGGGACCGGCTCGAAGGCTCGGTCGTCGCGGTGGGCAACGCGCCGACCGCGCTCTTCCGGCTCCTGGAGATGATCGAGGCGGGCGCGCCGCGCCCGGCGGCGGTGATCGGCATACCGGTGGGGTTCATCGGGGCGGCCGAGTCCAAGGACGCGCTGGCGGCGTTCCCGGGCCTGGAGCACCTGGTGGTGCGGGGCCGGCGGGGCGGCAGCGCGATGGCGGCGGCGGCGGTCAACGCGATCGCCCACGAGGCGGAGATCCAGGCATGAGCGGCAAGCTGTACGGCGTCGGGCTCGGCCCCGGCGACCCGAACCTGATGACGGTGGCGGCGGTGAAGGCCATCGCGGCCGCCGACGTCATCGCGTACCACTCGGCCCGGCACGGCCGCTCGATCGCGCGCTCGATCGCGGCCGAGCACATCCGCGAGGACCACATCGAAGAGCGCCTGATGTACCCGCTGACCGTCGAGACGACGGATCACCCCGGCGGGTACCGGGGCGCGCTCAACGACTTCTACGAGGAGGCGTCCGCGCGCCTGGCCGCGCACCTGGACGCGGGCCGCACGGTGGCCGTCCTGGCGGAGGGCGACCCGCTCTTCTACGGCTCCTACCAGCACATGCACAAGCGGCTGGCCCACCGCTACGACACGGAGGTCATCCCCGGCGTCACGTCGGTGAGCGCGTCGGCCGCCCGGCTGGGCAAGCCGCTGTGCGAGGCGGAGGAGATCCTCACGATCATCCCCGGCACGCTGCCGGAGGAGGAGCTGACCGCCCGCCTGGCGGCCACGGACTCCGCAGTCGTCATGAAGCTGGGCCGCACCTTCCCGGCGGTGCGGCGCGCCCTGGAGCGGGCCGGCCGGCTGGACGACGCCCACTACGTGGAGCGGGCCACCATGGCCGGCGAACGCACGGGCGCCCTGGCGGACGTGGACCCCGACTCGGTCCCGTACTTCTCGGTGGCGGTGCTCCCGTCGCGCGTCGACTCCGGGCCGGCCGAGCCCGAGCGGGGCGAGGTCGTGGTCGTCGGTACGGGCCCCGCCGGGCCCCTGTGGCTGACGCCCGAGACGCGCGGCGCCCTCGCCTCGGCGACGGACCTGGTGGGCTACACGACCTACCTGGACCGGGTCCCTTCCCGACCCGGCCAGCAGCGCCACGGCTCGGACAACAAGGTCGAGTCGGAGCGCGCCGAGTTCGCCCTGGACCTGGCACGGCGCGGGCGGCGGGTGGCCGTGGTGTCGGGTGGCGACCCGGGCGTGTTCGCCATGGCGACCGCGGTCCTGGAGGTCGCCTCCCAGGACCCGTACCTGGACGTCCCGGTCCGCGTCCTGCCGGGCGTGACCGCCGCGAACGCCGCCGCCGCGAAGGCGGGCGCCCCGCTGGGCCACGACTACGCGACGATCTCCCTGTCGGACCGCCTCAAGCCCTGGGAGGTGATCGCCGAACGCCTCCGCGCGGCCGCCGCGGCCGACCTGGTCCTCGCCCTCTACAACCCCGGCTCCCGCTCCCGCACCTGGCAGGTCGCCAAGGCCCGCGAACTCCTCCTGGAACACCGCGCCCCGGACACCCCGGTGGTCGTCGCCCGCGACGTCGGCGGCCCGGAGGAGTCCGTCCGCGTCCTGCCCCTCGCGGACCTGGACCCGTCCGAGGTCGACATGCGCACCCTCCTCCTCATCGGCTCCTCCCAGACCCAGGCCGTCCGGAGGACCGACGGCGACACGGTGGCCTGGACGCCCCGGAGGTACCCGGAGGGGTGATCCCGCACCCGGGGCCGGCGTCCCGCCCGACGCCGGCCCCGGGTCCGCCCTGCGGTCAGCGCTGCTGCACGAACGCCCTGCCCTGGTGATCCGCGTCGGCGGAGCACGACCGCTTCTCCGCGTCGGTCATCTTGCGGGTCTTCACGACCACCGCGTTGCTCTTGCCGTCCGTGCCGTTCTTGGCGGGCCCGGTGATGGTGTCCGGGACGAACCAGTAGTAGTGCCCCCACTTGGGGCTGTCGTAGTGGGTCTGCCAGGTGCCGGAGACCTTCTGCATGACCTGCGCGCGGGAGATCCAGCCCACTTCGCCGGGCTTGACCGTCATGTTCAGGGAGCTGCTCTCCGAGTGGGTGCTCGACCAACTGTGGCTGTAACTCGCCGTCACGCTCAGGTCCACTATGCCCGCGATCTTGCCGCCCGCGGTGACGGAGACCCCGAGGGAGTCGGTGGAGCCGACGGTGTCGTCCCACGTCATGCTCTGCGTGGCGTCCGAGCTGGAGCAGTTGTACAGCGAGTCCGACACCTGCCGGAACGCGCCGAGGTACGCCTCCCCGAGCTTCGGCTCGTTGAATGTGCATTTGCCCACGCCCGAGGCGCAGTCCGCCATGAGCTCCCGCTTCGTCGGCTGCTCCCCGGCGGACGCGGGAAGCGCCCCGGCCACCGTCATCCCGCAGGCCACGGCCGTCACGGCCAGCATGCGTCCGCCGTACCGCCTGGCGCGGTTCATCGTCATCTTCTCGTACCTCTCACACGTGCATGGGGGGCCGGCGAACGGACGTACTGACGTACGCGTCGTACGCCGCCTGATGTGCGTGTGATGGTGGCAGTGGTCCACCGAACAGGCTGTGTTTCCCAGCCGAATTGATACGGCGGGGAACCGACGTCCCCTCACCGCCCTCCGCGTGACCCCGTCCATGGCCTCACCTGCCGCGCTTACCAGGCGTCATGTCACGGCCACCCATTTTTCACAGTTCCGCACGAGCCCCCCGCCCTGGACGCTAAGGTTCCGGAACGGTACATGTGTGACGCACCACACACTGTTTCCACCGGCTGCCGGGGTGCGTCCCGAGGCGGCTGTGCATATGGGGGGCCGCATGCACACGATGGTCAAGGGTGCCAACATCGGCCTGTCGTCGCTGAGTTCGGACGTCGGTTCCGTGACGGTGGGGCTGAGCTGGAGCAGCAGCACCGGTGAGGGCGACGCGGACGTGTCCGTGCTCCTGCTCAACGGCACCGGAAAGGTGCGCAGCGACGCCGACTTCTACTTCTACAACAACCCGGTCGCCGACGACGGCAGCGTGCAGCTCCTGGGCAAGACGCCCACCCCCGACGGCAGCGAGGACCGGATCAGCTTCGATCTGGAGGCCGTACCGTCCGACGTCGAGCGGATCGTCGTGGCTGCCAGCCGGTACGACGGAGCGCATTTCGGGGAGCTCGACGACGTCTGCCTGTCGCTCGTCGACGGTTCGGGGGAGGGGCTGGTCCGGTTTCCCGTCGAGGACGCCGGTGTGGTGAGCGCTTTCATCTTCGGGGAGTTCTACCGACGGGCCGGCGATTGGAAGTTCCGCGCCGTGGGCCAGGGATACCACTCCGGACTGGTCGGCCTGGCGACGGACTTCGGTGTCGACATCGAGGACGACACGGAGGAGGCCGGCACGGATACCGGGCCGGAGCCCGGGCCGGAGCAGGAGGCGGCGAGCGGCCCGGTGCCGCCCGTGGCCATGGGACCGGCGCACGTCCCCCCGCCCAGGGCCGCCGGGGCCGCTCCGGCGGGGACGGGCGAGCTTCCGGCGGGAACCGACGGGCCGAGGAAGCCCGCACGGCCGCGTACCGCGAAGAAGAAGGTGACCCTCCCGAAGACCACCAAGAAGTCCCTCGCCGAGAACGAGTCCTGGAGGACCGCCCGGCTCTTCCCCGTCACCGCGCTCAAGAGCGACCGGGAACGCGAGACCCGGGCCACGTCGGTCCTGCTGTCGGTGATGGCTCAGGTCCCGGAGTTCGGCCGGCGTCTCACCGCCGGCTTCGGGGCACCGGCCGGGCGCATGGAGACATTCACGGAAGTGTCCCTGCCGCACGGTGACTCCCCGAGGCGCCCCGACGGCGTCGTCCGCGTCGAACGCGCCGGGAAGCTGTGGACCGCTCTCATCGAGACGAAGACGAACGGCAACCCGCTCAAGTCCGAGCAGGTGCAGGCCTACGTCGACATCGCCGCCCGACGCGGTTACGAGGCAGTGATCACACTGTCCAACGATGTCGCCCTGGAGGGCAGCCCGCTGGTCGACATCAAGATCGACGGGCGGCGCAAGCACAAGGTCGCCCTCTGGCACCTTTCCTGGGCCGAAGTCGCCCACCAGGCCCAGATGCTGATCCGGCATGAAGGTGTGGGCAACGCCGCGCACGCATGGCTGCTGCACGAGCTGCTGCACTACCTCCAGCACGACAACTCGGGGTGCCACGGGTTCCAGAACATGGGATCGGCATGGGTACCGGTGCGGAACGGGATCGACAACGAGACCCTGTGCCAGGGTGACGCACGGGCCACGGAGGTCACCGAGAGCTGGGAACGGCTGATCAGGCAGGTGTGTTTACGGCTCGGCGGTGAACTGGGCCGGAAGGTGCTGCCCGTTCAGCGCGCCAAGCGCGGTACGGATCCCCGTACCCGCCGTGCCGAAATGGCGGACCGGCTCTGCCTGGAGGGACGGTTGCACGCCGAGCTTCGTATGGAGGACACGCAGGGGATCCTCGCCATCACGGCGGATCTGCGCACGGGCAAGCTGCGTACATCGATCGAGCTGCCGGCGGCCGAGCAGGGCTACCCGCTCACCAGAGCCAAACGCCTGATTCGCCAGTTGGCGGCCGCTCCGGCGGACTTGCACATCGAGACACTGGTCGCGGGCCCGGGAGCGGGCCCGAGGGGCACCTTGGAACGGCTGCGTCCCGAACCGGCGGACATCCTGCCTAAGGACGGCGCGGAAATCGTCGGTTTCCGGCTCTCCCTCTTCAAGGGCATGGGAACAGGTCGCGGCTCTGCCGAGAGCGGGTTCATCCGCAGCGTGGACGAGGCCGTGGACCGCTTTCACGCCCAGGTCATCACCCACCTGGACCGACGCGGCGCGCACCGCGTTCAGGCCGAGGAGCCGGTGGCCGACCGCTGACGGCAGTGAGCCGGCCACGGCGGCTCGCCGGGTGGGAACCAAGATCCCTCCTTCGGGGAACGGCAGGTGACTGCCGGACCTGATGGGGGGATTCGTGGTGGAGAGCCGCAGGCGGTCCATGGAGGTTGTGGGGGCGGCGGCGCGGCCGTGGCGTTGGCTGGAGGTGGGTTACCGGTGGGACTGCGGGCTTCCGGGGAGGTGGCCGTGGCGGGCGGGTTGCCGTTCGCGTTCGGGGTGCGGGGGTTCCGGTGTGTGCTGGATGTGCCCGAGGGGATGCGGCCGTGGCGGGACCGGGTGGCCGGGCGGGAGGACGGAGGGGTGCGGGACGGGGACGGGGTGCGGATGTTCCGGTGGAAGGGGCGGCTGTACGACCATCCCGTCGGGCAGATCCAGTACGGGCTGGAGAACCTCGCCGCCTACCGGCGCACCGGGGACACGTTCTTCCTGGCGCGGGCGCGGGCGCAGGCCGAGCGGGTGGTGGCGCGGCGGCACGAGCGGCGGGGGGCGTGGTTCTTCCCGTATCCGTTCGACTTCGCGCACGAGGTGCACACCGGTATCGCCTACGAGGCGCCCTGGTACTCGGGCATGGCCCAGGGCGAGGCACTGAGCCTGTTCGCCCAACTGGCCCAGGTACCGGCCGTTCCGGCGGCGGACCGTGGGCGGTACCGGGCGGCGGCGGACGGGGCGTTCCGGTCGCTGCTGGCGGGGGACGGCGAGGCGCCCTGGGTGGTGGCGCGGGACACGGCTGGGCACCTGTGGATCCACGAGTACCCGATGGACGCGCCGGGCACCTCCGACTACACGTACAACGGCTTCATGTTCGCCGCGCTCGGGCTGTGGGACTACTACGCGCTGACCCGCGACCCGCTCGCCGACGACCTCTTCGACGGCTCCCTGACGACGCTGGCCGCGAACTTCGCGGAGATGCGCAACCCCGGCTGGCTGTCGCACTACTGCCGTACGCACGCCGTGCCGACGGCGTCGTACCACCCCCTGCACGTCGCGCTGCTGCGCCAACTGTCCTGGCTGTCCGGCAGCGAGCTGCTCGCCGCGCAGTCGGACCTGCTGATGGACGACTACCCGGAGCCGTCGCTCGGCGGGGACGGCGGCCGGGTCCACCTCGCGGCGGGCAGGCACACGCTGCGGCGGTACGACGACGACGGCACCCTCACCGGCTCGCGCACCCTGGAGGCGGCCCGCCCCGCCGAGGTCGCGGCCTCGCACCGGGTGCGCGTCAAGGGGAGGGACGTGCACTACCTGCTGACGGAGGGTCCGGGCAGCGGGTGGTACGTGGCCGAGCGGCACCCGGCCGCGTACCTGCGGGGCGAGTGGTGCGCGTCCGACTACCGGCCGGCGCGGCGCGCGCGGTTCCCTGCCGGGGTGAGCGTGGTGTGCCGCAGGGGCAGCGAGGAGCGGACGGTGACGTACCCGCAGGACACGCCCGTGCGCTACGACCGCCGCGCGCTGGTGGACGGCCGCATGATGCTGCGCGCGGTCGACGGGGACGCCGAGGGGTGGTGGGTGCCGAGCGCTCAGCTCGCGTCGGGCTGAACCCGCCGGAGCACCCAGGAGGCCGCCTCCTCGGGCGTCGCGGCCACCGGGACGCCGTCCGGGGCGGGCGGGCGGCGGACGATCACGACGGGGAGGGCGGCCTCGCGGGCGGCCCGGAGCTTCGGGGCCGTCGCCGCGCCGCCGCTGTCCTTGGTGACCAGCACGTCGACGGCGTACCGGCGCAGCACCTCCCGCTCGCCGTCCAGGGTGAAGGGGCCCCGGTCGAGCAGGACCTCCATGCGCGGCGGGTACGGCGGCTCCGGGGCGTCCACCGAGCGGACCAGGAACCAGGCGTCCGTGACGTGGGCGAAGGACGCGAGACCCATCCGGCCCGTGGTGAGGAAGACACGGCGGCCCAGGGCGCGGGCGGTGTCCGCCGCCTCCGTCAGGGTGTCCACCATGTGCCAGTCGTCCCCCTCGACCGGGGCCCACCCGGGACGGCGGAGGGCGAGCAGGGGAACATGGGCGTCGGCGGCCGCACCGGCCGCGTTGCAACTGATCGTGTCCGCGAAAGGATGGGTGGCGTCGATGACCGCGTCCACCTGGTGCTCGCGCAGCCAGCGCGCCAGGCCCTCGGCGCCGCCGAACCCGCCGACGCGCACCTCGCCCGGGGGCAGCCGGGGCGCGGTGACGCGGCCCGCGAGGGAGGACGTGATCCGGGCGGTCCCGTCCTCGTGGAGGGTTTCCGCCAGGCGGCGGGCCTCGGTCGTTCCGCCGAGGATCAGTACGTGCATCGGGGACCGTCCATGACTACGAGTGCGAGCGGGGGGCGCAGCGCCCAACTCAAGCACACCGGCCTCCGGCCCGGCTGGACGACCGGGGCGTGCGCGACGGCGGCGACGACCGCCGCGTACACCGCCCTGCTGACCGGGGACTTCCCCGACCCGGTGACGATCACGCTGCCGAAGGGGCAGACCCCGGCGTTCGCCCTGGCGGCGGAGTCCCTCTCCGGGACGGCGGCCATGGCGGGGATCGTGAAGGACGCCGGGGACGATCCGGACGTGACCCATGGCGCCCTGGTCAGGGCCACGGTGCGCGTCCTGCCCGCCGGCTCCGGTGTGGTCTTCCGGGCGGGTACGGGAGTGGGGACCGTCACCCGGCCCGGGCTGCCGCTGGAGGTGGGCGAGCCCGCGATCAACCCGGTGCCGCGCCAGATGATGCGCGAGCACGTCGCGCGGGTGGCGGCCGCGCACGGCGCCGGCGGGGACGTCGAGATCACCGTGTCCGTGGACCACGGCGAGGAGATCGCCCGCTCGACGTGGAACCCGCGCCTGGGCATCCTCGGCGGGCTGTCGATCCTGGGGACGACCGGGATCGTCGTGCCGTACTCGTGCTCGGCCTGGATCGACTCCATCCGGCGCGGCGTGGACGTCGCGCGGGCGGCGGGCCGCCGCCATGTCGCCGGGTGCACGGGCTCGACGTCGGAGCGGACGGTGACGTCCCTGTACGGGCTGCCCGAGGACGCCCTGCTGGACATGGGCGACTTCGCGGGCGCGGTGCTCAAGTACGTCCGCAGGCACCCCGTCGAACGGCTCACCATCTGCGGCGGGTTCGCCAAGCTGTCCAAGCTCGCGGCGGGGCACCTGGACCTGCATTCGGCCCGGTCCCAGGTCGACAAGGGCTTCCTGGCGGAGCTGGCGCGCGCGGGCGGAGCCGACGAGGAGCTGGCGGCGGAGGTGGCCGGGGCCAACACGGGGCTGGCCGCGCTCCAGTCGTGCGCGGCGGCCGGTGTCCCGCTGGGCGACCTGGTGGCCGAGGTCGCCCGCGACCAGGCGCTCGCGGTGCTGCGGGGCGCCCCCGTCACGGTCGACGTGGTGTGCATCGACCGCGCGGGCGCGGTGGTGGGGCGCAGCGAGCCCAGGGGCCCTCAGCAGATGTGACGGTCGCGCTCCGGCGAGTACAGGTGGCTGTCGCGGAACTGGGTGGCCGCCAGGGTGCGGCCCACGAGGATGACCGCCGTGCGGGTGATGCCCGCCTCCTTGGTGGCCGCCGCGATGTCGGCCAGCGTGCCGCGCAGGATGACCTCGTCGGGGCGGCTGGCCATCGCGACGACGGCGGCCGGGCAGTCGGCGCCGTAGTGCGGGGTCAGCTCCGCGACGACCCGGTCGACGTACCGCGCCGCCAGGTGCAGCACCAGAAGGGCGCCGCTGCGGCCCAGGGTGGCCAGGTCCTCGCCCTCCGGCATGGCCGTGGCCTGCTCGGCGATCCGGGTCAGGATCACCGTCTGGCCCACGGTCGGGACGGTCAGCTCCCGCTTGAGCGCGGCGGCAGCGGCGGCGAACGCCGGGACGCCCGGCACGACCTCGTACGGGATGCCCGCCGCGTCCAGCCGCCGCATCTGCTCGGCGACGGCGCTGAAGACGGACGGGTCGCCCGAGTGGAGGCGGGCCACGTCGTGGCCCTCCTCGTGGGCGCGGACCAGCTCGGCGGTGATGGCGTCCAGGTCGAGGCGGGCGGTGTCGACGAGCCGGGCGTCCGGCGGGCACTCGGCGAGCAGCTCGCGCGGTACGAGGGACCCGGCGTACAGGCACACCCGGCAGGAGGCGAGGGTGCGGGCGCCGCGCACGGTGATCAGGTCGGCGGCGCCGGGGCCCGCACCGATGAAGTAGACGGTCATTCTCAGCCTGCCTGGGGTTTCGTTACGGACCATTGCGTGACCGGCATGGCCTGGCGCCAGCCGGTGAAGCCGCCCACCGGGACGGCGTGCGCGACCGCGAGCCGGACCAGTTCGCCGCCGTGGCGCCGGTACCGGTCGGCGAGCAGCGCCTCGGATTCGAGGGTCACCGTGTTGGCGACCAGCCGCCCGCCCGGCCGCAGCGCCGCCCAGCAGGCGTCCAGCAGTCCGGGCGCGGTCAGTCCGCCGCCGATGAACACCGCGTCGGGGGCGTCCAGTTCCGCGAGCCCGGCGGGGGCGGCGGCGGTGACGACCTTCAGGCCGGGTACGCCGAGGGCGGCGGCGTTGCGGGCGATACGGGCCGCCCGCTCGGGCGAGCGCTCGACGGTGACGGCCCGGCAGGTGCGGTGCGTACGCATCCACTCGATGCCGATCGAGCCGGAGCCGCCGCCGATGTCCCACAGCAACTCGCCGGGCGCGGGCGCCAGCGCGGCGAGCGTCACGGCGCGCACGTGCCGCTTGGTGAGCTGGCCGTCGTTCTCGTACGCCGCGTCCGGGAGCCCCGGCACGGCACCGAGGCGCAGGGCGCCCGGCGCTCGTACGCATGTGACGGCGATGACGTTCAGCGGGTCGCCGGGCGGGTGGGGCCAGTCGTCGGCGGTGCCGTCCAGCCGGTGTTCGTGTGAGGACCCGAGCTGTTCCAGGACGGTCAGGGCGCTCGGTGCGAACCCGCTCTCGCGCAGCAGCGCGGCGACCTCGCCGGGGGTGGCCGCGCCCGCGCTCAGCACCAGCAGCCGCCGCCCGTCGTGCAGGGCGGCCGCGAGGGAGGCGAGGGGGCGCCCGACGAGCGTGACCGTCTCGGTGTCCTCCAGCGGCCAGCCGAGGCGGGCGCACGCGTACGAGACGGAGGACGGGTGCGGCAGGACGTGCAGCCGCTCGGGGCCGACCGTCTCGGCGAGGGCGCGCCCGATCCCGTAGAACATGGGGTCGCCACTGGCGAGCACGGCGACCCGGCGGCCGTCACGGGTGTGCTCAGCGAGCAGCCGGGGGACGGCGGGGCGCAGCGGGGACGGCCAGGCGACACGCTCGGCGGCGCATTCGGCGGGCAGGAGGGCGAGCTGCCGGTCGCCGCCGATGACGACGTCGGCGGCGCGCAGGGCCGCGCGGGAGGCGTCGGCGAGCCCGGCCCAGCCGTCCGCGCCGACGCCGACGACGGTCACGGGCGGTCGGGTGTCGGATACGGGGCCGGGGCTGCTCACGGGCTGGAACCCTACCCGCCGGTCATGGAGCCCTAGGGTCGGGGTCATGACCGACAGGGCACCCGATACGGCGAGCGGGCCGCTCGACCTGACGCTGCTGCGCACGTTCCTGGCCGTGCACCGCTCCGGCTCGTTCACGGCGGCCGCGCGGCTGGTGGGCCTGTCGCAGCCGACGGTCACCGCGCAGATCAGGGCGCTGGAGCGGCAGCTCGGCCGGGAGCTGTTCGCCCGCCTCCCGCGCGGGGTCGCCCCGACGGCCGTCGCGGACGACCTCGCGGCACAGGTCGCCGAGCCGCTGGACGCGCTGGAGGCGGTGACGGGCCGGCCGCCGGGCGAGCGGCCCGCCGAGCCGGTGCGGCTCGCCGGACCGGCCGAGCTGCTGTGCGTACGGGTGCTGCCGGCCCTGGCGCCGCTGACCGGGCGGGGCGTGCGGCTGCGCGTCGGCACCGGTCTGACCGATGAGCTGCTGGACGCGCTGCGGGCCGGCCACCACGACCTGGTGATCGCGACGTACCGGCCGCGCGGCCGGGCGCTGGTGGCGACGCCGCTGATGGACGAGGAGTTCGTACTGGTCGCCGCGCCCGCGTGGGCGGACCGGATCGGGCCCGGACGGGTGGCGGCCGAGGGCGCGGCGGCGCTGCGGGGCGTGCCGCTGGTGGCGTACGCGGAGGACCTGCCGATCACCCGCCGCTACTGGCGGCACGTCTTCGGCACCCGGCTGACCGCCCGGGCCACGGTGACGGTGCCCGACCTACGGGGCGTGCTGGCGGCGGTGGCGGCGGGCGGCGGGATCTCCGTGCTGCCGCGCTACCTGTGCGCGGACGAGCTGGCGGACGGGACGCTCGTGGCACTGCTGGCGCCCGAGGACCCGCCGATCAACACGGCCTACCTGGTCCGACGGCCGGGCGCGGTGGACAACCCGCACCTGGCCCTGGTGCGCGACCTGCTGGTGCGGGAGGCGCGCGGGTGGTGAAGCGTTCCCCGGGGCGCCCGGGCTACTTGGCGGCGTGCTCACCGACGTAGAAGAGCAGCCAGACGAACCCGGCGAAGAGGTGCGTGACGAAGACGTAGACGAAGACGCGTAGTGCCACGCCGCGCTCCTTCCAGCGCTCGGTCTCCGTCACGTTCGTCTCCAGAGGTCCGTCGTGGCCCCCAGCGTACGAGGCGCGAAACGGGCACGGCTGCGAGAGCACGTCAAGACATCAACGCCGCTACCCGGAGTCTTCACCTTCGGTACAGGTCCGATGCCTTCGTTTGCCTTATCAGCAGGGCGGAGCCGATGACGAAGAGCGCGATTGCGGCTAGGCCTGCTGGTGGCGATGCGCTCTCGTGCAGGGGCCACGCCCATGGGTAAGGCCGCCGTCCCGGGCCCATTCCGATCAGCGCGCACCCTACGGGGACCATGGCCGCTGCCAGGGGGCCGTACCTTGCGCCGACGACGTTCTGCACCACGAGCCCCACACCGACGTACCCGATCAGGTTACGTGCGACTCCGATCCCCAGGTCGAAGTCGAACCACTGCATCTCGACAAATCCCAATGCCAGAGCGGCCAGGACTGTTCCCGCTGCCAACGTGACCCGGTAGTGAGCCACTGGGCGTACCGCAGCAGCATCCGTCTCCCATGGCGCTCTGTTCACGACGTAGAGAAGTATGCAGGCGGGTACCACGGGCATGACCAGAGGCAAGGGGATTCCGCTGCCCAATCCGCCTAGCAGGGAGGGGATGGGAAGGGCCGAGCCGGCGACCAGCGGGGCGACGATGAAGCAGATCAGCAGAGCGGCAGCGCAGGCGCATACGGCGTGGACACGCATCCACCAGCTCACTCCTTCACTCCTTGAAAGGAGGAAGGTGCGAGGTCCGGCTTGACCGAGCAGTCGAGGATGGACCGCATGTTGCGCTCGAACCAGGCACGCTGCTGAGGCAGTGTCAAGTCCCGGACATTTTCGGCAAGCCGGACAGCGTCGGGATCCCAGTGTTGGAGCAGCTCGTCCTTGGGCTCACCTGCCGTCAGGGAGACCCAGGCATAGATGGCGCTGTGAGCGGCATCACCGGGGTATACCGCCCCAGGTTTCATCGCACAGGCGGGCGGCTCGGACGGGAGTCCGCTCGTGGCCGTGACGGCGCGGACACTGGTCTCGCTGGGATCGGCTTCGCCGAACTCGAGGCGCGAAGCAGGAGTGACGCCTACCGCACGTACACGCTGGTCGGCGTCTTGTGCCCAGCGGACGATGGAGTCCTGCTTGTCATACTGCTCCGGCCAGACACACACCTGGGGAGCTTTACCCGTGCACTTCAGGAGGCTTGGATCCCGCGCCTGAGCCCCCTGGAAACCCAGCGGAACGGCCAGGAGGACCGACCCGGCGGTGCCCAAGGCGACGGCAGAGAAGGCACCCAGCGTAGCCTTCCGCTGTCGAGCGCGAAGAACCGTGGCGAGCACGGCCGCTGCGACTAGGCCGGCCGAGAAGACCACGGTGGCGGCCATGCTGCGGACAGAAGCCGTCTGATCAAGGCCGCAGCATTCGACGATTCCTTGCCCGTTGAGGTGCCGCAGCCACGGCGCCTCGCCCAACGCAGCCGGCCAAAAACCCCAAACATAACCAAAAATGATCATAGCGGCGGCCCCGAGCAGTCGGGGTAGCAGAGGCCCCAGCAGCCAGCCAAGTGCGATGTGGCCTACGACAACGGCGTAGGCAGTGGCCAGAACGGAGAGGCTGGGCAAGCCGGGCGCATCCAGCGCGATGGGTGCATAAGCGGTGAAGGAGGCGAGCAGGCCGAACAGACCGAGCCCCGCTACGGGAGCAAGGTGCATCCCCGCGATGAGCAGCGGATTACGGGCCGGTGCCCAGCTATCTATCCCCGCGCGGAAAATCCTCGATGATTCCCAGGCGGCACAACCACCGCACGCCGAACTGATGAAACCAAGGACGATCAGAGACTGGGTGGTCGCCGACTCCCAGTAGGCGATCGTTGAGTGGGTGTTCTGCATACCGAACCAGAACAGCAACGGAATCAGCACTATCGCGGCCCAAGCGGCTGGACCGGAGCGCAGCAACGTGGCAAGACGCATGGCTCAGACCTCTCCGCGTACGAGGCTGCGATACGCGCTCTCAGCACGTCGCTCGACCGGCACGCCTTCAGGAGCGCGAGCGAAGAACTCCCCTACCGGCCCCTGAAACGTGGCTTGGCCCCGATCGAAAACAATGACCGCATTGTAGATGTCAGCCAGGTCCTCAGTCTGATGGGTGGACACCACAAAACTGACCGAATCTGATAGCTCGGCCAACAGGTCTCGAAAAACTCCACGCTGCACGGGATCGAGTCCAGCCGTCGGCTCGTCCAGCAGAACGACGTCCGCCTCGTGAATGAGTGACTGCGCGATTCCGAGTCGTCGCATCTGTCCGCCGGACAATTCATGGCTGCGACGACCGGCCAGCTCAGCAAGACGTACCTGTTCGAGGGCGCGCGCGGAGCGCTTCCACGCTTCGGCCTTCGACAGCCCCTTCAACCAGCCGGCGTACGCCGCCTGCTCACGTACCGTCAATGACGGTACGGGCTTGATCTGCTGCGGAAGCCAGCCCACCTTCTGCCGGTAGGCCCGACGATGACGCTTGTTCGTCGTGGTCAGCCCCTCCAGCTCAACAGTACCGGTGGACGGGGTCAGCACCGAAGAGCCCAGGGACAACAAGGTGGACTTACCTGCCCCGTTGGGCCCCAGCAGCACTGTGCATCCCACGGGGAACTCCAGCGTCAGCCCATCCAGAACAGACACTCCGGCACGGTAAGCGAATGAGCAATCAATGAATCGCAGCGGCACAACACGTCCAGAAGATCAGCGCGAAAGGCGACGAGCGGGAAACAGGGCGCCCGGCCCGTTCCTGACCGAGCGCCTTGCCATCAGTATTTGACAACTACACTGGACACGGTGAGCGCAGCGAAAGGCTGGTCATAGCCGTTCATGTTCGAGTAATTGAAGTAGTACTTCCCGGCCGAGACGTCACCGAAGCTGGATGTGTCGCAATAGTTGTTGTCCCGGGCGACCACGGGGTCCGGCAGATTCGCGCGCTCCTTCTTCAACTGGAGGCCCGCATACCGGAAGGTGCCGTGACTCGCCGAGCAACCAGAGAACTTGACAGTCGTTGCTACATTGTCGCGGTTGCTGTCTGACCAGTGACGCGACTCCTTGCCCGTCAGCCATCCCCCAATTGAGCTGCTCCAGCTACCCTCGGCGAAAGCGGGGCCGATACCCAGACTGACCGTGATCACAACCCCCGCAGCAACAGTCGCCGCTCTACCCGTCTTGCGCATGTTCCCCCTCCGAGTTCCGCCCACCCAGCCGGTCGCGCCGGGTGGATGATCAGTGGCAGATGCCGTGTTGCGCGATGATCATACGACCACCCAGGTCCATCAGCACAGAGTTTTCGTTCGATTTAAGAGGGGTCAGAGATTCCGTTTAATCCCGCATCGATCGGTCGGCATTCTTCCGGATCCCGGAGAAACCACTCCAAGCTTCGACAGGCATTGAATGTGCGCCACTCTTTTCAAATTCAACAAGCGAGAGTCCGCACCCTGCTCCACCAAGTGAGACCGGTCCCCCGACGCCACCCAGACGGCGATGGAAGCGAGCCGGCCCGGCCGGTCCTCGTCAAGCTGAAGGACGATGGTTTGGCGCGTGAGCCTCCGTCACCCGGCGGGCCCCATGCTCGGTTGTAGTGGTGTGCGACGACGATAGACGGCCGACACCCCTCGGAGGGATCAGCGGTAGCGTGCCCGGCCGATGGCCGCGGCGGCCGTGAGGGGGACGGTCAGCAGGGCGGCGAGCCAGAACAGGGGCCGGTAGGCGTGCGCCTGGGCGGTGTGGGCGGCGAGGCCGCTGGCCAGGGCGCTGCCCACGTAGAGGGCGACGCCGAACATGGCGACGCCGGTGGCGCGGGCGGTCGGCGACAGGGACGTGGCCCAGGACTGGATCGTGGAGTGCATGAACGACCAGCCGCCGCCGAGCAGCAGGGCCACCACGACGAGCGCCGCCGTGGCCTGGCTGTACCCGGCGACCAGGTAGGCGACGGCCATCTGGACGCCGCCGGCCACGATGAGGCCCACCGGGGTCCACTTGCCGACCAGGCGCTTGACCACCTGGGCCGCCGCCATCGAGCCGACCCCGTACAGCGCGGCGACCGCGCCGGCCAGCGTGGTCGGCACCCCCCGGGCCTCCAGGGCTGGCGCCAGGTAGGTCAGGAAGCCCAGCAGCACGGCCCCCTCCAGCAGGGCGACCGCCATGACGAACCACTGCCACCCCGAGCCGAGGACGGTCCGGAAGGGGGCCAGCAGGGAGCCGGGGCGCTCGCGCTCGGGCTCCGGCAGGCGGCGCAGCGCCACCGCGAGGTACGCGGCGAGCAGGCCGGGCAGCGCGAACACCAGCCGCCAGCTCAGGTAGTGCGCCAGGACCCCGGCGACCAGCGTGGCCACGGCGGTGCCCAGCGCGAAGGCGGTCATCAGCTCGCTGAGCGGGCGCTGCCGGACGGCGGCGGGCACCGTGTCGCCGACGTACGTCAGGGAGGCGGCGATCGACGCGGCGAAGAAGGCACCGGCGACGGCCCGGGCCGCGATCAGCACCGGGGCACTGGGGGCGAGGGCCGAGCAGAGGGCGGCCACGGCCGCGCCGGTCAGCGACACCCGCATCACCCACACCCGCCCCAGCCGGTCGCTGGCCAGGCCCCACACCGGCTGCATCAGGCCGTAGGTGAGGTAGTAGCCGCTGGCCGCGAGCACCACCGTCGGCAGTGGCGCGCCGAGCTGGGGGCCGATGAGCACGAGCATCGGAGCGATGCAGAAGCGGTCGAAGTTGCTGACGAATCCGGCGGTACGCAGCAGCCGCAGGGCGGACCGGGGCAGTGCCGCTACGGCCGGCGGTGAGGCGGTGGTGCCGGTGGTGGTGGTCACGCGGGACGCTCCTTTCGAACGGGGGTCACACCTCCCCACCGGGTGTGGGGAGTTGACTCCAGCTCAGCACCGGGCGCCCCGCGCCGGGCGGCGCAGACTATTACCATCGCTCACAGCCAGCGGGGCCGGTGCGCCGCACGGCACCGGCAGCATGTGGAGGGAGCCCGTGGGGGCGCCCGCGACCCGGAGGACGACAGGCACCATGGCACCCGGCAGGCCGCCGGCCGGCTCCCCGCGCCGCGAGCTGGGGGCGTTCCTGCGCTCCCGCCGGGACCGGCTCGCACCGGGTGACGTGGGGCTGGCGGACGGGCCGGGCCGCCGCACGCCGGGGCTGCGCCGCGCCGAGGTGGCCGAGCTCGCCGGCATCAGCACGTCCTGGTACACGTGGCTGGAGCAGGGCCGGGTCCGCACCTCCGAGCAGGTGCTGCGCGCGGTGGCGAGGGCGCTGCGGCTGGACGCGGCGGAGACCGCCCACGTGCTGTCGTTCGTGGAGGAGAGCCCCCCGCCGGCCGACGCCCCCACCTGGGTGTCGCGCAACCTGCTCAGCCTGGTGCGGGCCATGACCCCGCATCCGGCGGTCGTCCTCGACCCGCACTGGGACCTGCTGGCGTGGAACGCCGGGTACGCCGCACTGCTCACCGACCCGGCGCGGCTCCGGCCCGACCAGCGCAACCTGCTGTGGCTGGTGTTCCACTGGCCGCCCGCCCGGGCCCTGCTCGTGGACTGGGAGCAGGAGGCCCGCACGCTGCTGGGCCAGTTCCGGTCCCGGGCGGCGCGCCGCCCGCAGGACCCCCGGTTCGCGGAGCTGGTGAGCGTGCTGCTGTCCGACCCGGACGCGGCCCGCTGGTACGAGCGGCGGGAGACGGCGGGTTTCCAGCCCTCGGTACGCCACTTCCGGCACCCGGTCGCGGGCGACCTGCGCCTGCGGTACGTGAAGCTGGCGGCGGTGGACGAGCCGGGCCACCACTTCCTGGCGTACCTGCCCGACGACCGGGCCTCCGAGGACGCGCTGCGCAGGCTCCAGGCGCCGCCGGAACGCGCCTGAGCCCCGCCGGCCGTGGGGGCGCCGGCGGGGCCAGGGGACTCAGAACCGAACTCAGCTCGCCAGTACGGCCTTCATGACGGTGCCGGCCGAGACCTCGGCCAGGGCGTCCGCGTGCCGCTCCAGCGGGTAGGTGGTGACCAGGCTCGCCAGGTCGAACCGCGCGGCGAGGGCCGGGAGGAGCCGTACGTACTCGACGAGGTGGGCCCCGGTGAAGGCCCAGGAGCCGATCACGTCGAGCTGCCGGTGCACGATCTGGTGCGGGTTGACCAGGGTGTCCCCGGCGTCGGTGTACTGGCCGACGACCAGGTAGGAGCCGCCCCGCCGGGCCAGTGTCAGGCCCTGGGCGACGGCGGCCGGCACCCCGGCGCACTCGACGACCAGGTCGGCCCCGTCGGGCCCGGCGGCCGCCCGCGCCTCCCGCAGCACCGCCTCCGGGTCGGGGGCACCGACGATGTCCAGGTGCACGTCGCCGATGCCGGCGGCCGCCGCTGCCGCGAGCCGGTTCGCCGGACCGCCGACGATCACCACCCGCGCCGCCCCGGCGAGCTGCGCGAAGGCCGCCGCGGCCAGCCCGACCGGGCCGCTGCCCTGGACGATGACGGTCTCCCCCAGCCGCACCGGGCGCCGCTCGTACAGGGCGTGCACCACGGTGGGGCCCGCGCAGGCCAGGGCCATCGCGGCCGTGGCGGACACCCCGGGCGCCGCCTTCACCACGGTGGTTCCCGGGCGCAGCACGATGTGGTCGGCCCAGGAGCCCGACAGGGCGGTTCCGCCGTCGTCGGTGACCGCCCGGTTCACGCCGTAGGTGCGCCGGTTCTCGCACAGGGTCGGCTCACGGTGCAGCCGGCACGGCGGGCACGTCCCGCAGGCGATGGACGAGGCCCACATCACCGCGTCGCCCACCGCGAGGGGGGCGCCCAGGGCGTCGCGGTCCGCGCCCGCGCCGAGTTCGAGGACGGTGCCGTACCCCTCGTGGCCGAGCACCAGCGGTACCGGAATGGGCAGGTGGCCCTGCTGGAGGTGCAGGTCGGTGCCGCAGACGCCGCCGTGCAGACCGCCGACGACCATGCCGCCCGCCGGCGCCGGGGGCACCGGGAACTCCCGCAGCACGAGCGGTGCGCCGAACTCCTCCAGGACCACGGCCCGGCCGGTGCGCCCCGTCATGCGTCCACCGTCCGCAGCTCCTCGGAGAAGCGGCGCTCCAGGGGCCGCAGCGGGGCGCTGTCGCGGCAGACGACGTAGTCGGGCCGCGGCTCGCCCTGCGGGCGGGGGAGGTTGGCGCAGGAGTTGTACGTGGCGATCAGCAGGCGCCGGGCGAACGGCGACATGTTGGGCGCCGAGCCGTGCACGATCTCAGGGGAGAAGAACACCACGGAACCGGCCGGGCCCTTGGGGCTGGTCATCCCGTACCGGTCGACGTACGCCGCGAGCTGATCGGCTGTCAGGGATATGTCGTCCGGGTCGAGGTGCTGCGCGGACTTCGCGTCCGCCTTGCGCTCGCGGTGCACCAGCCCCTCCCGGTGGGAGCCGGGCAGGAAGATGACCGGGCCGTTGAACTCGTTGACGTCGTCGAGGAAGACGCCGATGTTCACCTGGAGCGGCGCGGGCAGTCCGTCGGCGATCCGCCAGGCGAGGTAGTCCTGGTGCCAGGCCCACTTGTCACCGCCGAACGGCGGCTTGGCGTTGATCTTGAACTGGTAGACGTAGACGTCCTCCGGGAGGAGCTGCCGCACGGGCGGCAGGATGCGCGGGTCGCGGATCAGGCCCGCGTACTCGGGCTGCCGGCGGTGCGAGGCGTACACGGCGCGCACCTGCGTGCCGCCCTCCTCGGTGACGCGGTGCGGCCCGGGGACCTCGCAGTCGCGCGCGAAGGCCTCGCCGAGCTGCCGTACCTCGGCGGGGTCGAGGAGGGATTCGACGAGCAGGAATCCCTTGTCGTGGTATTCGTCCACCTGCTGCTGGGTGAGCTGCATCTGTGCTGTTCCTTCGTTCCGTGGGGGTGGGGGAAGGCGGGGGGCGTCAGCCCATGAAGTGACCGCCGTCGACGATCAGTTGCTGGCCGGTGACGTACCCGCTGCGCGGGCCCACCAGGTACTCCAGGGCGTCGGCGATCTCCTCCGGGCTGCCCGTGCGGCCCTGCGGGATGGTGGCGAGGACCTCCCGGAGCCGCTCGGGGTCGTCCAGGCGGTAGCGCTCGACGACCTCGCGGGTGTCGGTGAAGCCGGGCAGCAGGGCGTTGACCCGGACGTGCGGGGCCAGCTCCAGGGCCAGGCACTTGGTGAGCTGGAGCAGCCCGGCCTTGGCCGCGCAGTAGTTGGCGCCTCCGGGGCGCGGCCGGATCGCGGTGGTGGCGCCGATGTTGACGATGCTGCCCCGCCCGGCCTCCACCATCGCCGGGGCCAGCGCCCGGGTGAGGTGGTAGGGGCCGGACAGGTTGGTGGCGAGGACCTCGTCCCAGTCCTGGTCGGTCATGGCCAGGAAGGGCCGGTCACGGTTGATCCCGGCGTTGTTGACCAGCACGGCGGGCGGCCCGAACCTCTCCAGCACCCGGGCGGCGGCCGCACGGACCTCGGCGGGCCGGGCCAGGTCGGCGCGGAGGGCCACGAGGTGGCCCCCGCCCTCGCGTTCGGCCTCGGCGGCCGCCTTGGCGTCGCCGCGGTAGAGGGCCGCCACCCGGTACCCGAGGGCGATCAGCCGCCGGCTCAGGGCCGCGCCGATGCCCCGGGTGCCCCCGCTGACCACGGCGGTGGGCCGGGTGCCGGGGTCATCGTGCACCGCGCTCACCCCGCGGCCCGGGCGGCCACCACGTCGCCGCGCAGCAGCCCCGAGCCGGCGGGGACGTCGGCCGGGTCGCCGCCGCACTGCACGATCCGGTTGTCGGCGTCGACGAAGACGACGCTGGGCTCGTAGGCGCGCGACTCGGCGTCGCTCATCTCCGCGTACGAGATGATGATCACCCGGTCGCCGGGGCTGATGAGCCGGGCGGCGGCCCCGTTGATGCCGATGACGCCGGAGCCGGCGGGGCCCTCGATGACGTACGTGGACAGGCGGTTGCCGTTCTCGATGTCGACGATGTCGACCTTCTCGCCCGGCAGCAGGTCGGCGGCGTCCATCAGGTCCCTGGCGATGGTCAGGGAGCCCACGTAGTGCAGGTCGGCCTGGGTGACGGTGGCCCGGTGGATCTTCGACTTCATCATGGTGCGCTGCATGTGTGTCGCCTTTTCACGTAGAGGTGTTCAGGGAGTGGGGGGAAGGCCGGCCGGGGACCAGGCGGCGTACTGCCGGCGGCCGTAGAGCAGGGGCGCCGGGGCCCCGGAACGCACCTCGCTGCGCAGCACGTCACCGACGACGATGGTGTGGTCGCCGGACGGGTGCAGGGCGGCGACGCGGCATTCGGCGACCGCGTGCGCGTCCTTGGAGAGCACCGGCAGGCCGGTCGCCGCACCGGGCCGCCAGTCGGTCTGCGCGAACCGGTCGGCGGCGCGCCCGGCGAACGCCTCGGCGGCCCGGCGCCCGGCCGTGTGCAGCAGGTTCACCACGAACGCGCCGCGCGCGGCGAGCACCGGCAGGGTGCGCCCGGTGTGGGCGGCGCACACCAGCAGGCGCGGCGGGTCCAGCGACACGGAGCACAGCGCGGTGCAGGTGAAGCCGTACGGGCGTCCGTCCCCGTCGGCGGTGGTGACCACGGCCACCCCGCCCGGGTGGGAGGCCATCAGCGCCCGGAAGGTGTGCTCGTCGACGGCGGTCCCGTCCGCCACCTGCGTCACCATGCGAAGGCCCGGGCGTCGTGGAGGTTCACGCCGACCGCCGCCTTGCCCAGGTACTCCAGGCACTCGTGCGGCTTGGCGGGCATCACGGAGGCGAACGACGCCTCGCGGACCAGCCGCTCCAGCGGCCGGCCCCGGCTGACCGCGGCGGAACCGCACAGCCGTACCGCGTCCTGGGCCAGCGCCGGGCCGACCTCGCCGACCACGTACTTGGCGGCGTGCACCATGGCGTTGGCCTCCTGGCTGCCGCGCTCCCGGTCGACCAGGTCGCCCGCCTCGTGCACCAGGGCGCGGGCCGCCCGCAGCCTGGCCGACATGCGGCCGAGTTCGTGCTGGACGACCGGGGAGGCGGCGCGGCCCGGGGCCGCCGTCGCCCACCGCACGGTGTGCTCGTGGATCGCCTCGGCGATGCCCAGGTAGGCACCGGTGTATCCGGCCACCATCCAGTGCGGTTCCCGCACCACCTTGAACAGGGACATGCCCTCCACGCCCAGGTACAGCCGGGAGCGCGGGACGGTCACGTCGGTGAGCGTCATCGGGGCCGTGCTGGTGCCGTGCATCGCCGACATGGCGTGCACCTCGCCGAAGGAGACGCCCTCGTCGTCGGCCGCGACGACGAAGTGCGAGACCTCCGCGGTGTCGTCCGCCGCGTCCGCGGGACCTTCCGCGGCGGCGGCGACCACGTAGTAGTCGGCGACCCCGGCGAGCGAGACGAACGACTTCACGCCGTTGAGGACGTAGTGCTCGCCGTCGTCCGCGAGGCGGTAACGGGTCGTCAGGCCGCGCAGCTTGGCGCCGCGCCCGGCCTCCGAGGTGGCGGAGGCGAACAGCTTGCGCCCGTGCACCACCTCGTCCTGCATCCAGGTGCGGAACCGGTCGGCGGCGGGCGGCAGCGGGGTGCCGGCGGAGTCGGCCAGCGCGCCGAGCACCACGTGGTGCATGTTGAACCCGAGCGCGGCGGCGCCGTTGTGGGCGCCCAGCGCGGCCAGCACCCTCCAGTAGGCCCCGAAGCCCAGCCCCAGGCCGCCCGCCTCGCGCGGCACCAGCGCGCCGAGCAGGCCGGAGTCGCGCAGGACGGCGTACGTGGCGCGGCTGTCGGTGCGCCCGGCGTCGACGTCGGCGGCGAGGGCGGCGAGGGCCTCGCCGGTCCCGGCGACCAGTTTGAGGGCGCCGTCGAGTCCATCGTCCGGACGGTCGTCCACAGGGGGATACGTCATCGTTCTCCTCGGTCAGTTCTCGACGGGCAGGCCGAGCCGGCGGGCCACGCCCACCCTCAGCAGGTCGTTGGGTCCGGCGTAGGTCAGGGCCGCCAGGGCGCTGTGCGGGTCGGCGCCGAGACCCGACTCCGGGAGGAAGGCCCGTACGCCGGACAGCGCGGTGGCGTGTTCGGTCATGCGTACGTAGTCCTCGGCGACCGAGATCTTGGTGAGGGCCGACTCGGCGGCGAGCCGCCGCGCCGGGGTGCCGGCGTCCAGGGCGGCCGCGAGCGCGTGGATCTGGGTGCGCGAGCGGTGCAGGGCCATGGCCATGTCGCTCACCCGGGCGGCGACCTGGTGGCTGGCGCCCATCCGGCGGCCGAAGTGCTCGCGGTTCGCGGCCCACTGAGCCGTGCGCTCCAGCAGCAGCCGCATCGGGCCGAGGGCGTAGCCCATGATCAGGGCCCGTTCCCAGGCGGTGGTGGAGGACATCACGGCCAGGCCCGAGCCCTCCCGCCCGATCAGGGCCGAGGCCGGCAGCCGTGCCCCGTCGAAGAGCAGCTCCCCCATGGGCGCGGTCCGCAGTGCGGTCTTGTCGAAGGTCTCGCCCCGGCAGACGCCCGGGGTGTCCAGCGGGACCAGGAAGGCGGACAGCGCGAAGGGGGTGCGGCCCGGTCCGGTACGGGCGAAGACGACGGCCAGGTCGGCCACCGGAGCGGCCGTGACGAACGTCTTGGCGCCGTGGAGGACGTACTCGTCGCCGTCCCGCTCGGCGCGGGTCGTCATGGAGAACGGGTCGCTGCCGCCGGCGCGTTCGGTCAGCGCATGGCAGAGCAGGGTACGGCCGCTCCGGAGGGCCTCCCCGAGGTCCCGGCCGGGCTCGGAGAGGGCGTCCCACAGGGGGTGTTGCATGCCGAAGAGCTGCGACGTCAGCGCGTAGCACAGCCCCGGGTCGATGCCCGCCAGCCCGATGCCCTCGATGGCCGCGAGGCCACGGGTGACCGGGCCGGGCGCGTCCGGGCCGTCCTCCGGGCCTTCGCCGGTCATCCGCAGTACCCCGAGGCCGGCCAGGGTGCGCCACTGCTCCCGGAAGCTGGCACCGGCCGTCTTGCCGGCCACCTCGGCGGCCCGTTCCCGGTACGCGTCGACGACGCGCTCGACGGGGGCCGGGGCACAGCGCAGCAGCAGGTCCGGGTCGTCGCTCATGCGTCGGCTCCGCGCGGCGCGGCGTCGACCACCGACCAGAGGGCCGCGGGCGTACGGAAGTTGGCGGCGACGATCTCGGTCTCGGGGAGCGTGACGCCGGCCTGCTTCTCCAGCGCGGCGACGATCTCCATGATGGCCAGCGAGTCCAGCAGCCCCATTTCGAGCAGCGGGGTGTCGGGGGCCAGGGTCTGCGGCTCCTCGCCGCGCGCCCAGGTGATCCGGCTGTGGATGAGGGCGCAGAGGTCTTCGACGCTGTTCATGAACGGCTCTCCTGAGGGGTGGGGTGGGTGTCCGGCTGGTCGGCGGCGAGGGCCCGGCGGTCGACCTTGCCGCTGGTGGTGGTGGGCAGGGACGGCACGGGAACGATCCGGTCGGGCAGCATCCGCCGGGGCAGCGCGGCCCGCAGGTCCGCGAGCAGTTCCCGCTCGGTGGCGGTGCTCTGGGCGTAGACCCAGATCTCCCCGGCGTACGGGGCCTCCTTCGCCACCGCGGCCGCCGTGGTGACCCGCGGCAGCTCCAGGGCGGCGCTCTCGACGTCGAGCAGGTCGATGCGGTGGCCCCGGCGCTTGACCTGGTGGTCGCGCCGCCCGCGCAGGAACACCCGGCCGTCGCCGGTGATGCGGCCGATGTCGCCGCTGGCGTAGGCGCGGCGTACGACACCGTCGCGGAAGGCCACGCGGACCGTCGGGTCGGTCAGCCGGCCGTCGCGCAGGTAGCCCTGGAAGACGGTGGGCCCGGCGATGTGGATCTCGCCCTCGCCGTCGGTGGGGCGGCCGTCGTCGTCCAGGACCTCGATGCGCACCCCGCCGATGCCGCGCCCGATGGTCAGCTCCTCGTCGGCCGTCCAGTCGGCGGGCATCCGGTGATAGGTGCAAGCGTTGGTCTCGGTGGGGCCGTACAGGTTGTAGAAGGGCCGGTCGCCGAGGAGCTTCAGGTACTCCTGGAGGAGCTGGGGGGCGAAGGGCTCTCCGCCGAAGGCCGCGATCCGCAGGGACGGGGGCACCGCGCCGGCGAAGCCGCCCTGCTCGAGCATGGCGTGGTAGAGCGAGGGCACCGCCATGAAGGCGGTGATCCGCTGCTCGTTCAGCCAGGTGACCACGTCCCGGGGGAAGGAGCGCAGCATGTCCGGCATCAGCACCGCGCAGGCTCCGGCCGCCGCCGCGCCGTACAGGTCGAAGGTGGTGAGGTCGAAGGTCAGCGCGGCCTGCGAGCCGATGCGGTCCTCGGGGGTGAGCCCGAACTCGGCGGCGGCCCACAGCGCGTAGTGCAGGACGTTCTCGTGCGACAGCAGGACGCCCTTGGGCCAGCCCGTGCTGCCGGAGGTGAACAGCAGGTATCCGCCGCGGTCGGTGGGGGCGGGCAGTGGCGCGGGGCGCTCGCCGGGCGGCAGGACCTCGACGCCGGTCAGCCCGTGGCCGAACCGCGTCTCGTGGGGCGTACGCGCATCGGTGTGGGGCGTACGCGCATCGGTGGTGCGCGCCTCGGTGGCGGCGCGGCACGCCCCGGCGCGGGCGCGGTCGGTGGTGAGCAGCAGGGAGACGCCCGCGTTGCGGAGCATCCGTGCGGTGCGCAGCGGCGGGTCGGCCACGTCCAGCGGGGCGACCACCGCGCCGGCCCGGAGCGCGGCGTACAGCGCCACGACGGTCTCGGGGGTCTTGGGCGCGTAGACGCCGACGCGCTGGCCCGGTTCGACGCCGGCGGCGGTGAGGTCGGCGGCCAGGGCGGAGACGGCGGCGTCGAGTTCGGCGTACGTCCAGGTGGACCCTTGTCCGGCGAGGGCGGGACGGTCGGGGTGCAGGCGGGCGGCGTCGGAGAGCAGCCCGTCCAGCCGCCGGGTGGTGGGGGCGGTCGCGGTCACCGGGCGCCTCCGGCGGAGGACGGGCCGGGCGCCGTGTGCTCGGTCTCGGTCTCGGTGAGGAAGGCGGTGACGGCGTCGATGACGAGGTCGGGGCACACGAGGTGCGGGTAATGGTCGGCCCCTTCGGGCACGAGGCGCCGGGCGGGGCCGCGCACGGCCCGCTCCAGGGCGTCGAGCTGGCCGAGGGTGCCGTACTCGTCGCGGTCGCCCTGGATCATCAGGACGGGCGCGGTGACGTCCAGGTCGTCCTCGATCGACCAGGTGCGGAAGGCGTCGGACAGCCACACCTCGCTCCAGCTTGTGAACACGGTGTGCGGGTCGTCGTGGACCAGGGCGAGCTTCCTGGCCAGGGGGCCGCCGGCGTAGGCGGCGCGGGCCGCCTCGATCCCGGTCCGGTTGGCCTCCTCGAAGTACAGGTGCGGGCCCATGGCGACGACCGCCTCGGCGGGGCGCACCGACGCGTACAGCAGCGCCATGGAGGCGCCGTCGCTGTGGCCGACGAGGACCGGGGCGTGGATGCCGAGCAGGTCGAGGAGTTCGGGCAGTTCCTGTTGCCCCTGTTCGTGCATGTAGCGCGGGGTGCGCGGCAGTACGGCCGGGCCGGAGCCGCCGCTGCCGTGCCGCGAGTACACCAGGGCGCGGCGGCCGGTCGCGGCGGCGAGGGCGGCGGGGAAGCGGCCCCAGGAGGCGACGCAGCCCAGGCCTCCGTGCAGGAAAACCAGGGGGGAGCGGTGCGGGTCACCGTCGATGAGGACGTGTTCGATCGGGCCATGCCGGGTCTCGACTACGGGCACATCAATTCCTTAACGTTTTTTTGGGCAGGTGGTGCCGACCGGCGGGCATTCCCTTGTGGGTGGCGCGCCGGATGGCTGCGAAAGGAAGGACCTAATAACGAGTCGTTAAGATTCAGCCTTCAACAAAAGTGAGGGAAGGGGTCCGCCACTGCGGAAATGTGAAGCCGCTGTGAGGACGGCCGGGGTGCGCTCTACGGGCGCCCTGTCACCGCGTTCACCTGCACCGATCACCGGCAAACAGTTGCCGCCATGGCGCGGTAAGGAATAGGCAAGGAAAAGACAAAATATGTGACCCCCGTCTCGGTCTTCCAATGCCGGACCGGAGTACGGCAACCAAGGGGATCTCCTGCGGATTCAGCCTCCGCAGCCCCCGTCGGCCGCCCTGTCCGGCGCCGTGGAAAACATTAGGCAGGGCCGGCCGGATAGAGAAATAGCTATGACAGATCACCTATGCTCTGGCCGCATGGATGTGGATCTTCGTCATCTGCGGTACTTCCTCGCCGTGGCCGAGGAGGGCGGGTTCACCGCCGCCGGCCGCAAACTTCACGTGGCCCAGCCGACCCTGACCCGCTGCATCCGCGGCCTGGAGGAGGCGCTGGGCGTCCGGCTCTTCGACCGCACCACACGGAGGATCCAGCTCACCGCCAAGGGGCGGCGGCTCCACGAGGAACTCGTACCGGTCCTCCGGCAGTTGCAGGCCTCCCTGGACGGCATACGGGCCGGGGAACGGCTCAGACTGGGCTTCAGTTGGGGGCTGCCCGAGGCCCTGTCCATGACGGCCGCCCGGTTCGGCGGCGAGGAGGGCGTCCAGGTGGAGTTCGTCCGCTGCGACACGCCGCTGGCCGGGCTGGACACGGGCGCGGCCGACCTGGCGTTACTGCGCGGGGACACCCTCCCGAAGCACCTGCGGGGCGTCTTCCTCTACGAGGACGTCCGCGTCGCGGCCGTTCCCGCGCAGTGGGAGCTGTCCGAACGCGCCGAGCTGACCTGGGCCGAACTGGCCGACTGGCCCCTCGTCGTCAACACCGTCAGCGGCGTCACGTTCCCCGGCATGTGGCCCGCCGGGCACCGCCCGGAGGTCGGCGCGGAGTGCGCCAACTACGACGAGTGGCTGGAGAAGGTGGCCGCGGGCCTCGGCGTGGGCACGGCACCCGCGGACACCACCCGCCGCTACCACCACCCCGGCGTCCGCTTCGTACCCCTCCGCGACGCCCCGCTGGTCCGCGCCCACCTCGCCTACCCCTCGCACGGCACCCACCCGCAGGCCACCCGGTTCGCCGAGACGGCCTGGCGGGACGTCAGCACCGACCAGCCGGGACACGCCCGCCGCCGGGTCACCGCCACCCGGTCCACCGCCACCCGGTCCACCGCCACCCGCTCCGCCGAGTCCCTGCCGCCCTGGGAGCGCGCTTGAGCTCACGCGCGGGTGCTACTTCCGGTTGTACAGCCGCATCGTCACCGCGCCGAAGACGACGACGAACAGCGCCGACCACCCCAGCGACCAGCCGATGTCCGCCGCGGGCCAGTCGCCGGCCATCAACCCCCGTACCGCGCTCGCCAGGTGGGTGACCGGGCTGTTGTTGACGAACGCCTGGAGCCAGCCCGGCATGGTCCTCGGGTCGACGAAGATATTGCTGAGGAACGTCAGCGGGAAGATCACCATCATGCTGACGCCCATCACGGACTTCTCACCGCGCAGCAGCAGACCGAACATCGTCCAGATCCAGGAGAACGCGAACGAGAAGACCAGCAGCAGCAGCACACCCGCCGCCACACCGGCCACACCGCCGTGCGGGCGGTAGCCGATGACCAGGCCGACCGTGAGCATCACGACGGACGCGATCAGGTAGCGCAGCGCGTCGCCCAGGAGGTAGCCGACCATCGGGGCGGGGCGCCAGATCGGCAGCGTACGGAAGCGGTCGAAGACGCCCTTGGCGATGTCCGTGTTGACCGAGACGCCCGTGTACATCGTGATCATCACGACGCTCAGGGTGAGGATGCCGGGCAGCAGGTACTGGATGTACGCCGAGACCGAACCGGCCAGCGCGCCCCCGAAGAGGTACGTGTACATCAGCACCATCATGACCGGGAACGCCGTGACGTCGAAGAGCTGCTCCGGCACGTGCTTGATCTTCAGCATGGCCCGCCACCCGAAGGTCAGGGAGGCGGACAGGGCGCTCGGGCGGGGCGGCCGCTCGCCGGCGAGCAGCAGGGCCGCGAGGTCCTCGGTGCGGGGGCCGCCGAAGGTGGCGTCGTCGGTGACGGTACTCATGCCCTGGTCTCCTCCGCGTCGTCCCCGCGGTCCGTGAGCGCCAGGAACACCTCGTCCAGACTCGGCTGGCCCAGCGCGAAGTTGTCCACCGTCACGCCCGCCCGGGCCAGCTCCGTCAGCGCCCGCGCCGCCTGCTCGGCCGCGCCCAGCTCCGTACCGTGCCCGTCGACCGTCGCGGTCAGGGCCACCGGGTCGTGGTCGAGCTGCACGGTCGCGTTGAGCGCGGCCCTCAGCACCCGCTCCGCCTCCGGCCGCTGCCCCGGCTCACGAAGCCGTACGTGCACGGAGCCGGAGCCCACCGACGCCTTCAGCTCGCCCTTCGTGCCCTCGGCGATGACCCTGCCGCGGTCGATCACCGCGATCCGGGACGCGAGCCGGTCGGCCTCGTCCAGGTACTGCGTGGTCAGCAGCACGGTGGTGCCCCGGGCGACGACCGCGCGGACGATCTCCCACACCTGGTTGCGGCTGCGCGGGTCCAGGCCGGTCGTCGGCTCGTCGAGGAAGAGCAGGTCCGGCGTGTTGAGGATGGACGCGGCGATGTCGATACGGCGCCGCATGCCGCCCGAGTAGTTCTTGACCTGCCGGCCGGCCGCCTCCGACAGCCCGAACGCCTCCAGCAACTGCGCGCACCGCTCCCGCGCGGCCCGCTTCCCGTGCCCGAGGAGCCGCCCCAGCAGGACCAGGTTCTCCGTACCCGTCAGGTCCTCGTCCACGGACGCGTACTGCCCGGTCAGACTCACCCGCCCGCGCACCGCGTCCGCGTCCCGCACCACGTCCTTGCCGAACACCCGCGCCTCGCCCCCGTCCGGCCGCAACAGCGTCGCCAGCACCTTCACGGCGGTCGTCTTACCGGCCCCGTTCGGCCCCAGCACCCCGTACACGGTCCCCGCGGGCACCCGGAGGTCGATCCCGTCCACGGCCCTGTTGTCGCCGAACACCTTCACCAGACCGCTCGTCTCGACGGCCAGGCCCGCCGGGTCCGTGATCGTCATCGTCACCGTCCTTGGGCCGCGGATGCAGGGGCGTACGGGATTACGGCACGGTCCCTCCCAGTCTCGGCCCCCGCCCCGCCCCCCGCCACCCGTTCACACCTCTCCGGCCCGCAAGGCCCGGAGACGGGCACGACCGCCCCGCCCCCGCGCGGCTATTCGTGCGTGTAGAACACGTAGAACGCCATCAGCCCCGCAGACACCGCCAGGATCAGCGAGACCACCGCCACCGTGAGGACGCTGTTGCCCGACAGGCCGTAGAGGAAGCCGATGCTGATGCCGAACAGGATGCCGAACGCGGCTGCCCGTGTTTCACGCGGCAGCGCGCGGCGGACACGGAGGTAGCCGTACCAGAGGACGCCGAAGCCCACCATGCTCACCACGGCGAGCACGGCCTGCCCGCCGGTGAACGGACCGTCACCGTGGCGGACGATGACCTCGGCGTAGAGGCCGTAAAGAACGGCGCACACCGCGAGCACCATCAAGGTGGACCGGTGTACGTGAGGACGGGTCTCCCGTTCCCCGGTGCGGCGGTGTCGTCCCGGCAGCGTCACGTGTGCGGCCATGGCGCGCTCCTTCCACTGACCTCCCTCCAGGGCACACCCGCCGCCCCCGGCCGGCAAGTGGATCAGCGCCGGACCGGGGACGCGGGCGGGAGAGCCGTGAGAAGGTGACGGCTTGGCCGATCCGTACACCTCGCACCTGCTCCGCCGGGCCGCCGCCTGGGCCGCCGGGCTGCTGCTCGTCGTGCCCACCGTCGTCACCGGCTGCCGGCTCTTCGGCACCGACGCCGTCACCCCCGTACCGCAGCTCCTCGCGCTCCTGCCGTGGCTCGCCGTCCCCGCCGGGCTCGCCCTGCTGCTGGCCCTGCCCGCCCGCCGGCCGTTCCTGACCGCCTGGGCGGGCGGCGCGCTGGCCGTGACCCTGTGGTTCACCCAGCCGTACGGGCCCGCCGGCACCCCCGCCCACGGGCCGGTCACCGCGCGGCTGCGGGTGCTCGCCGCCAACGTGGAGTTTGGCAACGCGACCGGCGAGCTGGTCACCGCCGTCCGGCGCGAGCGCCCCGACCTGGTCTTCGTCTCCGAGTGCGACCCCGCCTGCGCGCGGGCCCTCGCGGCCGGCCTGGGCGCCCACTACCCGTACGGCGCCCAGGTCGCCGCCGCCGGGGCCGCCGGCTCGGTGATCCTCGGCTCGCGGCCCCTGACCCCCGAACCCGCCCTGCCCGGCACCACCATGGGCATGCCCGGCGCCACGGCCCGCCTCGGCGACGAGGACGTGACGGTCCGGCTCGCCCACCCGATGCCACCGCTGCCCGGCCACATCGGCCTGTGGAGGCACGAGCTGGGCCTCCTCCGCGACTTCGCCGCCGCACACCGGGGCCGCCCCGTCATCCTCGCCGGCGACTTCAACGCCACCCAGGACCACGCCGCCTTCCGCTCCGTCCTCGACTCCGGCGCCCTCCACGACGCCGCCCGCCTCGCCGGCGCCGCCCGCACCGGCTCCTGGCCGCAGGGCCGGACCGTGCCGCCGTACGCGCAGATCGACCACGTCCTGGTCAGCGCCGACTTCTCGGTACGCGACGCCCGCTTCCTCGACCTGCCCCGCACCGACCACCGCGCGCTGCTCGTCGACCTCGAACTGCGTGCCCGCCCCTGATCCGGGAAGGTGGGGGACATGGACAACGAGCAGATCCTCGACCACATCGGCGCGCTCGTCCGCGAAGAACGCGCCCTGCGCGACCGCGAGGGCGGCCTCTCCGACGACGAACGCGTACGGCTGCGGTCCCTGGAGGTCCAGCTCGACCAGTGCTGGGACCTGCTGCGGCAGCGGCGCGCCAAGTCCGAGTTCGGCGACAACCCGGACAACGCGCGCACCCGGGCGCCCGGCGAGGTGGAGGGCTACCTGAGCTGACCCCCACGACCGTACGGCTCGCACCGCCCGAGTGGCTGATGCGCGGACTGCGCCCGCAGCCCGCGCCCGTCCCCCGGGCCGCCGTCGCACGCGCCGCCGTCGCCCTGGCCGCGCCGCTCGCCGTGGGCCTCGCGGCCGACCGGCCGCTGTACGGCGCGCTGGTCTCCATGGGCGCCCTGTCCGGCGTCATCGGCGACACCGCCGACGCGTACCGGATGCGCATCCTCAACATCGCCGTACCGCAGCTCTTCGGCGCACTCGGCGTCACCCTCGGCACGCTGGTGTACGGGGAGGGCTGGGCGGCCGTCGGCGTGCTGACGCTCGTCGCCCTGGTGTCCGGGATGATCTCGTCGATCGGCGCCGTCGCCTCCGCCTCCGGGCTGCTGCTCCTGCTCAACGCCGTCGTCGGCGCCGGCCTGCCGATGCCCGCCCCCTGGTGGAAGGCGCCGCTGCTGCTGACGCTCGGCGGCGCGGTCGTGCTCGTCCTCACCCTGCTGGGCTGGCCGCTGCGCGGCGGCGTACCGGAACGGGCCGCCGTCGCCGCCGCCTACCGGGCGGTCGCCGACCTCCTGGCGGTGGCGGGCACGCCCGCGTACGACGAGAAGCGGCAGGCCGCCACCCAGGCGCTCAACACCGCCTACGACCTCGTCCTCGCCCGCCGCGCCCGCGACCGGGGCCGCACCCCCACCCTGGTACGCCAACTCGCCCAGCTCAACGCCCTGATGCCGATCGTCGAGGCGGCCCCCGCCGCCCACCTGGCCGCCC
Source organism: Streptomyces sp. NPDC049837 (assembly GCF_040674455.1). Classification (NCBI taxonomy): domain Bacteria; kingdom Bacillati; phylum Actinomycetota; class Actinomycetes; order Kitasatosporales; family Streptomycetaceae; genus Streptomyces; species Streptomyces sp. NPDC049837. The sequence continues at coordinate 339,861 of NZ_JBFAMP010000004.1, read as the reverse complement.
AGGGCAGTGGCCGGCCACTCCCGGCGGAGGTCCCGGCGGCGGTCCGCGCCCTCGCGGCGGCCGTCGAAACCCCCGGCCGGGGCCACCACGACCGCCCCGGCACGCCCGGCGGCATCGACCCGTTCTCCCTCCCCCCGCCCGCCACACCCTCCGAACGGGCCGTCGACCAGGCACTGCGGCACGCCGCCACCGTCATCCACGGCGCCGAGCCCGACCCGCACAACATCGACGACCTCCTCGGCCGCCCCGCCTCCCTCCGCGTCCGCGCCCGCCGAGCCGTCCGCGACGCGCTGCTCTCGCGCGGCTCCTGGCGCTACGGGCTGCGCCTGGCGCTGTGCATCGGGCTCGCCCAGGCGCTGGTGTCGCTGATCGCCGTGCCACGCTCGTACTGGGTGGCCCTCACCGTCACCTTCGTCCTCAAGCCCGACTTCGGCTCCGTCTTCTCGCGCGCCGTGCTGCGCGCGCTCGGCACGGTGGCCGGGCTGGTCGTCGCGGCGCTCGTCCTCGCCGAGGTGCCGCGCGGGTGGTGGGACGTGCCGGTGATGCTGGTGCTGGCAGCGCTGATCCCGGCGTCCACCGCGAAGGGGTACGCCTTCCAGACCGCCGCCATCACACCCGTCATCCTGCTGCTGTCCGACTGGCTCAACCGGCAGGGCTTCGACCTCGTGCTGCCGCGCCTGTACGACTCGCTGCTGGGCTGCGCGATCGTGCTGGTCGCCGGGTACCTGCTGTGGCCGGAGAGCTGGCACACCCGCATCGGTGACCGGCTCGCCGACACCGTCGCGGACGCCGCCCGCTATGTGGCGTGCGCGTTCGGTCCGGAGGCGGAGGCGGACCCGGCGGCGCGCGGGCGGGCCAGGCGGCGGCTGTACCGGGACCTGTCGACGGTACGCAGCGAGTTCCAGCGCGCCCTGACCGAGCCACCGCCCACCGGGACGCGCGCCGCCGCGTGGTGGCCGCTGTGCGTGGCGGTCGAGCGGATCGTGGACGCCACGACGGCCGCCCGGGTACGCGTCAGCCATGGCGCGCCGCCGCCCGCGCCGGAGGAAGTCGCGGACGTCGAGCGGCAGTTGCGCGAGCTGGCGGCGGGGCTGCGCACCAGCCACGTCCTGGTGGAGGTACGGACGGACCTGGAGGGCGACGACCAGGGCGTACTGGCCGCGCTGCGCCAGGAGGTGAAGGCGGCGCGCGCCATCGCCTCACCACGGCCGGACCGGCCCTGAACCGGCGCGCGGCGCCCTTCCGGACGTCATCCTTCCGGGTGCCGTCACCGCACCGCGTCCGCCCGACTACGATGCGCACGACTCACGCGTGCCGCCACATGCCGCAGCATGCGCGGTCTGCTCCTGCTCTACCGCCATATGCCGTGCCATACAAGGACATTCGCCATGCGCAGCGTTTCCAGCAAGGCTCACAGCGGGGCTCCCGGGCGGAGTCCTGGGCGGGGCCCCGGGCGGGGGCTCCAGCCCAATGTCCTCGGCACGTTCGACACGATCGTGATGGCCGTGGCGGGCAGCGCGCCCGCCTACTCCGTGGCGGCCACCACCGCCGTACTCGTCGGGGCCGTCGGCCTGGCCGCGCCCGCCGCGCTGCTGTACTGCGCGATCCCGATGCTCGGCATCGTGCTGGCGTTCAGCCGGCTCGGCCGGATCGACGTCAACGCGGGCGCCAGCTACTCCTGGGTGGGCCGGACGCTCCACCCCGCCCTGGGTTTCCTGTCCGGGTGGGCACTGATCGTCGCCGCGACGATCTTCATGGTGGCCGGGTCGCTGCCGGCCGGGCAGCTCACCCTGGCGCTCGTCGCCCCCGGCACGGCCGACGACACCGCACTGGCCACCGCCGTGGGTGCCGGCTGGTTCCTGCTGATGCTGCTGGTGGTACTGGGCGGCGCCCGGCTCACCGTGCGGGCGCAACTTCTGCTCACGGGCGTGGAGTTGCTGATCCTGCTCCTGTTCATCCTGGGCGTGGTCATGCACCGGGGCGCCGCCACCGCCTTCGACTGGTCCTGGCTGGGCTTCGGGCACTTCGACGGGGTGTCCGGCTTCGCGTCCGGGGCGCTGATCGCCGCGTTCTACTACTGGGGCTGGGACGTCACCAGCAACCTGAGCGAGGAGACCCGCGACAGCCGCCGCACGGCCGGGCTCGCGGCCCTCGTCGGCATCGGGGTCGTCTTCCTCCTCTTCGAGGCGTTCACCATCGCCGTCAACGTCGTCCTGTCGGCGGGGGAGATCCGCGCGGGCGGCGCGAACGTGCTGGTGCTGCTCGGCGACGCCGTGTGGCCCGGCGTCGGCGGCAAACTGCTGATCGTGGCGGTGATGCTGTCGAGCATCGCCACCCTGGAGACCACGCTGATCCAGGTCACCCGGTCGCTGTTCGCGATGGGCCGGGACCGGACGATGCCGGCCGCCCTCGGAGCCGTGCACCGCCGCTGGAACACCCCGTGGGTGGCGATCACCGTGGTCGGGGCGGTGGCGCTGGTGATGTTCGTGGCGGCGACGGCGCTCGGCTCGGTCGGCGACATCCTGGGCAGCGCGGTCAACGCGATGGGGCTCCAGATCGCCTTCTACTACGGGCTCGCCGGCATCGCCGCCGTGGTGGCCTACCGTGGGATGCTGCTGAGGTCCGTACGCGACTTCGTCCTGGGCGGCGCGTGGCCGCTGCTCGGCGCCGCCTTCATGTTCTGGGTCTTCTTCGAGTCGCTGGGCGGGCTGACCGGCACGGCCGTCGCGATCGGCCTGGGCGGGCTGGGGGCCGGGGTCGTGCCGATGATCTGGTACTGGCGCAAGGGCAGCTCGTACTACCGTCCGGCACGGCTGGACGCGGCCCGCGCGATGGCGGCGGCGGGGCCGTACGACGTGCCGCGGCAGCACCACCACCGGGCCGGTGGGAACGAAACGCTGTCGACGGACTTCTAAGAGGGCAACCGGGCTCGTACACCGCCTTTCTGACGGGGGGACAGAGAATTGGCCGTACGCCGCAGCCGCCGCTCCACACGTTTCGAGCCGGACTTCGACCCGGACTTCGGCGACCGGGCGCTGAGCCACGCCCGGCACGACATCGTTATCGGCCGCTGGCAGGGCGTACGCGACCTGCTGCGCGACACCGGCGACGACTGGGCCCTCCGCACGCACCGGCTGCGGCTGCTGTCCCACGCGGCCGCCGGGAGCACCGCCGTCGAGGCGTGGCGGGCGGCCGAGCCCGGCGACCCGGACGCGGCGGTGCTGCGGGCGGCGACCGAGGTCGTCCGCGTCTTCAACGAGGCCATCGCGGTGGGGCGCGGCGGGGCGGTGGACCGGGCGCGGCTCGACGTCACGGTCATGGCCTGCCTGGGCGCCGCCGACGCCCGGCCGACCGACCCGATGCCGTGGGTGTCGCTGCTGACGGTGGCGCGGCTGTACGAGGGCGGGGTGGGCCGGGCGGAGCTGCGGCGCTGGTGGGACGAGCTGCGGCGGCGGGACCCGCACAACCTGGAGGGCCATGTGCAGGTGCTGCGGTACCGGTCGGCGCGGTGGCACGGTACGCACGGCTCGATGTACGACTTCGCGCGGGACGCGGCGGGGGCGGCGCCGCCCGGGTCGCCGCTGCCGGTGCTGGTGCAGATCGCGCGGGTGGAGGAGTACCGGTACATCGCGGACGCGGCGCGCGGCAAGGGGCCGGTGCGGGGCTTCGACCAGCACTGGAAGCACGAGCTGGCGGCGACGGAGGTACGGCGCACCCGGGAGCGGTGGCTCGGCGGGCGGCCGCCCGGACCGGTGCGCCCGGAGGAGGTCGAGCCGCTGAACTACCTGGCGCACGCCGCCTGTTACGCGGGCCTGCCCGAGGTGTACGGGGAGCTGTTCCGGCTCCTGGAGGCGCGGGCCTCGTGGGTGCCGTGGGCGTACACGGGTGACCCGGCGGAGCAGTTCACGAGGTGGCGCGGGGACGGCCGCGCCACCTCGTGACCCCGTGCGTCAGACGCCGATGTCGCGGCCGTCCTTGCGGTACACGGCGACGACCGACGGGCGGACGAGCTTGCCGGGGCCGTCCGGCCAGGCGGACGCCGGCTTCTCGACGGACGCCCCGTCGACCTCGCCCGGGTGCTGTACGGCGACGAGGACGCGGCGCTCCTGGATGATCGGGCCGCACGTCTCGGCGCCGGCCGGCACGGTCAGGAACTGCTTCAGCTCACCGCGCCGCTCGCCCTGCACGGCCACACCGAACAGGCCGTCGTGCGAGCCGAGCTGGTTGCCGTCCGTGGAGATCCACAGGTTGCCGTACGGGTCGAACGCCACGTTGTCGGGGCAGGAGATGGGGCTGACCTTCTCCTTGGGGTAGCCCGCGAAGTACGTGGCCGGGTCCTCCGGGTCGCCCGCGACGAGGAACAGCCGCCAGGCGAAGCCGTCGGAGGCGGGGTCGTCCCAGTGCTCGGCCAGCTCCAGGACCTGGCCGTGCTTGTTGTTGTTGCGCGGGTTGGCCTCGTCCGCGCCGGCCTTGCCCGCCGCGCCACGGTCCTTGTTGTTGGTGAGGGCGACGTACACGCGGCCGGTGCGCGGGGACGGCTCGACGTCCTCGGGCCGGTCCATCTTCGTGGCGCCGACCTTGTCACCGGCGACGCGCGTGAAGACGTACACCTCTTCGGCGGTCATACCGGGGACGTGGCTCTTGTCGCCCGTCGCGAGCGGGATCCAGTGACCGCTGCCGTCGAACTCGCCGTCGTTCGGGAGCTTGCCGGTGCCGTCGATGTCCTGCGGGCTGTCGCCGGTGAGCTTGGCGACGTACAGCGTGCCCTCGTCGAGGAGGGTGAGGTTGTGCTCGCGGGCGCGGCGGGAGTCGCCCTTCATCATCCGCTTGGACGAGACGAACTTGTAGAAGTAGTCGAACCGCTCGTCGTCGCCCATGTAGACGACCGGGCGGCCGTCGGCGGTCAGGCGCGGCTGGGCGGCCTCGTGCTTGAAGCGGCCGAGCGCGGTGCGCTTGCGGGGTGTGGAGTCCGGGTCGTACGGGTCGAGCTCGACGACCCAGCCGAAGCGGTGCGACTCGTTGGGCTCCTGCTTGGCGTCGAAGCGCTTGTCGAACCGCTCCCACTTGCGCTCGGTGGCGCCGGAGCCGATGCCGTACCGCTTGTCGGTCGCGGACGACCCGTTGGCGAAGTACTGGTTGAAGTTCTCCTCGCCGTGGAGCGTGGTGCCCCAGGGGGTGGTGCCACCGGCGCAGTTGTTGAGCGTGCCGAGGACCTTGCGGCCGGTCGGGTCGGCGCTGGTCCGCAGCAGCGCGCTGCCCGCCGCCGGGCCGGTGAGCTCGAACTCGCTGGTCGCGGTGAGGCGGCGGTTGAGCGGGTGGCGGGTGACCGGGGTCAGCCGGCCGTCACGGTGCTGTTCCTGGACGACGACCACGGACAGGCCGTGCGCGGCCCAGGCGATCTCGGCCTGCTCGCGGGTGGGGTTCTCGGGGTCGTACCCCTTGAACATCAGCACTTCGTCCGTGTACTCGTGGTTCGCCACGAGTACCTGGCGGCCGTGCTCGCCCTTGAGCGGCAGCAGGGACAGGAAGTCGTTGTTGTACCCGAACTGCCCGGCCTGCGCCTTCGCGGTCTGCTTGTCCGGGTCGAAGGCGGGCGCGCCACGGAGAATCGGTTCGCCCCAGCGGATGACGACGCTCTGGGCGTAGCCCTCGGGGACGGTCACCTTGTCGTCCGTGTTGGGCGCGACGGGCGTGAAGCGCAGCCCCCGGGCGCCGGCGCTCTTCCCCGCGGTACGGGGCGTGGCGGCGGCCGCCTCCGGCCCGGCCGCCGCCTGCGCGACGACGGCTCCGCCGGCCGTGGCGGCGACGGTGACGACGGCGGCGGCACGCATCATCGAACGGCGCGACAGGGCACCGGCTATGACGTCACCGACGTACTCGTTGTCGCTGGTGTTGGGCACCTCGTGGAAGCAGGCGTCACCGCACCGGTAACGGCAGGTGAGGGCGGACCTGCCGCCCCCGTGCGGGTTGGTGCTCAGCAGCGGGAGCAGCTTGCGCACTTCGTCCTCCTCCGGCGCGGGCTGCGCCGACATGGTGTCGGGAATCGGTCCGGCGGTGACGTTAGGCGCGTAGATGTGCAGGTCGGCGGCTGCGGGGTGAACGGTGGATGAATCCGGTGCGTCAGGGGTGGGGTTGACGCGAATGCCCCTTGCCTTTACGCGCCACTCGGGGCGGCTAACCTTACGTGTCCGCCCTGGCCAGGGATGATTCCTAGCAGTACGGACATACACGGCACCCAACATGCGAAAGGCCTCGCCCATGGGCATTCGGAGCTTGCTGCGCAAGGTGTTTGGACGCGACCGTGCGGAGCGCAACGAGACGGCAGCCGCCTCCGTCCCGCCCCAGACGGAACGCACGGTGCCCCAGGAGGAGCCCACGGCGACGGTTCCGTCCCCGTCCGCCCCCTCCCCGGCGGAGACGACGGCCGAGCGGACGGCCGAGAAGTCCGCCGAGCGGTCCGCCGAACGGTCCGCCGAACGGTCCGCCGAGCGGTCTGCCGAGCAGACGGCGGCGGAACTGGTGGCGGCGTCGTTCGACAACCCCCAGCCCCGCCGCGCCTCGGTCCCGGCGGCCCGCGAAGCCACCCAGGAACCGGCCACCACCCCGAAGGCCGACATCCCGCCCCAACCGGACGCGTCCCCCACGACGGAGGCCCCTTCCCCGGCCGAGGCCCCGGAACCGGAGGCCGCCGCCCCGGCGGAAGAGCCGGAGGCGAACGCCGAGGCCACCGCCCCCGAGCCCGCCGCAGCCGCCACGCCGGAGCCCGAGCCCGAGCCCGAGCCGCAGCCGGAAGCCGCCGTCACCGCCGCGGAACCGGAGCCGCAGGCCGAGGCCACCGCCCCGGAACCGGCCCCCGAGCCGGAGGCCGCCGCCGAGACCGCCACCGAGCCGGCAGCCGAGCCCGAGCCCACCGCCCCCGAGCCCGTGCCCGCCACAGCCGCAGCCGCAGCCGCCACCGACGTCCCGCAGCCGGAAGCGACCGCCCCCGAGCCGGAAGCCGAAGCAACCACCCCGGAGGAGCCCGCCCCCGCTCCGGAGGTGAACGTCCCGGAGGCCGAGCCCGCCGAGGCCACCACCCCCGCCGACGGCCCGGCGCCCAAGCCGGCGCTGTCGGGCGCGCGCGTCAAGGCGCGGGCGCCGCAGCTCAGCGAGGCGTACAAGGCGGCCGGGGCGGCCCTCCGCAAGCGCGGGCTCGTGGGGGCGCGCGCGACCGTGTACCTGGTGCTCGACCGGTCCGGGTCGATGCGGCCGTACTACAAGGACGGCAGCGCCCAGCACCTCGCCGAGCAGGCACTCGCGCTGGCCGCGCACCTCGACGACAAGGCGACCGTCCCGGTCGTCTTCTTCTCGACCGAGATCGACGGCACCGGTGAGGTCACCCTCGACGACGTCGACGGCAGGATCGAGGCGCTGCACAGCGCGCTCGGCCGGATGGGCCGGACCAACTACGACCGCGCGATCCGCGAGGTGCTGGCCCACCACGAGAAGTCGGACGCGGCGGACCGCCCCGCTCTCGTCCTGTTCCAGACGGACGGCGCGCCCGAGTCCAAGACGGCCGCCACCCAGGCGCTTGCCGACGCGGCGACCAGCGCCAAGGACGTGTACTGGCAGTTCGTGGCGTTCGGCGAGGAGGACTCCAAGGCGTTCGACTACCTCCGCAAGCTGGAGGCGCCCAACGCCGGGTTCTTCCACGCGGGCCCCGCCCCCCGGGACGTCCCGCACGCCACCTTCTACCGCGAGGTCCTCGCGACCTGGTCGGTCTAGGGCCGCACGGGGGCCTGGTCGTCGACGGGCAGCCGTACCGTCACGACCAGGCCTCCGCCGTCCCGGGCCACGGCCGACACCGTCCCGCCGTGCGCGGCCGCGATCGACCGGACGATGGACAGCCCGAGCCCCGCGCCAGGCCCCATCCGGTCCCGCCCCTCACCCCGCCGGAAGGGCTCGAAAAGCCCGGGTATGTCCGCCTCCGCGACCACCGGCCCGGTATTCGCGACCGTCAGTACGCCCCCGTCGACGGTCACGCGGACCCACCCCGCACCGTCCGGAAGGTTGTACGCGACCGCGTTCGCGACGAGGTTCCGGGTGAGCTGTGCGAGCAGCACCCGGCTGCCGCGCACCACCCCACCCGTACCGGACACCTCCACCCCATACGCGTCGCACTCCTCCGCCACCACATCCCCCAGCCGGACGGCCTCCCGCTCCTCCAGGCCGCGCTCGCTGCGCGCCAGAACCAGCAGCCCGTCGATGAGCCGCTCACTGCGCCGGTTGCTGTCCAGCAGCACCTGCTTGACCGACGCCGGGACCGAGTCGTCCAAGCCCACCTGGATCGCCGTGCGCTGCGTGGCCAGCGGCGTCCGCAGCTCGTGGGAGGCGTTCGCGATGAACCGCCGCTGGCTGTCGAACGCCGCCTCCAGCCGCCCCAGCAGCGCGTCGATCGTGTCGCCCAGCTCCTTCAGCTCGTCGTCCGGCCCGCGCACGCCGAGCCTCTCGTGCAGGTTCCGCTCCGAGAGCCGCCGCGCCCGGGCCGTCATCTCGTGTACGGGGCGGAGGACGCGCCCCGCCGTCCACCACCCGACCACCACGGCGCACAGCGCCATGACCAGCAGCGCGCCACCGGACCAGATCAGGAGCTGCTCGGAGGCCGCGCGGCTGATGTCACCCGTGACCTGTTCCACCCGGATGACGTCCGGGCCCTCCACCCGCGCCGCGATCGCCTCCGCCTCACCGCGCGTCCCGGCCCCGGAAAGCAGGTTCACCACGCCCAGCAGACAGCCGCCCAGCACCAGGAAGACAGCGCCGTACACGAGGGCGATCCGGGTCCGTATCGTCGACCCGGAGCCGATGCCCGGCCCGATCACAGCGCGTACCCCACGCCCTGCACGGTACGGATGACCGCCGGCTCCCCCAGCTTCCCGCGCAGCTTGCTCATGCACACCCGCACCGCCCCCGTGAACGGGTCGGCGTGCGCGTCCCAGGCCCGCTCCAGCAGCTCCTCCGCCGACACGACCGCGCCCTCCGCCTCCAGCAGGATCTGGAGCACCGCGAACTCCTTCGGCGACAGTTCCAGGTCCCGCCCGTCCCGCTCGGCGGTCCTGCGGACCGTGTCCAGCCGCACCCCGTGCCGTTCCAGCAGCGGCGGCACGGGCGGCCGGGCGTTGCGCCGCCGCAGCGCGCGCACCCGCGACACCAGCTCGGGAAACTCGAACGGCTTCCCCAGGTAATCGTCAGCACCCAGATCCAGCCCCCGCACGCGGTCCTCCAGCCCCGCCGCGGCGGTCAGCATCAGGATCCGGGTCCGCGCCCCGCCGGCCACGAGCCGCCGCGCCACCTCGTCGCCGTGCACCCGGGGCAGGTCGCGGTCGAGGACGACGACGTCGTAGTCGTACAGCCCCAGGTAGGCGAGGGCGGCGTCCCCGCTGTAGACGGTGTCGACGGCGAATCCGGCACGCCGCAGCCCGGCGGCGACGAGCTCGGCGAGGACGGTCTCGTCCTCGGCAACCAGTACACGCATGCCCCCACTCTCCATCCCCCGGCATTTCGCAAACGTCTCTCCCCTCGAAACGAAGGTGAGGGCAGTTCCCGCGGCCGGATAGGATTTCGACCATGGCGGCCACTGGATCCGAGAAGCAGGGGGCGAAGGCGTACTACGTCTCGACCCCCATTTACTACGTCAACGACGCTCCTCACCTGGGCCACGCCTATACGACCGTCGCAGGCGACGTGCTCACCCGCTGGCACCGTCAGCGCGGCGAGAAGGTGTGGTACCTCACCGGCACGGACGAGCACGGTCAGAAGATCATGCGCACGGCCGACGCGAACGGCGTCACTCCCCAGGAGTGGTGCGACAAGCTCGTCGAGGAGGCCTGGAAGCCCCTCTGGGAGCACCTGAACATCGCGAACGACGACTTCATCCGCACGACGGAGAAGCGGCACACGGACCGTGTGCAGGAGTTCGTGCAGGACCTGTACGACAAGGGCGAGATCTACAAGGGCGGGTACGAAGGCCCGTACTGCGTGGGCTGCGAGGAGTACAAGCTCCCCGGCGACCTGATCGAGGACGAGCAGGGCGTGAAGCTCTGCCCGGTCCACAAGAAGCCGGTGGAGATCCTCAAGGAGGAGAACTACTTCTTCAAGCTCAGCGAGTACGGCCCGAAACTGCTCGACTTCTACGAGAAGAACCCCGGCTTCATCCAGCCGGAGTCCGCCCGCAACGAGGTCGTGAACTTCGTCAAGCAGGGCCTCGAGGACCTCTCCATCTCCCGCTCCACCTTCGCCTGGGGCATCCCGATCCCCTGGGACGAGAAGCACGTCATCTACGTGTGGGTCGACGCGCTCCTGAATTACGCGACGGCCGTCGGCTACAACGAGAACCCGGCGAAGTTCGACGAGACCTTCCCGGCCAACGTCCACCTGATCGGCAAGGACATCCTGCGCTTCCACGCGGTGATCTGGCCGGCGATGCTGATGGCGCAGGGCCTGCCCGTGCCCGGCAAGGTCGCGGCGAACGGCTGGCTGATGGTCGGCGGCGAGAAGATGTCGAAGTCGAACCTGACCGGCATCAAGCCGCAGGACCTCACCTCGCACTTCGGCGTGGACGCCTACCGCTGGTACTTCCTGCGGGCCATCGCCTTCGGCCAGGACGGCTCGTTCTCGTGGGAGGACTTCACCGCCCGCTACACCTCCGAGCTGGCCAACGACTACGGCAACCTCGCCTCGCGCGTCGCGGCGATGGTCGGCAAGTACTTCGAGGGGTCCCTCCCGGAGGCCACCGCCTCCGGCGAGGCCGAGCAGGCCATCCAGGAAGGCCTGGCCAAGGCCGTCGCCGAAGCCGACCGGAAGATCGGCGAGGAGCTGGACTTCCAGGGCGGCATCCTGGCGATCTTCGACTTCGTGAAGCAGGTCAACGGCTACATCACGGAGCAGGAGCCCTGGAAGGTCGCCAAGGACGACTCCGACGAGGGCCGCGCCCGCCTGGCGACGATCCTCTACACCGCCGCCGAGTCGCTCCGCGCGGTCGCCGTGCTCCTCAACCCGGTCATGCCGGAGACCTCCCAGAAGCTCTGGGACTCCCTGGGCGCGGAGCCCGTCCTCGGCCCCCTCGCCGACCAGCACATCCAGTCCACCGCCACCTGGGGCCAGCTCCCCACCGGCGCGACGGTAACCAAGGGCGCGGTCCTCTTCCCCCGCCTGGAGGACCCGAAGAAGGCCTGACGTCCCCCCGCACCCCCAGGACCGCCGCCCTCCCCGGAGGCCGGCGGTCCTGTGGCGCGGCTGCTGGATTTACTGGTGCCGAAGCTGGGTGTTCCGGCGGGGCAGAGAGGAGTTCGAACGTGCGGGAATTCCTTTCCTCCGGCGACTCTTACGGCACCCGCGATCCTTGGACGCCGGTCAATGGGACGGTCAGCGTTTCGATCAGTGATTTGGAGCGGCAGGTCACTGATCTACCTGCCACGGCCACGTCACCGGAGTCCTGGGAGCAGCTCCGCGACTGGTGCGTAGGCCGGATGCAGTCTCCTGTCTGCTCCGCGGCCCTTCGCGCACGGTGGGGGCATCTTGCCCTGATCGCGATCTCCAGGCAGCACAAGGCGGGCACCGATGACGCGCAGAAGGCAGTGGCCGACACGGCTCGCATACGCGCATACATGATCCAGGAGCTGGGGGTGAGCGCCTCCGACGAGGCGCGACAGCCAGCCGCGCTGTGTGCGTATGTATTGGAGAGCATCGGCCTGCCCATCGACGAGGTGACCCGCCTGGCCGGCGAATGGCGCACCGCACCAAGGGAACAGGCCCTCCTATTGCGCCGCCTGAAGAATATGCTCACGCCCTTGGTGCACATTCAGGATCTCGTGAACCCGGATGACGCCGTTCGGCATGAGATCACGCCCTGGTTGGCGCTGATTCCGAAGCTGCCCTGATCCGAACGCGACAGGGGCCACGACGGCCGGGTTTCAGCACGGGTCAGCTCGGCCCGGCCCCACGGAGGGGGGCCTCCGACGCCGTGGCGATCGCCTCGTCGAGGATGTCGCGGGAGCGGAGGAGGTCGGTGATCAGGCGGTCGAGGCGGGAGCGTTCGGTGGTGAGGTCGGCGACGAGGCGGGCGGTGGCGATGGCGGAGGGGCCGCCGTCCGTGTCGCGCATGCAGGGGAGGAGTTGGGCGATCTTCTTGCTGTGGAGGCCGGCCGCGTAGAGCGCCTGGATGCGGATGACGCGGTCGACGGCCCATTCGCCGTAGGTGCGCTGGCCGCCCGGGGTGCGGTCGGCCGTGAGGAGGCCCTGGGTCTCGTAGTAGCGGAGCGACCGCTCGCTCACGCCCGTGCGACGGGCCAGTTCACCGATACGCATTGCCCACCTCGCCTGCCCGTCAGGGGACTTGAACCTGACATTGATGTCAACTCCTACCGTACCGGCATGACGAACACACCGGAGAAGTCCCGCCTGTTCCAGCCCGCCCGGCTCGGTGCGCTGCACCTGCCCAACCGCCTGGTCATGGCGCCGTTGACCCGTAACCGCGCCGGTGCCGACGGGGTGCCACAGGCGATCATGGCGACGTATTACGCACAGCGCGCCTCCGCCGGGCTGATCATCGCCGAGGCGACGACGCCCAACGCCGTGGGGCAGACGTACCCCAACATCCCCGGGATTCACAGCGACGCCCAGGTGGGTGGATGGCGGCGGGTCACCGACGCCGTGCGCGACGCGGGCGGGCGAATGTTCCTTCAGCTCCAGCACGGCGGCCGGGTCGGGCACCCGGACAACAGCGGGCTGGTACCGGTCGCGCCGTCGCCGGTCCCGCTCCCGGAGACCATCCACACCCCGGGTGGGCGCAAGGATGCCGTGGTGCCCAGGGAGATGTCTCTCGACGACATCCGGTCCACCGTGGCGGACTTCGCCTCCGCCGCCCGCAACGCCATCGACGCCGGTTTCGCCGGGGTGGAGGTGCATGCCGCGAACGGCCACCTGCTGCACCAGTTCATGGCCAGGAACACCAACCACCGCACCGACGCCTACGGCGGCCCGGTCGCCGCCCGCATCCGGTTCGTGGTGGAGGTGGTGCGGGCCGTGGCCGCGGCCGTCGGCCCCGAGCGGATGGGGCTGCGGATCTCCCCCCGGGTCACCGTCAACGGCATCGAGGAGGGCGACACCGAGTACCTCTACCCGGCTCTCCTCGACGCCCTAGCCGACGACGGCCTGGCCTACCTGCACACCGTGTTCGCCGACCCGGACGACGCCCTGTGGCAGGACCTCCGCAAGCGGTGGTCCGGCACGCTGATCGCCAATCCGGCGCTCGGCTGGGGCGGTCCGCTGCCCGCCGACGGCGGCAAGGAGGCGGGCGAGCGGCTGCTGGCCGCCGGTGCGGACCTCATCTCGCTGGGCCGGGCGTTCCTCGCCAACCCGGACCTGGTGGAGCGGCTCCGGATCGGCGCCCCGCTCAACCCGCTGCGGGACGAAGGCTGGATGTACGCCGGCGGCGAGACCGGGTACACCGACTACCCGACGCTCGCCGCACAAGCCGCATGAGAGCGAAAGGGCCCCGGGACCGTGTGTACGGTTCCGGGGCCCTTCGCGTGAGGCTTACTTGTCCGCGACCGGCTTGCGGAGCGCGATGTTGAGCTCCTTGAGGCGGGCCTCGTCCAGCTCCGTCGGGGCGCCCATCATCAGGTCCTGGGCGTTGCCGTTGAGCGGGAAGGCGATGGTCTCGCGGATGTTGGGCTCGTCGGCGAGGAGCATCACGATGCGGTCGACGCCCGGGGCGATGCCGCCGTGCGGGGGGGCGCCGTACTGGAAGGCCTTGAGCATGCCGGAGAACTCGCGCTCGACCGTCTCGCGGTCGTAGCCCGCGATCTCGAAGGCCTTGAACATGATGTCCGGCTCGTGGTTCCGGATGGCGCCGGAGGACAGCTCGACGCCGTTGCAGACGATGTCGTACTGCCAGCCGAGGATGTCCAGCGGGTCCTGGGTCTCCAGGGCCTCAAGCCCACCCTGCGGCATCGAGAAGGGGTTGTGCGAGAAGTCGATCTTGCCGGTCTCCTCGTCCTTCTCGTACATCGGGAAGTCGACGATCCAGCAGAAGCGGAAGACGTTCTCCTCGAAGTGGCCGGCCCGCTTGGCGGCCTCGACGCGGACCGCGCCCATGATCTTGGAGACCTCGTCGAAGTCGCCCGCACCGAAGAAGATCGCGTGGCCGGGCTCCAGGCCGAGGCGCTCGGTGAGGACCTTGACGTTCTCCTCGGTGAGGAACTTGGCGATCGGGCCGGTGAGGGTGCTGTTCTCACCGACGCGCACCCAGGCCAGGCCCTTCGCGCCCTGCTCGACCGCGAAGTCGCCCAGGCCGTCGAAGAACTTGCGCGGCTGGTCGCCCGTGTTCGGCACCGGCAGGGCGCGGACGTGCTTGCCGGCGAAGGCCTTGAACTCGGAGCCCTCGAAGACGTCGGTGACGTCGACGAGCTCCAACTGGGCGCGCAGGTCCGGCTTGTCGGAGCCGTACTTCAGCATGGCCTCGCGGAACGGGATCCGCGGGAACGGCGAGGTGACGTGGCGGCCGCCGCCGAACTCCTCGAAGAGCTCGGTCATCAGCTTCTCGATCGGCTGGAAGACGTCCTCCTGCTCGACGAAGCTCATCTCGACGTCGAGCTGGTAGAACTCGCCCGGCGAGCGGTCGGCGCGGGCGTCCTCGTCGCGGAAGCAGGGCGCGATCTGGAAGTACCGGTCGAAGCCGGAGATCATCAGCAACTGCTTGAACTGCTGCGGAGCCTGCGGCAGCGCGTAGAACTTGCCCGGGTTCAGGCGGGACGGGACGACGAAGTCACGGGCGCCCTCGGGGGAGGTCGCGGTGAGGATCGGGGTCGCCATCTCGTTGAAGCCGAGGGCCGTCATCTTGTGACGGATGGCGGAGATGACCGCCGTACGCAGCATGATGTTGCGGTGCATGCGCTCGCGGCGCAGGTCGAGGAAGCGGTACTCCAGGCGCCGCTCCTCGTTGACGCCGTCGTCCGTGTTGATCGTGAACGGCAGCGGGGCGGACGCGCCCAGCACCTCGACCTCGGAGACCTCGACCTCGATCTCACCGGTCGGGAGGTCGGAGTTGATGTTCTCGGCACCGCGCGAGACGACCTTGCCGTCGACGCGGACGACCGACTCCTTGGTCTGCTTGTCGAGCGCCTCGTACGCGGCGGTGCCGGGACGGGCGACGAGCTGCGTGATGCCGTAGTGATCGCGCAGATCGATGAAGAGGATGCCGCCCAGGTCGCGCCGATTGTGCAGCCAGCCGCTCAGCCGGACGTCGCTGCCGACGTCAGAGGCGCGGAGCTCGCCGCAGGTGTGGGACCTGTACCGATGCATCGTCGTTCATCCAGTCTTCGCGGATCGGGGTCTGTGTTTCACGTGAAACTTCACCCAGGGTACCGGTCGTCCCGTGATCGCCGGGCGCAGCTCGGTGGCGGTTGATCCGTTCATCTTCTTAGAGTGGGGCAATGCGCACCGAGGACGTCCTGGCCGCCATCGCGACCGGCCTGTGGCGCTGGGACAACGCATCCGGGATCGTCACCCTCGACGCGGAGGCCGCCCGGCTGCTCGGGCTGCCCGCCGAGCCGGCCGAGCTGACCGAGGCCGCCGTGCGCTCCCGATTCCACCCCGTCGACTGGAACGAGATCGACGGGATCGTGAACCTCGCCGTGGCGGAGGGCACCCTCGCCGAGGCCCGGCTGCGGATCATGGACGAGAACGGCCGGGTGATCCGTACCGTACGCAGCAGGTCGAAGCCGTTCGTCGAGGGGAACGACTACCAGCTCGTCGGCACCCTCCAGGAGGTCGCCGAGCCGCAGCCCGGCACCGCCTCCCGTACGCCCGTCACGGGTGACTGGCGCCGCTCGCGCGAGGCGTTCCTGCTGGACGCGGGGCGGGCGCTGGCGGAGGCGCGGTCCACGGCCGAGGTGCTGCGGGTGGCCGCCTCCCTGTCGATGCCCGGGTTCTCGCCGGACGGGCTCGCGGTCTTCGGCGTCTCGGGCGACCGGCTGACGATCATCGGCCACCACGGGCACAACGCGGGCGACGACGGGCCGTTCTCCGACATGCCGCTCGACACCGACTACCCGGCGGCCGAGGTGGTACGGACCGGGCGGGCGATCTACCTGCCCTCGCCGGAGGACTACCGGAAGCGGTTTCCGGCGACCTGGCCCCTGGCGCAGCGTTTCGGCAGGGAGTCGTGGGCGTTCCTGCCGCTGATCGTCGCGGGGCGCACGATGGGCGCCTGGATGGCGGCGTTCACCTACCCGGTGTCGTTCACGCCCGACGAGCGGTCCGTGCTGACGACCGTGGCGCGGATGCTGGCGCAGGCGCTGGCCCGCGCCGGGGTCGCCGAGTCCGAGCGGGAGCTGTCGCTGGGCCTCCAGCGCACGATGATGCCGGTCCTGGGGCCGGCCATCCCCGGCATGGAGGTGGCCGCGCGGTACGTCCCGACCGGCGGCGGGCTCCAGGTCGGCGGTGACTGGTACGACATGATCCAGCTCCCGGGCGGCCGCATCGCGCTCGTCATCGGCGACGTCCAGGGCCATGACGTGCGGGCGGCCGGGCTGATGGGGCAGCTCCGGATCGCGCTGCGCGCCTACGCCTCCGAGGGCCACCGTCCCGACGCGGTGCTGTCCCGGGCCTCCCGGTTCCTGTACGGGATCACGGACGGGGCCGAGGGGGACCACGGGGGGCGGTTCGCGACCTGCCTGTACCTGGAGGTCGACCCGGCGACCGGGACGCTGGACATCGCGCGGGCGGGCCACCCAGACCCGGCGATCCGGATGGCCGACGGGACGGTGATGCTGCGGCCGACGGCGGGCGGCCTGCCGCTCGGGATCGTCCCGGACACCGACTATCCGACGACCCGGCTCACCCTGGAGCCGGGCGAGACGCTGATGATCTGCACGGACGGGCTCCTGGAGACCGGCGGGCACGACCTGGAGACCGGCTGGACCCGCATCCGCACGCTGCTGGAGCTGCACGACGCCGAGGGCGAGTCGCTGGAGGTGCTGGCCGACAGCCTGGTCCAGGCCGTGCACGGGCCCGGTTCGCACCACACCACCGGCCCGCTCGCCGACCGCCGCGAGGACGACATCGCGGTGCTGCTGCTGTCGCGGACCGGCGCGCCGCTGCGGAGTGCGGCGGCCCGGCGTACGGCGATGACGGTCGCCCAGGCGGAGCCGGAGCGGATCGCGGCGGCCCGACAGCACCTGCGGGAGCTGCTGCACGACTGGGCGGACCCCGAGCAGGTCGACTCGGCGGTCCTGATGGTCTCCGAGATGGTCACGAACGTGCTCGTCCACACCGACGGCGACGCGCTGCTGGTGGCCGAGGCGAGAGGGGACCACGGCAAGCGGCGGCTGCGCGTGGAGGTCGCGGATGCCAGCGACGAGCTGCCGCACCGGCGCAGGCCCGGCGAGATGGCCTCGTCGGGGCGCGGGCTGGTCCTCATGGAGATGCTCGCGCACGAGTGGGGTGTGGACCCGCGCGGCGAGGGCAAGTCGATCTGGTTCGAGCTGCACGAGGAGCGGGACGGGGACGGGGAGGTCCCGCTCTAGGCGACGGCTTGGGAGGTACTCCCGCCCGGTACCCCGAGCCGGGCTCACGCACGGGCCGGGCTCACGCACGGGCCGGGCTCATGCTCGGGCTCTGGCTCGCGCCCGGGCTCAGGCGGGCGCCGAGGCCGGGGCTCAGGCTGGGCTCATCCTCGGGCGCAGGCCGGATGCCCAGGCCGAGGCTCGTGCTCGGGCTCGCGCCCGGGCTCAGGCCGGGTGCCGAGGCCGGGGCTCGTGCTCGGGCTCGCGCCCGGGCTCAGGCCGGGTGCCGAGGCCGGGGCTCGGGCTCGGGCTCGGGCTCGGGCCGGGTGCCGAGGCCGGGGCTCGGGCTCGGGCTCGGGCTCGGGCTCGGGCTCGGGCTCGGGCTCGGGCTCGGGCCGAGGCTCAGGCGGGCGTCGTCGCGTGCCTCAGGCGGAGCTTGGACTGGCCGTGCGGCAGCCGCTCCCAGTCGTCCATGAAGTGGGCGACCAGGCCGTGCTTCTCCGCCAGCCGCACCAGCGTCTCCGTGCGGTAGTAGAAGTCCTCGCCCAGCACCTGGTGCTCATGGCCCTCGGTGCGGTCGAAGGTGAAGTCGAAGAAGCCGCCGGGCGCCAGCACCCGCCCGACGTGCGCGAGGCACTCGTCGATGATCTCCAGGGGCGAGTGGGAGAACACGCTGTGCGCGTGGACCACGGTGAACCAGTCGTCGGGCAGGAAGTCGAGCTTCAGGTTGTCGACGGGCGTCAGGTACGGCACCTTCCGCTGGAGCCCGTACCGTACGAGGGTCTTCTTGGCCTCGATGAGGATGTCGGGCGAGATGTCGATCCCGTAGTAGTGGCCCGGCTCCAGGTGTTCGATGAACCGCCACCCGGCGCGCAGGTTGCCGCAGCCGATCTCCAGCATCCGGTCCTCGGGCCGCAGCCCGTGCTCGACGAGGTAGTCGTACTGCATCTGCCCGATGGCAAGCCAGCGCGCGTGCGACGGCCCGCCGCCCACCGCCGCCTCCGGGCTGCGGGCGGTGTCGGACGCCATCACCGCCCGGTAGTAGGCCACGTGGTCGTTGCCGTGCTTCAGCCGGAGCTGGCCGTTGCGGGCGGCCCGGCGGAGGTGGGGCACCACGCGCTGGGGGTGCGTCAGCGCGTACCGCACCTTGTGGCCGAGCCGGGACCGGTTCTTCAGCAGGCGTGGGTCGGGTGGTGTCTGGTGCTGCATGACGGCCTCCGTGCGTCCCCCGTGGCTGCCCCCTGTCGCGGATGCTAGCCAGCCGGGGGCGGCGCGGGCGGCCGACCGGGCCCGGGGCTCCCCCGGACGGCCGGACCCGGACCCGCACCCGGACCGGGCCCCGACCAGGTCCTAGGCGGTCCCGGCCGCGTACAGCCGCCGCAGCTCGCCGATCACCCCGAACGCGGCGGCCGTGAGCGGCACGGCGAGCAGCATGCCGAGGATTCCGGCGACGGACGCGCCGGCGGTGATGGCGAGCATGACGACGGCCGGGTGCATCTGGACCGTACGGCTCTGGATCACCGGCTGGAGGACGTGCCCTTCGATGAGCTGTACGGCGAGGACGACGCCGACCGCCCACAGCGCGATGGCGACGCCCCGGTCGGCGAGCGCGACGAGGATCGCCACGGCGCCGGAGATGAACGCGCCGAGGTACGGGATGTACGCGCCGACGAAGACCAGCGCGCCCAGGCCCACCGCGCCGGGGACGCGCAGGATGAGCAGCCCGGCCGTGATGAGGAGGGCGTCGATCAGCGCGATGAACGTCGTGCCACGCATGAAGCCCTCCATCGCCCCGAAGGCGCGGCGGGCCATGGCCTCGACGTGGTCGGCGCTGCCGCGTGGCACGAGGTCGCGCAGGGCGCGCATGGCGCGGCCGGAGTCGCGGAGGAAGAAGAAGACGAGGAGCAGGGCGAGGACGGCCATGGCGATCACCTCGCCGACGACGCTGAGCCCGCTGATGACGCCGGACGCCGCCGTGCCGCCGAACCTGCCGAGGAGGTTCTTGGCGTTGGCGGCGAGGTCGTCCAGCGAGGTGCCGGCGGCGCCGAAGTGTTCGGCGAGGTCGGTGGCGGCGCGGCGCAGCGAGGTGATGATCTGGTCGCCGGTGTCGATGAGCGCGGCGACCACGATGTAGGTGGCGCCGCCGACGACGGCGATCACCGCCGCGCAAGTCAGCCCGGCGGCCAGGGACCGCTGGACCTTCATGGCGACGAGCCGCCGGTACAGGGGCCCGAGCAGCGCGGTCCCGAGCAGGGCGAGCAGGACGGGCGTGACGGCCGTCTGGAACGTCACGCACAGCCATACGCCGACGGCCGCCACGCCGGTGACGAGCAGGATGACCACGCACCAGGCGGCGAAACGGCGGACGGGCTCGGGGAGCGTGTGCACCCCTCCACGGCATCACGCACGGCCGGGGCCCGCCCGTGGACGGACCCCGGCCGGGTGACGCTACGTCAGAGCCGTCAGAGCCGTGGCGCTGTCAGAGCCGTAGCGCCGTCACGCGCCCGGCGTGATCTCCCGGCCGGTGCCGTCCTGCATGCCGTGGACGGCGGGGATGCGGCCGAGGCGGCCGGCCTGGAAGTCGTCGAAGGCCTGCTGGAGCTCCTCGCGGGTGTTCATCACGAACGGCCCGTAGTGCGCCATCGGCTCCCGGATCGGCTGCCCGCCCAGGAGGATGACCTCCAGGTCCGGGGCGTGGCCGTCCTGCTTGTCGTCGGCGCGGACGGTCAGCGAGCCCCCGTCGCCGAAGACGGCCGTCTGACCCATGTGGACCGGTCGCCGCTCGCCGCCGACGGAGCCGCGTCCGGCGAGGACGTACGCGAGGCCGTTGAAGTCCTGCCGCCACGGGATCGTGACCTCGGCGCCGGGGCGCAGGGTGGCGTGGATCATGGTGATCGGGGTGTGGGTGATGCCGGGGCCCTGGTGCCCGTCGAGCTCGCCGGCGATGACGCGCAGCAGCGCGCCGCCGTCGGGGGAGGTGAGGAGCTGGACCTGGCCACCGCGGATGTCCTGGTAGCGGGGGTCCATCATCTTGTCCTTGGCGGGCAGGTTCACCCAGAGCTGGAGCCCGTGGAAGAGGCCGCCGGACATGACCAGGTTCTCCGGCGGGGCCTCGATGTGCAGCAGGCCCGACCCGGCGGTCATCCACTGGGTGTCGCCGTTGCGGATGGTGCCGCCGCCCCCGTTGCTGTCCTGGTGGACGAAGGTTCCGTCGATCAGGTACGTGACGGTCTCGAAGCCCCGGTGCGGGTGCCAGGGCGTTCCCTTCGCCTCACCGGCTCCGTAATCCACCTCGCCCATCTGGTCCATCATGATGAACGGGTCGAGGTAGCGGTAGTTGATCCCGGCGAACGCGCGGCGCACCGGGAAGCCCTCCCCCTCGAAGCCGCTGGGTGCGGTGGTCACGGCCAGCACCGGACGCGGCACGGCACCCGCCGGCGCGCCGACGCGGGGCAGGGTGAGCGGGTTCTCGACGGTTACGGCAGGCATGGCGGGTCCTCCTCGGGGCCGCCCCTGCGGGCGGCATACCCCCAGATTAGTTGAACACTGAACTTCCTGCCACTGGAACGCACCCCGCCGACCGGGCATTCCCACGGTCGCGGCACCCCCACGCAGTACCCCCGAAGGGCTCGGTGATACTGCATGGCGACATCGCAGCGATCAGTAGCGATCAGTGAGGAAGACCGTGTCCGACCCCGCGCGCCCCTCCCTGCCCACGCCGGTACGCCCCCGCCGGCGCCCCACGGTCCGGGTCGCCCTGCGGGGCACCGTACGGCCCGCCGACTGGGCGATCGCGGCGGCCGCGTCCCTGGAGCTGCTCACCCTGGTCGGCGCCCTCGACGCCGAGTCCGCCGCCGTGTGCCCGCCGGCCCTGCTCGGGCTCGTCCTGCGCCGCCGGTTTCCCGTCCTGGTCCTGCTCGCGACCCTGCCGTCCATGGCCACCGGCCACCTCTGGCTGGCCCCCATGATCGCCATGTTCACCGTGGCGTCCGAGCTCTCCCGCCGCCCGGCCGTCATCGGTTGCGCGGCGGCGGTGTTCGCGTCGGCCATGTGGTGCGGGCTGGCCGCGGAGCCCGGCATGACCTGGTCCGACCACCTCATCACCGTCCAGATCGCCCTGATGTTCAGCATCGGGCCGACCGGCCTGGGCCTGCTCGCCCGCACCCGCTCCGAGCTGCGCTCCCGGCTCGCCGAACTCACCGAGAGCCAGGCGCGCGGGCGGCGGCTGGAGGCCGAACAGGCCGTGGCGCGCGAACGCGCCCGCATAGCCCGGGAGATGCACGACACCGTCTCGTACCACCTGGGCATCATCGCCGCCCAGGCCGGAGCCCTGTGGGCCACCGCCCCCGACGACACCGTCAGGGAGGACGCCGAGACGATACGCCGCCACGGCGCCGACGCCATGCGGGAACTGCGCGACGTCGTCGGGGTGCTGCGCGGCGGAGGACCCGGCACCGACGACGAGGACGACGCGGGCCACGCCCGCCTGGACAACCTCCCCGCCCTGGTCGACGACAGCCGGCTCGGCGCCACCCTGGACCTCGCCCTGCCGGGCGACGGCGCGCAATGCGCGCCCGCCGTCGAGCGGGCCGCCTACCGGACCGTGCAGGAAGCACTCACCAACGTACGCAAGCACGCCCCCGGCGCCCCGGTCACCGTCTCGGTGGGCCCCTCGGACCGGCACGACGCCCTCGTCGTCGAAGTGCGCAACGGCGCGGCCGCCGCCCCGCCGGCCGCCGTTCCCTCCAGCGGGTTCGGGCTGCGGGGGCTGAAGGAGCGCACCGCCCTGGCCGGGGGCAGGCTGGAGGCCGGGCCCACCGGGGACGGCGGCTTCCTCGTCCGCGCCCTACTGCCGCTCGCTCCCGGCACCGGGACGCGTCAGGCGGCGTCCCGCTCGTACACCGACACGTGCCGCAGGCTGGAGGCCGTGTAGGGCGCGCCCGTCCAGTCCTCGAAGCGGTCCACGAGCCGCAGCCCCGACAGCTCGGCCAGCAGGTCGATCTCGAACGGGAAGGCGTAGCGCAGCACGTGCTCGCGGGTCTCCGGCGGCCCGCCGTCGATGATGGTGTGCGTCCCCAGCATCAGTTGCTGCGAGCGGTCCACCGTGAGGGTGTCCAGCATGATGGCGCCCTCGTCGAGGTGGCGCATGGAGAAGTCCGGCTTGTCCATGGTGTGGTACGGAGCCGGGTCGAACGCCTCCAGGACGAACCTGCCGCCCGGCGCGAGCTGTTCGCGCACCAGCCGCAGGCAGTTGCGCTGCTGCTCCTTGGTAATCGCGACGAAGAACGTGTTGAGCACCAGGGTCACCACGTCGAAGGTCAGGCCCGTGCCCTCCTCGGTGAAGTCGCCCACGACCGTGGTCACCGCGCCGTCCGGGTCGCGCTTGCGCAGCTCGGCGAGCATCGCCTCCGAGCCGTCGATGCCGTGCACCCGGAACCCGCGCTCGGCCAGCGGCAGCGCGATCCGGCCCGTACCGACGCCGACTTCGAGGACGCGGCCGCCCGGCGGTGCCAGGTCGGCGATGAAGTCCACGGCCAAGGCGGTGTCGTGGTCGATGGGGTACATCCGGTCGTACACGCTCGCCAGCTTCTGGTCGTACAGCGCGTTGCCGAAGGTCATGGGTGTCTCCACGGAGGGTCGGGCCCGCCGGCCCTGGCCGCCTCAGTGAGACGCCGCCATGGCCGGCGGGTGGGATGAAGAGGGTGAAGAGGGAGCAGCGGCGGCGGCCGAGAGGCTGTGCGCCAGCACCGCCGCCTGGACGCGATTGGCCAGGCCGAGCTTGGCCAGGATCGCGCTGACGTGTTCCTTGGTCGTGGACGGGCTCATCAGCAGCCTGCGCCCGATGTCGGCGTTGGTGAGCCCCTCGGCGAGCAGCTCCAGCACCTGGTGCTCCCGCTCGGTGAGGGTGTCCAGGCGCGGGTCCCTCGGCGCCGCCGGCCGCGGACCGCGCTCCAGGTATCCGCCGACCACGACCCGGGCCGCCGCCGACGACAGCACCGTGCCGCCCGAGGCCAGCACCCGTACCGCGTCGGCCAGTTCGTGCGGGGTGGCGTCCTTGAGGAGGAAGCCCGACGCACCCGCGCCCAGCGCCGCCGCGATGTCCTCGTCGGCCGAGAACGTCGTCAGGACGGCGACCGCCGGCCTCGGGGAGCGGGACCGGAGCGCGGCGAGTACGGACAGGCCGTCGACGTCCGGCATGCGCAGGTCGAGCAGGACCACGTCGGGCCGGTGGGTCTCCACCGCTTCGACGGCGCCCCGGCCGTCACAGGCGGCGGGCACCTCGATGTCCGGTTCGCTCTCCAGGATGCGCTGCATGCACGACCGCAGCAGGACTTCGTCGTCGACAATCAATACGCGGATCATCACGCCCCCTTGCGAGCGGCCTCCCCGTTCGGCCGCTTGGCGCGATCAACATACCAATCGTGCCGGAGGGCATGATTCAGCCGAGACGTCCGGGTTCAGACGCGTGCCGCCATGGTGTCGGTGATGAGCTTGACCAGCGCCGGGTCCCAGGTCGGCACCAGCAGCTCCACCGTGCCCGCGCCCGCCGCCTCGCAGACGACGGTCGTGCCGCCCCGGCCGCCGCCCGTGGCGACGTCACCGGGCGAGGTCAGGCGCAGGTTCTGCGCACCGGTGCGGTTCAGCACGGCACCCGCCCGCGTCAGCGTCAGCTTCCCGCGCCGCATGGCGCCCGGGCCATCGGCGCGCACGCGGTAACGGCAGCGCAGCACCGCTCCCTCGCCGCGCCGGAAGGACGCGATGCGCCGGGCGGAGACCGACTTGTCGAAGGTCCTGCCGAACAGCCACAGGGCCAGGTCCATCAGGCAGTGCAGGGCGAATTCGAGCAACAACAGCATGCGACCGCTCCTCAGCTAGAACGAATGGGTGTCGTCCGACGCTGGTCGGGCGCCGGACCGCCCAAGGCGGCCGGGCGTGCCCGCACCGCGTCCACGATGTCCCGCACGTCGGTGAGCGCCGCCTCCACGCCCTCGGTGAGCAGGACCCCCGCACAGCTCAGTGCGATATCCGTCGCCCCCGCCTCACCGTAACCGGTCAGCCGCTCGGCCACCTCCTCGGGTGTGCCGTAGCAGAACACCCCGGCGTCGACGAGCGCGCCCGCCCCCGCCCACGGGTCGGAGGCGTCCACGTCGAGGCCCGCCGTGCGCAGCATGGCCGCGTAGTGCTCACCGCCGAGGTGGAGCTCGTGCGCGGCGAACGCCAGTCGCCTGGCGTCCCGGCCGGGCCTCCGCACCGCGCACGGCACGATCGACGTCACCCGGGGCACCGCCCGCTCCCGTGACCGGGCGCCCCGCTCCAGCGCGGGCACGAGCTGCTCGCGGAGGTAACCGGCGGGCGTCAGCAGCGTGATGGCCACGTCGGCGACCTGACCGGCCGTGTACGCCATGCGCGGCCGCAGCACGCCCACGCCGAGCGACACGGGCGGGTGCGGCACCTGGAGCAGCGCCTCGTCGAGGCCGACGTACCGGCCGCGGAAGTCCACCGGCTCGCCGTCCAGCAACTGCCGTACGACCGTGAGGTACTCGGCGATCGCCGTGCGCGGGCTCTCGTAGGGCTCGCCGCGCAGCGCGGCGACGAACTCCGGGTCGCCCGTGCTGAATCCGGCGACCACCTCGGTGCCGGTGAGCAGCGCCAGGGACCGCGCCTGGACGGCGGCGTCCAGGGGGTGACGCAGCGCGGTCAGGGAGACGCTCGTCCCCACCGGCACCGTGAGGCCGCGCCCGGCGAGGTACGCGAACGCCTGGTGGGTGTCGACGAGCACCGACTGGCCCATGAACAGGCGCCGCATCCCCAGGTCGCGCACGGTGGCGGCGAAGGCGGCGACGTGGTCGGGCTCGTACGCCATCAGGGGATACATCAAGGAGAGCTTCACTGGGTCTTCCGTGGTCGTCATGAGGGAGTGGGGAGGTAGGCGTCGGCCTGGAGGCGGAAGAGGCGGGCGTACGTGCCGTCGCGGGCCAGCAGTTCCTCATGGGTGCCCTCCTCGATGAGCGAGCCGCCCTCCATCACGAGGATCTTGTCCGCGATGCGTACCGTGGAGAACCGGTGCGAGACGACCAGCGAGGTCGCCTGCCCGCAGATGGTGCGCAGCCGTCCGAAGATGTCCGCCTCCGCCTCCGGGTCGATGGCGGCGGTCGGCTCGTCGAGGACCGCGATGGGCGCGTCGCGCAGGAAGGCGCGGGCGAGGGCGATCTTCTGCCACTGCCCTCCGGACAACTGCTGCCCGCCCTCGAAGTGCCGTCCCAGCGTGGTGTCGTACGCCTCGTCGAAGCGCTCGACGAACCCGGCCGCGCCACTGGCCTCGGCGGCGGCCCGGATGCGGGCGGTGTCGTCGAGGTGCTCGACGCACCCGAAGCCGATGTTGTGCCGGACGGGCAGCTCGTAGCGGATGAAGTCCTGGAAGACGACGCCGATGTTCCGTTGCAGGTCGGTGGTGTCGTACTCCTCGATGGGCACGCCGTCGACGAGGATCTGCCCGCTGGTCGGCTCGTACAGGCGGGACAGCAGCTTGACGACGGTGCTCTTGCCCGCGCCGTTCTGGCCGACGATGGCGCAGCAGGTGTTGGCCGGGATGAAGCAACTGAAGCCGTCGAGGGCGACCCGCTCCGTCCCGGGGTATCGGAAGGTGACGTTCCGGAACTCGATGCCGTGGACCAGCCGCCGGGGGAACGGCCGCGTCCCGCCGGTGATCCGCCCCTCCGGCAGCGAGAGGTAGTCGAAGAGGTTCCCCGTGAACAGCGTGTTCTGGTACAGCGTCGCCACACCGAGCAGCAGCCCGGACGCCGCCACGTGCACCGCGCCCAGCGCCTGCAAGTACCCCGCCAGCTCACCGACCCGGCCGGTGGACGTCGTCGAGCGCAGCGCGAAGACCAGCGCCCCGGACGAGGCGAGCACACTGACCAGCCCGAGCGCCGCCGACCAGGCGTGCCGGCGCCGGGCCAGCGAGCGGTCCACCCGGAAGAAGCCGCGCACCAGCGAGCGGTACCGGTCCACGAAGTACGGGCCGAGCTGGTACAGCTTCACCTCCTTGTACGAGGAGTCCGTCGTCGTCAGGTCCTGGTAGTAGAAGGCGCGCCGCCGGTCCTGGGCGCGGTGGTACTCGATCGCGTAACCGCGCTTGCTGAAGACGATGTGCGCGGCGAGCGCGGGCAGTGGCGCGAGCAGGATCGCCAGGGCCAGCCAGGGGTTCCAGGAGAACAGCACCGAGCTGACCATGACCAGGGACGCCAGCGAGGTCAGCGTCCGCATCATCTCGTCGAAGACCTCGAACGCCGTCCCGCTGCCGCTCTCGCGCAGCGCGCGCTGCAACCGGTCGTATGCCTCGGGGTCCTCGTAGGCGCTCAGGTCCATCCTGGTGCCCTTGACCATGACCCGTTCGCCGATCTTGGCCGAGAACTCCAACTGGAGCAGCGTGTTCAGGTACTGCGCGCCGGACGACACCACGTGCTCCGCCACCGCGAGCAGGACCAGCCCGGTCCCGGCGCGGGTCAGCCGGTCCATGGCTCCCGGTACGCCGGTGAAGGCGTCGGCGACCGCCTGGACGGCCCCTGCGGTCAGCCAGATGCCGGCGGCCGGCACGGCCGCGGTGAGCAGGGTCAGCACCGCGAAGGCGCCGACCCGCGCCGGGCTCAGGCCCCAGAAGGTGCGCAGCGCCAGCCACCAGTAGCGCAGGTCGCGCGAGAGCCGCCGGTTCTCCGCCAGGGACTCGGGGGTGTCGTGGTCAGTCACGGGGCCTCCCCCGCAGGCAGCCCAGCACATGGCCCCACACCAGGTAGCAGCGGTTCTCGGCGGGCCGGTCCATCGGCAGCAGCCGGTTGACCTGCATGTGGGCCAGGCTCGCCAGGATCGCGTCGCGCGTCCCCCACAGCGTGCCCGCCGCCTCCGCGCCGGCGACCGCGTGCGCGGCCCGGCGTACGGCGTCGGCCTGCCGGTCCAGGACGGCGGCCAGCCGCTCGTGGTGGGCGCGGCCGAGCGGGTGCGGGCGGCGGTCCCACGGGGCGAGCAGCTCGCACAGGTAGTCCCGGTCCTTCTTGTACCGCTCGCGCGCCTCCTTGTCCTCGGCCGGCCGGGGCATGGCGGCCAGCCGCTCCCGGACGTCGAGGCCCCACTGGGCGTACAGGGCGTCCACGGCGGCGATGGTGACCGCCTCGGGGTCGAGTTCCCCGTCCCACACCAGGCGCAGCAGCTCGGTGCTCACCTCGCTGTTGGCCTCGAAGAACCGCTCGACGGCGTCGTACGCGGCCGGGCCGCCGTACCGGCTGATCTCCGGGTGGTAGGTGGCCAGTTCGAGCCGGGACGCCAGGCCCCGCCTCACCAGGGACTCGCCCCAGACGAGGAGCGTGTGCGCCGCCGTGCCGGACTGGCAGGCGGACCAGGTCCGCACCCTGATCCGCAGGTGCGGGTCCGGGTCGGCGTACCGGATGTAGAACCACCGGTCGAGGTCGACCGCCCCGCGCAGGTCCCGCACCAGCACGGGCAGTTCGGTGGCGGCGATCTCGTCGTGCAGGTCCCGGGCCGCGTACAGCTTGAGGTACGACCAGGCGGAACCGGGCAGGTGGCTGACGTGCGCGGCGGGGTCGGCCTTGCGGGCGATGTCCACGGCCGCCGTCCGGGCCTCCTGGTGTACGGAGATGAGCGGGATCACCACCTCCGACAGGTACCCGCGCCCTTCCGCGTCCCGCAGCCACAGCTCGTCGTCCGCCGGCCCGGGCAGCGCCTCCTGGATGGTCACCGCCCCGGTGGCCGCGCGGAGGTCGGTGAGCAACTCGGCGACACACGCGGGGTGTTCCAGGTCCAGCAGCAGCCGGTTGTCGTCGTCGGCCAGGTAGACGTGGCGCGGCACGTTCCACCGGCGGCGCCACCGCTCCACCTCGCCGGCCGTGCGCGGCACGTCACCGTCCTTGGGGTGCAGCGTCCACTCGGCCGCCCGCAGCACCACCCGGCCGCGTACGACACGGGGCAGGTACGGGGCACCCTCCACGGGGCCCCAGGTGAACCCGGCGGGGATGCGGTAGCGGGCCCGGGACACCTCCAGGAGGAAGCGGCACGCGTTGGGCGCGCCGAGCGGGCTGAGCATGTGGTTCTGGACGACGACCAGTTCACGGCCCAGGCGGGCCGAGTACAGCCGCAGCCCGTCGTCGGTGGCGCCGACGTGGATGTCCGCCAGGTCGATGACGTACTCGGGGGCCACCGAGGCGGTGACGTTGACCGGTATCTCGTGGTCGTGCACGGCCGGCCGGATCGCCACGTTCGCGCCGCGCCCGTGGGCGGGCACGTACGACAGCTCGGCGAACACGACGTCCGGCTCCAGGGCCTCCCGGGCACGGGCGTAGGCGCGGAGGCGGTCGGTGACCGACGCGTCGAAGAGGTGGAAGAACCGGCCGAAGGTGCGCCCGCCCTCGCCGAGCCCGTCACTGTTCAGGACGGCCCGCCAGCGGCCCTCGTCGATGGCCTCGGGGCCGGCCGCCCGGATCTGTACGTACGCGTCGACGGCGGGACAGGTCGTGCGGGAGCCGGTGTCCTCCGGGCCGGGCGGCAGGAGCCCCTCCAGCACGGCGTCGGTCAGCTCGACCTCCTCCGCGCCCCGGTGCCAGGCGTCGGCGGCGAGCGCCACGAGGGCCCGCGCGGTGTGCTCGGAGCCGCTGCCGCCCGGCTGGGCCATGACCATGGCGCGGGGCGGGTTCATATACCCGTTGGGGGCGTCCAGGCCCCGCTCGGGGCTGAGGAGTTCGAGTACGGGTACGAGGGCGTCGGAGCCGTACCGCTCCAGGAACGCCTGGTGGTACGGCACGAGGTGCTCGTACCCACCGGGGTCGGCCACGCTCAGCCGGGCCAGGCAGCCGACCGCCTCCGCGACCTCGTCGGCGACCTGTGCGCCCAGCCGCGTCCCGGTCAGGCCGAGGCGCGAGTCGACCTGGAACGGCTGGGCCTTGTAGTCGGGGACCAGGGCGCGCTGGGTGGCGCGAAGCCGCTCCAGGGTGCCGGTGTCCCCGGCGGTCGCCCGGCGGGTCAGCTCCACGACCTCGCGCAGCGGAGCGGTGGTGGCCTCCGGGAGGCCGGCGGCGACGAGACGCCCGAGGACGTGCTCCTCGGGGCGCGGGTCGGTCACGGCGGGGCGCAGGTCGGTGACGAGGAGGCCCAGCTCGACGAGTTCGGTGACGAACGCGGTGGTCCGCTCGGGGCCCGCCTTGGGGAACCGTTCGTTCAGCTCCGCCACCACGCGGGCGAACGGCACGGGCGCCTTGGCCACGTGCCGGACGTGGTCCAGCGCCGCGGTGGCGCGCACCCGGACCGAGCGGCGGTCCGCCTTGCCGTGGACGTCCGACGACGGCAGGACGAGCCGGTCGCCGACCTGGTGGGCCATGGCGTTCATGGTGACGTTCAGCAGGGCCAGGTTCTCCGGGTCGGACTCCACCCGCTTGATCAGGGCGAGGAGCCAGCCCATGTCGGCCCGTACGCGGGCGGCGGCGACGGCCGTGCGCGCCAGCGCCGCGGTCGTGCGGTCGCCGAACTCGCCCACGGCCACCCCGGAGAAGGCCCCGAAGGGCGTGGGCCGGGTGCTCATGCGGGTGAGGTAGCGAAGGGCGCGGGAGAAGACCCGCCGCCGGCTCTTGTCGTCGCCGGCCGGCTTGGCGAGCCCGTCGAGGAGCCCACTGCCGGCCGCCACCAGCCCGTGGCGCACCCGCTCGTCGTCGGCCGGCGCCCGGAGGGGCCCGTCCGGAGTGGCGAGGGCGGCGTGCCAGGCGGCCACCGGGAGTGCCGGTGCCCGCAGCAGGCAGAAGTCGAGGGCGTCGTACCGGGGCATGGCGTTGATGGGAAGTCCTTCGCTGGTCACGGGGTCGGTGCCGGGGTCGGTGCCTGGGGCGATCACGTGTGGATCAGGTACGGATCACTGGGGGACGAGCGCTTTCCACCAGGTGGGCCGGTGGCCGGTGACGATCGCCCGGAGCGTCATGGCGATGCCCGCCGCGCCGGTCAGCAGGCCCGGGTTGTCAACCAGGTGGCCGGTGGTCTCCCGGTCGCGGAAGACCAGCGGGTGGCGCCCCGGCTCCGCCGCCGCCACGAGCCGCTCCACCAGGCCGGGCAGGGCGCGGGCGGCTCCGGCACTGCCGCGCGCGGCGAACTCGTGCGCCAGGGCGGCGAGGCCGGCCACGCCGTGGCACACGGTCGGCGTGGCATGGCCGCCGCCCCGGGCCAGTACGCCGTCGAGGGCGGCGAACGCCTCCGCCGCCAGGGCGCGGTCCCCGGTCGCCTCGGCCACCGTCAGCAGGGCGGCCGCGACCCCGGCGGTGCCGTGGCACCAGGCGGGCACCGCCTCGGCGCCCTCCGCCGTCCCCTCCCGCCCCTGTGCGGTGACCGGCACGGCGCGGGGCCACTGCCGGTCGCGGCCGCCGGCCGTGCCGACGGCCAGGAGCCAGTCGGTGAGGCGGGCGAGCGCCTCCCGGTGGCCGGGCCTCCGGTGCCCCTCGCGCCAGGCCACCGCGAGCGCGGCGGCCATTCCGGCCGCCCCGTGGGACATTCCGGTGTCGAGATATCCGTACGGATACGTCACCGCGAGGTCACCGTAAGCCGAATAGCGTTCCGGGGAAATCATCCAGCGCGCCGGAACGCCCTCATCCGATTCCGTCCCCAGCCACACGAGGTGATCCAGACAGTGGTCGACCGCCTGCACCACGAGCGGGGTTTTGTGGGGCGTCGTGCTCAGATGGCTGAGAATTCCGGCGCTGCCGTAGACGAGGTCGTAATCGTGGTCGGAGACCGTGCCTTCCCGGCGGGGCCACGCCGTGTGCAGCACCTGCCCGCAGAGCCGCTCACGCAGCGCGCGCAGGCTGGGAAGGAAACGCGGCTCGGCCGCGCAGCAGTCCTCCAGTACGAGGGCGAGCCCGGCCGTACCGTCGAAGAGCCCGGGATGCGTCAGCGGACTGCGGGCCGTGGCGTCGAACGCGGCACGCAGGAACCGGAACGCCGCCTCGTGGTCCCCGGCGTGCAGGTGCAGCAGCGCCAGCCCCGCGTGGCCCTCGCTCAGTGAACTGCCGGACCACATGGGCAGATCGGTCTGCTCGCCCGCCCGTGCGGCGTGCGCCTCCGCGCGCCCCGGTGTGTCCAGGCGCTCCCTGACCAGGGT
Source organism: Streptomyces sp. NPDC049837 (assembly GCF_040674455.1). Classification (NCBI taxonomy): domain Bacteria; kingdom Bacillati; phylum Actinomycetota; class Actinomycetes; order Kitasatosporales; family Streptomycetaceae; genus Streptomyces; species Streptomyces sp. NPDC049837. Next base: position 308,175 of record NZ_JBFAMP010000004.1, on the reverse strand, counting down.
CGCAAGGCTGTCCGCCCGCTCGGCGAGGCCGGCGGGGAGGAATGGTGCGGAATTCATGTGAGCGATACCGGCGCCGGCGGTTCCCCCGACCGTTCGCGGAGGAACCGCCTTGACCCGTCAGACCGTCAGCACTTGCCGTTGGTGCGGACCGCGGCGCAGGCAGCCGTCATCTTGATCGTCTGCTTGATGGTCTGCTTGACGACCCACTTGCTGGCGACACGGGAAGCGACGCTGGCCACCGGGGAAAGCGACGTCTCGGCCGGGTCGGCGGAAACGGTCACGCGGGCGTCGAGGTGAAACTCGTCCATGAAAAAACAGCACCTTTTCTGCGAAAAACGGAAGGCTGATATGCCCCCGGTGCAGAAAATTACCGACGCCGTCCGGTTCCGGGGTACCCACCGAGTTTCCGTTTCCCCTCCCCCCGTCCGGGGGGTCCGACCGGCCGGTCGGCGGGCCTTCACCGGCCTCAACCGGCCTTCACCGGGCCTGGAGGGCGTCCAGGGCGACGGCCATGCAGAAGGCGAGCGTGCGATCGAGGGCCGGGTCCTGGATCCTTATCGCGTACTGGTCGCGGAACCCGATCTTCCGCTCCACCGACATGACAGGCTCCCCGTCCCGTACGAAGTCGAAGTGGTAGACGAACGGCACCGGCAGCGGGAACGGCAGCACCGCGTCGACCACCTCCCAGCCCCGCCGCGCCAGCGCGATCCCCAGGCTGCGCTCGGTGCCCTTGGCGGCCGGCACCTCGTCCCCGGTTCCCTGGGTCAGGTGCCAGGTGGACCGGAGCAGAGACGCCTTGGCGTCCTTCCGGAACGTCCCTATGGGGGCGCCGTCCGGCCCTGTCACGTCATACGTCGCCCCCAGGTCGATGACCTGCCGGGCCTTGAAGCCACCGAGCACCTCGGAGCGGTCCTCGCCGGTCCAGAGGGTGACCTCCTCCTTGACCATGAACCGCTTCTGCTCGGCGAAGGCGACGACATCACCGCCGCCGGGATCGGTGATCACATACCGGTTCACCAGAGCGGTGATCTTCTGCGTCATCAGGAACTCGCTCGACTGCTGCATACGAGGACCGTAAGCAGCGCCGGCCGGGCCGTTCGTACGCCTGAAGTCGGATCGTCACCCCGACAAGTGGCGGGGATCAGCCGTACATCCGCCGCATGGCGAAGTCGACCATCTGCTCCACGGCCTTGGCGTCGAAGACCATCCGGTGGTCGCCCTCCATGTCGAGGACGAAGCCGTACCCGGTCGGCAGCAGGTCGATCACCTCGGCGCCGGTGATCACGAAGTACTTGGACTCCTTGCCCGCGTACCGGCGCAGCTCCTTGAGCGACGTGAACATCGGGATGACCGGCTGCTGGGTGTTGTGCAGGGCGAGGAAGCCGGGGTTGTCACCGCGCGGGCAGTAGACCTTCGAGGTCGCGAAGATCTGCTGGAAGTCCTCGGCCGACAGCGACCCGGTGGTGAACGCCCGCACGGCATCCGCGAGCGAGGGCGGCGACGGCTCGGGGTACAGCGGCGGCTGCTGCGCGTACCCCTGCTGCGGCGGGGCGTACGCGCCCTGATTCTGCTCGTACCCGTACATGCCCGTAAGCGTACCGAGAGGCCGCCACCCGAACGCCACGTATGGCCCCACCCCGCGCCCGCCACGGTCACCCTGTGGGCCGCCCTCTCTCCGAGTGTGGCGGGTGGGCGGCAGTGGAGTGGGGCATCGGGGACGGCTCGGCGGGCGCGGGCCGGTGGCGGGCTGGGGTGGGGCTGGGGTCATGGGGGCACCAGGGAGCTCGGATGCCTCGCCTCCTGCGCCTCTCCAGTCACACCCGTACCGGATGGCCGGACTTGTGCATGGAAAGGGACACCCTCGGGCGAGCCTCCAAGGGCAGAGGGGTGTCCCTTCCCGCCCACAAGTCCCCGATCCCGTGGTGTCACTGAGACCTCCACCCGCCCCGGCCCGCTGGGCCACCCACCCGCCTGCACCCCAGCCCGCCACCGGCCCGCGCCCGCCGAACAGAGACACGCCGCCCCACACCACTGCCGCGCACCCACCACCGGCCTGCGGTCGGCGACGCGGCCCGACCAACCGCGATCGGGAGCCGTGGACCCCGCTCCCCCGGGCCGCCCTCCGAGTGTGAAAAGGCGGGCGGAGGCGGCCGGTCAAGGGTGGGCGAAGCCCATCGCGAAGCGACGCGACCGGAGGGAGCGCCCTTGAGGGGGCGCCGGAGCCCGCCACACTCGGAGAGAGGGCGGCCCACACGGCCCACCATGAACAGGGCACACGTTGCGCAACCGAAACCCCTTCCACGGTTCGCCGCCATGGCGCCACTCTGTGACCGGTTCGTCACACCCCCCACAGAGGGGCGCCCGCCCTCCGCACCGCGCTCGCCGCCCAGGGGATCACGCTCCCGTCCCTCGGGAGCGACTTCGGCACCCCGCCGCTCGTCATCCTCGGGAACACCGCCGTCCTGCTCAGGGCCGCCGAGCGGTGATCGCCGCCCCATCCCACGCGTAACGCGTCACAGATCGCCCGATAGGGGTTGCTCTTATTACCGGCGGGTAGCATCATCGTAGCTACTTGCTGGTACGTCTAAGAGGATTCCGCCTCCCCGAGCCTTACGGAGCCGTCGCCATGGGGCACTACAAGTCGAATCTCCGCGACATCGAGTTCAACCTCTTCGAGGTCCTCGGGCGCGACAAGGTCTACGGCACCGGTCCGTTCGAGGAGATGGACGTCGAGACCGCGAAGAGCGTCCTCGACGAGATGCGCCGTCTCGCCGAGAACGACTTCGCCGAGTCCTTCGCGGACGCCGACCGCAACCCGCCGGTCTTCGACCCGGAGACGAACACCGCGCCGATCCCGGAGACGTTCAAGAAGTCCTACAAGGCCTTCATGGACTCCGAGTACTGGCGCCTCGGCCTGCCCGAGGAGATCGGTGGCACCACCTCGCCGCGCTCGCTGATCTGGGCGTACGCGGAGCTGATCCTGGGCTCGAACCCGGCCATCTGGATGTACTCCTCCGGCCCGGCCTTCGCGGGCATCCTCTTCGAGGAGGGCAACGAGGCGCAGAAGAAGATCGCCGAGATCGCCGTCGAGAAGCAGTGGGGCTCCACGATGGTGCTCACCGAGCCGGACGCCGGCTCGGACGTGGGCGCCGGGCGCACCAAGGCCGTGCAGCAGGAGGACGGCTCCTGGCACATCGAGGGCGTGAAGCGCTTCATCACGTCCGGTGAGCACGACATGTCGGAGAACATCCTCCACTACGTGCTGGCGCGCCCCGAGGGCCACGGCCCCGGCACCAAGGGCCTGTCCCTCTTCCTCGTGCCGAAGTTCCACTTCGACTGGGAGACCGGCGAGCTGGGCGAGCGCAACGGCGTGTACGCGACGAACGTCGAGCACAAGATGGGCCTGAAGGCGTCCAACACGTGCGAGATGACCTTCGGCGACAAGCACCCCGCCAAGGGCTGGCTGATCGGCGACAAGCACGACGGCATCCGCCAGATGTTCCGCATCATCGAGTTCGCCCGCATGATGGTCGGCACGAAGGCGATCGCCACCCTCTCCACCGGCTACCTGAACGCGCTGGAGTACGCCAAGGAGCGCGTGCAGGGCACCGACCTGGCGAACTTCATGGACAAGACCGCGCCCAAGGTCACCATCACGCACCACCCCGACGTGCGCCGCTCCCTGATGACGCAGAAGGCGTACGCCGAGGGCATGCGCGCCCTCGTCATGTACACCGCCGCGGTGCAGGACGAGATCCAGATCAAGGAGGCGGCCGGCGAGGACGCCAAGGCGCTGCACGGCCTGAACGACCTGCTCCTGCCGATCGTCAAGGGCTACGGCTCCGAGAAGTCCTACGAGCAGCTCGCCCAGTCGCTCCAGACCTTCGGTGGCTCCGGGTACCTCCAGGAGTACCCGATCGAGCAGTACATCCGTGACGCCAAGATCGACACCCTGTACGAGGGCACCACGGCGATCCAGGGCCAGGACTACTTCTTCCGGAAGATCGTCCGCGACCAGGGCGCCGCGCTGAACACCCTCGCCGAGGAGATCAAGAAGTTCCTGGCGGTCGGTACCGGCGGCGACGAGCTCGCCCCGGCGCGCGACGCGCTCGCCAAGGCGGCCGTCGACCTGGAGGGCATCGTCGGCGCGATGCTGACGCACCTCACCGCCACCGGCGAGGACGTCAAGAACATCTACAAGGTCGGGCTCAACACCACCCGCCTCCTGATGGCCTCCGGTGACGTGGTCGTCGGCTACCTGCTGCTGCGCGGTGCCGCCGTCGCGGCCGAGAAGCTGGAGACCGCCTCCGCCAAGGACAAGGCGTTCTACCAGGGCAAGATCGCCGCCGCGAAGTTCTTCGCCGAGAACATCCTGCCCGGCGTCTCCACCGAGCGCGCCATCGCCGAGGGCGTCGACAACTCCCTCATGGAGCTGGACGAGGCCGCGTTCTAGTCCCAGTCCGCGACCGTCCATGGCGGCCCGCTCCCCGAGTCCCCGGGGAGCGGGCCTCCGTCATTCACGGAGCCGGACCGGCGTCACGGACCGGCGTCACGGACCGGCGTCACCGAGCCGGCCGGGCCGCGCACACCGAGAAGTGGCTCACCCGGCACACGCCCGACGGCACCGCCCCGCGCAGTTGGACCGCCGTGCCGTCACCCGCCACGTACCACCGCTCACCGCGCGGGACGCCCGCGACGGGACGCGTCCCCGGCTCCATCGCCACCCACCGGCCGTGCACCGTACGGTGCCACCGGGCCTGTGCCCCGCAGAACCGGCAGGTCATGAGCGAACCGCTACGCGGCGGACGCGGCGCGGGTATGGAGGCGCGCAGCGTCGCGGCGGTCACCGGCAGGATGTCCCCGAGGCGCACCGGGTCCCGGTCCGGGGTGCCCGTCGCCGCGGTCGTGCACGCCGCGCACAGCGGCATCCCCAGCGGGGCGCTCCACCTGGCCCCGGGTGTCTCGCATGCGGCACAGACGGGCGAAACGGGCGAAGTCGTCGTGGTCACCAGTGCACCTCCGGTCGCGACCGGCGAGTCAGCGGACTGCTGTCCCGCTACGTTCTCCGATAGTCGCAGCCACCACTGACAATGGGCCGTTCGCGCAGGTCCCTCTCAACTGACCCGACCGTAAAGTGAGGGCATGAGCAGCTCACCCCCCCGCTTCGACCGCGGCCACACCGACGACCTCATGACCTTCCTGGCGGACTCCCCGACGCCGTACCACGCCGTGGCCAACGCCGGTGAACGGCTGGAGAAGGCCGGCTTCCAGCAGCTCGACGAGACCGCCTCCTGGGACGGTACGAGCGGCGGCAAGTACGTCGTCCGCGGCGGCGCGATCATCGCCTGGTACGTACCGGAAGGCGCCTCCCCCCACACCCCGTTCCGGATCATCGGCGCCCACACCGACTCGCCCAACCTCCGGGTCAAGCCGCAGCCCGACATGGGCGCGCACGGCTGGCGGCAGGTCGCCGTCGAGACGTACGGCGGAACCCTGCTCAACACCTGGCTGGACCGTGACCTGGGCCTGTCCGGCCGGCTGACGCTGCGCGACGGCAGCCACCGGCTGGTGAGCGTGGACCGGCCGCTGCTGCGCGTGCCGCAGCTCGCGATCCACCTGGACCGGCAGGTCAACGAGGGCCTCAAGCTGGACCGCCAGCGGCACATGCAGCCGATCTGGGGCCTGGGTGACGACGTGCGCGAGGGCGACCTGATCCGGTTCGTGGCCGAGGAGTCGGACGTGGCGGCCGCCGACGTGGCCGGCTGGGACCTCATGGTCCACGCCCTCGAAGCGCCCGCCTACCTGGGCCGGGACCGCGAGCTGCTCGCCGGTCCGCGCATGGACAACCTGCTGTCGGTGCACGCGGGCGTGGCCGCCCTCGCCGCCGTATCGGCCGCCGGGGACCTGGAGTTCATCCCCGTGCTCGCCGCCTTCGACCACGAGGAGAACGGCTCGGAGTCCGACACCGGCGCCCAGGGTCCCCTCCTGGGCGGCGTGCTGGAACGGTCCGTCTTCGCGCGCGGAGGCGGCTACGAGGACCGGGCGCGCGCCTTCGCCGGGACGGTCTGCCTCTCCTCCGACACGGGCCACGCCGTGCACCCCAACTACGCCGAGCGCCACGACCCCACGCACCACCCGCGCGCGGGCGGCGGTCCCATCCTGAAGGTCAACGTCAACCAGCGGTACGCGACCGACGGCAGCGGCCGGGCCGTCTTCGCGGCGGCCTGCGAGAAGGCGGGCGTGCCGTGGCAGACGTTCGTGTCCAACAACGACATGCCCTGCGGCACGACGATCGGCCCGATCACCGCCGCCCGCCACGGCATCCGGACCGTGGACATCGGCGTGGCGATCCTTTCCATGCACAGCGCCCGTGAACTGTGCGGCGCCGACGACCCGTTCCTGCTCGCCAACGCCCTTGTGGCGTTCCTGAAGTAGCCCTCCCCGCGTAGGTGTTGCGGGCCGGGGTACCCGCAACACCTACGCATCGACGAGGAGGCGGGAATCATGGGCCTTGGTGGCTGCATCATTCTCATAGCGGTCGGGGCGATCCTCACCTTCGCGACCGACTGGGAAGCACAGGGCGTGAATCTGGACATGGTGGGGCTGATCCTCATGGCGGTCGGCATCATCGGTGTCGCCACGTTCACCAGCATCGCCAGGCGCCGTAGGGCGGTTGTGCCGCCGGTGGCCCCGACGGTGGTCGACCCGACGGACGAACGGCGCTACTGAGCCGTTCCCGATCGAAACATCCGCGAAAGGCCGTGCCTGACACCGTGTCGGCATGGTTCTGCTGGGACAACAGACGGCTCTCGTGCGCCACCGGGGGCCGAAGCGGCGGGTGTTCTGGAGCGCCGTCGCCGCCGCCGTGACACTGGCGCTGGCCGTGGGCGGCTACACGATCCACACCTACGACGAACGCCCCCCGTGGGGCACGGACATCGCCTATGAGGCGGGTTTCCTCCAGGGCAACCGCGTCCGCCACTACGACATGACCGGCGAGCGGGTGCGGGACCTGCTCGGGGGCGGCTGCGCCCGCATGGAGGCCGAGGGGATGGGCGGCCGGAAGGCCACCCACAACCCGGCGCTGTGGGTGGCCGGTTGCCTGGACGGGGCGGCCGGCAGGCCCTCCCGGCACCAGGGCCTCGCGTACTGAGCCCTACTGGGCGGGCTCGTCCATCCCCGCGAGGATCAGCGGCAGCCGGTTGGCGCCCGACTCGGTGACCTTCACCGGGACGCCCCAGTCCTGCTGGTGGACATGGCAGGCGGGGTACTCGTTGGCCGGGTCGTCGTCGCAGGACGCGGCCATCGCGGAGACGTGCAGCACGCCCTCCGTGACGTCCGGGTCCAGCGTCAGCTCCCGGGACAGGTCCGTGCCGGTGCCCTCGCCGGAGGCGAGCAGCCCGGGCGGCGTGGCCGACACCAGGAGGCGGGTGGAAGGGCCGTACCGCTCGTCGAGCTTCTGGCCGGCCGGCGCCCGGAAGATGACGTCCAGCCTCAGCGTGCCGGGCGCGATCTCGGTCGCCTCGCGCCGCGTACGGTGCGCCACGGCGTCCACCCGCACGGCTTCCTCGGGCAGCCGCAGCCGGGTCAGCCGGTGGCGGGCCGACTCGACGACCACGATGTCGTCGCCGGCGAGCACGGCGTCGCTCGGCTCGCGCAGATCGGTCGCGAGGGTCGTGACCTCGCTCGCGACCGGGTCGTAGCGGCGCAGGGCGTGGTTGTACGTGTCCGACACGGCGACCGACCCATCGGGCAGCGCGGTGACGCCCAGCGGGTGCTGGAGCAGTGCCTGGGTGGCCGCGCCGTCGCGGTGGCCGAAGTCGAACAGGCCGGTGCCCACGGCGGTGTGGACGGCGCCCTCGGCGTCGACCCACCGCAGGGCGCTGGTCTCGGAGTCGGCGACCCAGAGCCGGTCACCGGCCGCCGCGAGCCCCGACGGCTGGGCGAACCAGGCCTCGTCCGCCGGCCCGTCGACGAGCCCCTCGTTCGTCGTGCCGGCCGCCACCCGCACGGTGCCCTTGCCGGGGTCGTACGCCCAGAGCTGGTGGACGCCCGCCATGGCGATCCACACCTCGCCCCGCCACCAGGCGACGTCCCACGGTGACGACAGGGACACCTCGCGGGCGGGCCCGGCGGTGGGGGAGCCCTGCATCCACTGCGCGCCGGTCCCGGCGACCGTGGACACCTCACCGGAGCCGGGGTCCAGCACCCGCAGCGCGTGGTTCACCGTGTCGGCGACCACCACCCTCCCATCGGGGAGGACACACAGCCCCTGCGGCTCGTTGAACCGCGCCTCGTCCGCCTTGCCGTCGGCGAGGCCCCGCTCACCGGTGCCGTACCGGCGTACGACGGTCTCGCCGTCCGCCGCCAGCTCCACCACCTGGTGCCGGGTGGTGTCCGTCACCAGCAGATTGCCGCTCTCCAGCAGGAGCGCCTTGCCGGGGAAGCGGAGGTGCGTGGCCACGGGCTCGGGCGCCACGTAGGGCCCGTCCCCGCGCCGCAGGGTGCCCTTGGCCTCGTGCTCCGCCTCCAGCTCCTCGACGAGCCTCTCGATGGCCGTGGCGTGCCCCTCGCCCGCGTGCTGCGCGACGACGTACCCCTCGGGGTCGATGACCACGAGCGTGGGCCACGCCCGCACGGCGTACTGCTTCCAGGTGGCGAGCTCGGGGTCGTCGAGCACGGGGTGGTGCACCTCGTACCGCTCGACGGCGTCGACCACGGCCTGGTGCTCGGCCTCGTGGACGAACTTCGGCGAGTGGACGCCGACGATCACGACGGTGTCCCGGTGCTTCTCCTCCAGCTCCCGAAGCTCGTCCAGGACGTGCAGGCAGTTGATGCAGCAGAACGTCCAGAAGTCGAGGATGACGATGCGTCCTCGCAGGTCGGCGAGCGTGAGCTGGTCACCGCCCGTGTTGAGCCATCCCCCCTTGCCGGTCAGCTCGGGGGCACGGACACGGGCACGGCGGGCGGCGGGCGCGGGGGTGGGCGCCGGGACGGCATCGTTCATGGTTCAAGCTTGCCATTCGCCCATGAACGGCTCACCGGCCGAGGGCCTCGGAGGCCAGCGCTGTCCCCTCCACCCTGGCCCGGATCTTGGCGAAGGCCAGGTCGCGGGAGGTGGACGTGTCGTCGGCGAACGGCGAGAAGCCGCAGTCGTCGCAGGTGCCGAGCTGGTCGGCCGGGATGTGGCGGGCCGCGAGCAGGACGCGGTCGCGTACCTCCTCCGGCGTCTCCACGCGGGGACTGATCGGATCGGTGACCCCGATGAACACCCGGATGCCCGGACGGAGCTGTTCGGCGATGATCCGGAGCACCCGCTCGGGGTCGGGCTCGCTGGCGAGCTGGACGTAGAAGTTGCCGGCCTTCAGGGCGAAGAGCCCGGGCAGCAGACCGGCGTAGTCGACGTCCAGGCTGTGGGTGGAGTCGTGGTCGCCGCCCGGGCAGGTGTGCACGCCGAGGCGGGTCCTCTCGTCCTCGCCGAACCGTCCGAGGACCTCGTTGTTCAGGGCGATGAAGTCGTCGAGCACGCCTCCGGACGGGTCCAGTTTGAGGGACAGCCGCCCCTCGGTGAAGTCGAGCTGTACGCGGTGGGCGCCCGCTTCCAGGCAGCTTCGGATGTCGGCCTCCGCCTCGTCGGCGAGGTCGCGGAGGAAGGCGTCGCGGGGGTATCCGTCGATGGGCTCGCCCGGGTAGAGCAGGCTGAGGGCGGACGGTGCGATGACCGCCTGCTTGAGCGGTCGGTCGGTGTGGCGCAGGGCGCCGCGTACGTACGTCTCCGCGCGGACCTGGTAGCGGAAGGGCCCCGAGGTCAGGCGGGGCAACTGCCGGGTGTGGCCGTCGGCGAAGGGGATGACGGCGCCGTCGGGGTGGAGGGCGGTGAGCCCCGCGACGGGGTAGGTGACGAAGCTGGGCTTGGACTGCTCGCCGTCCACCAGTACGGGGCAGCCGAGCTGTTCCAGCGTGGCCAGGGTCTCGGCGGTGGCCTGTTCCTGGAGCTTGGCCAGTTCGGCCGTGTCCAGTCGCCCTACGGCGTGCTCGGCGAGGGCCTCCTGCAAGGCGCGGGGCCGGGGGATGCTGCCGATCGGCTCGGTGGGGATGCTCATGATCGAGACCATAGGGCGGGGGTGGCGCCGGCAGCCGGGGCGGAAAGGCGCCGGCGGACGTCGCGCGCGGCCCGTGATGATCGGGATCGTCGCAGGTCACGGAGGTGCCGAGCACCCGAAGGGGTACAGGTGCGACAGGTGTGACATGTCGGGCCCCGAGGACCGCCGGGGAAAGTTCACCGGATCGCGTGCGGTGCGGGCTCGGGTTGACGCCGCGCGACCGGGGCCGGGGCGGGTACGCATCCCGCATGAGATACCTGGTACGCGACAAGATCTTCGCCATCGGTGACGACTACTGGATCGAGGACGAGAACGGCCGGCACGCCTTCCTCGTCGACGGCAAGGCGCTGCGGCTGCGCGACACCCTGGAGCTGAAGGACCCGGCGGGGCGGGTGCTGGTGACGCTGCGCGCGAAGATGCTCAGCCTGCGCGGCGCGATGACCGTCGAGCGGGACGGGCGCACGCTCGCCACCGTCCGCCGCAAGCGCCTGTCGCTGCTGCGCAACCACTACCACGTGGCCATGGAGGCAGGCCCGGACCTGGAAGTCGCGGGCCGCATCCTCGACCGCGAGTTCACCGTCGAACAGGACGGCCGCCCGGTCGCCCACATCTCACGCAAGTGGCTGAGCGTGCGCGACACGTACGCCGTCGACGTCGTACGGGAGGACGCCGACGCGGCACTGCTGATCGCGGTGGCGGTATGCGTGATCCGGATGGCGGAGAAGGAGTGACGTCCGGCCGCGGGGCCGGCAGCCGCGCGGCCGACCGCACCAGCCCCGCCTGCTGGGCCTCAGCGGCGGGGGCGGCCACGCCCGGCCGTCGGCCGGCTGCGGACCATGGGGGCCGGAACGGGCCGGAAACACCACCCGTTGCGCCCACCGGCGGGGACGCGCCTCGGTCAGGGCCTCAGCGGCGAGGCGGGGCCACGCCCAGGACGCGGTCCTTGAGGGCGGGGAAGCGGTCGCGGGTCGCGGCCACGAGGGCCGGGTCGAGGTCGACCGTGAGGACCTCCTCCGCCTCGCCCGCCTCCGCGAGGACCTCGCCCCAGGGGTCGACGACGAGGCTGTGGCCCGCCTGGGGAACGCCCGCGTGGGTGCCGGCGGTGCTGCACGCGAGGACGTACGCCTGGTTCTCGACCGCGCGGGCGCGGGCCAGCAGCGTCCAGTGCTCGCGGCGGCGCGCGGGCCAGCCGGCCGGGACGGCGAAGGCGAGGGCCCCGGCGTCGACCAGGCCGCGGAAGAGTTCCGGGAAGCGGAGGTCGTAGCAGGTGGCGACGCCCAGGGGGAGCCCGGGCAGCGGCACGGTGACCAGCTCGTCGCCCGCCGACATCATCACGGCCTCGCCCTGGTCGAAGCCGAAGCGGTGGATCTTGCGGTACGTGCGGACGAGGTCGCCGGCCGGGGAGAAGACCAGCGCGGTGTTGTACAGGGCGCCGTCGGGCGCGCGCTCCACGATGGAGCCCGCGTGCAGCCAGACGGCGGCGTCGGCGGCCGCCTTCGCCATCGCCTCGTGCGTCGGGCCGTGCAGCGGCTCGGCCTCGGTCTCGAACGACTCGTACGCGAAGGCCCCGACGGGCCACAGCTCGGGGAGGACCACCAGGTCGGCGACCCCACGCTGTTCGGCCACCAGGGAACTCACGCGCCCTCGGCGGGAATTCGGCGATTCGTCCGGATCTACGGCGATCTGGATCAGCGAGGCGCGCACACTACCACCGTCCTGGCATTCGAGCCGTCAACACGGGCCTACGATCGTCACACGAAAGCACTGCCGGGGTGCCCGCGTGCAGCGTAACTTAGCTGCACAGCACCCAGCCCGCGTACGAACCGCCCGAGGGGTCCCGTGACCGTCCATCCCAGCCTCCAGCCCTACGCCGATGCCTGGACCCACTCCATCGAAGCGATATCCGAGCTGGTGCAGCCACTCGTCGAGGGAGAGTGGAATCGAGCCACGCCCTGCCCGGGCTGGTCGGTGCGCGACATCGTGTCGCACATCATCGGCATGGAGTGCGAGATGCTCGGCGACCCGCGCCCGATCCACTCGCTGCCGCGCGATCTCTACCACGTACGCAGTGACTTCGCGCGCTACATGGAGATGCAGGTCGATGTGCGCCGGCACCACACCGGGCCGGAGATGACCGCCGAGCTGGAGTACACGCTCATCCGCCGGGCCCGCCAGCTCCGCAACGAGAACCGCTCCCCCGACACCCTGATCCGCGCCCCGCTCGGCGCCGAGCAGTCCCTCGAACTGGCCTACCGCATGCGGGCCTTCGACGTCTGGTGCCACGAGCAGGACCTGCGCACCGCGCTGGGCAAGCCGGGCAACCTCGACTCCCCCGGCGCGTACGTCGCCCGCGACAACTTCCTGACCGTCCTGCCGAAGGTCGTCGCCAAGGACGCGGGCGCCCCGCCGAACACCGCGGTCGTCTTCGACGTCCACGGCCCGGTGGAGTTCCTCCGTACGGTACGGGTCGACGCCGACGGGCGCGGCACCATCGACGGCGCGCCCTCGCTGGGCCCGGCCGCGACGATCGCGATGGACTGGGAGACGTACGTACGCCTCGCCTGCGGGCGGGTGCGCCCGGCGGCCGTGGCGGACCGGGTCAAGGTGGAGGGCGACACGGAGCTGGCGGGGGCGATCCTCGCGGCGTTCCCGGTCACCCCGTAGCAGCCCAGGGCGGTCCGGGGCCGTGTTACGCCGCCGGGACGTGCACGGCCTCCACCCGGCTCGCCACCAGCCGCTCGCGCTCCAGTCGCGCGGTGCGCGCCCGCAGCCGCAGGATCTGCGCGACGCCCAGCGCCTGGAGCACGAAGACCGAGGAGAAGGCGACCCGGTAGTCGTCACCCGTCGCGTCGAGCAGCACACCGACGGCGAACAGGGTCGTGATGGAGGCCGTGAAGCCGCCCATGTTCACGATCCCGGACGCGGTGCCCTGCCGCTCCGGCGGGTTCGCCGGCCGGGCGAAGTCGAAGCCGATCATCGAGGCGGGCCCGCACGCGCCGAGGACGACGCACAGTGCGGCCAGCACCCACATCGGGGCGTGATCACCCGGGTAGGCGAGGGTGGCAGCCCAGACGACGCCGGTCGCCGCGACCGTGCCGAGCGCGAGCGGCACCCGCGCCCCGTGGTGCCGGGCGATGATCTGGCCGTAGGTCATGCCGAAGACCATGTTGGACAGCACCGTCAGCGTCAGCATGTCGCCGGCCGCGCCCCGTGACAGGCCCTGCTCCTCGACGAGGAACGGCAGGCCCCACAGCAGCAGGAACACCATCGCAGGGAACTGGGTGGTGAAGTGCACCCACATCCCGAGCCGGGTGCCCGGCTCCCGCCAGGACTCGGCGATCTGGCGGCGGACGTACGCCACGCCCGCGTGCTGCGCGGGCTCCGGCTCGTACCCCTCGGGGTGGTCCTTCAGGAAGAGCACGACCAGCACCAGGACGACCAGTCCGGCGAGCGAGCTGCCGGCGAACGTCGCCGTCCAGCCCAGCCCGTCCAGCGTCCGGGCGATCACGATCGTCGAGACCAGGTTGCCGACGACCCCGAAGAGCCCCGCGACCTGCGCGATCAGCGGCCCGCGCCGGGCGGGGAACCAGCGGGTGCCGAGCCGCAGCACGGAGATGAAGGTCATCGCGTCGCCACAGCCGAGCAGCGCGCGGGAGGCCAGCGCCATGCCGTACGAGGGCGAGAGCGCGAAGCCGAGCTGGCCGAGGGTGAACAGCACCACGCCCAGGGTGAGGACCTTCTTGGTGCCGAGCCGGTCGACCATCAGGCCGACGGGTATCTGCATGCCGGCGTAGACCAGCAGTTGGAGTATGGAGAAGGTGGACAGGGCGGAGGCGTTGACGCCGAACCGGTCGGCGGCGTCGAGGCCGGCGACGCCCAGGGACGTACGGAAGATGACGGCGACGAGGTAGACGCAGACGCCGACGCCCCAGATCAGGGCGGCGCGACGGCCGCCCGGGGGATCGGACGGGAGGGTGACGTGGCTCACCGGTCCTCACCCCGGACCAGGTCCTTCACGCGGCTGACGTGGCGGTGCACGCACCGGGCGGCGCCCTCGGCGTCCCCGGCGCGGATGGCGTCGAGGATCTCGGCGTGCTCGGTGATGTTCTTGGCGACGCGGTCGGGGTGGGCCTCCATCACGGCGACACCCATGCGCAGTTGGCGGTCGCGCATTTGGTCGTAGAGGCGCGAGAGGATCTCGTTGCCGGCGTGGCGGACGATCTCGGCGTGGAAGCTGCGGTCGGTGACGGCGACGGCCGCCAGGTCGCCCTCGTCGGCGCGCCGCCGCTGCTCGTCCAGCAGCTCCTCCAGCCGCTCGACGAGCCGGGCGGGGGCGGGGACGGCCTTGCATACGGCGAACTCCTCGACCAGCAGCCGGGTTTCGACGACGTCGGCGATCTCCTGCGCGGAGACGGCGAGGACCAGGGCGCCCTTCTTCGGGTAGAGCTTCAGCAGCCCTTCCATCTCCAGCTTGAGCAGCGCCTCGCGCACCGGCGTGCGGGACACCCCTACGGCCTCGGCGAGCTCGCCCTCGGTGAGGAGCGTTCCACCCTGGTAACGGCGGTCGAGGACGGCTTGCTTGACATGGGTGTAGACGCGGTCGGCCGCGGGCGGGGCGGAAGGCATGCACACAGCATAGATACAAAAGGGGTGCATCAGGGGCCGTTCGGCGGGGTGTAGGACCGATCTCACATACGACCAAGCCCCATGTGACCCACGTCCTATGACGCGCATCACGTGGCCCGCGTCACGCTCCCGTACATCCCTTGGCCGGGTTCGAAGGTCTCCTCATGGGCACTGGTTTTCCAGCCCGCCAGGTTGAGGCGTTTTCGACGCACTTGAGACTCGAACTCGGAGCGTTTTCCTTTGATATCGATGAACACGGCCGTGCGCCGCACCGCCACGGTCGCCCTTGCGGGTGGTCTGATGCTGACCGCCTCCCCGCTCGCCGCACCCGCCGCGCACGCGGCGACCCCGATCCCGTCCATCAGCGCCAAGGGCGGCTTCCTGCTGGACCAGGCGGACGGCAAGGCCATCTACGGCAAGGCGAACACCACCCGCCGCCAGATGGCCAGCACCACGAAGATCACGACCGCGATCGTGGTCCTCACCACGCCGGGCGTGGACCTCAACCGCAAGGTGACCATCAAGCAGGAGTACCGCGACTACGTGGTCCGCAACGGCGCGAGCACCGCCGACCTGCGCACCGGTGACAAGCTGACCGTCCGGCAGCTCCTGTCCGCGATGATGCTGCCGTCCGGCAGTGACGCCGCGTACGCCCTCGCCGACACCTTCGGCACCGGCACGACCAGCGCCGCCCGCACCAAGTCGTTCATCAGCAAGATGAACGCCAAGGCGAAGCAGCTCGGCCTGACGAACACGATGTACGACTCGTTCGACGGCATCTCGGCGGCCGGGTACAACTACACGACCCCGCCCGAGCTGGCGAAGATGGCCCGCCACGCCTTCAGCAGCGCCACCTTCCGCGAGATCGTCAAGGTGACCTCGTACAAGGCCGCGGCGACCACCAGCACCGGCGCCACGCGCACGTACACCTGGTACAACACCAACAAGCTGCTCGGCTCCTACAGCGGCGCCAACGGCATCAAGACCGGCACCGGTACGGCGGCCGGCCCGTGCCTCGTCTTCGCGGCCACCCGCGGCACCAAGACCTACGTGGGCGTCGTCCTGAACGCCCCCGACCGCTTCAACGACGCGGCCAAGCTCCTGGACTTCGGCTTCGGCTCGACGACCGCCAGGACCATGGAGCTGCGCTCCCTGCCGTCGGGCGCCCAGCGCGACTGACCGGCACGCACACAAGGACGAGGGCCCGGACGCGACAGCGCGTCCGGGCCCTCGTACCTGGTGGCTCAGCCCCAGGTGATCAGCCGCTTGGGCTGCTCCAGGATCGCGGCGATGTCCGCCAGGACCTTGGAGCCCAGCTCCCCGTCGACCAGCCGGTGGTCGAACGACAGGGCCAGGGTGGTCACCTGACGGGGCTTCACCTTGCCCTTGTGCACCCACGGCTGGAGCTTGATGGCCCCGACCGCGAGGATCGCGGACTCGCCCGGGTTGAGGATCGGCGTACCGGTGTCGACGCCGAAGACGCCGACGTTGGTGATGGTCACCGTGCCGCCCTGCATGGCCGCGGGCGTCGTCTTCCCCTCACGGGCGGTGGAGACCAGCTCGCCGAGCGCCTCCGCGAGCTGCGGCAGCGTCTTGTCGTGCGCGTCCTTGATGTTCGGCACGATCAGACCGCGCGGCGTGGCGGCCGCGATGCCCAGGTTGACGTAGTGCTTGAGCACGATCTCCTGGGCGGCCTCGTCCCAGGAGGCGTTGATCTCCGGGTTGCGCCTGATCGCGACGAGCAGGGCCTTCGCGATGATCAGGAGCGGGTTCACCCGGAGCCCGGCCATGTCCTTGTCGGACTTGAGCTCCTCGACGAGCTTCATCGTGCGGGTGACGTCGACCGTGACGAACTCGGTGACGTGCGGCGCGGTGAAGGCCGACCCGATCATCGCCTGGGCGGTGGCCTTGCGGACGCCCTTGATGGGGATGCGGGTCTCGCGTGCGCCGGCCGCCACGGGCTCCGGTGCCGGGGCCTGCGGCCGCGGGGCCTCGGCGGGCTTCGGCTGTACGGGTACGGCGGCGGGCGCGGCGACCGAGGCGGCTGCCAGCGACACCGCCGCGTGCACGTCCTCGCGGGTGATGATCCCGTCCGGCCCGGTCGGGGTCACCGTGGCCAGGTCGACCCCGAGGTCCTTGGCCAGCTTCCGCACGGGCGGCTTGGCGAGCGGCCGGGGGGCGGCGGGCGCGGCGTGGTGGCCGTTCAGTTCGCCCTGGACGGCGGCCCGGGCGGCCGGCTGCTCGGCGGGAGCCGTGGCGGCGGGGGCGGCCGTGGTGCTCTTGCGCGGGCGGCGCTTGGTGGACGAGGCGGCGACGCCGTAGCCGACCAGCACGGGCTGGCGGCCCGTCGGCTCCTCGGCGGCCTCGGCAGCCTCAGCGGCCGCACCGGCACCGGCGTCCTGGGCGGCCGGTTCGGCGGCCGCGGGCTGCGCGGTCTGCGGCTGCTCGGCGGCGTCACCGCCGACGTTCACCGAGATGATCACCTCGCCGACATCGACGGTCGTGCCCTCGGGGAAGCGCAGCTCGTGCACGACGCCGTCGTACGGGCACGGCAGCTCGACGGCCGCCTTCGCCGTCTCGACCTCGCAGACGACCTGGCCGTCGGTGACGGTGTCACCGGGCTGGACGTACCACTTGAGGATCTCGGCTTCGGTGAGCCCCTCGCCCACGTCCGGCATCTTGAAATCGCGGATCACAGCGGGTCTCCTCAGTACGCGAGCGAGCGGTCGACGGCGTCGAGCACCCGGTCCAGGCCCGGCAGGTATTCCTCTTCCAGCCGTGCCGGCGGATACGGCGCGTGGTAGCCGCCCACCCGGAGGACGGGCGCCTCCAGGTGGTAGAAGCACCGCTCCGTGATGCGCGCGGCGATCTCCGCGCCCGAGCCGTAGAACACCGGCGCCTCGTGGACGACGACCAGCCGTCCCGTCTTCTCGACCGACGCCTGGACGGAGTCGAAGTCGATCGGGGACATCGAGCGCAGGTCCAGGACCTCGATCGACTTGCCCTCCTCGGCGGCGGCCGCGGCGGCCTCCAGGCAGACCTTCACCATCGGGCCGTACGCCGCGAGGGTCAGGTCGGAGCCCTCGCGGACCGTGCGGGCCTTGTGCAGCTCGCCGGGGATGGCCTCGGTGTCGACCTCGCCCTTGTCCCAGTACCGCCGCTTCGGCTCGAAGAAGATCACCGGGTCGTCGCTCTGGATCGCCTGCTGGAGCATCCAGTACGCGTCCGACGAGTTCGACGGCGAGACGACCTTGAGACCGGCGACGTGCGCGAACAGCGCCTCGGGCGACTCGCTGTGGTGCTCGACGGCGCCGATGCCGCCGCCGTACGGAATGCGGATGACGACCGGCAGCTTGATCTTGCCGAGGGCGCGGGCGTGCATCTTGGCGAGCTGCGTGACGATCTGGTCGTACGCGGGGAAGACGAAGCCGTCGAACTGGATCTCCACGACGGGCCGGTAGCCGCGCAGCGCGAGGCCGATCGCCGTGCCGACGATGCCCGACTCGGCGAGCGGGGTGTCGATGACCCGCTCCTCGCCGAAGTCCTTCTGGAGTCCGTCGGTCACCCGGAACACGCCACCGAGCTTTCCGACGTCCTCGCCCATGATGAGGACCTTGGGGTCGGTCTCCAGGGCCTTGCGCAGCGACTCGTTGAGCGCCTTGGCGAGGGGGAGCTTCTGTACAGCCATGGTTACTTGACCTCCCCGTCCGCGAAGGACGCCTGGTAGGCGGCGAACTGCGCGCGCTCCTCGTCGACGAGGGCGTGCCCGTCGGCGTACGTGTGGTCGAACATCGCCATGTGGTCGGGGTCGGGCATGGCGCGCACGGCCTCGCGGACACGCTTGCCGAGCGTCTCCGACTCCGCCTCCAGCTCCTCGAAGTACGCGGCGTCGGCGAGGCCCTGCTTCTCCAGGTACGTACGCAGCCGCAGGATCGGGTCCTTGGCCTCCCAGGCCGCCCGCTCGTCGTCGAGCCGGTAGCGGGTGGGGTCGTCGGAGGTGGTGTGGGCGCCCATGCGGTAGGTGAACGCCTCGACGAGGGTCGGGCCCTCGCCCCGGCGGGCGCGCTCCAGGGCCCACCTGGTGACGGCGAGGCAGGCCAGCACGTCGTTGCCGTCGACGCGCACGCCCGGGAAGCCGAAGCCCTGCGCGCGCTGGTAGAGCGGGACGCGGGTCTGCTTCTCGGTGGGCTCGCTGATCGCCCACTGGTTGTTCTGGCAGAAGAAGACGACCGGGGCGTTGTAGACCGCGGAGAAGGTGAACGATTCGGCGACGTCGCCCTGGCTGGAGGCGCCGTCCCCGAAGTACGCGATGACCGCGCTGTCGGACCCGTCCTTGGCGACACCCATGGCGTAGCCGGTGGCGTGCAGGGTCTGCGAGCCGATGACGATCGTGTACAGGTGGAAATTGTTGCTGGTCGGGTCCCAGCCACCGTGGTTCACGCCACGGAACATTCCGAGCAGATTGGTCGGGTCAACGCCCCGGCACCAGGCCACTCCGTGCTCGCGGTAGGTCGGGAAGACGTAGTCGTCGTCCCGGAGGGCACGGCCGGAGCCGATCTGGGCGGCCTCCTGGCCGAGCAGCGAGGCCCACAGGCCCAGCTCGCCCTGGCGCTGGAGGGAGGTGGCCTCGGCATCGAACCGGCGGGTCAGCACCATGTCGCGGTACAGACCGCGCAGCTCTTCGGCGCTGAGGTCGATGTCGTACTCCGGGTGCTGGACGCGCTCACCCTCGGGCGTCAGCAACTGTACGAGCTGGGGCTCGGCGCCCTGGGCGCCGGATGCCTTGGTTCCGCTCGCGCTGGTGCGCTTACTGCTGCGTCGCGGCTTGCGCGCGGCAGTGCCTTCCACGGTCACGTGCGTGCTCCTCCGTCTGTCCGGCCCCCGGGGTCTGCCGGGAAGCTGGGGGTCCCCCCTGCTCAGTTAGAGCGTGGGGGAGGGACTCGCCTGTCTCCGTACGTGTGCACGGGGTGGGTGCCTCTCGGCCGGGAACAGGCGTGACAGGTGCCCCGGCGAGCCCCCTGTCATAGGCACGTTACCCAGTGCACCGCATTACTGCGAAACCCCCTTTGACCAGCGATTTTGCTTGGATTTCCAAGTAAATCGAGAAAGGGGGGACAAATGACTGGTCACAGCCTTGTGAGCCGCCGGAACAGGGGCACGGTATCCCGCGCACCCCGGGCACGGGAAGAGTGAGTATGTGAGACTGATTCCGTGCGCGAAGAGGGAAAAATCACCGTATTTCTGCTGGATGACCACGAAGTCGTCCGGCGTGGCGTCCACGAAATGCTCTCCGTCGAGGGCGACATCGAGGTCGTCGGAGAGGCCGGTACGGCGGCAGACGCCCTGGTCAGGATTCCGGCGACCCGGCCTGATGTCGCCGTTCTCGACGTCCGGCTCCCCGACGGCAGCGGTGTCGAGGTGTGCCGGGAGATCCGGGCGCAGGACGAATCCATCAAATGCCTGATGCTCACGTCCTTCGCGGACGACGAGGCACTCTTCGACGCGATCATGGCCGGTGCCTCCGGGTACGTCCTGAAGGCGATCCGGGGCAACGAGCTCCTGACGGCGGTACGGGACGTGGCGGCCGGCAAGTCGCTGCTGGACCCGGTGGCGACCGCCCGGGTGCTGGAGCGGCTACGGGACGGCAACAGCCCGAAGGGCGACGACCGGCTGGCGGCCCTCACCGAGCAGGAGCGCAAGATCCTCGACCTGATCGGGGAGGGGCTGACGAACCGCGCGATCGGCGAGCGGCTGCACCTGGCCGAGAAGACGATCAAGAACTACGTCTCCAGCCTGCTGTCGAAGCTGGGCATGGAGCGGCGCTCGCAGGCGGCGGCGTACGTGGCCCGGATGCAGGCCGAGCGGCAGCACTGACGTAGGCGTACGAGCGGCAGCACTGACGGGGGTGTACACGGGACTTACGTCCCGGGGCGGCGGGCCGAGGGACCTCTTTCAGGCGGCGGTCGGCGTCGCCGAGAGTGGAGGCATGTCCTCCACCCCCGACGCGATCTCCTCCGACGCGATCGCTCCCGGCGCGATTACCTCCGACGCGATCGAACTGCTCGGCCGGGTCCGCTACGGCCGGGTCGCGACGAGCATGCGGGCGATGCCCTTCATGGCGCCCGCCCGGCACATCCTGGTCGACGGCGGTGTCGTCCTGCGGATGCACAGCGGCCTGGGCTGCCACCAGGTGTGCGACGGTGGCGTCGTCGCGTACGGCGCCGACAACCTCAACTCGGGGGCGGACGTCCTGTGGTCCGTGCAGGTCACGGGCACCGCTCAGGTCATCGAGCCGAGCGAGCGGGAGGTGGCGCTGTTCGGGCCGGCGCCCCGGCGGACGGACGGGGCGGCATTCGACCCGGCGTACATCCGAGTCGAGCCGCAGTTCGCGACTGTTCACTCCCTGGACTGTTCCGGGGAGCGACCTCCTCACCACGCTCCGTGATCTAACATTTGGTGAGTGCCGCGCTCATCTGCAACCGCCGCCCCACCCGTGAGTGCGCTCCTGCGCCGCTACGACGACCCGGGCGAGCCCCTCTCCTGCGAGCCCGTCACCCAGGGCCTGCTCAACCGCGGTTACCGGCTCGCCACCACCCACGGCGCCTACTTCCTCAAACAGCACCTGGACGCCCCCACCGCCGACCGCGACACCATCGTCCGCCAGCACCGCGCCACCCAGCGGCTGCACGACCTCGGCGTCCCCGTCGCCCCGCCCCTCGCGGACGCCGAGGGCCGCACGGTCGCGGTGATCGGCGGCCACTGCTACGCCCTGCACCCCTGGGTCGAAGGGCGCCACCGGGGCGGGGCGCAGCTCAGCACGGCCGGGTCCCGGCGCCTCGGCGCGCTGCTGGGACTGGTCCACACGTGCCTGGAGCAGGTCATGGGCCCCCAGGACCCGCGCGCCGGCCAGGAGCACTCCAGCGCCGACCCGGACGAGACGTTCCGGGTGATCGACCGGCTGCTCGCCCTCGCGCGGGCCCGCCGGCCCCGCGACGCCTTCGACGAGCTCGCCGAGCACCGGCTGCTGGAGCGCCGGCGGCTGCTGGCGGAGCACTCCCACCGCCGTCCGCCCCCGGCGTCGGCCGGCGGCTGGGTGCACGGGGACTTCCACCCGCTGAACCTGCTCTACCGGGGCGCGGAACCCGCCGCGATCATCGACTGGGACCGGCTGGGCGTGCAGCCGCGGGCGGAGGAGGCGGTACGGGCCGCCGCGATCTTCTTCGTACAGCCGGCCGGGGGTCTGGAGCTGGCCAAGGTACGCGCGTACGCGCGCGCGTACCGGCGGGCGGCGGGGGCGGACGCGGAGGAGCTGGCGGCGGCGGTGCACCGAGTGTGGTGGGAGCGGCTGAACGACTTCTGGATACTGCGCTGGCGCTACCAGCTCCACGACGGCAGGGCCGACCCGCAGTTTCCTGCGGCGTCGGCCCTGGCGGTGTGGTGGACGCGGGAGTACGAGGCGGTGTGCGACGCCTTCGCGGGGTGAGCGGTCCCGGCCGGGCGTACGGGTCAGGCCCCGCTGCCCTGGGCCGTGCCGCCCGTGTCGGTGCTGCCCGTGGTGGTGCCGCCCTGGTCGGTGCTGCCGGTCGTGGTGCCGCCCTGGTCGGTGCCGCCGTCGGTGGTCCCGCCCTGGTCGGTGCCGCCGTCGGTGGTCCCGCCCTGGTCGGTGCCGCCGTCGGTGGTCCCGCCCTGGTCCGTGCCGCCGTCGGTCGTCCCGCCCTGGTCCGTGCCGCCGTCGGTCGTCCCGCCCTGGTCGGTGCCCTCGGTGGTGCCGGGGGTCGACGGGTTGCCGCCGGTCGGCGGGGGCGGGTTGTTGGTCTGGGGGTCCGTCGGGGGCGGGTTCCAGTTGCCGCCGTTGCCGCCGTTGCCGCTGCCTCCGCCCGTGGAGCCGCCCGGGTCCTCCGTCTGCTCGTCCGTCTTCTCGTCGGACGGCGAGGGGCTGGTGGTGTCACCGGGCTTGGAGGGCGCGGTGGTGGCCGGGGGCTTCGGGTTGTTGTCGTCCTGCGGCTTCTTGGTCTGGTCGAGCGCGTACGCCACACCCGCGACGATCGCGATCAGCGCGAGCGCCACGAACAGCCAGGTCTTGCCGCGGCCGCCCCTGCGGCCCTGCCCGTCGTCGTACGCGTAGGCGCCGTCCTCCGGGTTCGGCGGCGGCAGGAGCGGGCCCTGCGAGGTGTCGCCGTGCATCGGGTGACCCATGGCGGTGGTCGCCGCGACGCCGCCGGCCGGGGTGCGGACGCCCTCGTGCGTCTCGACCGGGCCGGTGTTCCAGGTGCCGGTGTGGCTGCCCTGCTGCTGGAGCATCTGGAGCCCGTACTGGACCAGGCCGCGCATCTCCTCGGCGCTCTGGAACCGGTCGTCCGGGTCCTTGGCGAGGGCGCGCATGGCCAGGCCGTCCAGCTCGGGCGGCGCGACGTCGGAGACCTCGGACGGCGGCACCGGGATGTCCTGGACGTGCTGATAGACCACCGACAACGGTGTCTCGCCGGTGAAGGGCGGCCGCAGCGCGAGCAGTTCGTACAGCAGGCAGCCCGTGGCGTACAGGTCCGAGCGGTGGTCGACGGCCTTGCCGAGCGCCTGCTCGGGGGAGAGGTACTGCGGGGTGCCCATGACCATGCCGGTCTGGGTCATCGTCGACTGCGCGCCGTGCAGGGCGCGCGCGATGCCGAAGTCCATGACCTTGACGGCGCCGCTGTGCGTGATGATCACGTTCGCGGGCTTGATGTCGCGGTGCACGATGCCGTGCTGGTGGGAGTAGGCGAGGGCCTCCAGCACACCGGAGACGATGATCAGCGCCTGCTCGGGCGGCGGCGCCTCGGCGTTGATCAGCAGGTCACGGATGGTGCGGCCCTCGACCAGTTCCATCACGATGTACGGCACGGACTGGCCGTTCACGACGTCCTCGCCGGAGTCGTAGACGGCCACGATGGCGTGGTGGTTCAGCCCGGCGACGGACTGTGCCTCGCGGGTGAAGCGGGCCTTGGAGACCGGGTCCTCGGCGAGGTCCGCGCGCAGCAGCTTCACGGCCACGGTCCGGCCCAGCCGTACGTCCTCGGCCGCGAACACCTCGGCCATGCCGCCGCGGCCGAGACGATGGGTCAGCCGGTAGCGGCCGTCTCCGACGAGTCCGCCGACGCCCCACTCGGCGGCTTCCGGCCCTCCGCCGCCGCCTGCCTCGGATTCGGATGCCATCAGTCCTCGCCGTCGTTTCTGTCCGCTTGCTCTGCGCGTGCGGTGTGCCGCCGTGTCTTAAGGGGTACTACGTCACGTCACGCTACAGCCTTCGCGTGCCGCGCCGGTTCGAGATGGACCGGCCATCCAACCGGTTCCCCGTACACCTGTGCAAATTCCCCGCCGGTTCCATGGCGGTCCCGTACGAGTCCGGTAACACTTGCGAGACGCTTCTTGTGCGTACGGTCACGGAACGGGCACCCGGCTTGACGTGTCAGTGCCCTCGGGCAGACTTGGCCCGTAAAACCGGATCACCGCGGAGACCGGGTCACCGCGATTCACCGCGGCCACACGGACGCGCGCGCACGGGGGAGCAAGGACATGAGCCAGGACGGCACGCAGGGCCGCTATGCGGGCGGCTCGGTGGCGGGCGGCCGGTACCAACTGCGCGACCTGCTCGGCGAAGGCGGCATGGCGTCCGTGTATCTGGCGTACGACAGTGCGCTGGACCGGCAGGTCGCCATCAAGACGCTCCACACCGAGCTGGGGCGCGAGCAGTCGTTCCGCGAGCGGTTCCGGCGCGAGGCGCAGGCGGTCGCCAAGCTCCAGCACACCAACATCGTGTCGGTGTTCGACACGGGCGAGGACGAGCTGGACGGCTCGCTGATGCCGTACATCGTCATGGAGTACGTGGAGGGCCAGCCCCTCGGGTCGGTGCTCCAGGCGGACATCCAGAGTTACGGCGCCATGCCGGCCGACAAGGCGCTCAAGGTGACGGCCGACGTGCTGGCCGCCCTGGAGACCAGCCACGAGATGGGCCTGGTCCACCGGGACATCAAGCCGGGCAACGTGATGATGACCAAGCGCGGGGTCGTCAAGGTCATGGACTTCGGCATCGCGCGCGCCATGCAGTCGGGTGTCACGTCCATGACGCAGACCGGCATGGTCGTCGGCACCCCGCAGTACCTGTCGCCGGAGCAGGCGCTGGGCCGGGGCGTGGACGCGCGTTCGGACCTTTACTCGGTCGGCATCATGCTGTTCCAGCTCTTGACGGGCCGGATCCCGTTCGACGCGGACTCGCCGCTGGCCATCGCGTACGCCCATGTGCAGGAGGAGCCGGTCGCGCCGTCCTCCATCAACCGGTCGATCACCCCGGCGATGGACGCGCTGGTGGCGCGTGCGCTGAAGAAGAACCCGAACGAGCGCTTCCCGAGCGCGGCCGCCATGCGGGACGAGTGCCTGCGGCTGCTGTCGGCGGGCCAGGGCCAGACGGGCGCGCCGGTGATCGTGCAGGGCGCGCCGCACGCGAACAGCGGCGCGGGCGTGGGCTCGGCGGTGTTCCCGCCGGTCGACCACACGACCCCGGCGCCCGGCCCGCACAGCGTCCAGACGCCTTACCAGCCCTACGGCACGCCGGCGCCCACGCCTTCCTACGGGTACCCGCAGCAGCCCCAGCAGCCGCAGGCCCCCGCGTACCAGACGCCCGCCCCGGCGTACACGATCTCCCCGCAGCCCTCCGCCCCGGCGCCGTCCTCCGGCGGCAAGAGCAACATGCCGGTCATCGTGGGCGCCATCGCGGTCGCCCTGCTCGCCATCGGCGGTGTGATCACGGCCATCGCCGTGAGCGGCGACGACGAGGACCCGGGTACCCAGGCCGGCGGCGGCACAAGCGCCTCGGCCGAGCCCGAGGCGGGCCACAAGCCGCCGGAGCGCAACCGGACGATAGAGGCGACCGAGTGCACGGACGCGGACGAGGACACTGACGACCCGGCGAAGGTCCGGGCGCCCAGCTTCACCTACAAGGACGTCATCTCGGTGAAGAGCTGCCTCCAGGCGGCGGGGTGGAAGTACACCATCAAGGAAGAGGACAACCCGCAGTACGCCGAGGACCAGGTGATCTCCCAGTTCCCGACCGAGGGGACGGCCGTGGTGCCCGGCAACCAGACGTTCGAGCTGACGATCGCGACGGGCGACCCGGGGCAGTAACTGCGACAAGGCACCGGAACCCCCGGGGGGTGCAGGGAAGTCCGGCTTCATAGCGGCCTGTTGACCGAATCAACACCCTTCCCTACCCTCAACATCGATCTTGTGTTCGACAACAGGGGGGATTTCATGCGCACCCGTAATAAGTCGATGATTGTGGCCGCGACAACAGCCGCTCTGCTGGCCGGCGCGGCCTCTGCCGCCACCGCCGCTGGAGGCGGGCCCGGAGCAACCCTGGCGGCCAGCACAACCGGGGCATATGGCAACTCGAGCATCTCATTCGCCGGCAGAACCTACGCCGACAGCATCTACCTCAGGGTTGTTGACACCGCCGCTGACGGCAATCACGCACGCATCCGGCTCGTGACCAAGCGCAGCAACGGTTCACTGGCGTACTGGTCCTGGAGAGCGAACTATGACGGGAACATGACAGAGAAGGAGTGGCACACGAGCCTCTCGGATCCGCAGGGAATCACCGCTGTCCTGATACAGGTGTGCCGCGCGGAAGGGGACACTCTCCTCAACTGCGCAAACAGCGAGTGGAAGCCCAATACCTACTGGTAGATCATCTCGCATCGATGGCCTCATGAGCGGTAGGACAGATCTTCCCGTCCCCCCTCTGGGCCGTCCGAAGTGCTGAAAACCCCCCTTCATGTGACGCTGAGTTCGATGATGCAGCGGTTCGCATGAGAGGGGTCAACCGGTGCCTCCAAGACGCGGTTCCCTGGGCGGGATCGCACTCACCGCTCTAGTGCTCTTGGGCTCAGCCACCTTTGTCGCACCCATGTCGCACGCGGAGGAGACCGGCCCGGCCGCCGAGGCGGACGTGGGCGTCGTCCGGCCGAGTGACGTATCCCCGGGCCCGCCGTCTGCCTCGCCGCCCTCCTCTTCCCCGTCGGCCTCCGGGGCCGGTGCCGCGTCCAGTGCTGGATCGGGCACCGGGACCGGTTCTGTCCTCGGGCCGACGCGGAACGCCGCCGCCTCGCCGTCGCTGGCCGGGCGGCCGGCCGGGGAGGGGCGGCAGCGGCCGGGGCGGCCGACGTCGCCGTCCCCGAGCCCGTCCGGTGCCGTGTCGCCGGGCGCGTCGTCCGGCTCGGCCGACCCCTCACGTACCAAAACGGCAACAGCGCCGGGCCTGCCGGAGGGCGAGGACCCGGAGTCGGAAGCGGTACCCGAGACGGAGTCCCCGGCCGCCGCCGACCCCCCGCACTCGCCGCCCGCCGCCGCGTACGAGCCCGCCGCGCAAACCGCCGACACCCTCGCTGACCGGCAGATTCCCGTACTCACCCTGGGCGTCGGGCTGGCCATGATGGGCCTCGGGCTCGGCTTCCTCGGGCTGCGCATGAGGCGCCGCTGACCCTCCCCGTCCTCCTTGAGGCGGACCTTCCGGGTCCCTCTCAGGACGCTTGTCGGCGTCGGCATACCCGGTATACATACTGAGTATGTCCATCCGCCACGGGCTCCTCGCCCTTCTCGAACCCGGCCCTCGCTACGGCTCCCAGCTCCGCTCGGAGTTCGAGTCGCGCACCGGCTCGACCTGGCCGCTCAACGTGGGCCAGGTCTACACGACGCTCAGCCGCCTGAAGCGTGACGGCCTGATCGAGCAGGGCGGTGAGGACGAGGCGGGGCACGCTCTCTACGCGATCACCGACGCGGGCCGTGAGGAACTCAGGGCCTGGTTCGAGAAGCCGGTCGACCGCACCAGCCCCGCCCGCGACGAGCTGGCCATCAAGCTCGCCATGGCGGTCGGCGCACCCGGTGTCGACATCCGGAACGTGATCCAGTCGCAGCGCCGCCACACCGTCAAGGCGATGCAGGACTACACCCGGCTCAAGGCACAGGCCATCACCGCCCTGGAGAGCGGGGCATCGCAGGAACGGGACGACGTGGCCTGGCTGCTCGTCCTGGAACAGCTCATCTTCCAGACGGAGGCCGAGGCGCGGTGGCTGGACCACTGCGAGGCCCGCCTGATCCGGCTCTCGGCCGCCGCCACCACCCAGACGGCCACCACCGCCCAGGCCGTACCCCCGCGCGTGCCCCTGCCGAGCCGGGCGACTCCCCGGCAGGGCACGTGACCGGCCCGAGCGGCGTCCAGCACCGCGCTCCGCGGCGCTGAGCCCCATCGCCACCCACCATCCCGTACACATCCGCTCCGTACGCCTGTCGCCGCACGCGTACGTCAAGGGGGACCCCACCCATGTCATCGTCATCGTCATCGCCATCAGGCCGACCTCAGCAGCCCGTCCTGCAACTCCAGAACCTGACCCGGGTCCACGGGTCCGGGGCCACCGAGGTGCACGCCCTGCGCGGCATCGACCTCGATGTCTTCCCCGGTGAACTGGTCGCCGTCATGGGCCCGTCCGGCTCCGGCAAGTCCACGCTGCTCACCATCGCGGGCGGCCTCGACACCCCCAGCTCCGGCCGGGTGATCGTGGAGAACACCGACATCACCGCCGCCGACCGCAAGACGCTCGCCGCCCTGCGCCGCCGCAGCATCGGGTACGTCTTCCAGGACTACAACCTCATCCCGGCGCTCACCGCCGCCGAGAACATCGCCCTGCCCCGCGAACTCGACGGCGTGTCCGCCCGCAAGGCGCGTGCCGAGGCCGTCGCCGCGCTGGAGGAGATGGACCTCCGGCACCTCGCCGACCGATTCCCCGACGAGATGTCCGGCGGCCAGCAGCAGCGCGTGGCGATAGCCCGGGCCCTGGTCGGCGACCGGCGGCTGGTCCTCGCCGACGAGCCGACCGGCGCCCTCGACTCCGAGACCGGCGAGTCCGTGCTCGCGCTGCTGCGCGCCCGCTGCGACAAGGGCGCGGCGGGCGTCCTGGTCACGCACGAGCCCCGGTTCGCCGCCTGGGCCGACCGTGTGGTGTTCCTCCGTGACGGCGCCGTGGTCGACCAGACCATGCGCAGCGACGCGGACTCCCTGCTCACGGGCCAGGCGGCCGAGCGGTGAACAACTGGTTCCACTCATGGCGTGCCGCGGTGCGCATCGCCCGCCGCGACGCCTGGCGCTACAAGGGCCGCAGTTTCCTCGTCCTCGCGATGATCGCCCTGCCGATCCTGGGCGTGAGCGCGGCCGATCTGACGGTGCGCAGCTCGGAGTTGTCCACCGAGGAGCGGCTGGCCCGGTCGATCGGTGCCGCCGACGCGCGGGTCGTCGACCCCCGCTACGGCGGGGTGCCGATCCTCCAGCACCCGCTGGAGGAGAACTCGATGCCGGCGGGTGACTTCGACGACAAGCCGTGGCCGGAGGGCGGGACAGATGTCACGAAGGCCTTGCCCGCGAACTCCACGGTCCTGACGGACTCCACCGGGGCAGGAAAGATCCGTACCGCCCACGGGCTCCTCCAGACCGAGATCCGCGAGCTCAAGGCGGCCGACCCGCTGGCCAGGGGCATCCTGTCCCTCCAGGAGGGCCGGTTCCCCGAGAAGGCCGACGAGGTCGCCGCGACCACGCACTTCCTGGAGTCCAGCGGGCTCGGGATCGGTTCCACCGTGACCGCGCGCGGCCTTGACCGCGAGTACCGAATCGTCGGCTCGTACGAGCTGCCCAACGAGCTCAAGGCCGACCAGCTCAACGCGCTCCCCGGAGCCCTCCTCGACCCGCTGGGCAAGGCGGCGGACGCGGCCGGGCTGCCCGGCACGGGCAAGAGCACCTCGCATCTGCTCGCCCTGCCCGGTTCGGCGGGTGCCGGTGGTTTCACGTGGAACATGGTCAAAGAGGCCAACGCCAAGGGCGTCATGGTGCTGTCACGTGCGGTCGCCCTCGACCCGCCGGCCGACGCCGACGTACCGCTGTTCCAGCAGGAGGGCTGGGGCAACTACAGCGACAGCACCGCCGCCAAGGCCGCCGCGCTCGCCGCCGCCGGAACCGTCGTCGGGCTGGCGATGCTGGAGATCTGTCTGCTGGCCGGTCCCGCCTTCGCCGTAGGTGCCCGCCGCTCGCGGCGCCAGTTGGGGCTGGTCGGCGCCAACGGCGGTGACCGCCGGCACATCCGGGCGATCGTCCTGGCCGGTGGCCTGGTGATCGGCGTCGCCGCGGCCGTGGTCGGCACGGTGCTCGGACTGGCCCTCACCCTCGTCCTCCAGCCGGTGCTGGAGGACTACATGGGCCAGCGCTTCGGCGCCTTCGATATCCGGCCCCTGGAACTGCTCGGCATCGGTCTGCTGGCCGTGCTGACCGGCCTGCTGGCCGCGGTCGTACCGGCCGTCACCGCGTCCCGTCAGACCGTGCTCGCCTCGCTCACCGGCCGCCGAGGGGTGCGTCGCAGCAGCCGAGTGCTGCCGGTCCTGGGCCTGATCGCCGTCCTGCTGGGCGCCGCGATCGCGCTGTACGGGTCGGTGTTCTCGGACCAGTTCGTGATCGTCGCGGGCGGCAGCGCCATCGCCGAGCTGGGTGTCGTCGCGATGACCCCCGCCCTGGTGGGCCTCTTCGGCCGCACCGGCCGCTGGCTGCCGCTCTCGCCGCGCCTGGCGCTGCGGGACGCGGTGCGCAACCGGGGGCGTACGGCTCCCGCCGTCGCCGCCGTGCTGGCCGCGGTGGCGGGGACGGTCGCCGTGGCCACGTACCAGGCGAGCGACGACGCCCAGCAGCGGGCGGCGTACGAGGCGCGACTGCCGCACGGGGCGGTCTCCGTCACCGTGCAGGAGGGTGGTGGCCGGGACGTCCCGGCGGTGCGTGACGCGGTGCAGAAGAACCTGCCCGTCGACGTGCGGGCCGATGTCGACCGGATCGTGGTGGGCAAGCCCACGTGCGAGATATACGGGGACGCGGAGGGCTGCGGCTATCACGAGGCCGTCACTCCCCCGGCCAACCTCTGCCCCCTGTGGGCGCATACGGCCGACGGTTCGGATCCGGCGGAGAAGTACACGAAGGCCGAGCGCCGCAAGCTCGCCCAGGACTGGCGCTGCAAGGACACGCCGAGCATGGGGTACACCGAGAGCGGCCTGGTCGTCGCCGACGCCAAGTTGCTGAAGGTACTGGAGATCGAGGACCCGGCGGCCGAGAAGGCACTGGCCGAGGGCAAGGTCGTGACGTTCTCCCGTACGTTGGTCGACGCCAAGGGCAAGCTGGCGATCAAGCTGGTCCGCGACTCCAGCAAGGCCGACAAGGCCCTGGCGGAGGGCAAGGAGCCGCCGGGCGAGATCAAGTCGTTCGACGCCTACCAGGTCGCCCGGGGCACGAACGCCTACGGCCTGGCGGGCATCGTGCCGCCGGCCGCGGCCAAGGCGGCGGGCATCATGACGGTGCCGTTCGGCGCGTACTTCTCGACCGACCGGACGCCGACCACGGAGCAGCGCCAGAAGCTCGACGCAGAGCTGGCCGCGACGGGCGCCGGCGCCGAGCTCCATGTGGAGGAGGGCTTCGTCAGCGAGAACAGCATCGTCCTGCTGTCGCTGACCGTCTTCGCGGGGCTGATCACCATCGGCGCGGCCGGTATCGCCACCGGTCTGGCCCAGGCGGACGCCGAGGCCGACCTGAAGACGCTGGCCGCCGTCGGTGCGCCGCCGCGCGTACGGCGGACGCTGAGCGGTTTCCAGTGCGGGGTGGTCGCCGTGATGGGTGTACTGCTCGGTTCGGCGGCAGGCGTCCTGCCCGCGATCGGGCTGCGGCTGACCGAGCAGCGCCAGCAGCGGAACTGGTATGAGCAGGCCCTGGACATGGGCGGGTTGATGAAGGCGCCGCAGGTGCCGATCGTCATCCCGTGGGGAACGCTCGCCGCCCTGCTGGTCGCCGTCCCGCTGGGGGCCGCGCTCCTCGCCGCCCTGGTGACGCGCTCGCGCGGGGCGGTGGCCCGCCGCGCCGCGACGTAAGAGGCCGGCGTAGGAGAACGGCCTCAGAGGCGCTGCCGGGACGGTTGTGCCCCCGTACGAGGGTGGATCACCCACGTACGGGGGCAGACCCCGTGGTGACGCATCTGTGCGAGAGAATGGCTGGCATGGAGATGCCGAGGAATGAACGGTCGCATGAGAACCCCCAGATCCTGGTCGTAGGGCAGGACGGCATGGCGCTCGGCGGCGGTGACGGTGACGACGAGTCGCGCGAGGTCCCGGTGACGGAAATGGTCGAACAGCCTGCGAAGGTCATGCGCATCGGCAGCATGATCAAGCAGCTTCTGGAAGAAGTCCGCGCGGCGCCTCTCGACGAGGCCAGCCGGGTACGCCTGAAGGAGATCCACGCCAGCTCGGTGAAGGAGCTGGAGGACGGCCTGGCTCCCGAGCTGGTGGAGGAACTCGAACGGCTCTCCCTTCCGTTCACGGACGAGGCCATCCCCTCCGAAGCGGAACTGCGCATCGCGCAGGCGCAGTTGGTGGGCTGGCTGGAGGGCCTGTTCCACGGTATCCAGACGGCGCTGTTCGCCCAGCAGATGGCCGCCCGCGCCCAGTTGGAGCAGATGCGCCGGGCGCTGCCCCCGGGTGCGCCGACCGATGACGACGACGAGCGCGGACGCGGCCACGGCGCGACCCGTTCGGGCCCGTACCTGTAGTCCGTAGCGGCAGTTTTGAGCGGGGCGACCGCGCCCGGGGCCCGGCACACGGTGGGTGTGCCGGGCCCCGGGCGATGGTGACGGCGGGGCCAGGCGGGCATCGGCGCCGCGCGCCACACGGCCAAGCGGTCTACGCGACCAGCAGGACCTTGCCGACGTGGGAGCCGGCCTCCAGCGTCCGGTGGGCCTCGGACGCCTCCGGCATGGGGTACGTGCGGTCCACCACCGGGCGGACCGTGCCCGCGCCGATCAGCGGCCACACGTGCTCGCGTACGGCCGCGATGATCGCCGCCTTCTCGTCCAGCGGCCGCTTCCGCAACGACGTCGCCGTCACCGCCGCGCGCTTGTTCAGCAGGGCTCCGAGGTCCAGCTCGGCCTTGCGCCCGCCCTGGAGGCCGATCACCGCGAGGCGCCCGTTCACGGCGAGCGCCTTCACGTTCCGGTCCAGGTACTTGGCGCCCATGATGTCGAGGATGACGTCCGCGCCGACCCCGTCCGTCGCCTTGTGCAGCTCCTCGACGAAGTCCTGCTCGCGGTAGTCGATCAGGATGTCCGCGCCCAGTTCGGCGCAGCGCGCCAGCTTCGCCGGGCCCCCGGCCGTCACCGCGACCCGGGCGCCCACGGCCTTGCCGAGCTGGACGGCCATCGTGCCGATGCCGCTGGCGCCGCCATGCACCAGCAGCGTCTCGCCCGGCCGCAGGTGCGCCACCATGAACACGTTCGACCACACCGTGGCGGTGACCTCGGGCAGCGCCGCCGCCGTCACCAGGTCCACGCCGTCCGGCACGGGCAGCAGTTGCCCCACCGGCACGGCGACCTTCTCGGCGTAGCCACCGCCCGCCAGCAGCGCGCACACCTCGTCGCCGACGGCCCAGCCGCCCACGCCCGGCCCGAGGGCCGCGATACGGCCGGAGCATTCGAGGCCCGGGTACGGTGACGCGCCGGGCGGCGGGTTGTAGAAGCCCCGACGTTGCAGGAGATCGGCACGGTTGACGGCGCTCGCCGCCACCTCGACGAGGACCTCGCCCTCGCCGGGCACGGGATCGGGCACCTCGGCCCAGACGAGCGCCTCGGGGCCACCGGGTTCGGGAATCGTGATCGCATGCATGGCCGCGAGGCTACTCCGGCGGTGTGCTCAGCGGCGGCACGCTCGTCGCCCGTACGATCGTGATCAGACGGTCCGTCAACTGGAGGGGACTGGCCGCCGGATCGTCGTAGCCGAGCAGCCGGTGCCCGCGCAGCACGCTGATCACCAGGTCGTCCGTCTCGCGCACGTTCTTGCCCACCTCGGCCTTTATGACCGGCCGTTCGACCAGGTCGAGCCCGCTTCCCTGCTGGATCAGGTCCTCCATCACGGTGCCCGCGCTGGGGCTCAGTACGGACAGGCCCAGCAACCGGCCGGCCGCGCTCGCGCTCGTGATCACGGCGTCGGCGCCGGACTGGCGCAGCAGCGGCGCGTTCTCCTCTTCCCGTACCGCCGCGACGATTTTCGCGCCGCGGTTGAGCTGGCGTGCCGTCAGTGTGACGAGGACGGCGGTGTCGTCGCGCTGGGTCGCGATGACGATCTGCCGGGCGCGCTGCACTTCGGCGCGCAGCAGCACATCGCTGCGGGTCGCGTCACCGATCACGCCCGTGAACCCGTCCGCGTTCGCCGTCTCGATGACCTTGCTGCTCGGGTCTACGATGACGATCTGGTCCCTCTTGAGGCCGGTGGCGCACAGCGTCTGGATCGCCGACCGGCCCTTCGTACCGAAGCCGATGATGACGGTGTGGTCGCGCAAGGTGGACCTCCAGCGATTGAGCCGCCACTCCTCGCGTGTCCGTTGGGTGAGGACCTCAAGGGTGGTACCGACCAGGATGATCAGGAACAGCACGCGCAGCGGCGTCACCAGCAGCACGTTCACCAGCCGCGCGCTGTCGCTGTGCGGAACGATGTCGCCGTACCCCGTCGTCGACAGGGTCACGGTCGCGTAGTAGATGGCGTCGAGGAGATCGACCGTCTCGTCGGCGTTGTCGTGGTAGCCGCCGCGGTCGACGAAGACGATGACGACGGTCAGCGCGAGGACTCCCAGCGCCATCAGGAGCCGGATGCCCACCTGCCGCAGCGGCTTCTGGAGGATCGGATTCGGCAGCCTGATCTGGCCGCCGACGAGATGCTCTTCGGCGCGGCGGGCCATCACGTCCTGGCCAGGAAGTTTCACGTGAAACACCCCTCGGTGGTCGCCGCCCAGGGCAGGTCGAGGATCTCCAGTACGTCACCGGCGCCGGCACCACCCGGCGGGACGACCGCGAGCCCGTCCGCCGCCGCGATCCCGCGCAGCATGGCCGGCCCGTTGTAGTGCAGCGGTACGACATGTCCGGCGCCCGCCGGGCGCGTGACGGGTACGAGCCGGGTGTCGTGCGGGTGACCGTGCACCCCGTCCCGTACGGCGGCCCGGTACGGCTCCGGGGCCCGTCGCCCCGCGAGGCCTCGGAGCAGCGGCTCGGCGAGGGTGAGCAGCCCGGAGACGGCCGCCAGCGGGTTGCCGGGCAGGCCGACCAGGTAGGTGGCCGGGGTGAGGCGCCCGAGCAGCATCGGGTGGCCGGGGCGGACCTTCACGCCGTCGACCAGCAGCTCGGCGCCCGCCTTGCGCAGCACGGGGTGGACGTGGTCCACGGGACCGGCCGCCGTGCCTCCGGTGGTGATCACCACGTCCGCCCCGGACCCGGTCACCGCCGCGTACAGCGCGTCGGCGTCGTCCCCGATGCGCCGGGTCTCGCCCACGTCCGCGCCGAGGGCACGCAGCCAGGGCGCGAGCATGGGGCCGAGGGCGTCGCGGATGAGCCCGTCGTGCGGGAGCCCGGCCGTCAGGAGCTCGTCGCCGAGGACCAGGACGTCGACCCGGGGCCGTTCGACGGTGTGCAGCTCGTCGTACCCGGCGGCCGCTGCCAGCCCGAGGACGGCGGGCGTGACGGGTGTTCCGGCGGGCAGCAGTTGGTCGCCCGAGCGGCACTCCTGGCCGCGCGGGCGGATGTCCTGCCCGTGGGTCACCTCGCGCTGGGCGTGCAGATGGCCGGTCGCGTCGGCACGGGCGTGCTCGCTGCGGATCACTGCGGTGGCGTCGGGCGGGACGCGGGCGCCGGTGGCGATCCGTACCGCCTCGCCGTCGGGGAGCGGGGGCGTCTCGGCGTGCCCGGCGAGGACGGAGCCGCCTTCGCGGATCTGCCAGGGGCCGGGGCCTGCGACGGCCCAGCCGTCCATGGCGGAGGTGTCGAAGGACGGCAGGTCGGTGAGCGCGGCCAGCGGCTCGGCGAGGACACCGCCCAGCGCCTCCCCGAGGGCCACGCGCCGGGTCCGGGTGGGGCGTGCTGTGCCCAGGCGCGCGGCGACGACCCGGGCCTCGGCCCAGGGCGTGGCCCGGTGCCGCTCCGGCTTCCGGGCCGGTGGCCCCACCAGGGCGAGGGCTTCTTCGACGCCGTCGACGTCCGGATCGGTCATCCCGCGCCGGTCCCGCTGTCGGTCGCCGTGCCGGTCCCGTTGTCGGTCACGCTGCCGGGCGCCTTGCCACTGCCGCTTTCGGCCTCGTTCGCCCAGCGGTCGGCGAGGGCGGAGGCCTTGCGTGACGCTTCGGCGACGGCCGCGGAGACGGCCTCGGGGCCGTTCCCGGCGGCTTTGGCAGCCGCGTAACCGACCAGGAAGGTGGTGAGCGGCGCGGCGGGCCGGGCGACGCCGTGCGCGGCGTCGCGGGCCAGGTCGAGCAGGACGCCGGTGTCGACGTCCAGCTCGATGCCGAGCTCGTCCTTGACTGCGGTGATCCATTCGTCCAGCACGTTCCCATGCTCCCTGATCGTGGCCCGGGCCGTCGCGATGTCCTCCCAGGTGTCGCAGTCGAAGGAGGCGAGGGGGTCGGACGGGATCCGGAGCAGGTCAAGCTCCTGTACGAGCAGGCGCAGCGGCAGCCCGGTCAGGTTGCCGTGCTCTGCTGCCAGGAGGGCCAGTTCGCGGCGCAGCGGCTCTGTGCGGTACGCGGCGACGAGCGGCTGGTCACGCCCGTCGGGGTCCACGGACAGCACGCCCTCGGCGCTCCCGCCCGCCAGCGCGTCCACCAACGTCCGTACGCCGCCGTCCCGGAGGAACGGCAGGTCGCCGCTCAGGACGACCACCGTGTCGGCCTCGACGTGCCGGACCCCGGCCGCGAGCGCGGCCAGCGGCCCGCTCCCGGGCGGCTCCTCGCGCGCCCACACCACGGGGCGCACGGTGGCCCGACGGCCGCCCACGACAACGGCGCGTCCGGCCTCGCGGCAGGCGCCCAGCACGCGGTCCAGCAGGGCCCGCCCGCCGACACTCACGCCCGGCTTGTCCACGCCACCGAGCCGCCTGGCGGCACCCCCGGCGAGCACGACGACGTCAAATGGGGTCACGCCCCCAGTATCCCCAGGCGGGCTCTGCCGCCCACCCCCGGGGCGGCCGGGGCCGGGGCACGGGCCCCGGCCCCTGGGCCACCACAGGTGTCATGGCCTTACGCGGCTGCTGCTGTCACAGCGTGCGCAGCAGCACCGCCGGATGCTCCACGCAGTCGGCCACGTACCGCAGGAAGCCGCCCGCCGTCCCGCCGTCGCACACCCGGTGGTCGAAGGTCAGCGACAGTTGGACGACCTGCCGGACGGCCAGTTCGCCCTCGTGCACCCACGGCTTGGGGACGATCCGGCCGACGCCCAGCATCGCCGCCTCGGGGTGGTTGATGATCGGCGTGGAGCCGTCGACCCCGAACACGCCGTAGTTGTTCAGCGTGAACGTCCCGCCCGTCAGCTCAGCAGGCGTCAGCGTCCCTGCCCTGGCGGCCTCCGTCAGCCGGGCGAACTCCGCCGACAGGGACTCCGCCGTCCGGCTGTGCGCGTCCCGGACGACGGGGACGACCAGGCCCCGGTCGGTCTGGGCCGCGAAGCCCAGGTGCACCTCGGGCAGGCGCACGATCTCCCGGTTGGCCATGTCCACCGTGGAGTTGAGCTCCGGGTGGCGTGCGAGCGCGGCGGTGCAGATCCGGGCGAGGAGGGCCAGCACGGAGATCTTCGGTCCCCCGGCGGCGTTCATCGCGGCACGCGCGGCCATCAGCTCGGTCGCGTCCGCGTCGACCCAGCACGTCGCGTCGGGGATCTCGTGCCGACTGCGGGACAGCTTGTCGGCGACCGCCCCGCGTACGCCACGCAGCGGCACCCGCTCACCCGCACCGGCAGGCACCGCCCGCGCGGGCGCGGGAGTGGCCGTCGCGGTGGCCCCGGCCACGGGCGTCGCGGCCGCCGGGGTCGCGGCCGCCGGGGTCGCCACCGCCCGCTCCACGTCCGCCCGCAGGATCAGCCCGTCGGGCCCGGAACCCCGCAACTGGCGCAGGTCGAGGCCCTTTTCCCGGGCCAGCTTCCGCACGAGCGGCGAGATCACCGGCACGGGCCCGTCGGACGGCACGGGAGCCACGGGTGCGTGGCTCACCGGCGCCGCGTTCACCGGCGCGGGTGCCTGTGCCGTCGCCGGACCGGCCGCCGATGCCACCGGTGCCACCGGTGCCGCCGATGCCGCCGATGCCGCCGATGCCGCCGATGCCGCCGGGGCGGGCGTTTCCCGCCGCACCCGCCGCCTCCGCGCCGCCGGGGCGCCGGTGCCGTACCCGACGAGCACGTTCCCGGAGCCTTCCCCGGCCGAGTCGGCCACGCGCGGCGCGCCGGCCGCGGACGACGCGCCCGACGGGCCGGACGTCGTGCCCGGCGCCGAACCGTCCGCCGCCGACGTCGCACCCACCGCCACCGTCAACAGCGGGGCACCGACCGGCAGTTCCGTACCCTCCTCGCCGAACCGCGCGGTCACCACGCCCCCGTAGGGGCACGGCACCTCGACCATGGCCTTGGCCGTCTCGACCTCGACGACCGGCTGGTCGATGGCGACGACGTCCCCGACGTTCACCAGCCAGCGCACGATCTCCGCCTCGGTGAGGCCCTCACCGAGGTCCGGCAGCTTGAACTCCAGTACCTGGGCCATCAGCTCTCCGCCTCCCACTGGAGCCGCGCCACCGCGTCCAGGATCCGGTCCACGCCCGGCAGGTGGTGCCGTTCCAGCATCGGCGGCGGGTAGGGGATGTCGAACCCGGCCACCCGCAGCACCGGCGCCTCCAGATGGTGGAAGCACCGCTCCGTGATCCGCGCGGCGATCTCCCCGCCCGGTCCGCCGAAGCCCGACGACTCGTGGACCACGACCGCGCGCCCCGTGCGCCGTACCGACGCGCAGACCGTCTCGTCGTCGAACGGCACCAGCGACCGCAAGTCGACGACCTCCAGGTCCCAGCCCTCCGCCTGGGCGGCCTCGGCGGCCTCCAGACACACCGGCAGGGACGGCCCGTATGTGATGAGCGTGGCGCTGCGGCCCGTGCGCCGCACCACCGCGCGCCCTATCGGCTCGACCTGGTCGGGCGCGTCCGGCGACCACTGGGCCTTGGACCAGTACAGCCGCTTGGGTTCCAGGAAGACGACCGGATCGTCGGAGGCGATGGCCGCCCGCAGCAGCCCGTAGGCGTCGGCGACGGTCGCGGGCGTGACGACATGGAGCCCCGGAGTCGCCATGTAGTACGCCTCGGACGAGTCGCTGTGGTGCTCGACGCCGCCGATCCCGCCGCCGTACGGCACGCGCACCACGATGGGCAGCGGCATGGCGCCCCGCGTGCGGTTGCGCATCCGCGCGACATGGCTGATGAGCTGCTCGAACGCCGGGTAGGCGAAGGCGTCGAACTGCATCTCGACGACCGGCCGCAGCCCGTACATCGCCATGCCGACGGCCGTGCCGAGGATGCCCGCCTCGGCGAGCGGGGTGTCCGTGCAGCGGTCCTCGCCGAACTCCTTGGCGAGCC
Source organism: Streptomyces sp. NPDC049837 (assembly GCF_040674455.1). Lineage (NCBI taxonomy): Bacteria > Bacillati > Actinomycetota > Actinomycetes > Kitasatosporales > Streptomycetaceae > Streptomyces > Streptomyces sp. NPDC049837. The sequence continues at coordinate 268,932 of NZ_JBFAMP010000004.1, read as the reverse complement.
CGTCGGTGACCCGGAAGACGCCACCGAGTGTGCCGACATCCTCCCCCATGACGTGGACGGACGGGTCCTCGGCCATCGCATCGCGCATGGCGCGCTGGAGCGCCTGCGCCATGGTGGCGGGCTTGGTGGCGGACTTGGTCGCCGCCTTTGCCACGGTCGTCATCACGCATCACCCTCGGCGTCCAGCTCGGCGCGCAGTTGGGCGGCCTGCTCCCGCAGTTGTGCCGTCTGCTCGGCGTACACGTGCGCGAACAGGTCCATCGGGTCGAGCTCGGCGTCCGCGTTCATCCGTTCCCTCAGCCGCGCCGCCATCGTCTCGGCGTCCTCGGCCGCCTGCCGTATGCCGTCCTCGTCGAGCAGGCCGCGCTCGGTCAGCTCGCGCTCCAGCAGCTTGATCGGGTCGTGCTCCCGCCACGCCTCCACCTCGCTGTCGCCCCGGTACCGGGTGGCGTCGTCGGCGTTGGTGTGGGCGTCGATGCGGTACGTCACCGCCTCCACGAGGGTCGGTCCGCCGCCGCGCCGGGCGCGGGCGACCGCCTCGGAGAGCACCTGGTGCACGGCCGCCGCGTCGTTGCCGTCGACGAGCCGGCCCGGCATCCCGTACCCCACGGCCTTGTGGGCCAGGGACGGCGCCGCGGTCTGCTTGGCGAGCGGAACGGAGATCGCGAAGCCGTTGTTCTGCACGAGGAAGACGACCGGGGCCTGCCAGACCGCCGCGAAGTTCAGCGCCTCGTGGAAGTCACCCTCGCTGGTGCCACCGTCGCCGACCATGGCGAGCGCCACCACGTCGTCGCCCTTGAGGCGGGCCGCGTGCGCCAGGCCCACGGCGTGCGGCAACTGGGTGGCGAGCGGGGTGCACAGCGGCGCCACGCGGTGCTCGTGCGGGTCGTACCCGGTGTGCCAGTCACCCCGCAGCAGGGTCAGGGCCTGTACGGGGTCCAGGCCGCGTGCCACGGCGGCGAGCGTGTCGCGGTACGACGGGAAGAGCCAGTCGCGCTCCTCCAGCACCAGGGCGGCGGCGATCTCGCACGCCTCCTGGCCGGTGGTCGACGGGTAGACCGCCAGCCTGCCCTGCTTGGTGAGGGCCGTCGCCTGCGCGTTGTACCGGCGGCCGCGCACCAGCTCGGCGTAGAGCCGGCGCAGCAGCTCGGGCGCGAAGCCGGCCGCGGCGTCCGTGCCCAGTACCCGGTACGGCTCGGGGTCCGGGAGCAGCGGTGCGGGGTCGGTGCGCGGCTTCCACGCCGGGGGCGGGGTGGGCCGGTAAGAGGCCGCACCTGGCAGCTCTTGGACCGTCATGACAGCACCTCCTCGTGGGAGCGGGCATAAGACCCGAAGGGAGCGTCGCCTGTGACGCGCCTCACCTACCGATTGTTCGGTCGTGGCGGCATTTTGGCTACAGGCACCATCAGCCTGTGGACAAACGGTTCTCCACAGCCTGGGATAGAGGCAGGTCGTCCATGGATGAGAGGCGGGGGGGCATGGGAGCTGAACAAATGGCCGACGGCAGGGATCAGGGGCAGCCGAGCGTCGAGCACGAGGCGCCGCCGCGGCCGCTCGACGCGATCGACCGCGACATCCTCCGCATCCTCCAAACGGATGGCCGCGCCTCGATACGCTCCGTGGCCGACCGTGTCCATGTGTCACGGGCCAATGCCTACGCGCGGATCAACCGGCTCATCGAGGACGGTGTGATCCGCGGCTTCAGCGCACGCGTCAACCATGAGCGGGCGGGGCAGGGTGCCTCCGCGTACATCACGCTCAAGATCGTGCAGAACTCCTGGCGCACGGTCCGCGAGCAGCTCCAGGCGCTCCCGGGGGCAGCGCACATCGCCCTGGTCAGCGGGGACTTCGACGTGCTGCTGCTGGTGCACACGCCGGACAACCGCACGCTGCGCGAACTCGTCCTGACCAAGCTCCAGGCGATCCCGGAGGTGCTCTCCACCCGCACGCTGCTGGTCTTCGAGGAGACGGACCTCAACCGGCGGATCGCGCCGGACGAGATCTAAAGGCCGGTCTAGGGGGCCTTGCGCAGCCCGTCGAAGGCCAGGTGGACGACGGTGTCGATGACCTGCCGGCGCTCGGCGTCGCCGCCCGGCTGCGGCCGGTACCACTCCACCAGCGAGTTGACCATGCCGAAGAGCAGCCGGGTGGCCAGCCGTATGTCGACGTCGGTGCGCAGGTCGCCGTCGGCGGCGGCCGCCTTGAGCAGGTCGGCGACCCTGTGGTCGAACTCGCGGCGGCGCTCCAGGGCCCACCGCTCGGTCTTGGTGTTGCCGCGTACGCGCAGCAGCAGCGTCACGTACGGCAGCTCGTCCATCAGGACCTCGACGGTGCGCCGGGTCACGTACTCGACCCGCTCGATGGCCCGTCCACGCGCGGCGCCGGGCTCGTCGAGGACCGCGAAGAGACCGTCGAGCGCCCGGCTGACGGCGCGCCGCAGCAGCTCCTCCTTGCCCGCGACGTGGTGGTAGATCGAGGACTTGGAGATACCGGCCGCCTTGGAGAGGTGCTCCATGGAGGTGCCGTCGTAGCCGCGCTCGTTGAAGACGCGGACGGCGACGGAGAGCAGCGTCTCGGGGGTGTACGTGTCGCGCTTGGCGGTGGTCATCGGCTGTCCTGGTCCTTCATGGCGGCCCTCTCCTCGTGGTCCTTGCGGACGACGCCGAGACAGGGGGCGTAGCGGCCGGTGGGGTAACGCTCGTGCAGGGCGCGCAGCACGTCGCCGACGTACTCGTAGCCGAGCAGTGCCGCCCACTCCAGGGGGCCGGCCGGGTAGTTGACGCCGAGGCGCATGGCCGTGTCGATGTCCTCGGCCGTGGCGACGCCGCGCTCGACGGCGTCCACGGCGAGGTCGACCAGCATCGTGACCGTACGGGCGACGATCATGCCGGGGACGTCGCCGATCACGGAGACGTCCTTGCCGAGCGCCTGGAAGAGTCCGACGGCCTCCTTGAGGGTCTCGTCCGAGGTGCAGGCGGCGGTCGACAGGGCGATTCGGGTGGCGGTCGTGTAGTCGTGGGCGAGGTCGAAGAAGACGACCTCCTCGTCCACGTACTCGAAGGGGGACTCGCCCTGGGCCGGCATCAACTGGCCGCCGCCCGGGAGGGTGAGGTAATTGCCACGCTTCCGGCGGCGCAGCTTGATGCCGGCCTCTTCCATCATGCCGACGAGCGGCTCGGCGTGGCCGAGGTGGCCGTGGACGGTGACCGACGCGGGCGCGGGGGCGGGCTCCTCGGTGCGGGGGCGCGGTCGCTCGGCGCCTTCGGCGTACGCGTACCAGCCCTGGCCCGTCTTGCGGCCCAGGCGCCCGGACTCGACCAGGCGCCGCTGGGCGAGGGACGGGGTGAACTTGGGGTCCTGGTGGAAGGCCTCCCAGACGGACCGGGTGACGGCCTCGTTGACGTCCTGTCCGATCAGGTCGGTCAGCTCGAAGGGGCCCATCTTGAACCCGCCGCTCTCGCGGAGGACGGCGTCGATGGTGGCCGGGTCGGCGGCCCGCTCCTCGTACAGGCGCAGCGCCTCCGCGTAGAAGGGGCGGGCGATGCGGTTGACGATGAAGCCGGGGGTGTCGGCGCAGCGCACCGGTGTCTTGCCCCACTGCTTGGCGGTGGCGTACGCGCGCGTGGCGGCGGTTTCGTCGGTGGCGAAGCCGCTGACGACCTCGACGAGCGGGAGGAGGGGCGCGGGGTTGAAGAAGTGCAGTCCGACGAACCGGCCGGGCAGGCGCAGCGCCCCGGCGATGGCGGTGACGGAGAGGGAGGAGGTGTTGGTGGCGAGCAGGCAGTCGTCGGCGACGATCTTCTCCAGCCCGGCGAAGAGCTCCTGCTTGACCGTGAGCCGCTCGACGATCGCCTCGATCACGAGGGCGGCGTCGGCGAGGCCGTCGAGGCCGTCCGCCACGTGAAGCCGCCCGGTGGCCGCGTCGCGGTCCTCCGGCGACATCCGGCCCTTTTCGACGAGCCGGTCGAGCCGTCCGGCGATGGCCTCGGCGGCCAGCCCGGCGCGGCCGGGCACGGTGTCGTGGAGGCGTACGGGGTGGCCCGCGACCAGCGCCACCTGGGCGATGCCCTGGCCCATGGTGCCGGTGCCGACGACCGCGACGGTGCGGCTGCGCTCGATGGCCATGTTGTCGGTCATGACAGTGATCCTCCCCGATGAGTTGTCCACAGGTTCGGGAGGCCCCCTTGTCCCGACCGATCGTTCGGTTACTCTAGCTCTGTCCGCCTGTCCCTGCCCAGCTCGACGAGGAGTTGGTCCGCCATGGCCGCCGCTCAGCTCACCACCGACCACCTGACCGAGAGGCACCGCTCCACGCTGGAACAGGCCCTCGAAGCCATCCGCACCCGGGCCTACTGGTCCCCGCACCCCGAGCACCCGAAGGCGTACGGGGAGAACGGCTCGCTGAGCGCCGCCGACGGCCTCGAAGCCCACAAGGCCACTCTCGGCGCCCGCTTCGAGCTGGACCAGCCGGGCACGGACGGCTGGACGGGCGGCGAGGTCTCGCCGTACGGCCCGGAGCTGGGAGTCGAGTACCCGCACGCCGACGTGAATGTCCTGCTGCCCGCCATGCGCGCGGGCATGGGCGCCTGGCGGGATGCCGGCCCCGAGACCCGCGCGCTGGTCTGCCTGGAGATCCTGGCCCGCATCAGCGCCCGTACGCACGAGTTCGCGCACGCGGTGATGCACACCAGCGGGCAGGCGTTCATGATGGCGTTCCAGGCGGGCGGGCCGCACGCGCAGGACCGCGGCCTGGAGGCGGTGGCGTACGCCTACGCGGAGCAGGTCCGCACCCCGATGGTGGCCGACTGGTCCAAGCCGCAGGGCAAGCGGGACCCGCTGGAGCTGCGCAAGGCGTTCACCCCTGTGCCGCGCGGCATCTCGCTCCTGATCGGCTGCAACACCTTCCCGACCTGGAACGGCTACCCGGGTCTGTTCGCCTCCCTGGCCACCGGCAACCCGGTCCTGGTCAAGCCGCATCCGCGCGCCGTACTCCCCCTGGCGCTGACGGTACGGGTGGCGCGCGAGGTGCTGGCCGAGGCGGGCTTCGACCCGAACCTGGTCGCGCTGGCCGTCGAGCGGCCGGGCGAGGGCATCGCCAAGGAGCTGGCCGTCCGCCCCGAGATCCGGATCATCGACTACACCGGCTCGACCTCCTTCGGCGACTGGCTGGAGGCCAATGCCCGCCAGGCGCAGGTTTACACGGAGAAGGCCGGCGTCAACACGGTCGTCATCGACTCCACGGACGACTACAAGGGCATGCTGTCGAACCTGGCCTTCTCGCTGTCCCTCTACAGCGGCCAGATGTGCACCACCCCGCAGAACCTGCTGATCCCCCGCGACGGCATCACGACGGACGCCGGACCCAAGTCGTACGACGAGGTGGTCACCGACCTCGCGGGCGCGATGGACGGTCTGCTGGGCGACGACGCCCGGGCGAACGCCCTGCTCGGCGCCATCGTCAACCCCGATGTGAAGGCCCGCCTGGAGGCGGCCGCCGGGCTCGGCGAGGTCGCGCTGGCCTCGCGCGAGGTCACCAACCCCGACTTCCCCGGCGCCGTCGTCCGAACGCCCGTCATCGTCAAGCTCGACGGCTCCAAGCCGGACGCGGAAGCGGCGTACATGTCCGAGTGCTTCGGCCCCGTCGCCTTCGCCGTCTCGGTCGAGTCGACCCCCGACGCGCTGGAGCTGCTGCGGCGCACGGTACGCGAGAAGGGCGCGATGACGGTCGGCGCGTACACGACCTCGTCGGACATCGAGCGCGCCGTCGAGGAGGTCTGCCTGGAGGAGTCCGCGCAACTGTCGCTGAACCTGACGGGCGGGGTGTACGTCAACCAGACCGCGGCGTTCTCCGACTTCCACGGCTCGGGCGGCAACCCGGCGGCGAACGCCGCCCTGTGCGACAGCGCGTTCGTGGCCAACCGCTTCCGCGTGGTGGAGGTGCGCCGCCCGGCGTGAGGGCCGGGTTTACGAGGGGGAGATCTCCGCGTACCGCTGCACCCAGGCGTGCATGGCGATCGCCGCGGCCGCGCCCGCGTTGATCGACCGGGTGGAGCCGAACTGGGCGATCGAGCAGACCATCGCCGCGTGCTTGCGGGCCTCCTCCGTGAGGCCCGGGCCCTCCTGCCCGAACAGCAGCACGCAGCGGCGCGGCAGCTCGGTCCGCTCCAGCGGCACGGCGCCGGGGAGGTTGTCGATCCCGATGATCGGCAGCCCCTCGGCGTCCGCCCAGGCGGTCAGCGACTCGGTGTCCGGGTGGTGGCGGACATGCTGGTACCGGTCGGTGACCATGGCACCGCGCCGGTTCCAGCGCCGCCGGCCCACGATGTGGACCTGCTTCGCCAGGAAGGCGTTGGCGGTCCGGACGACGGAGCCGATGTTGAAGTCGTGGCCCCAGTTCTCCACCGCCACGTGGAAGTCATGGCGCCGGGTGTCCAGGTCGGCGACGATCGCCTCGCGCCTCCAGTACCGGTAGCGGTCGGCGACATTGCGCCGGTCGCCCTCGGCGAGCAGCTCGGGGTCGTACCGCTCGTCCTCCGGCCACGGCCGGGGGTGCGGGCCGACGCCGATCTCGGGGCCGTAACCGTCGTCGTACTGGAGTGGGGTCTCGCTGCTCACCCCACGAGGGTACGGGGGGCGGGCTCCTCGGTGGCGGGCCGCGGTTCCGGCACCTCCCCGGTGCGCGACAGCAGCCGCTCCCGGCCGCGCCGGACCCGGGCGCCCAGCCAGACCAGGAAGACGGTCGGCAGGAACACGGCGTCGGCGGCGATCATGGCCAGCGAGAAGAACGGCAGGCCCAGCAGCAGCGCGATGCCCGCGTGCTCCAGCATCATCGCCACCAGCAGGACGTTCTTGACCCGCCGGTTGAACAGGGTGAAGGGGAAGGCGACCTGCACGATCACCGTGCCGTACGTCAGCACCATGACCATCACGCCACTGGCGGCCAGCAGGTCGGACAGGAACGGCCACGGGGTGAAGTAGTCCAGCTTGAGCGGGTAGTACAGCGCGGTGCCGTCCTGCCAGCGCGACCCCTGGATCTTGTACCAGCCGGCCGTCGCGTAGATCAGGCACACCTCGGCCATGATCACGGCGAGCGCGGCGTTGTGGACGAGATTGGCGAGCACGTCGGCCAGGACGCGCGGCTGACCGGGCGCGTACCGGCACACCAGCCACCACAGCCCCTGCGCCGCCCACAGCAGCCACAGCAGCACCAGCAGCCACATCTCGCCGGTCCGGTCGATGAACAGCGTCGCCGCCACCAGCCCGAACGCCAGCACACCCCACAGCACGGGCCCGAGCACATCCCGCCGCGGCTCCGGGCGGGCCGCCCGGCGGGCATCGAGGGACCAGACCTGGCTGCACCGGGTCAGCACGAGATAGAGGGCCATCAGGTGGATGACGTTGTCGCCGCCATCACCCATGAAGATGGAGCGGTTCTGGAGGGACAGCACGCCGACCATGAAGAGCACCGACATGGTGCGGGTGCGCCAGCCGATCAGCAGCAGGGCGCTGGACAGTACGGCGAGCGCGTACACGGCCTCGAACCAGAGGACGCTGTCCGACCACATCAGGACCGTGAAGGCATGGTTGTTCGCGATGAGCTGCTGGCCCATGTCCCACGCCCAGGGGCCGTCCGGCCCGTACAGCTCGTGGCGGTGGGGGAACTCCCGCAGCAGGAACAGCAGCCAGGCGGCGGCGAAGCCGATGCGTACGACGGCGGTCTGGTACGGGCCGAGGGCCGCGCCGGTGACCCGCTGGATGGCGCGGGCGAGCCGGCGGTCGAGCGGCTCGGTACGGGTGCGGGCGGGGGTGCTGCTCCGGCTCACTTGTCCGCCTCCGTACGGCCGCCGCTGACGCCACCGGGCAGGTCGGCGGCGGTCACGGTCCACCACGGGAGCACCCGGTAGTAGGGCCGGGTGTCGGTCTTCTCGTCGCTCCAGACGGGAGCCTCCACGCCCCGCGTGACGGAGCGGAGCTGTATGCGCTCGATCCTGCCGCCGAGCTGGTGTCCTTCGAGCCGCAGCATGGCGATGCGCCGGATGTAACGCTCGGAGAGCTGACCGCGCAGGCCGTTGGGGCGGTTGTCGTTGGTGTGCGAGTTCACGAAGAAGTCCCAGCCCCGGCGGAGCTCGTTCTGGTTCACATGGCTGGGGAGGGGATTGCCCCGGATCGCTTCGCCGTCGTCGCCGGAGAGGTCGAACCACCCGGTGGTCCTGCGCCGGCCGTCGTCACCGACGACCTCGGCGCGGGCGTGGACGGCGATGTTCTGCTGGAGCGGGTTGGGGGCGAAGAGCTTCCAATTCTGCTCGAACTCCGGGAAGACCCAGTCGTCCACGGCCTCGCCATGCTGCTTGGTGAGCGTGTTCGAGGGCGCGACGTGCAGGAACGCCATCGCCAGATGGACGCAGGCGAACATCCCGACGACCGCGAGGGAGACGGCGGCCACGATCTGGTACGGCAACGACAGTGCGGCTATCCCCCCGCCCGGCCCTGGCGGATCCCCGTCCGCCCCGACCGCGAGCGCCCCTTCCCGCTCGCCCCGGCCGCGCCCCTCGGTCCCGTCGTCGCCCGCTCCGCCCAGGGCCCCGACGGCCCACCGCGGCCTGCCCCCCGACGGACCGGGCACGGGCCCCGTCGCAGCGGCACCCGAACCGGGCGCCGACCCCGGCGCGGGAGCGTCCGGCGCGGGCACGGAGCCCGACGCGGGGACGTCCGAGGCGGGGGCGTCCGGCGCGGGAGCATCCGCGGCGGTCTTCGCCCGGTCGGCGTAACGGGGCGCCGCGGATGTGCGGGCGGGTGCCGGCCGGGGCTCGGGCGCCGGTCCGGGGCTGGGTTCCGGGCCGGCAGCGGGAGCGGGCTCAGGGGTGGCCGGAGGGGTCACGGGGGCGGAGCCTTCCGTGTCGGTGGCGCGCTGGGCGCGGCCACCGGCCTCCTTGTCGTACGAGTCCATCCCGCCCCGTCCCCGTTCCCGATCGATCCACCGGAGTTATCCACAGGGTTGACACCATACGGGCCGCCGACTCACCATTGAAGTCATTCAACCGAACGATCGGTCGGTAGGGGGCCCGATGACGGCAGTGACTGCGGACACGCAGGAGGCGTACGAGGCGGCATTCGACGCCGCCGTGGCCGCCGACGAGCGGATCGAGCCGCGCGACTGGATGCCGGACGCCTATCGCGCCACACTCGTCCGGCAGATCGCCCAGCACGCCCACTCCGAGATCATCGGCATGCAGCCGGAGGCGAACTGGATCACTCGCGCGCCCTCGCTGCGGCGCAAGGCGATCCTGATGGCCAAGGTGCAGGACGAGGCCGGACACGGGCTGTATCTCTACAGCGCCGCCGAGACCCTCGGCACCAGCCGTGACGAGCTGCTCGACAAGCTCCACACCGGCCGCCAGAAGTACTCCTCGATCTTCAACTACCCGACGCTGACCTGGGCCGACGTCGGCGCCATCGGCTGGCTCGTGGACGGCGCGGCGATCACCAACCAGGTGCCTCTGTGCCGCTGCTCCTACGGTCCGTACGCCCGCGCGATGGTGCGGATCTGCAAGGAGGAGTCGTTCCACCAGCGCCAGGGGTACGAGTCGCTCCTCGCCCTCTCGCGCGGCACGCCCGAGCAGCACGCGATGGCGCAGGACGCGGTGAACCGCTGGTGGTGGCCGTCGCTGATGATGTTCGGCCCGCCGGACGACGAGTCGTCGCACTCGGCGCAGTCCATGGCCTGGAAGATCAAGCGGCACTCGAACGACGAGCTGCGCCAGCGGTTCGTCGACATCTGCGTCCCCCAGGCGGAGACGCTCGGCCTCACACTCCCCGACCCGGACCTCCGGTGGAACGAGGAGCGCGGGCACTACGACTTCGGTCCCATCGACTGGACCGAGTTCTGGGAAGTCCTCAAGGGCAATGGGCCCTGCAACGAACAGCGCATCACCCAGCGCCGCCGCGCCCACGAGGAAGGCGCCTGGGTCAGGGAGGCCGCGGCGGCGTACGCGGCCAAGCACGGGGAGGCGACGGCATGACGACCAGCGACTGGCCGCTGTGGGAGGTGTTCGTGCGCTCGCGCCGCGGGCTGTCCCACACGCACGCGGGAAGCCTGCACGCGCCGGACGCGCAGATGGCGCTGCGCAACGCCCGTGACCTGTACACCCGCCGCAACGAGGGCGTCTCCATCTGGGTCGTGCCCTCCGCCGCGATCACCGCTTCCTCGCCCGACGAGAAGGACCCGTTCTTCGAGCCGGCCGCCGACAAGCCCTACCGGCACCCGACCTTCTACGAGGTCCCGGAGGGGGTGAAGAACCTGTGACCGCCACCGTGAGCACCGCCGCCGCGCTCGCCCTCGGCGACGACGCGCTGGTGCTGTCGCACCGGCTGGGGGAGTGGGCCGGCCACGCCCCCGTCCTGGAGGAGGAGGTCGCACTGGCCAACATCGCCCTGGACCTGCTCGGCCAGGCGCGGGTGCTGCTGTCCCTCGTCGGGGACGAGGACGAGCTGGCCTACCTGCGGGAGGAGCGGGCGTTCCGCAACGTCCAGTTGGTCGAGCAGCCGAACGGCGACTTCGCCCACACCATCGCCCGGCAGTTGTACTTCTCCACCTACCAGCGTCTGCTGTACGGCCGACTGGCCGCGGCCGGCGACGGGAACGGCGGTGGTGACCTGACCGGTCTCGCGGCCAAGGCGGTCAAGGAGGTCGCGTACCACCAGGACCACGCCGAGCAGTGGACGCTGCGCCTGGGTGACGGCACCGCCGAGAGCCACGAGCGGATGCAGCGGGCCTGCACGGCGCTGTGGCGCTTCACGGGCGAGCTGTTCCAGCCGGTCGAGGGGCTGGACCTCGACTGGCAGGAGCTGGAGTCCGACTGGCTGGCGTCGGTGACGGCGGTCCTGGAGCGGGCCACGCTCACCGTTCCGGACGGCCCCCGCACGGGAGCGTGGAGCGCCGGTGCGGGTCGCCAGGGCCTGCACACCGAGAGCTTCGGCCGGATGCTCGCCGAGATGCAGCACCTGCACCGCAGCCACCCGGGGGCGTCATGGTGACCGGCACGGCGGAGTTGACGGCGCTGGAGGAGGAGCTGAGCCGGCTGGCCGGCTCGGTTCCCGACCCCGAGCTGCCCGTACTGACGCTGGAGGAGCTCGGCGTGCTGCGCGGGGTGCACGTCCTCGCGCCCGGCCGGGTCCGGGTCGAACTGACCCCGACGTACACCGGCTGCCCGGCCGTCGAGGCGATGTCCTCGGACATCGAGCGCGTGCTGCACGACCACGGCATGGCGGAGGTCTCGGTCGTCACGGTCCTCTCCCCCGCATGGTCGACCGACGACATCAGCGCGGAGGGGCGCCGCAAGCTCGCCGAGTTCGGCATAGCCCCGCCCCGTCACCAGGGCACCGGCTCCGGACCGGTGCCGGTCACGCTGGCCATCCGCTGCCCGCACTGCGGCTCGACCGAGACCGAGCTGCTGAGCCGCTTCTCGTCCACCGCCTGCAAGGCGCTGCGCCGCTGCACCGCCTGCCGCGAACCGTTCGACCACTTCAAGGAGTTGTAGATGTTCCATCCGCTCCGCGTGAGCGAGGTCGAGCGGCTCACGGACGACTCGGTCGCCGTCACCTTCGAGGTGCCGCCCGAGCTGCGCGAGGCCTTCCGCCACATCCCCGGCCAGCACCTCGCGCTGCGCCGCGAGAGCACTGGCGGCGAGGAGATCCGCCGTACGTACTCGATCTGCTCACCCGCCGCCGCCGAGGGCGAGGACCCGGTGCTGCGGGTGGGCATCCGGCTGGTGGAGGGCGGCGAGTTCTCCACGTACGCGCTCAAGGAGCTCCAGGTCGGCGACACGGTCGAGGTCATGGAGCCGATGGGCCGGTTCCTGCTGCGTCCGCGGCCCGGGACCTTCGCGGCGATCGTGGGCGGCAGCGGGATCACCCCCGTGCTGTCCATGGCATCGACGGTGCTGGCCCGCGAACCGGATGCCCGGTTCTGCCTGATACGCAGTGACCGCACGGCCGCTTCGACGATGTTCCTGGAGGAGGTCGCCGACCTCAAGGACCGGTTCCCCGACCGCTTCCAGCTCGTGACCGTGCTGTCGCGGGAGGAGCAGCAGGCGGGGCTGCCGTCCGGGCGGCTGGACCAGGAGCGGCTGACCGGGCTGCTGCCGGCGCTGCTGCGGGTCGACGAGGTGGACGGCTGGTTCCTGTGCGGGCCGTTCGGTCTGGTCATGGCCGCCGAACGGGCCCTGCGGGGCCTGGGCGTGGACCGGGGCCGTATCCACCAGGAGATCTTCCACGTGGACGACGGTTCGGCGCCGGTGGCCGTACGGGCGGCGGCGATACCCGCGCACGCCACGCTCACCGCGACCCTCGACGGCCGGTCCGGTACCTGGCCGGTACAGGAGGGGGAGTCGCTGCTGGAGACGGTGCTGCGCAGCCGCGCGGACGCGCCGTACGCCTGCAAGGGCGGGGTCTGCGGCACGTGCCGCGCGTTCCTGGTCAACGGCGAGGTGCGGATGGACCGCAACTACGCGCTGGAGAGCGAGGAGACCGACGCCGGTTACGTACTGGCCTGCCAGTCGCACCCGGTGACGCCGGAGGTGGAGCTCGACTTCGACCGCTGAGCCCATTCCCTTCCCCTAGAACCTGTTCTATCTTGGCGCTCCGTCAGATGAAGTGGCGCCGGGAGGGGCAGGGCTGTGGACTTCACCTTCAGCGAGGAGCAGCAGGCGGCCGTCGAGGCGGCGAAGGCGGTCTTCTCGGGCGTCGCGCCCGACGGCGTACCGAGCCCCGCGCTCACGCCGGGCGCGGTGGCCGAGGAGTTCGACCGGCCGCTGTGGGCCAGGCTCGCGGCGGCGGACCTGCTGAGTCTGGTGCTGGCGCCCGCGCACGGTGGCGCCGGCCTGGACCCCATCGCGCTCTGCCTGGTGCTGCGCGAGTCGGCCAAGGTACTGGCCCGGGTGCCGCTGCTGGAGACCAGCGCGGTCGCGATGACCCTGGAGCGCCACGGCGACCCGGACATGGCCGCCGAGCTGCTCCCCCGGGTCGGCCGCGGTGACCTGGTGCTCACGGTCGGCGCCAACGGCCGCAGCGGCCACGACCCGGCCGAGCTCGCGGTGACGGCCCGCCGGGAGGGTGACCGCTGGGTGCTCGACGGGACGCAGACGGGCGTCCCGTGGGCGCGGTGCGCGGACCGCATCGCCATACCGGCGCACACGCCCGAGGGCCGCACGGTCATCGTCCTGGTGCCCCCCGGCCACGACGGGCTCACCCTCGCCGACCAGGTCTCCACGAACGGCGAACTGCTCGCCGAGGCACGGCTCGACTCCGTGCGCGTCACGACCCGCGAGGTCATCGACACCGAGGGCGCCTGGGAGTGGCTGCGCGGGCTGCTCACCACCGGGACGTGCGCGCTGGCGCTGGGCCTCGGGGAGGCCGTGCTCGCGATGACCGCGGCGTACACCGGCAAACGGGAACAGTTCGGGTTCCCGGTCGCGACCTTCCAGGCGGTCGCCGTGCAGGCCGCCGACCGTTACATCGACCTGCGAGCCATGGAGGTCACCCTCTGGCAGGCGGCGTGGCGAATCGGTTCCGGCGCCGCCGGGGCGCTGCCCGCCTCCGGGGACATCGCGGTGGCGAAGATCTGGGCCTCAGAAGGCGTACGGCGGGTCGTGCAGACGGCCCAGCACCTGCACGGCGGCTTCGGCGCGGACACCGACTACCCCCTGCACCGCTACCACGCCTGGGCCAAGCACCTGGAACTCTCACTCGGCCCGGCCGCGGCCCACGAAGAGACACTCGGCGACCTCCTGGCCGCGCACCCCCTGAGCTGAGCGCCGCTCGACCACCCCGGCCGCCGCCACGCTCGGCCACCCCGGCCGTCCGCGCCCGCCCGCACCACAACCGCGCCGGCCGGCAGCCCCGCCCGGGGCTAGAGAACGAAGGCCGGGCTGCCGTTGTCGGTGACGATGGGGCGGCCCGCGCCTTCCCAGGCGAGCATGCCGCCGTCGACGTTCACGGCGTCGATGCCCTGCTGGACCAGGTACTGGGTCACCTGGGCCGACCGGCCGCCGACGCGGCACATGACATAGGCGCGGCGGCCGTCGGCGACCGCCTCGGTCACCTCACCGAACCGGGCCACGAAGTCGCTCATCGGCACGTGCAGGGCGCCCTCGACGTGCCCGGCCGCCCACTCGTCGGCCTCACGGACGTCGAGCACCAGCCCGTCGGCCGGGACGGACGCGACGTCCACGGTGGGCAGCGGTGCGAAGTTCATGGATCAGGCCTTCTCTCGTCGTGCGCTGGTCGATGGGGCTACCTTCCGACGCTACTGCACCAGCGCGGCCAGCTCCGCCTCACGCTCGGCGACCTGCGCCAGCAGTTGCTCGGCGATCTCCTCCAGCAGCCGGTCCGGGTCGTCGGGCGCCATCCGCAGCATCGCGCCGATCGCGCTGTCCTCCAGGTCCCGCGCGACCACGGTCAGCAGTTCCTTGCGCCGGGCCAGCCATTCGAGCCTGGCGTACAGCTCCTCGCTCTCGCTGAGCCGCGTGGCCGCCGGCGCCGGGCCCGCCGCCCATTCCTCGGACAGCTCCCGCAGCAGGGCCTCGTCACCGCGCCCGTACGCGGCGTTGACGCGCGTGATGAACTCCTCGCGCCGCTCCCGCTCCTTCTCGTCGCGCGCCAGGTCCGGGTGCGCCTTGCGGGCCAGCTCGCGGTAGAGCTTGCGCGCCTCGTCGCTCGGCCGCACCCGCCGGGGCGGCTGCACCGGCCGGTCGGTGAGCATCGCGGCGGCCTCGGGCGGCAGGCCGTCGGAGTCCATCCAGTCGCCGAACAGCTCGTCGACACCCGGCATCGGCATCACCAGCGCCCGCGCGGACTGCGCCTTGCGCACGTCCTCCGGATCTCCGGTACGGGCGGCCCTGGCCTCCGCGATCAGCGCGTCCAGCTCGTCCAGCCGTGTGTACATCGGGCCGAGCTTCTGGTGGTGCAGCCGGGAGAAGTTCTCCACCTCCACCCGGAACGTCTCCACCGCGATCTCGAACTCGATCAGTGCCTGTTCCGCCGCGCGCACCGCTCGTTCCAGCCGCGCCTCCGGGCGCTCGGCCTCGTCGGCCGCACCGGAAGCCGCGCCAGCGGCCGCACCGGAAGCCGCGTCGGGGGTCGGAGCACCGGTCACGTCGTCGTTCGGGGTCGTCACCCGACCAGCGTACGGGCGAGCGGGCCCCGCCCGTCACACCCCCAGCTCGGCGGCTATGCGCCCGCTCCGGACCGCCGTCAGCAGATCGGCGTGGTCGGCCTCCGTCCGGTCCGCGTACGCCACGGCGAACCGGGCGATCGCCTCGTCCAGCTCGTCGTTCTTGCCGCAGTATCCGGCGATCAGCCTGGGGTCGGCGCTGTGCGCGTGCGCCCGGGCCAGCAGGGCCCCGGTCATCCGCCCGTAGTCGTCGACCTGGTCGGCGGCCAGCGCGGCCGGGTCGACGCTCCCCTTGCGGTTACGGAACTGCCGCACCTGATACGGCCTGCCCTCGACCGTCGTCCAGCCCAGCAGGTTGTCGCTGACGACCTGCATGCGCTTCTGCCCGAGGACCACGCGCTGCCCCTCGTGCGCCACCTCCGCCACCGGGAAGCCCACCTCCGGCAGGTACGGCAGCAGCGCCGACGGCCGCGCCTCCTTCACCTGGAGCACCAGCGGCTCGCCCCGGTGGTCCAGCAGCAGCACCACATACGAACGCGTCCCCACGCTCCCGGTGCCCACCACCCGGAACGCCACGTCGTGGATCGCGTACCGCGCCAGCAGCGGCAGCCGGTCCTCCGGCAGCGTCTCCACGTACGCGCCCAGCGACGCGGCCACCGCCGCGGCCTCCTCGTCCGGCACCCGGCGCAGCACCGGCGGCGCGTCCACGAACCGCCGCCCGCCGTCCGGGCAGTCCTCCGTCGCCTTGGCGGCGAACCGGGCGCTGGTGTTGCCCCGCGCCTTCTCCGCCACCCGCTCCAGCGTGCCGAGCAGGTCCCGGGCGTCGGTGTGCGAGACGAGCTCCTCGTCGGCGATCGCGTTCCAGGCGTCCAGCACCGGCAGCCTGGCCAGCAGCCGCATGGTCCGCCGGTAGGCGCCCACCGCGTCGAACGCCGCCGCCCGGCACACGTCCTCGTCCGCGCCCGCCTCCCGGCCGGCGAGCACCAGCGACGTCGCCAGCCGCTTGACGTCCCACTCCCAGGGGCCGACCACGGTCTCGTCGAAGTCGTTCAGGTCGATGACGAGCCGGCCGCGCGCATCGCCGTACAGCCCGAAGTTCGCCGCGTGGGCGTCCCCGCATATCTGCGCGCCGATCCCGGTGACCGGCGTACCCGCCAGGTCGTGCGCCATCAGCCCGGCCGCGCCGCGCAGGAACGCGAACGGCGTCGCGGCCATCCTGCCCACCCGTATCGGCGCCAGCCCGGGCACCCGCCCCCGGCTCGACTCCTCCACCGCCCGCACGGCATCGGGCCGCCCTGCCACCGACCGCAGCGAGCCGTGCGACGACCGGGGAACCTTCTCGCGCAGCGCCTTGCCCCGCTCCTTGGGCGAAGCCCCCGCACCCCGGTCGCCGCCCACGGCAGCGGCGAACCCCGGCACCACCGGTATGCGCGCACCGCCACCACCGGCACCGCGCTGCGCCGGCACCGCCGTCCGGATGTCACCCATGAGCCCCGCCCCCGTCGACCATCGCCCAGTTGCCAAGTTGCCAAGTTGCCCCAGACGGTACCGCCGCCACCGGCCACCCGTCCCCGCCTGTGGATAACGGAGCGCAGCCGCGGTACCCGGGACGACCGAAGGGGCAAGGGCGGAGACGACCGAAGGGGCGAGGGCGGAGGTGACCCCCACATGTCAGTCGGACACTCAGTCGGACACTCAGTCGGACGCGACGAGTCGGTCGACACCATCCAGCGCGAGCTGACCGCGTTCGCCCGTCGCGCCCGCGCCACGGCCGCACGGCTCCACCCCGAGCTGTCGCTCGTCTCGTACACGCTGCTGGCGCACATCGACGAGCAGCACGGCTGCCGCGCCACAGACCTCGCCGCCCACTACATGCTCGACAAGTCGACCGTGAGCCGGCAGGTCGCCACCCTTGAGAAGCTCGGGCTCGTCGAGCGCCGCCCCGACCCCGCCGACCACCGCGTCCAGGTGCTGCACCCCACCGAGGCGGGCACCCGGGCCCTGTCCTCCACCCACGCCAGCCGCCGCGCCGCCTACCTGGAACGCCTCGCGGACTGGTCCACGGAGGACCTCGACCGCTTCGCGGCCTACCTCCTCCGCTACAACCGCAACGCCTGAGAGCTTCCTCACACGCCGCCGCGCCCGGCACGGACCCGCCCGCACAGACACCCGCACAGAGACCCCGCACAGACAAACGGACAATGTGCCCGAAACACAGCAGAACGGGTGGCATCGTGATCGATGCCACCCGTTCCTGGTGGTGCGCGAGGGGGGAGTTGAACCCCCACGCCCTTGCGGGCACTGGAACCTGAATCCAGCGCGTCTGCCTATTCCGCCACCCGCGCATTGGGTGTTGCCGCTTGGTTCCCCACCGGTTTCCCGGTGCGATCGCCTGGCGACATCTGAAGATTAGCACGCCGCTGGAGGTGGATTCACATCCGTTTGTTTCGGGCACCCCGACGGCGAACAGAGAGGGGTAAGGAGGAGAGGGGGGCCGACGCGGGAACCGGAACCCACACCCCGGCACGACCGCACAACAGGGAACGGCCTCGCGCCGTACCCACTCCTCCAGGGTGCACCTCAGGTGCGGGACACTGTCTGGAGGGCGCCTCTACGATCCCTGTGAGAGGTGACACTCGTCCACAGGCCAGAGAAGGGGAACCAGCCGATTTCCCGACGCGTGGATACGATCAGTAAGCAGTACCAGGACGGCAACGACGGAGGAGGTGCCCCATGGGAGTCCTGAAGCGTTTCGAGCAGCGTCTCGAAGGTCTGGTCAACGGCACCTTCGCCAAGGTCTTCAAGTCCGAGGTCCAGCCCGTCGAGATCGCGGGCGCCCTCCAGCGCGAGTGCGACAACAACGCCTCGATCTGGAACCGCGACCGTACGGTCGTCCCCAACGACTTCATCGTGGAGCTGAGCGCGCCGGACTACGAGCGCCTCAGCCCGTACTCGGGCCAGCTCAGCGACGAGCTGTCGGGCCTGGTGCGCGACTACGCCAAGCAGCAGCGGTACACCTTCATGGGGCCGATCAAGGTCCACCTGGAGAAGGCGGACGACCTCGACACGGGTCTGTACCGGGTACGCAGCCGGACGCTCGCGTCGAGTACGTCACAGTCGCAGGCCCCGGCAGGCCCCGCGGGCCACGCCGGACACGCCGCGCCGCCGGCCGCCGGGCGTCCCGGTGGGTACGGCTACCCTCCGGCCGGTGCCCCTCCGATGCCGGCGGCCCCGCCGCCCGGTATGAACCGTCCGCCCGCCGCCGGCCGCCCGCCGGGCCCGGCGGCACCCATGCCCGGCGCCCAGGTGCGCCGCTGGATCGAGATCAATGGCACCCGCCATCAGATCTCCCGCCCGACGCTGGTGCTGGGCCGCAGCACCGAGGCCGACGTGCGGATCGACGACCCCGGCGTATCGCGCCGTCACTGCGAGATCCGGACCGGAACGCCCTCGACGATCCAGGATCTCGGGTCCACCAACGGCATCGTGGTGGACGGGCAGCACACCACCCGCGCTACGCTCCGCGACGGCTCGCGGATCGTCGTGGGCAGTACCACCATCGTTTACCGGCAAGCCGAAGGGTGAAGCGGGGGCAATGTCAGAGCTGACCCTCACGGTCATGCGGTTGGGTTTCCTCGCCGTACTGTGGCTGTTCGTCATCGTGGCCGTTCAGGTCATCCGCAGCGACCTGTTCGGTACGCGCGTCACGCAGCGGGGTTCGCGCCGCGAGGGCGCGCGTCCGCAGCAGGCCGCCCGCCAGCAGGCCGCGGCACCGCCGCAGCAGCGCCAGCAGTCCGGCCGTCAGCGCCGCGGGGCCCCGACCAAGCTGGTCGTCTCCGAGGGCACCCTCACGGGCACCACGGTCGCCCTCCAGGGCCAGACGATCACCCTGGGCCGCGCGCACGACTCCACGATCGTCCTGGACGACGACTACGCGTCCAGCAGGCATGCCAGGATCTACCCGGACCGTGACGGCCAGTGGATCGTCGAGGATCTCGGGTCCACCAACGGCACGTATCTCGACCGGACCCGACTCACCACCCCGACACCCATTCCGCTGGGCGCGCCGATCCGCATCGGCAAGACCGTCATCGAGCTGCGGAAGTAGTACGACAATGAGCGAGCGGAGCGAGCGAGCCGCAGCGGTGCCCACAGGTGACCGGCACAGGCTCCCGACCGGAGGGTGGGCAGTGTGGCTCGAGACCGGCTGTACCCGGAGGCGTCGGAGTCGACAGGGCAGGTGCGCATGAGTCTGTCACTGCGTTTCGCCGCCGGATCGCACAAGGGCATGATCCGCGAGGGCAACGAGGACTCCGGCTACGCCGGTCCCCGCCTGCTCGCGATCGCCGACGGCATGGGCGGCCAGGCCGCCGGTGAGGTCGCCTCCTCCGAGGTGATCTCCACGCTCGTCACGCTCGACGACGACGTGCCCGGCTCCGACATCCTCACCTCGCTCGGTACGGCGGTGCAGCGGGCCAACGACCAGCTCCGGCTGATGGTCGAGGAGGACCCGCAGCTCGAGGGCATGGGCACCACCCTGACCGCCCTGCTGTGGACGGGCCAGCGGCTCGGCCTGGTCCACGTCGGCGACTCCCGCGCGTACCTGCTGCGCGACGGCGTCCTGACGCAGATCACCCAGGACCACACATGGGTGCAGCGCCTCGTCGACGAGGGCCGCATCACCGAGGAGGAGGCCACCACCCACCCGCAGCGCTCGCTCCTGATGCGCGCGCTGGGCAGTGGCGACCACGTCGAGCCCGACCTCTCCATCCGGGAGGTACGGGCCGGAGACCGGTACCTGATCTGCTCCGACGGCCTCTCCGGCGTCGTCTCCCACCAGACGATGGAGGAGACCCTCGCCAGCTACCAGGGCCCGCAGGAGACCGTCCAGGACCTGATCCAGCTCGCGCTGCGCGGCGGCGGCCCGGACAACATCACCGTGATCGTCGCGGACGTCCTCGACGTCGACGGCGGTGACACCCTCGCCGGTCAGCTCAGCGACACCCCGGTCATCGTGGGTGCGGTCGCCGAGAACCAGCAGCAGCTCAACGACGGCGGCGCCATGGAGACCCCGGCGGGCCGTGCCGCGGGTCTCGGCCGCCAGGCCCCGCAGCCGCCCGGCGGCGGGTTCGGCCCGCCCGGCAGCGGCGACGACCTCGGGTACGGCGGCATGCCGCCGGAGGGCGGCTTCGGCGCGTACAGCGACGAGGACTTCACCAAGCCGCGCAGCGGCCGCAAGTGGCTGAAGAGATCGTTCTTCATCGTGCTCGCCCTGGCCGTGGTCGGCGGCGCGACGTACGGCGGCTACCGCTGGACCCAGACCCAGTACTACGTCGGCACCAAGGACGAGCACGTCGCGCTCTACCGTGGCATCAGCCAGGACCTGGCGTGGGTCTCGCTCTCGGAGGTCGAGAAGGACCACCCCGAGATCGAACTCAAGTACCTCCCCGACTACCAGCGCAAGCAGGTCGAGGAGACCATCGCCGGCGGCAGCCTCGACAAGGCCCAGGACAAGATCGAGGAGCTCGCCGTCCAGGCGTCCGCCTGCAAGAAGCAGGAGCAGCGCCAGGCGGCGGCCGACCGGGTACCCGCCGCGCCTCCCGGTGAGGGCCAGGCCGGCGGCACGACCGGCCTGCCGACCGAACCCACGCCCAAGCCCACCACCAGCACCGCAGCCACTCCCACTCCGGGCCCCACCCTCTCGGAGGAGGAGCAGAAGCTGGCCTCGAACTGCGGCAAGAGCTAAGCACCCGTAGGGGGGCCTTTCACCACCATGAGCGTTGTCACCAACACGACCACCATCGGCGCGATCGACCTGCCGAGCCGCCGGAACACCGAACTGGCGCTGCTCGGCTTCGCCGTCGCCATCCCGGTGTTCGCCTACCTCAACGTGGGCCTCGCCATCGACGGCAAGGTCCCGGCGGGCATGCTCGGCTACGGCATCGGGCTGGGCCTGCTGGCCGGCATCGCCCACCTGCTGGTGCGGAGGTTCGCGAAGTACGCGGACCCGATCCTGCTGCCGCTGGCGACACTGCTCAACGGGCTCGGCCTGGTGCTGATCTGGCGGCTGGACCAGTCGCCGCGCATCATCGCGCGGTACGACACCTTCACGCCGGACGCGCCCAAGCAGCTCATGTACTCGGCGATCGGCGTCGCGCTCTTCCTGCTGGTGCTGATGTTCCTGAAGGACCACCGCGTCCTCCAGCGCTACACGTACATCTCCATGGTGGTGGCGGTCATCCTGCTGCTCCTGCCGCTGGTTCCCGGCCTCGGCTCCAATGTCTTCGGCGCCAAGATCTGGATCAAGGTCGGTCCCTTCTCCATCCAGCCCGGTGAGTTCGCGAAGATCGTCATCGCGGTCTTCTTCTCCGGCTACCTGATGGTGAAGCGGGACGCCCTCGCGCTGGCGAGCCGCCGCTTCATGGGGCTCTACCTGCCCCGTGGCCGTGACCTCGGCCCGATCCTCACGATCTGGGCCGTCAGCCTGCTCATCCTGGTCTTCGAGAACGACCTCGGTACGTCGCTGCTGTTCTTCGGCATGTTCGTGATCATGCTGTACGTGGCCACCGAGCGGACGAGCTGGATCATCATGGGTCTGCTGATGGCGGTGGGCGGCGCGGTCGTCGTCGGCTCGACCGCCAGCCACGTCAAGTCCCGTGTCGCCGCGTGGCTCGACCCCTTCGGGTGCCTGGAGACGGCGCCCGAGGGCTCCAACATGGCCCAGGCCTGTGACCAGATGACCCAGGTGCTGATGTCCTTCGGCTCCGGCGGCACCCTCGGCACCGGCCTCGGCCAGGGCAATTCCGACCTGATCGGCTTCGCCGCCAACTCCGACTTCATCTTCGCCACCGTCGGCGAGGAGCTCGGGCTCGCCGGCGTGATGGCGTTCCTGCTGATGTACGCGCTGATCGTCGAACGGGGCATCCGTACCGCGCTCGCCGCCCGCGACCCGTTCGGCAAGCTGCTGGCGACCGGCCTGTCCGGGGCCTTCGCCCTCCAGATCTTCGTCGTCGCCGGTGGCGTCATGGGCCTGATCCCGCTGACCGGTATGACCATGCCGTTCCTCGCGTACGGCGGTTCCTCCGTGATCGCCAACTGGGCCCTGATCGCCATCCTGCTCCGGATCAGCGACACCGCCCGCCGTCCCGCGCCGGCGCCCGCCCCGTCCCCCGACGCCGAGATGACCCAGGTGGTCCGACCGTGAACAAGCCCCTGCGCCATATCGCGATCTTCTGCGGCCTGCTCGTGCTCGCCCTGCTGATCCGGGACAACTGGATCCAGTACGTCCGCGCCGGCGAGCTGAGCGCGCACGAGAGCAACAAGCGGGTCACCATCGAGCGGTACGCCAACCCGCGCGGCAACATCATCGTCGACGGCAAGCCCATCACCGGCTCCGTCGACTCCAAGGACCCCTTCTACCGGTACAAGCGCACCTACGTGGACGGCCCCATGTGGGCGCCGGTGACGGGCTACGCCTCGCAGGCCTTCGACGCCAACCAGCTCGAAAAGCTCCACGACGGCATCCTGACCGGCAACGACGACCGGCTCTTCTTCGACCGCACCATGTCGATGTTCACCGGTGACAAGAAGAAGGGCGGCGACGTCGTCACCACCCTCAACGGCGCCGCCCAGAAGGCCGCCTTCGAGGGCCTCGGCGACAAGAAGGGCTCCGTCGTCGCGATCGAGCCGTCGACCGGCAAGATCCTGGCGCTGGCGTCGACCCCCTCGTACGACCCGTCCTCCTTCGCCGGCTACCACGACAAGGACGCCAAGGCCTGGCAGGCGCTGGAGAAGGACAAGGACAAGCCGAAGCTGAACCGCGCGCTGCGCGAGATCTACCCGCCCGGCTCCACCTTCAAGGTGCTGACGGCCGCCGCGGCACTGGAGTACGGCAAGGTCACCGACATCAACGCGGCGACCACGACGCCCGAGCCGTACATCCTGCCGGACACCCGTACGCCGATGAAGAACCACGCCCGGGGCTGTGAGAACGCCACGCTGAAGTACGCGCTGGAGGTCTCCTGCAACTCGGTCTTCGCCAAGCTCGGCCATGAGGTCGGCCGCGACGACATGGTGAAGATGGCGGAGAAGTTCGGTTTCAACAACGCGGAGATCGATACCCCGGTCCGCGCCTCCATGTCCGTCTACGACAAGAACATGGACCGCCCGGGTAACGCGCTCTCCTCCATCGGCCAGTTCAACACCGCGACCACCCCGCTCCAGATGGCCATGGTCGCCGCGGCGATCGCCAACGACGGCAAGCTGATGAAGCCGTACATGGTGGACGAGCTGCGCTCCCCGGACCTCGACGTGCTGGAGAAGCACGAGCCGGAGGAGATGAGCCAGCCGATGTCGGCGAAGACCGCTCAGCTCGTCCAGGAGATGATGGAGAGCGTCGTCAACAGCGACAACGGCACCGGCGGCCGGGCGAAGATCGACGGTGTGACGGTCGGTGGCAAGACCGGTACCGCCCAGCACGGCGAGAAGAACAAGGCCCGCCCCTACGCGTGGTTCATCTCGTACGCCAAGACCGACAACGGGTCTCCCGTCGCCGTCGCCGTCATCGTCGAGGACTCCGACGCGACGCGTGACGACATCAGCGGTGGCGGCCTCGCCGGGCCGATCGCCCGCGATGTGATGAAGGCGGTACTCGACAGCAAGAAGTGACGCGGGAAGCCGCGGGTGCGCCTGAGTGCCGGTGTGTACCGGTCGCGTATCAGGTAGTGGTCGCGGTCCGATCGACTTCCCGTGGCCGGTAGCGTATGCGCGAACAGCACACCGCCGGACCACACAGAGGGGTGCGGTCGGGACTGACGGAGAGGGCTGGAACAGTTATGGAAGAGCCGCGTCGCCTCGGCGGCCGGTACGAGCTGGGCTCGGTGCTCGGCCGCGGTGGCATGGCGGAGGTCTACCTCGCCCACGACACCCGGCTCGGCCGCACCGTCGCCGTGAAGACGCTGCGGGCCGACCTCGCCCGTGACCCGTCCTTCCAGGCCCGGTTCCGCCGTGAGGCCCAGTCGGCCGCCTCGCTCAACCACCCGGCGATCGTCGCGGTCTACGACACCGGCGAGGACTACGTCGACAACATCTCCATCCCGTACATCGTGATGGAGTACGTCGACGGCTCCACCTTGCGTGAGCTTCTTCACTCGGGGCGCAAGCTACTGCCCGAGCGCACGCTGGAGATGACGGTCGGCATCCTCCAGGCGCTGGAGTACTCGCACCGGGCCGGCATCGTCCACCGCGACATCAAGCCGGCGAACGTCATGCTGACCCGCACCGGCCAGGTCAAGGTCATGGACTTCGGCATCGCCCGCGCCATGGGCGACGCCGGGATGACCATGACGCAGACCGCGGCCGTGATCGGCACCGCCCAGTACCTCTCCCCGGAGCAGGCCAAGGGCGAGCAGGTCGACGCCCGGTCCGACCTGTACTCCACCGGCTGCCTGCTGTACGAGCTGCTGACCGTCCGCCCGCCGTTCGTGGGCGACTCCCCGGTCGCGGTGGCGTACCAGCACGTACGCGAGGAGCCGCAGCCGCCCAGCAACTTCGACCCCGAGATCACGCCCGAGATGGACGCCATCGTCCTGAAGGCGCTGGTCAAGGACCCCGACTACCGCTACCAGTCGGCCGACGAGATGCGCGCCGACATCGAGGCGTGCCTCGACGGCCAGCCGGTCGCCGCGACGGCGGCCATGGGCGCCGCCGGGTACGGCGGGGGCTACGGCCCGGACGAGCAGGCGACCACCGCGCTGCGCCAGGCCGACCCGGCCGGGCAGACGTCGATGCTGCCGCCCATGAACCCGGACGACGGCGGTTTCGGCTACGACGACCGCCCGGACCGCCGCCGCGGCGGCCAGCGGAAGTCGAACCTCTCGACGATCCTGCTGATCCTGGCGGGCATCCTGGTGCTGGTCGGCGCGATCCTGATCGGCAAGGCCGTCTTCAACAACCAGGGCGGCGGCTCGGACCCGATCGACGTACCCCAGGTGGTGGGCAAGCCCTTCGCGGAGGCCGAGCAGACGGTGGAGAAGGCCGGGCTGAAGATCGCCCGGTCCGGTTCGGAGGCCTGTGACCGCCCGAAGGGCGTGATCTGCAGCCAGTCGCCGGAGTCCGGGACGCTGGAGGAGGGCGAGACCATCAACGTCGTCGTCTCCGAGGGCGCCGCGAAGATCGAGGTGCCGAGCGTCGTGGAGCAGTCGGAGAACACGGCTCGGGAGAACCTGGAGAACAAGGGCTTCACCGTCAAGGTCGAGTACAAGGAGTCCGACCAGGAGGCGGGCGAGGTGCTGTCGCAGGACCCGGCCGGCGGCACCCAGGCCGAGAAGGGCACCGAGGTCACCATCACGGTGTCCAAGCAGGCGGAACGCAACGTGCCGCCGGTCACGGGCCAGCAGTTCGACGCCGCGAAGTCCCAGCTCGAGACGCTCGGCTTCACGGTCAAGCGGGAGGACGTCGACTCCGACCAGCCCGCGAACACCGTCGTCGGGCAGAGCCCCGAGGGCGACACCAAGGCCCCCAAGGGCAGCGAGGTCACCCTCAAGGTCTCCAAGGGCCCGCAGCAGCAGCAGGTCCCGGTGCCCGAGGTGCGGACGCAGACGGTGGGCCAGGCCAAGCAGACGCTGGGCGCGAGCGGCTTCACCAACATCCAGGTCGCCCAGGGCTGCCCGGCCGATGACAACGCCATCGTGACCGACAGCGACCCGAAGCCCGGTACCCCGGTGGACCCGGCGTCCACCACCGTCACGCTGACGACCCTGGGCTGCCAGGGCGGCAACGGCGGCGGTAACGGCAACAACGGCGACAACGACGAGGACGGCGGCTTCTTCGGCGGCCCGTCCGGGATCAGCGTCCGCGAGCGGGACTGATACCGCTCACGGCGGACACGTACGGCAGAGCCCCGGCACCCTGTGGAGGGTGCCGGGGCTCTGCCGTACGTACGAGGTACGTAGGATCAGCGCAGCTCCGCCGGGGGCGTGCGGGCGCTGTCGACCTTTTCCGTGCGCTCCAGCTCGCCCCAGACGATGTAGCGGTAGTCGGAGGTGTACATCGGCGTGCAGGTCGTGAGCGTGATGTACCGGCCCGGCCTGGTCTTGCCCGACTCCTTCGGGACCGGCTGGAGGACGTCCACGTTGAACTTCGACGTCTCCGGGAGCGTCTTGTAGACCTTGTAGACGTACCAGGTGTCCTTGGTCTCGAAGATGATCGAGTCGCCGGTCTTGAGCTTGTGGATGTTGTGGAACTTCGCCCCGTGCCCGTCGCGGTGCGCGGCCAGCGTGAAGTTGCCCTGCTTGGCGGAGGGCAGGGCGGACTTGACCGGGGCGGTGTAGTAGCCGGCGACGCCGTTGTTGAGGGTCTTGGGGTCGGTGCCCTTCTTGACCAGCACCTCGCCGTTCTTCATCGCCGGTACGTGGAGGAAGCCGATGCCGTCCTTGGTGTCGAGGGCGCCGGGGCCCGTGGACGCCCAGTGGTCGCGCACCTCGTCGCCCTGTTTGTCGGCCGCGCGGTCGGCCAGGACGTTCGTCCACCACAGGGAGTAGACGACGAAGAGCCCCATGAGCACCCCAGCGGTGATCAACAGCTCGCCGAACACACTGATGACGCCGGCGATCCGGTTGCGCGCACGTGCCACTACATCTGTCCCGTCTGGAGGTCGAAGCCAGGCCGCCCTAGCCTACGAGCGCGTCCGGTTTCCCCTTGCTGCGCGGGCGTTCGTCGACCATCTTGCCCCACACGATCATGCGGTAGGTACTGGTGAACTCGGGCGTGCAGGTCGTGAGCGTGATGTACCGGCCCGGCCCGGTGAATCCGGAGCCCTCCGGCACGGGCTGGATCACCGACACGTTGGAGGGCGGGGTCTGCGGCAGGATGCTCGCCATCTCGTACGTGTAGTACGCGTCCTGCGTCTCGACGACGATCGGGTCGCCCGGGGTGAGCCTGTTGATGTAGCGGAAGGGCTCGCCGTGGGTGTTGCGGTGCCCGGCGACCGCGAAGTTGCCCTGCTTGTCGGAGGGCATGGCGGTCTTGAGCGGGGGCTCGGCGTAGTGGCCGACCATGCCGCGGTCGAGGACCTTCTCCTTGTTGATGCCCTCGGCGATGGGCACGACGACGTCCAGCTTGGGGATGTACATGATCGCGAAGCCCTGGCCGGGCTCGAAGGCGTCGGGCTTGCGGCCCTCCGCCCAGGCGTCCTCGATGCCCTTCTTCGCCTTGTCGACCTCCAGGCCGGCGCGGATGTTCGTCCACCAGAGCTGGTACGTGACGAAGAGCAGCATCACGACGCCGAAGGTGATGAACACCTCGCCGACGACCCGGCTGGCGACGACGCCCACGCTGTCCTTGCGGGCGCGGGCGGCCCGCCGGGCCTCCACGCGGGTCAGCGGCCTGCCGGGGTCCTGGGACGGCGGCGTGGCGGGCGCGGGCGAGGAGCCCTTGCGGCGGCGGCCGCGGCCCTTGGCGGCCTTGCGGCGCTCGGCGCGTCCGCCGGTCACCGGGCGCTCGGGCGTCGCGGGAGACGGCCGCGGAGGCTCGGGGTCGGCCAGTATTCGGTGCGTGTCCTCCGTGCGGAGGGCCATCGTCTCGTCGTCCGGTACGGGGCCGGGGGCCCAGGTGGCCTCCGTGTACGCCTCCGTGTACGCCATGGAATCCGGAAGATCCGCTTCCGGCTGTGGCGGGTTCGCGGCCCGGAACCACGGCGAACCGTGCTCGTGCTCCGGGCGCACGGGGGTCACGCGACGGCCTTGCCCACCACCGGCGCGAGCCCTGCCGACCGGCCGACCGCACCGGTGTCGCCGCACTGCTCCAGCCAGTTGGCGAGCATGAGGTGCCCGTACTCGGTGAGCACCGACTCGGGGTGGAACTGCACTCCCTCCACGGCGAACTCGCGGTGCCGCAGCCCCATGATGATGCCGTCCTCGGTCCGCGCGGTGACCTCCAGCACGTCCGGCAGGTCGGCCGGCTCGGCGGCCAGTGAGTGGTACCGGGTCGCGGTGAACGGCGACGGCAGCCCGGCGAAGACGCCCCGCCCCTCGTGCACGACCGGGGAGGTCTTGCCGTGCAGCAGCTCGGGCGCGCGGTCGACGACACCGCCGTACGCCACCGCCATCGACTGCATGCCGAGGCAGACGCCGAAGACCGGGATGCCGGTGTCGGCGCAGTGGCGCACCATGTCGACGCAGACCCCGGCCTCCTCGGGGGTGCCGGGCCCGGGGGAGAGGAGGACGCCGTCGAAGCCGTCCTGCGCGTGGCTCAGCTCGACCTCGTCGTTGCGGCGGACCTCGCACTCGGCACCGAGCTGGTACAGGTACTGGACCAGGTTGAAGACGAAGCTGTCGTAGTTGTCGACGACGAGAATGCGCGCGCTCACTGACCGTCCACCGTCACATCGTTGAACGGAAGCAGGGGTTCCGCCCAGGGGAACACGTACTGGAAGAGCACGTAGACCACCGCGAGGATCAGGACGAGCGAAATCAGTGCCCGCACCCACGCGTTGCCCGGCAGATGCCGCCAGATCCAGCCGTACATGGCGCCTGCTGGTCCTTCCGTCGATGGTCGTCGAATGCCCTTCGATACCGCACCAGAGTACGGGGCGATCCCCGTGGCGCGGGTCACCTGTGGAAAGCCGGGGGCTTGCCCTGCGTCACAGGCCGGGTGGCCTCCAGCTTCGCCCAGGCGATCAGCCGGTGGCTGCTGCCCCACTCCGGGTCGCACGTGGTGAGCGTGAGGTACCGGCCGGGGCCGCCGAACCCGGACTTCGCCGGGACCGGGTCGACGACTCCGGTGTCGCCGGGGACGGTCCGGTACGGCTCCCTCGCGATGCGGTACGTGAACCAGGTCGTCCCGTCGTTGAGGATCACCGCGTCGCCGGGGCGCAGGTCGGGGAAGTCCTTGAAGGGGTCGCCGTACGTACGACGATGACCGGCGACCGAGAAGTTCCCCGTGGCGCCCGGCCGGGCGGTGGCGGCGTAGTGGCCGAGGCCCTTCTTGAGGGTGGCGGCCCGGGTGCCCTCCAGGACGGGCCAGTCCCAGTCCTCGCCGAAGCGGGGGACGTACATGACGGCGAACGGTTCGCCGTCCTCATACGGCTCCGGTGCGGGCGACGCCTCCGGTGCGGGCGCCTGGGCCCACCGTTCCTCCAGGGCGCCGATCTCGTCGACGCTCGCACCCGCGGCCTCGACGCCGGTCCAGTGGACGACGTACACCACGAACAGCACGATGACGGCGCCCACGGTGATGCACAGTTCGCTGAGGCTCCTGACGATCAGCCGCACAGGCCCCTCCCGGAACCGGAGCTAGTCGGTCACAGGCTTCGCGTAGTGGAGGTCCACTGTGCCCGAGTAGCCCGGCAGAGTCACCGCCTCGTGCTCGTCGACTTTCCAGCCGAGCCCGTACGCCTTCACGTACAGCAGGTAGTTCTGGATGGCGGTGGAGTCGTCGAGGGCGCGCTGGAGCTTTCCGGTGTCGCCGACGGCCGTGATCCGGTACGGCGGGGAGTAGACCCGGCCCTGGAGGATCAGGGTGTTGCCGACGCAGCGCACCGCGCTGGTGGAGATCAGCCGCTGGTCCATGACGCGGATGCCCTTGGCACCGCCCTTCCACAGGGCGTTGACGACGGCCTGGAGGTCCTGCTGGTGGATGACCAGGTCGTTGGCCTGCGGCTCGGGGTAGCCGGGGGCCGCCTGGGCGCCGGGCGGGGCGTCGTTGAGCGTGACGGTGAGGCCCGCTCCGGCGACCTTGGTGGTCCCCGCCGCCTTCTCCAGGGCGCCGAGCTTGGCGTCCTCGGCCTTGGTGGAGCCGTCGTCGCGGCGGGCGAGGGTGTCGACCTGGTCCCGTACCGCCGCGGTGGACTCGTCGAGCTCGGCGTTCTTGTGGCTGCGCTCGCGGATGAGGTCGGAGAGCTTCAGCAGCGAGGCGTCCGTACGGATGTTGGTGCCCTTGGCGGTGTTGAAGCTCGTGACGAAGATCAGACCGGCGAGGGCGAAGACGGCAGCGGTGAGCAACCGGACCGGCCGCCAGTTCCTGCGCCCGGCCGGCTCTTCGGGAGAGTCGGCGGAATTGCTCAACGTACCCTTATCTCCTTCAGCGCCGCGGAAGCACTACGCTAACGGACGCCCGGGTGAGGCAGTGGTCCCCCTCGCTTCCACCCCGGCGACCAGCCACAGTTCCCTGCGCGGTCACGCAGCGCATCGACAGGAGAGTCCCTCGTGCCGAAGTCACGTATCCGCAAGAAGGCCGACTTCACGCCGCCGCCGTCCGCGAAGCAGGCGACCAACATCAAGCTGACCAGCCGTAGCTGGGTCGCTCCCGTGATGCTGGCGCTGTTCGCCATCGGGCTCGCCTGGATCGTGGTCTTCTACGTCACCGACGGCTCGCTGCCCGTCAAGTCGCTCGGGAACATGAACATCGTGGTCGGCTTCGGCTTCATCGCGGCCGGCTTCGGCGTCTCGACCCAGTGGAAGTGACTTCCCGGACGTAGGCGGCGGTCAAGCCCTGCCCTGAGTTATCCACAGCGTTGTGCACAGCGGGTGGAAAAGGTCAGACGATCTGTGGATAACTTGCATCGAGTTGACGCCGATGTGACTGCGACCGCCGATTCCCGCAGACCGGCCCGCCCCTTGCCCTTCCCGCGAAACCCCAGGTCAGGGGCGAGGGGCACAAGTGTTCCCCACAGGATGCGCAAGATCGAACACATGCTGTGGACAACGATGGGGACAATCAGCGCCCGATCGGCGCTCAGGTGAGCGCAGCGGTCCTCAGAAACACGGTCACCAGGGTCAGTCCCAGGACGAGCGCACAGGCCGCCCCCTGAATCAGGGCGCGCCGCTCGCGTGGGCCGTTGACCATGGCGTACGCGATGACCACACCGGCGATCAGTCCGCCGATGTGCGCCTCCCAGGCGATCCCCTCCCGGGCGAAGGTGATCACCAGGTTGAACACGACCAGCGCCATGATGGGCCGCATGTCCTGCTTGAGCCGGCGTACGAGGACGACGGTGGCGCCGAGCAGCCCGTAGATGGCTCCCGAGGCGCCCAGCGAGCCCTGGTTCTCCGCCGCGATCAGGTAGGTGAAGGCGCTTCCGGCCAGCCCGGACAACAGGTAGAGCGTCACGTACCGGGCGCGCCCGAGCTCCGCCTCCAGGGCGCCGCCGAGCAGCCACAGCAGGAGCATGTTGCCGGCGATGTGCCAGATGGCCTCGTGCAGGAACATCGACGTCACCAGCCGGTACCACTCGCCGTCCGCGACCCCGACCACCCGGCCGAGATCGGGGTCGAAGGCGAACCCGATGAGCACCATCTCGTCGATGAGGGCCGGGTTCAGCCTGCCGAGGAGGAACACGAGCAGGTTGAGGCCGATGAGGACGTTGGTGACCAGGTGGGGGTGGCCGTTCGTGATCCTGCCGCCCGCGATGGTGCGCGGGTGGTTGGCAGTGCGAGAGTGCCCGGTGCCGGAACCGCCGCGTACGCACTCCGGGCACTGGAAGCCGACCGACGCGTCCACCATGCAGTCGGAACAGATGGGCCGCTCGCAGCGCGTGCAGCGGATCCCCGTCTCCTTGCCGGGGTGGCGGTAGCAGCCCGGCATCTGCGCCTGCTCCATGGGGATCCCCTCGTCGGCTTCGTCGTCCGTCCGTCACGCACAAAACGCCTCGTCCATCCTTACGGATGGACGAGGCGGAAAGGTTCCCCGTGGCTTCCCTGTGGCTTCCCGTGGCCGGTGGGCCTCGGGATCAGGCCCGGGATGAGGCCCGGGATCAGGCCTTGCGCGACTCGATCTCGACGGTCTGGATGACCACCTCGTTCACCGGGCGGTCGGTGCGCGGGTTGGTCTGGGTGCTCGCGATGGCGTCCACGACCTTCTTGCTCGCGTCGTTGGAGACCTCGCCGAAGATCGTGTGCTTGCCGGTCAGCCACGTGGTGGGGGCGACGGTGATGAAGAACTGCGAACCGTTGGTGCCCGGGCCGGCGTTGGCCATCGCCAGCAGGTACGGCTTGTTGAAGGAGAGCTCGGGGTGGAACTCGTCACCGAACTCGTAGCCCGGGCCGCCGGTGCCGTTGCCCAGCGGGTCGCCGCCCTGGATCATGAAGCCGCTGATGACACGGTGGAAGACCGTGCCGTCGTAGAGGCGGTCGGTGGACTTCTTCCCGGTCGCCGGGTGCGTCCACTCACGCTCGCCCTTGGCGAGCTCGACGAAGTTCCGGACCGTCTTCGGCGCGTGGTCCGGGAAAAGCCGGATCTCGATGTCGCCGTGGTTGGTCTTCAGGGTGGCGTAAAGCTGCTCGGCCACGATGTGCCTTCCGTAAGTCTGCTCTGACGTCTACCGATCCTCGCACGGAAGAGTGCTCCGCGAAGAAAGGTGGGCCGGTCCTCGCCGAAGCGCCGCGCGACAGGGCGAACCGTGACACCGTCGGAGTTGCACTGCATTGCCCCGGATGCCCCCGTCCCGCATGCCGACCGGAACCCCGGCAGGCATGATTTCAAAAAGGACGGAAAGGCGAATACCGACCCCGCCACCGAGGAGGAGGATCCCGTGACCCGCAAGGAAAGCGTGCGCGCCGCGACCAGCTCGGCAAAGGACAGCGTGCGGCACGCCGCGGAAGTGGTGGCACCCTACGCCGGAACGGCGAAGGACACAGCCGCGCACTACGCGCAGCACTACGCGCACGAGGCGCGTGTCAGGGTCGCGCCCAAGGTCTCGAAGGCCGCGCATCAGGCCCGTACGCAGGCGCGTGTTCAGTACGACACGCGTGTCGCGCCGCATGTGCCGCCGAGGGTCGACGAGGCCGCGCATCGCGCCGCGGTCCGGACCCGTCAGGCCGCACGGCAGGCAGCGGACTACACCATGCCGCGGGTGGAGCAGGCGGTCGCAGCCGCTCAGCCCGTACGGGAGCGGGCGATGGCCCGCTCTGCCGCCGCCGTGGCCGCCATGCGCGGTCAGGTGACGGCGAAGGACATTCAGAAGATCATCAGGAAACACGAGCGTCGGGCCAGGGCCGGACGCCTCACCAAGAAGCTCGCGGTCATCGGCATTCTGACCGGCGGCGCCTTCGCCGCCTGGAAGTGGTGGGACAAGCAGGCCAACCCGGACTGGCTGGTCGAGCCCCCGGCTCCCACCGAGGTCTCCGAGCGCACTCCGCTGACCTCCGTCGACGGTACGGGCCCGGCTTCACTCGACCCCGAGGTGGAGGCCAAGCAGGCTGAGGCCGAAGCCGACGCCGACACGGGCGCGGACACGGGCACGGACGACGAGCGTCGCTAGACGGTCGCTGGTCGCTGGTCGCTAGGCGGCGAGCGCGAGGTCGGTGAGGTGGACCTGGTCGGTCACGTCGGCCAGGTCCTTCCGCGTGCCGGCCGGCTGGGTGGGCCGGGCGGCCTGAACGGGCCTGGCGGTCTGGGCGGGCCGAGCGGCCTGAGCGGGCAGGTGGCGTACGGAGGGCGAGGTTCCGTGCGCCTCCGCGCGGATGCGCTGCTTGATGGTCGGCGGCAGGGACCGTACGTGGACGCCGGGCACCCATGCCGGTGGGAAGCAGCGTGGTGCGGGGACGGCAGGGGAAGTGACCCTGGTCGGGACCTCGGTGGCCGTGGCCTTGGTGGTCGCGGGCTCGTCGGCGTACACCGTAATGGCGGCGCTCGGCGTGCGCTTCAGGCCGAGGGCGGAGAGGATCGCGGGGAGGATCGCGGACAGGAGAGAGAAGAAGGCGGTCCAGAAGTGCGCGACGTCGCGCGTGACCTTGACTGCGGCCATGGCCCCTCGCTTTCGGGTTGGCTTCGGGTTGCTTTCGGGTTGGGCGATCTACATACCTTTCTCATGATGTGTACGCATCTCGAGAACCCGGGGAGCGACGCCGCCGCTGCCCAGATCTTCCGATGAACACCACCCGTACGGCCCACTCCGGCTTGCGGACCTACGCGGCCGCCGTCGGGAAATAGCGCGTGAACGGGTCCGGGCTGACGCCCATGACCTCCCCGAAGGGCGTGGAGAGGTAGTGGATGAGGAGCCCGAGGAAGACGGTCAGCACGACCATCCCCATCGCCATCATGAGCTGTCCCGGGCTGCGCCCGATGCCGAAGAAGAACAGCATGCCGACCGAGAGGACCGCCCCGACGAAGATGCCGGCCCACAGGATCGGTGACAGCGTCTCCTGGGAGACCGCCTCGCGGCCGCGCCGGGCGTCGTCGAGCGCGCTGAGCTGACCGAGCAGTTCCAGGGCCGTCACCTCCTGGGAGGGGGTCGCCTTGGGGGGAGCAGCCGACACGGCGCGCAGTTGCCGCACCAGTGACCAGCCGGGTTCGGCGAGTGGACCGCGATCGTTGAGCCTCGGCCATTCGCCCTGGACGACGTGGGCCGCGTAGCGCTCGGCCACCGCCTCGATCCGTACCTTCTGGGCCGGTGGCAGGCCCTCGGCGAGGACGGTCATCTGGTGCAGCGCGCCCGCCTCGGTGGACGTGTGGGTCTCGGCGTCGCTCCGCAGCTCCCAGACGGAGACCAGGGCGAGGCCGAGGAGCAGCGCGTACAGCAGGGCGATCATCATCGACATGTACTCGGCCACTTCCTCGCCGCCCTCCTCCTCGTCCGCCTCGGCGGGGTGGAAGTGACGCCAGCCGACGACGGCGGCGGCGGCGACCAGAGCGGCGAGCATCCCGATGGCCAGCGTCCCGATCACGTGCTGCATGACCTGTCCTCCTCTCCGGTCACTTTCCGGTCACAGGCGACGGCTCGCCAGCACGACGAGGGCGGCCGCCGGCAGGAAGAGCAGCAGCAGGAACACGACCGGGCTGACCGAGTCGTCCCGCCGGTACGTCCCCTCCGCCCGCGCGGTCAGGCCCCGGCGCTCGGGGCTGTCGGCGGTCCGGGAGTCGCGCCGTCCGGCAGGCGGCCTGGCCCCGACGCCCGACGAGGCGCCGGTGGCGGTGCCTGTCCCGGTTCCGGTTCCGGTGCCTGTTCCTGTGCCGGTGCCCGTGCCGGTTCCCGGCACGAGCCCGGGCGCGAGGCCGCCGGGCGGAGCGGCGAGCCCGGCGCCCGCCGCGCCCGCACCGGCGGCTCCGGCGGCTCCGGCAGCGGCTCCCGCGCCGGCGCCGGGCGCGCCGAGGGCGCCGGGCGCGGCCAGGAGACCGGCGGCAGCGGCACCGGCGGCGGCACCAGCGGGCGCACCGGCACCACCGGCACCGGCACCGGCAGCCCCCGCAGCACCCGCACCCGCGACAGCACCTCCGGCACCCCCGGCACCGCCTCCACCAGCACCACCGGCGCCACCGACCCCACCCCCGGCACCACCAGCGCCACCTCCCGCACCACCAACCCCGCCTCCGGCACCACCCGCACCACCAGCAACGCCGCCGCTCACCCCGCCCGGCCCTCCACCCGGCGGCGGCACCGCCCTCGGGGGCGGGGGCGGGGGTGCCGGGCGCGGGCGCACCACGAACGGGGCGGCCGCCCGCGCGACCAGCGCCGGGGGCGGGACGAGCCGCCCGCACGACGGGCCAAGCGTGAACAGCCGGTCGCTCCCGCGTACTTCGGGGGCGCTGCGGTACGTACCGGGCCGGAGGCCGTTCAGCCGCGCGACGCACACCGC
Source organism: Streptomyces sp. NPDC049837 (assembly GCF_040674455.1). Taxonomy (NCBI): domain Bacteria; kingdom Bacillati; phylum Actinomycetota; class Actinomycetes; order Kitasatosporales; family Streptomycetaceae; genus Streptomyces; species Streptomyces sp. NPDC049837. The sequence continues at coordinate 233,193 of NZ_JBFAMP010000004.1, read as the reverse complement.
GACAGCGCCGGGCCCGAGCGCCTGCGGCGGCCCCGGGCGGCCCGCGCAGTCGACGGGGGGCCCGCCCAGGCCCGGGTCGACGAGCCGCGCGCCGTGCACCGTGCGGTTGCCCGGGTTCGTGATCGTGTACCGGACGACCGCGCGGGGCGCCACGGCATCGCGGACGGTGACGGCGAGCGCGAGGGCGCCGGCCACGCCCTGGTAGCCGGCCCGGGCGGACGCTGTGGGGCGCAGGCCGAGCGAGGGGATCTCGGCGCGGGCGCGGGCGGTGGCGGTGTGCCGTCCCGGTGCGGCGCTGAAGCGTGCCGTACAGGTGACGGAACTCAGCCCGCGCATCCAGAAACCCTGCCCGCGCGGGCAGCGCAGCGCGTTCCTCGGTACGGACGGGTCGGTGAGCGTGACGCGGTGCAGGTCGGCGCCCGAGCGGTTGGTCAGCCGGTACCGCTTGACCACCGGGTGGCCGACCCGGATGCCGATGCGTTCCGCCCGCCGCGGGGCCTTCTTGTTGACGGTGACCGTCAGGACGAGTGCCGAACGCCCCACTCCGTCGGCGGCCGCCTGCGGAGGCCGGGAGGCCAACGGCCAGCCGCCCGCGTGGGCCAGCAGGAGCAGGGCTCCGGCGGAGAGGATGAGTGTTCTGGTACGGGTGATACGCCTGACCGCCATCCAGGGGGTCCCTTCCGGTCCTCGGGTGTGCCCGGACTTCGGCCAGCGTCCGTCAGGCACGAGGGGCCGGAAAGCCGAGGGCCCGGCTATTGCGCTGTCCGTGCGGGAGTGCACCGCGATGGCGGACAAGGGGCCGCCGCCGCGCCACCCCACGACAATGCCCCCCGACCGTGTTTCCACAGGTCGAGGGGCATGTGAGAAGTGGAGCCTAGGGGAGTCGAACCCCTGACATCTGCCATGCAAAGACAGCGCTCTACCAACTGAGCTAAGGCCCCGGGACGGCCGCCGAGCGGCGCGTGCCGCAGACCAGAGTACCGGGTGCCCGGGGGTGCCCCGCAAAAGGTTTGGGACTCCCGGTCGGCGACCACTCTCCGTAAGATGCTGGACGAGGTTCGCAGCAGCGAACCGAAGCGATGGGGAGACGCAATGGACGCAGCACAGCAGGAAGCCACCGCCAGAGCCAGAGAGCTTCAGCGCAGTTGGTACGGGGAGCCGTTGGGGGCGCTCTTCCGTAGGCTCATTGACGATCTGGGCCTGAACCAGGCCCGTCTCGCCGCGGTGCTCGGGCTGTCTGCTCCGATGCTGTCCCAGTTGATGAGCGGCCAGCGGGCCAAGATCGGCAACCCGGCCGTGGTCCAGCGCGTCCAGGCCCTTCAGGAGCTGGCCGGGCAGGTCGCCGACGGCAGCGTCAGCGCGGTCGAGGCCACCGACCGGATGGACGAGATCAAGAAGTCCCAGGGCGGCTCGGTCCTCACGGGCACCAGCCAGACGACGGCCAGCTCCGGTGCGCCGACCGTGCGCCGGGTCGTCCGCGAGATCCAGTCGCTGCTGCGCTCGGTCGCGGCCGCCGGTGACATCATCGACGCCGCCGATTCCCTCGCCCCGACCCACCCCGAACTGGCAGAGTTCCTCCGGGTGTACGGCGCCGGGCGCACCGCGGACGCGGTCGCGCACTACGAGTCGCACCAGAGCTGACCGAAGCAGGACGCCGAGCAGGGCAGCCGAACAGGGAACCGGGAGCGGGCGCAGCGCAATGGGTGAGGTCTTCGCTGGTCGGTACGAGCTGATCGACCCGATCGGACGTGGTGGTGTCGGCGCCGTCTGGCGTGCCTGGGACCACCGCCGGCGCCGGTACGTGGCGGCCAAGGTCCTTCAGCAGAGCGACGCGCACACGCTGCTGCGCTTCGTCCGCGAGCAGGCGCTGAGGATCGACCACCCGCACGTCCTCGCCCCGGCCAGTTGGGCCGCGGACGACGACAAGGTCCTGTTCACCATGGACCTGGTGACCGGCGGGTCGCTGGCGCACGTCATCGGCGACTACGGCCCGCTGCCACCCCGGTTCGTCTGCGCCCTGCTCGACCAGCTCCTGTCCGGACTGGCCGCGGTGCACGCGGAGGGGGTCGTGCACCGCGACATCAAGCCGGCCAACATCCTGCTGGAGGCGACGGGGACCGGGCGGCCGCATCTGCGGCTGTCGGACTTCGGCATCTCCATGCGCAAGGGCGAGCCCCGGCTGACCGAGACCAACTATGTGGTGGGCACGCCCGGTTACTTCGCGCCCGAGCAGATGATGGGCGCGGAGCCGGACTTCCCGGCCGACCTGTTCGCGGTCGGCCTGGTCGCCCTCTACCTGTTGCAGGGTCAGAAGCCCGACTCGCAGGCCCTGATCGAGTACTTCGCGGCGCACGGCACGCCCGGTGCCCCGCAAGGCATTCCGGAGCCGCTGTGGCAGGTCCTCGCGGGCCTGTTGCAGCCCGATCCGGCGGCCCGGTTCCGCACGGCCACGGGTGCGCGCAAGGCGCTGACGTCCGCGGCCGAGCTGCTGCCGGCCCCTGCGGCCGACGAGGAGCCGGTGGAGGTCTTCGACCAGATCGGGCCGCTCCCGGCCGGTTTCGGCCCCGAGGGCCCGGTGCCACCGTCCGCCCGGACCCCCGCACAGACCACCCCCGCCCAGCCGTCCGTGCCGGACGACCGTCAGCCGCCGGCCCCGTCGGAGACGGGCAGCTTCCACCTGGCCCCACCACCGCAGCCCCCCACCCCGCAGCCCCAGCAGCAGGCACCGCAACCACAGTCGCAGCCCCAGCCGCAGGCACCGCTGCCCCAGCCGCACGCGCAGCCGACGCCGCCGGCCCAGCCCGCGGCCGCACCGCTCGAAGCCCCCGCACCCCCCGCGGTGACCCCCGCGCCCGCCACGCCGGTCACGCCCGCCACGCCCGTCGCCGCCCCGGCCCACGCCCACACGGCCGCCCCTCATCACGCCGCCGCGCCGGACTTGCCCCACGCCCGGACCACCGCCGTGCCGTACGCGTCCGCGTCCGTCCCCACGCGTCAGTACACCGGCCACGCCCCGCACGTTCCCGCCCAGGCCGCCGGGGCGCAGGTCAGCCCGGCCGCGCGGAAGCGACCGGGACCGCCCCCGAAGGTGACGGTCCCGGTGCTGATCGTGGCCCTGGTCTGCTTCGCGGTCGGGTTCTGGGCGCTCACCCAGGTCTGAGCCCGCCCGCCACCGCGCTCACCAGGCCGTGGGCGGCCCGTACTGCGTCGGCCCGGTGTCCCCCGCGTCCCCGGCAGCCGCGGCCGGCCCGGCCCGGCCATCGGCCGCGGCCGCGCGCCGCCGCGCCAGCAGCGTCCAGGCGACCAGCCCGAGCACGAGGACCGTCCCGGCCCCGATACCGGCCGCGGCGACCAGTTGCATCGTGCCGCTCTTCTCCGCCTCCGGGCCGCTCCGGCCGTTCGCCGCCGCGTCCTGGTCCGCCTCCGTGACGGCGAAGATGCCGGCCGGCCCGTCGTACGCCGGCGCCGCCTTGGGCGTGCCCTTCACGTTGATCCGCAGCGTCAGCCCGTACGGCTTCTTCCCGAACTCCTCCCCGACCTTCGGGCTCAGGCTGACCCTCAGGTAGTACCAGCCCGCGAAACGCATGTTCTCGAACCGGGAGCTGGAGTCGAAACGGTTCTCGTACTTCACCGGGGGCAGCGGTTCGAGGTCGGCGGACTTCTGCTCGCCGTCGTACGAGACCGAGTTGGCGCTCGTCACCACGCCCTGCATCGGGTTGAACAGCGTCATGTCCAGTGCGCCGCCCACGAAGCCCCGCCCGGAGGAGCTCCCGAGGTCGGCGCTGGCGAAGATCTGCTGGCCCCAGTCCACCGGTACCCGGTAGAAGAGCGACTGACCGGGCTCGATCCGGTCCGTCCACTCGCCCTCCGTGAGGCCGGTCGCGTCGAAGAAGCCCGCACCACCGGACCGCTCCCGGGGCCCGCCGGCCGGTGCCGGGGGCGATGCGCTGGGCCAGTTCTCGGGGGCCGCGGTCGGGCCCTCCGTCTTCAGCCTGGGCTCCAGCTCGTGCCGGATCTCCAGCTCCCACGCCTCGGGAGTGGAGGTGGCCTTGCTGCTGCGCTCGACGACGACGTAGTACGCGCCTGCCTCCTGGCAGGAACTGCTGTCCCGCTCCATCGTCCGGTGTGCGTAGGCCGCGATGGGCCGGGGGAATTCGGCCGAACCGAAACGGGCCTCGTTGGAACTGCAGTCGTAGCCGTTCCGGTCCTGGAGGGACACCTTCAGGCCGTCGAAGGTGCCGACCTGGGTGCCGGGCTTCGGCACGACGACGGCCGAGACGTACGCGTTCGTCTTCGCGTCCAGGTCCACGCGGTAGATGAGCTTGGCGCCGCCCTTGATGGCGTCCTTGTACGCGGCGCCCGCGGCGAGTTGGGGCGCGTCGCTCGTGGTCGCCGCGCCACGGATCTCCTTGATGCCGTCCGCGAAGACGTACCCACCGGACGGCCCCGCCGCCTTCCCGGCGGCACCGGCGGCACGTACGACCCCCTCCGGGGACGCGTCCGCCCGGACGCCACCGCCGTCCTGAGCCTGAACCTGGGCCGCCCACGCCTGGTGGCCCGGCAGTACCGCCGTCGCGCACACCGCCGCCAGTACCGCCGACGCGGCCGACACCGCCCGGCCGGCCCTGCCGCCGCCCCTCCGCCTCATCACGCGCTTCTCCTCGTCCTCTCCATGGCCGCCGCCCTGCGCCGCACCAGTACGAGCACGGCGCCCGCGATCAGGACGACCGCGCCGCCCACCGCCGCGGCGACCACAGGGCCGGTCCATCCTGCCCCGACCGTCCCGTCACTGTCTGCGCGCCCGGCCGAATCATGCCGCTTCTCCACGGCGGGCGCACCGTGCTGTGGACCGGCCACCTCGTCGCCCAGGACGGCCACCCGCAAAACGACCCCCACGCGTGCGTGGCGGGCGATTTCGGCGGCCTCCGCGCCGAGCGTCACCGCGATGTAGAAGTCGCCCTTGCTGTGGACGGGGATGACGTTGGGATGGTTCTCGTACCGGTTGGTCCAGGCGACCGGCTCCGTGCCCATCCTCAGCAGGGCGGGCCGGCCCGTGTACACCCATCCCCAGGCTCCCGCGCCACCGCGCCCGACGGCCCCGTGGCCGGCAGCGTTCCGGCGAAGAGGCCCAGCAGAACGCCCGCCCCCCACGCACGTCGTCTCACTCGACGCCCCCCTGACCAAGATCACTGGCCGAGATCGCTCAGCTTTGCTCTCGCAAGCTAGTGATTTGCGGAGGTGAACTCAAGGGACTCTCTGTCACGGTACGGCAACAGTGGGACACACCCCCCGACCGGCCGGCGGGCGGGACAGCGGGCCGGACAGCGGCCGGACAGCAAAGGGCCCCGGCCGCTCTTCCAGCGGCCGGGGCCCGTACGCAGACTGCGTGCTTGGTGTCTCACACACCGGAACCTGCGGGCACGGAGTCGGTCGCCTCCGTCCACAGATCCTGCTCGGCGCGATCCGCCTGGATCTGGCGGTACACGAGGAGCCCGCCGATGGCGGCCAGTGCGACCAGGAGAAGCTTCTTCACCGCGCGACCTCGTCTTTCGTTGACGTAGGAGACCTTCTGGCGCCCGACTATACACACCGACCGATACCGATCGGTGACCTACATCCCGCCCAACTGACTCCCCGCACCGGGCGATCGGCCGCAAAAAAGCGATCGGCCCGGCGGAGAGAATCTCCGGCCGGGCCGATCGTCGCTGTGGGGCTAACAGGATTTGAACCTGTGGCCTCATCCTTATCAGGGATGCGCTCTAACCAACTGAGCTATAGCCCCTCCGCGCCGGGCTCGCCGCCCGCGCTGACCTCTGAAGATTAGCGCACGGAGCGGCGAGTACCCAAATCCGCTATTCGTCCTCGGCCAGCGTGAGCTCGACACCGCCCACGAACCCGGCCGACAGGTTGTAGATGAAGGCACCCAGCGTCGCGAGAGCCGTGGCCAGGACCACGTCGATGACCGCGATCACCGAGGTGAAGATCAGGACGCGCGGCAGCGACAGGAACGCCTGGAGGTCGAAGCCATTGCTCTCGTTGGAGCCGGTGGCCTCGCTGATCGTGCCGCCGACGGTCGAGAAGACGCCCATCGCGTCCATGACCATCCACAGCACCGCGGCCGCCACCACCGTGCAGATGCCCAGCGCGATGGAGAGCAGGAAGCTGACCTTCATCACCGACCACGGGTCGGCCTTGGCCACCCGCAGTCGTGCCTTGCGCGTACGGGGCGTCGTCTTCGCCCCCGTACGCGGCCGGCGCACCGTGCCGCCCGAGGTGCCGCCGCCCTGGGTGGCGTACGCCTGCGGCGGGTGGTACGGCTGGCCCGTCTGCTGCCCCGATGCGGGCCGCTCGGCGGGCAGTGGGCCGTCGTCGTACGTCGTCACCGTAACCCCCTGGGAGTCCGTGGCAGGGCCACGGGCACCGTTCGTTCCGGAAGCGGCCGATCCGGCGCCCGTGGCCTTACTCACGCTTTACTCCTCGTGCTCCCCGGCCGAGGGCTCCGTGCCCTCGACTGTCCCGGCCGCGGCACCGCTTTCGGCGGCAGCCTCGGTGTCTCCGACCTCTGCGGTCACGTCCGTCACATCGGTCACGTCGGTCCCGTCGATGTCGTCGGGCCCGTCGATCCCATCGGCCCCTTCGACCTCTTCGGCCTCGCGACCGGCCTCGGCGTTGCGAGCGATGCCGACGACGGCATCGCGCTTGCCCAGGTTGATCAGTTGGACGCCCATGGTGTCACGGCCCGTCTCCCTGACTTCGTTGACTCGCGTACGAATCACACCACCGGACAGCGTGATGGCGAGGATCTCGTCCGTCTCCTCGACCACCAGCGCGCCGACGAGCGAGCCACGGTCCTCCACGATCTTGGCAGCCTTGATGCCGAGGCCGCCACGACCCTGGACGCGGTACTCGTCGACGGCGGTCCGCTTCGCGTACCCGCCGTCCGTCGCGGTGAACACGAACGTACCGGGCCGGACCACATTCATCGAGAGCAGCTCGTCGCCTTCGCGGAAGCTCATGCCCTTGACGCCCGAGGTCGCACGGCCCATCGGGCGCAGCGCTTCGTCCGTCGCGGTGAATCGGATCGATTGCGCCTTCTTGCTGATGAGCAGCAGATCGTCCTCCGCCGACACCAGCTCGGCGCCGATCAGCTCGTCGTCGCTGCCGTCCGCCGTCTCGCGGAGGTTGATCGCGATGACGCCGCCCGAGCGGGGGGAGTCGTAGTCCTTCAGGGGCGTCTTCTTCACCAGGCCGGCCTTGGTGGCGAGCACCAGGTAGGGCGCGGCCTCGTAGTCGCGGATCGCGAGGATCTCGGCGATCTGCTCATCCGGCTGGAAGGCCAGCAGGTTGGCGACGTGCTGGCCGCGCGCGTCCCGCCCGGCGTCCGGCAGCTCGTACGCCTTGGCCCGGTAGACCCGGCCCTTGTTGGTGAAGAACAGCAGCCAGTGGTGCGTGGTCGAGACGAAGAAGTGGTCGACGATGTCGTCTTCCTTCAGCTTCGTCCCGCGTACGCCCTTGCCGCCGCGCTTCTGCGAGCGGTAGTCGTCCGTCTTCGTACGCTTCACATAGCCGCCACGCGTGATCGTGACGACGATGTCCTCCTCGGCGATCAGGTCCTCGATGGACATGTCACCGTCGAAGGGCACCAGCTTGGAGCGGCGGTCGTCGCCGAACTTCTCGACGAGCGCGGCGAGCTCCTCGCTGACGATCTGGCGCTGACGGGACTCGGAGGCCAGGATCTCGTTGTACTCGTTGATCTTGGCCTGGAGCTCGTCGTGCTCGGCGACGATCTTCTGGCGCTCCAGGGCGGCCAAGCGGCGGAGCTGCATCTCCAGGATGGCGTTGGCCTGGATCTCGTCGATCTGGAGCAGGCCCATCAGGCCCTCGCGCGCCACCTCGACCGTGTCGCTGCGCCGGATCAGCGCGATGACCTCGTCGATCGCGTCCAGCGCCTTGAGCAGACCGCGCAGGATGTGCGCCCGCTCCTCCGCCTTGCGCAGGCGGAACTTCGTACGCCGGACGATGACCTCGATCTGGTGCGTCACCCAGTGGCGGATGAACGCGTCCAGCGAGAGCGTGCGCGGCACGCCGTCGACGAGCGCCAGCATGTTGGCGCCGAAGTTCGTCTGGAGGTCGGTGTGCTTGTAGAGGTTGTTGAGGACGACCTTGGCGACCGCGTCCCGCTTGAGGACGATGACGAGCCGCTGACCGGTGCGCGACGACGTCTCGTCACGGACGTCCGCGATGCCGCCGATCTTGCCGTCCTTCACGAGGTCGGCGATCTTCTGGGCGAGGTTGTCCGGGTTGACCTGGTAGGGCAGCTCCGTGACCACCAGGCACTGGCGGTTCTGGATCTCCTCGACCTCGACGACCGCGCGCATCGTGATGGAGCCGCGCCCGGTGCGGTACGCCTCCTCGATGCCCTTGCGGCCGACGACGAGGGCGCCGGTCGGGAAGTCGGGGCCCTTGATGCGCTCGATCAGCGCGTCCAGGAGCTCCTCGTGGGTGGCCTCGGGGTGCTCCAGCGCCCACTGGGCACCGGCCGCGACCTCGCGCAGGTTGTGCGGCGGGATGTTGGTCGCCATGCCGACCGCGATGCCGGCCGAGCCGTTGACCAGCAGGTTCGGGAACCGGGACGGCAGGACCGTCGGCTCCTGGTTGCGGCCGTCGTAGTTGTCCTGGAAGTCGACGGTCTCCTCGTCGATGTCCCGGAGCATCTCCATGGACAGCGGCGCCATCTTGCACTCGGTGTAGCGCATGGCGGCGGCCGGGTCGTTGCCCGGGGAGCCGAAGTTTCCGTTGGAGTCCACCAGCGGCATACGCATCGACCACGGCTGGGCCAGGCGGACCAGCGCGTCGTAGATGGAGGTGTCGCCGTGCGGGTGGTACGTACCCATGACGTCGCCGACGACGCGGGCGCACTTGTAGAAGCCCTTCTCGGGCCGGTACCCGCCGTCGTACATCGCGTACAGCACACGGCGGTGGACGGGCTTGAGGCCGTCCCGGACGTCGGGCAGCGCACGCGACACGATGACGGACATCGCGTAGTCGAGGTACGAGCGCTGCATCTCGGTCTCGAGCCCGACGGGCTCCACCCGGAGGCCCACACCGGGGACGGAGGGCTCCTCCTCGGGCGTCACGGCGACCGGGGTGGAAGGGGTGTCGGGAGCGTCGGGAGTGTCAGGGGTGTTCTCGTCGGCCATTGCTGGTCTTCAGTCCTTTCGTACGGTCAGCTCGGACCGACTCAGATGTCGAGGAAGCGGACGTCCTTGGCGTTGCGCTGGATGAACGAGCGCCGCGCCTCCACGTCCTCGCCCATCAGCACCGAGAACAGGTCGTCGGCCTGGGCAGCGTCGTCCAGCGTGACCTGGCCGAGCACCCGGTGGTCCTGGTCCATGGTGGTGATGCGCAGCTCCTCGGCGTTCATCTCGCCCAGACCCTTGAAGCGCTGGATGGAGTCCTCGCGGATGCGCTTGCCGTTCTGCTTGCCGAGCTCGACGAGCGCGTCGCGCTCGCGGTCCGAGTACGCGTACTCGAAGTCCTCCCGGCCCCACTTGATCTTGTACAGCGGCGGGCGGGACAGGTAGACGTGCCCGGCCTCGACCAGCGGCCGCATGAAGCGGAAGAGGAAGGTGAGCAGCAGGGTGTTGATGTGCTGGCCGTCGACGTCGGCGTCCGCCATCAGGATGATCTTGTGATAGCGGAGCTTCTCGATGTCGAAGTCCTCGTGCACACCGGTGCCGAAGGCGGAGATCAGCGCCTGGACCTCGGTGTTCTGGAGGATCTTGTCGATCCGCGCCTTCTCGACGTTCAGGATCTTGCCTCGGATGGGCAGGATGGCCTGGAACTCCGGGTTACGGCCGGACTTCGCGCTACCACCGGCGGAGTCACCCTCGACGATGAAGATCTCGCACTTGGCCGGGTCGTTGGACTGGCAGTCCGACAGCTTGCCGGGCAGGGAGGCCGACTCCAGCAGCCCCTTGCGGCGGGTCAGGTCGCGCGCCTTGCGGGCGGCGACGCGCGCCGTGGCGGCCTGGATCGCCTTGCGCACGATGTCCGCGGCCTCGTTCGGATTGCGGTCGAGCCAGTCGCTGAGGTGCTCGTGCGCGACCTTCTGGACGAAGGTCTTGGCCTCGGTGTTGCCCAGCTTGGTCTTGGTCTGACCCTCGAACTGGGGCTCGCCGAGCTTGACGGAGATGATCGCCGTCAGACCCTCGCGGATGTCCTCACCCGTGAGGTTGTCGTCCTTCTCACGCAGCAGCTTCTTGTCGCGCGCGTACCGGTTCACCAGGCCCGTGAGCGCGGCGCGGAAGCCCTCTTCGTGCGTACCGCCCTCGTGGGTGTGGATCGTGTTCGCGAAGGAGTACACGCCCTCCGTGTACTGCGAGTTCCACTGCATCGCGATCTCGACCGAGAGCATCCGCTCCTTGTCCTCGGACTCGACCGAGATGACCGTGGGGTGGATGAGCTCGCCCTTGCGCGAGTTGAGGTACTTGACGAAGTCGACGATGCCGCCTTCGTAGTGGTACGAGACGGTCCGCGCCGGCGCCTCAACGGCCGTCTCGGCGGCGTCGGGGTCGTCGGCGTTCATGGTCGCCTTCGCCGACTCGCGCTCGTCGGTCAGCGAGATGCGCAGGCCCTTGTTGAGGAACGCCATCTCCTGGAAGCGGCGCGACAGCGTCTCGAAGGAGTACTCGGTCGTCTCGAAGATGTCCCCGTCGGCCCAGAAGGTCACCGACGTACCGGAGTCCTCGACCGCCTCGTGCTTGGCGAGCGGGGCGGTGGGCACACCGAGCTTGTAGTCCTGGGTCCAGCGGTACCCGTCGCGCTTGATCTCGACGGAGACCCGGGACGACAGGGCGTTGACGACGGACACACCGACGCCGTGCAGACCACCGGAGACGGCGTAGCCGCCGCCGCCGAACTTGCCGCCCGCGTGCAGGACGGTGAGCACGACCTCGACGGCCGGCTTCTTCTCGACGGGGTGGATGTCGACGGGGATACCGCGTCCGTTGTCCACGACCTTGACGCCGCCGTCCGCGAGGATGGTGACGTCGATGGTGTCGGCGTGCCCGGCCAGGGCCTCGTCGACGGAGTTGTCGACGACCTCGTACACCAGGTGGTGAAGTCCACGTTCGCCGGTCGACCCGATGTACATGCCGGGCCGCTTGCGGACCGCGTCCAGACCCTCGAGGACGGTGATCGCGCTGGCGTCGTACGAGGCGGTGACCTCGCCGTTCTCGCCGGCAGCAGTGGACGGAATGTTCTCGTTGGGGTTGCCGGAATCGGCCACGAAGCGCCCTTTCTGGCACAGCACAAGCCGTCTCTCCGGGCATGCGGGAGCGGCTGCGTCGTTCGACATGTTCCGCAGTGGGCGGGATTACCTACCAGTCTACCGGTAGCACTGACATTAATGGGGGCTTGCCGGTGCCTGAGTCCGCATGTGCCGCCCTGAACCGGCGCCGACCGACTCCCCATATCCGGGAAGGGGCTTCAAGAGCCTCACACCGCCACTCAGCGCTTCGGCCTGTCAACCTCCAGCAACGTGACGGCCACCTCACCCGACCCCCCGGTCGGCCCGCCTGTGCGCAGCGGGTGCGAGGGGCGGGGGGTGCCCCGGCGGGCCCGGTCCGGTGGGCCGCCTCCGGGGCTCCGGGGGCCCGGGGCCCGCGCGGCGCCGGGGTGCCCGGGGACCCCGCGCGGCGCGAAGCTGCCGCGTCCCAGGGGTGCGGGGGCGTCAGCCCCCCACGTGAACGCTCCCCCCTGTCAGGGGGCCCGGGGCGGGGCCCCCGGTTTCGGGAAGGGGCGGGGCGGGGAGCCCCCCGTACCCCGCCCAAGACCGACCGCGCGCGCAGCGCACCCGTGCCCCGGCCCGCCCCGGAAAACCCCGCGTCAGCCGTACGTGTCGCCCGGCCCCGTACTCCCCGGTGCCCGCAGCGGACCGCCGTACCCCCGCCGGGGCGCGCCCGGGCCCAGCACCTTGATCAGCCGGACCGTTCCCTGCCCCAGGTCCTCGTTCAGCCGCGCCACCAGCCGCGGCGCCAGCAGGCGCAACTGCGTGGCCCACGCGGTCGAGTCGCACTGCACCGTGAGCACCCGCTCCTCCGGGTCCTCGTCGTAGCGCAGCGGCACGCAGTGCTTGGCCAGGTCCTCGCCCACGATCTGCGGCCAGCGCCCCATCACGCCGCCCACGGCCGCCGGGGTCTCCCACCCGCGCTCGGTGATCAGCCGGTTGATCGCGGCGCCCAGCGGCAGCGGGTCGCGCCCGTCCGCGCGCGCGCCCGAGCGCAGCCCGCCGCCCCGCCGGGCCTGCTTCTTCTGCTGCGCCGCCGCGCCCCGCGCCTTCGCCTGCTCCTTGGCCGCGCGCAGCGCGACCCGCGCCAGGTCCACACCGGACGGCTCAGGCACCGAAGGCTCGGGCACCGCAGGTCCAGGCACCAACGGTTCCGGAAGACGTGCGTCCGTCACAGCCGCTCCACCGACCCCTCCGACACCACGTACCGCGTCCCCGCCAGCACACCCGGCACATCGTCGTCGACCGCCGCCGTCACCAGCACCTGCTCGCCCGGCGCGACCAGCTCCGCCAGCCGCTCGCGGCGCCGGGCGTCCAGCTCCGCGAAGACGTCGTCGAGCACGAGCACGGGCTCGTTGCCCTCGGAGCGGAGCAGGTCGTACGAGGCCAGCCGCAGCGCCAGCGCGTACGACCAGGACTCGCCGTGGCTGGCGTACCCCTTCGCGGGCAGCTCGCCCAGCTTGAGCACCAGGTCGTCGCGGTGGGGGCCCACCAGCGTGACGCCCCGCTCGATCTCCTGCTTGCGCACCTCCGCCAGCGCGGCGAGCAGCCCCTCGTACAGGGCCTCGCGGCCGTGCGCCCCGGGCACGGCGCCCGTGTACTCCAGCGCCACCGGCCCGCCGCCCGGTGCCAACTGCTCGTACGCCTTGTCCGCCAGCGGCTGGAGCGTCGCGACCAGGTCGAGGCGCTGCGCCAGCAGCTCCGCGCCGGCCCGGGCGAGGTGCTGGTCCCAGACGTCCAGCGTGGACAGGTCCATGGAGCGGCCGCCGTGCCGCCGCGCCATGGCGGCGGATTTGAGCAGCGTGTTCCGCTGCCGCAGCACCCGGTCGTAGTCCGACCGCACGCCCGCCATCCGGGGCGACCGCGCGGTGATCAGCTCGTCCAGGAAGCGCCGCCGCTCCCCCGGATCGCCCTTCACCAGGGCCAGGTCCTCCGGCGCGAACAGCACCGTCCGGACGATCCCCAGCACATCACGCGGCCTGACCTGCGACGACCTGTTGATACGGGCCCGGTTCGCCCGTCCCGGGTTGAGCTCCAGCTCGACGAGCTGTGACCGCTCGCCCTGCCGCACCGCCGCCCGGATGATCGCCCGCTCGGCGCCCATCCGCACCAGGGGGGCGTCGGACGACACCCGGTGGCTGCCGAGCGTCGCCAGGTACCCGACCGCCTCGACCAGGTTCGTCTTGCCCTGTCCGTTGGCGCCCACGAAGACGCTGACGCCCGGATCGAGAGGGACCTCGACCCGGGCGTACGAGCGGAAGTCGGCCAGCGACAGATGCGTGACGTGCATGGTGTGCGCCGACCTTCCCCCGGCATGGGCCGTGCACCTTCGTGCACAGCCTGTGGATGCCTTTGTTCTACTTCTTGGACTCGACCGCGTGGCCACCGAACTGGTTGCGCAGCGCGGCGATCATCTTCATCTGCGGCGAGTCGTCCTGCCGGGACGCGAACCGCGCGAACAGCGACGCGGTGATCGCCGGCAGCGGAACCGCGTTGTCGATGGCGGCCTCCACGGTCCACCGGCCCTCGCCGGAGTCCTGTGCGTAACCCCGCAGTCGGTCGAGGTGCTCGTCCTCGTCCAGCGCGTTGACCGCCAGGTCCAGCAGCCAGGAACGGATGACCGTGCCCTCCTGCCAGGAGCGGAAGACCTCGCGTACGTCGGTGACGGAGTCGACCTTCTCCAGCAGCTCCCAGCCCTCGGCGTAGGCCTGCATCATGGCGTACTCGATGCCGTTGTGGACCATCTTCGCGAAGTGGCCGGCGCCGACCTTGCCCGCGTGGACGGAGCCGAACTCGCCCTCCGGCTTCAGCGCGTCGAAGATCGGCTGGACCTTCGCCACGTTCTCGGCGTCGCCGCCGTACATCAGCGCGTAGCCGTTCTCCAGGCCCCACACACCGCCTGAGACGCCGCAGTCGACGAAGCCGATGCCCTTCTCGCCCAGCTCGGCGGCGTGCTTCTCGTCGTCCGTCCAGCGGGAGTTGCCGCCGTCGACGACGACGTCGCCGGGGGAGAGCAGCTCGGCCAGCTCGTCGATCGTGGACTGGGTCGCGGCACCGGCCGGGACCATGACCCACACGACGCGCGGGCCCTTGAGCTTGCCCACAAGCTCTTCGAGGCTGTGGACATCGGCGAGGTCAGGGTTGCGGTCGTATCCGATGACGGTGTGACCCGCGCGGCGGATGCGCTCGCGCATGTTGCCGCCCATCTTGCCGAGACCGACGAGACCGAGCTCCATCAGAGATTCCTCAATCGTTGTGTGCGGAGAGTTCGTACCCGCGTCCGAGCCTACGCCCGGACGCGGGCGCACACCTGTGGGGTCAGGCGCTCATCAGGCGCTTGATCAGCCACTCAGGCGCGCCGTCCCCGGCGGCGTGCTCAGCCGCTCAGCCGCACCGGCATGATCAGGTACTTGTAGGCCTCGTCCGCCTCCGCGTCCACGGCCGGCTTGCCGCTCAGCAGCGCGGGCTTGGTGGAGGTGGTGAAGGAGAGCTGGGCGACCGGGGAGTCGATCGCGCTCAGGCCGTCCAGCAGGAACGTCGGGTTGAAGGCGATCGAGATGTCGTCGCCCTCGAGCTGCGCGTCCACACGCTCCACAGCCTGTGCGTCGTCGCTGGAACCGGCCTCCAGGATGAGCACGCCCTGCTCGAAGCTCAGCCGGACCGGCGTGTTCCGCTCGGCCACCAGCGCCACGCGCTTGACGGCCTCGACGAACGGCGCCGTCTCGATCACCGCGACCGAGTTGAACTCGGTGGGGAAAAGTGTCCGGTACTTCGGGAGGTCGCCCTCCAGCAGCCGGGTGGTCGTACGCCGCCCCGCGCCCTCGAAACCGATCAGGCCCTCTCCCTTGCCCGAGCCCGACAGCGCCAGCGTGACCGTGTCGCCGCTCGTCAGGGCCTTGGCGGTGTCCAGCAGCGTCTTCGCGGGCACCAGGGCGACCGCCGAGGCGTCCGGGGACTCCGGCTTCCACAGGAACTCACGGACCGCGAAGCGGTAACGGTCGGTGGACGCCAGCGTGACCGTGTCGCCCTCGATCTCGATGCGTACGCCGGTGAGGACGGGCAGCGTGTCGTCGCGGCCGGCCGCGATGGCGACCTGGGCGGCGGCGGAGGCGAAGACCTCACCGGGGACGGTGCCGGTCGCGGTCGGCATCTCCGGCAGCGCCGGGTACTCCTCCACAGGCATGGTGTGGAGGGTGAAGCGGGAGGAGCCGCAGACCACGGTCGCCCGTACACCGTCTGTGGAAATCTCCACAGGCCGGTTGGGGAGGGCGCGGCAGATGTCGGCGAGGAGGCGGCCGGAGACGAGGACCGTGCCGTCCTCCTCCACCTCGGCCTCGACCGAGACCCGCGCGGAGACCTCGTAGTCGAAGCTGGAGAAGCTGAGCGCGCCGTCCTCGGCCTTCAGCAGAAGGCCCGCGAGTACGGGCGCCGGCGGACGGGCCGGAAGGCTACGGGCCACCCAGGCCACCGCCTCCGCGAGTACATCGCGCTCCACCCGGATCTTCACCGGAACCGCCTCCTGCTGTTGCTGGCTCTTTCGTCGACTGCGGGAACCAGTCTGACGCACGCCACCGACAGTCGGTGCGGCTCGGGGTCAAGTCGTGACGAGAGGCGCCGGGCGCTCCCGGGCCGAGTTGTGCACAGGCCCCGCTTCGAAGCGAATTCCCCGGTAACTCTGAGTGGGAGTAGTAGTAGGGCCTGTGGAAACCGTGGATAACGCCATCCACCCAGGTCACAGCACGTTTTTTGTCCACCGCGCCTGTGGGCGGGACCGGTGGACAACCACCCCTGCCTGTGGACGCGGGAAAGTTCTGCACACCCGATGCACAGCACAGGGCGACTTCTCCCCAGCGCCGTCCCCAGTTTTACCCAGCTTCCCCACAGGCCAACCGACCACCTTGGTGTGACCGCTTTCACTCGGCGCGGTGAGCCCGGGCGTTTCGTTGCCGAACAGTGGACAGCGGTGTGGAGAAGCTGTGGACCATGGACCGGTGCCTGTGGGCCGCCGGTGGACAACCGTGATCACGCCCTGTGGACGACGGATCCGTCCACAGCCTGTGGAGCGTGCTCGGCCACAATTCCACAAGCCGATGACCTGCAGGGATGTCCTCTCCACACCCCACCCTGTGGACACGATCTGGACAACTCGGCAGTCCCCAGGCTGTGGATCGGAGATCGCCCCCAGATCTGTGGAGAACCCGGTGACCCACCGAACTATTCGAACATCGCCGGCCGGGCACAGGGTGTGGACAACGCCGAAGGGCGCCCCGGGACCGTGTCCCAGCAACGCCGAAGGGCGCCCCGGGACCGTGTCCCAGCAACGCCGAAGGGCGCCCCGGGACCGTGTCCCAGGACGCCCTCAGAGCCCTTGCGTGCCCTCGCGCGGCCCGCGTCAGCCGTTCTTGATGCGGTTCGTGAGCTCGGTGACCTGGTTGTAGATGGAGCGCCGCTCCGCCATCAGCGCCCGGATCTTCCGGTCGGCGTGCATCACCGTCGTATGGTCGCGCCCGCCGAACTGGGCGCCGATCTTCGGCAGTGACAGGTCCGTCAGCTCCCGGCACAGGTACATCGCGATCTGGCGGGCCGTCACCAGCACCCGGCTGCGCGACGAGCCGCACAGGTCCTCGACCGTCAGCCCGAAGTAGTCGGCGGTGGCCGCCATGATGGCGCCCGCCGTGATCTCCGGGGCGGCGTCCTCACCGCCCGGGATCAGGTCCTTCAGCACGCCCTCGGTCAGCACCAGGTCGACCGGCTGCCGGTTGAGGCTGGCGAACGCCGTCACCCGGATCAGAGCGCCCTCCAGCTCGCGGATGTTGCGCGAGATGCGGGAGGCGATGAACTCCAGGACCTCCGGCGGGGCGTTGAGCTGCTCCTGCACCGCCTTCTTACGGAGGATCGCGATCCGCGTCTCCAGCTCCGGCGGCTGCACATCGGTGGTCAGGCCCCACTCGAAGCGGTTGCGCAGCCGGTCCTCCAGCGTCATCAACTGCTTGGGCGGCCGGTCCGAGGACAGCACGATCTGCTTGTTGGCGTTGTGGAGCGTATTGAAGGTGTGGAAGAACTCCTCCTGCGTCGACTCCTTGCTCGCCAGGAACTGGATGTCGTCGACGAGCAGGATGTCCACATCGCGGTAGCGCTTGCGGAAGGTGTCGCCCTTGCCGTCGCGGATGGAGTTGATGAACTCGTTGGTGAACTCCTCCGAGCTCACGTACCGCACGCGCGTGCCGGGGTAGAGGCTGCGCGCGTAGTGCCCGATCGCGTGCAGCAGGTGCGTCTTGCCGAGCCCCGACTCCCCGTAGATGAAGAGCGGGTTGTACGCCTTCGCCGGCGCCTCCGCGACCGCGACGGCGGCCGCGTGCGCGAACCGGTTGGACGAGCCGATGACGAAGGTGTCGAACAGGTACTTGGGGTTCAGCCGCGCGTGCGGCTCACCGGGCCGGCCACCCGCGGCCGCCGTGCCGGTGCCGTTCGCGGCGCTCCCGGTACCGCCGGGACGCTGCTGCCCCGGTGCGTCGGGCAGGTCGCGCCGGTCGCCGCGCTGCTGGTCGTACGGGGAGGGGTCGGACGCCTGCGGGCCGCGGTAGTCGTGGTGCGGCTGCTGCGGGCGGGCCGTCGCGTAGGGGTCGCGCTCCTGGAAGCCGCCGAGGCGCGGCTGCTGCCAGGACAGGTCCTCCTGGGTGCGCGGCCAGGCGCCCGGCTCGGGGCGCTGCTGCTGGTACTCGGGGTAGGCGGGGCGCACGGTCGGCAGCCCGTCGTCGGGCATGGGGCGGTGGCCGCCGTATCCGTCGTACTTGTCGTACGGCTTGTCGTACGCCTCGCTCTGCGGCCGCTCGTCGTAGCGCGGCTGCTGGGGCTGCTGCTGCCGGCCGGGCGCGGGCGGGGCGGGGGGCGGGTCGCCCGCGGAGTCGTCGACGGTGATCGCGATCCGGATGGGGCGGCCGCACTCGCGGCTGAGCGTGTCGCTGATCAGCGGGGCGAGCCGGCCCTCCAGGACGCGCTTGCCCCACTCATTGGGGACGGCGAGCAGCGCGGTGTCCGCCACCAGGGCGAGCGGCTGGCAGCGCTCGATCCACTGCTTGTCCTTCGGCTCGATGCCCTGCTGGCCGTCGCCGAGGAGCTGCTCGAGCACTCGTGGCCATACTGCGGCAAGATCAGCAGGTACGTCAGCCACAAGGCACGCTCTCTCACAGGTCCCACGAATGTGTGGTTCTCGGGACGGGATGGAAGGACAGGCAGGAAAGGAATCCGAGTTCAGCCACGGTAGTCGCGGCGGCTCGCGTGGTTCAAGTTGTTGTCCACAGCCTGTGCATAGTGGACCACGACCCAGGGCCGGTTTGACCGGATGGCGTAGCCGCGCGTACCGTAACCAGGTCGAGTTGTCGATGGCTGCTGCCGCCTGCCTCCGATGGGCAAAGATCACGGTCAGTGATCGTGAAGCGGTGCACTCGGGCGTATTGCGAGCTACTCGTGGGCGCACGGTGACAGCCAGGCGATGTCCCGCCACCAACGAATCATTTCTGGAGCCCCCGAGTGAGCAAGCGCACCTTCCAGCCGAACAACCGTCGTCGTGCCAAGACCCACGGCTTCCGCCTGCGCATGCGCACCCGTGCCGGCCGCGCCATCCTGGCGAACCGCCGCAGCAAGGGTCGCGCCAACCTGTCCGCCTGATCGCTTAAACAGGTCATGACGTGCTGCCTACCGAGAATCGGCTGAGGCGGCGCGAGGACTTCGCGACCGCGGTACGCCGAGGACGCCGGGCCGGCCGCCCGCTCCTCGTCGTCCACCTAAGAAGCGGTGCAACGGACCCGCACGCGTCAGGGGAGAGCGCTCCCCCGACACGTGCGGGTTTCGTCGTCAGCAAGGCGGTGGGCGGCGCGGTCGTGCGTAACCAGGTGAAGCGCAGACTTCGCCACCTGATGCGCGACCGGCTGCCTTCGCTGCCCCCCGGTAGCCTGGTGGTAGTACGGGCGCTGCCCGGAGCGGGCGACGCCGACTACGCCCAGATGGCCCGAGACCTGGATGCCGCCCTTCAGCGGTTGCTGGGAGGGGGCGCGCGATGAAGTACCCGCTGCTGGCTCTGATCAAGCTCTACCAGTGGACGATCAGCCCGCTGCTCGGCCCCGTCTGCCGGTACTACCCGTCGTGTTCCCACTACGGCTACACGGCCATCGACCGGCACGGCGCGGTGAAGGGCACCGCCCTGACCGCCTGGCGCATTCTGCGGTGCAACCCGTGGTCGCCGGGCGGTGTGGACCATGTCCCTCCACGTAAGCGTCCTCGCTGGCACGAACTGCTGCGCGACGCCCTGCGCGGTAGCAAGGGCGGGCACTCCGCCGAGACGAGCCCGGCCGCAGAGACCTCGCCCAATGCTCAAGGAGCCTGATTAGTGGACACGATTGCCAGTCTGTTCGCCTTCATCACCACGCCCGTCTCATGGATCATCGTCCAGTTCCACAAGCTGTACGGGGCGATCTTCGGTGCCGACACCGGCTGGGCCTGGGGCCTGTCCATCGTGTCCCTGGTGGTGGTCATCCGGATCTGCCTGATCCCGCTCTTCGTGAAGCAGATCAAGTCGACCCGGAACATGCAGGCGCTCCAGCCGAAAATGAAGGCGATCCAGGAGCGCTACAAGAACGACAAGCAGCGTCAGTCCGAAGAGATGATGAAGCTGTACAAGGAGACGGGCACCAACCCGCTCTCCTCGTGCCTTCCCATCCTGGCGCAGTCGCCGTTCTTCTTCGCCCTGTACCACGTGCTGTCGAAGATCGCCTCGGGTGACACCATCGGCGTCCTCAACCAGGACCTGGTGAACAGCGCCCGTGAGGCGCACATCTTCGGGGCTCCGATCGCCGCGAAGTTCATGGACGACCCGGGCAAGGTCGAGGCGCTCAACGCCTCGCTGACGGATGTCCGCATCGTCACCGCGGTCATGATCGTCCTGATGTCGCTGTCGCAGTTCTTCACCCAGCGCCAGCTCATGCAGAAGAACGTGGACCTGACGGTGAAGACCCCGTACATGCAGCAGCAGAAGATGCTGATGTACATCTTCCCGGTCATCTTCGCCGTGATGGGTATCAACTTCCCGGTCGGTGTCCTCGTCTACTGGCTGACCACCAACGTGTGGACCATGGGCCAGCAGATGTACGTGATCAACCAGAACCCGACCCCGGGCAGCAAGGCGCAGGACCACTACCTCCAGCGTCTGGTGAAGAGCGTCAACTCCCACGGTGAGGTCCGCGGCCGCCGCCGGCGCGCCGTCGTCCAGGCCATCGTGGCCAAGGGCCCGGACCGCAACGACAACGAGCGCAAGTTCGTCACCACCCTCGCCAAGGCCGGGTTCACCCCGCAGGCAGACGGCACGGTGAAGAAGGTCGACCCCGCGACCGCCGAGGCGGAGAGCGCGGCCGCGACCCGGCGCCAGCAGCCCAAGCGTCAGCCCAAGGCGAAGCGCCAGGCCGGAGGCGCGCAGCAGACCATGGCGAAGACCTCCCTGGAGAAGGCCGACCAGCCCCAGGACGCCAAGACGAAGCAGCCGGCCAAGCCCGCCGGCGGTTCCACCCGCCAAGCCAAGTCCGGACAGCGCAAGGGCCAGCAGCGGCCCAAGCACCCGTCGTCCAAGAAGTAAGAAGGAGTCCATCCGTGACGGAAGGCACCACCTCCGCCGCCCAGGGTGGCGACACCCTGACCCGCCTGGAGCAGGAGGGCGAGATCGCGGCCGACTACCTCGAGGGTCTGCTCGACATCGCCGATCTCGACGGCGACATCGACATGGACGTCGAGGCGGACCGCGCCGCGGTGTCGATCATCAGCGACTCGGGCAGCCGTGACCTCCAGAAGCTGGTGGGCCGCGACGGCGAGGTGCTGGAGGCGCTCCAGGAGCTGACGCGTCTCGCCGTGCACCGGGAGACCGGTGACCGCAGCCGGCTGATGCTGGACATCGCGGGCTTCAGGGCCAAGAAGCGCACCGAGCTCGCCGAGCTGGGCGCCAAGGCCGCCGACGAGGTGAAGAGCACCGGTGAGCCGGTGAAGCTGAAGCCGATGACCCCGTTCGAGCGCAAGGTCGTGCACGACGCGGTGGCCGCCGCCGGTCTGCGCAGCGAGTCCGAGGGCGAGGAGCCGCAGCGCTTCGTCGTCGTACTCCCTGCCTGATCGCACTCGCAGTATCGGCCCCGTCTGTTCGCAGGCGGGGCCGATCTTTGTCAGCCTGATAGTCACTGATCACTGGGCGCCAGCACCCGGTGCGGTAATGCGGTACGGAAGGACGGTTCCCGTGACGGAGGCAGAGCAGTTGCCCCATGCGCCTCAGGAAGCGCGGACGGTTTTCGGTGAGTTCTTCCCGGAGGCGGTCCGGTACGCGGAGCTCCTCGCGGACGCGGGTGTCAAGCGTGGCCTGATCGGCCCCCGCGAGGTGCCGAGGCTGTGGGAGCGGCACCTGCTGAACTGCGCGGTGCTCTCCGAGGTCGTGCCCGAGGGGGTCACCGTCTGCGATGTCGGCTCGGGAGCCGGTCTGCCCGGCATCCCGCTGGCACTGGTCCGCCCGGACCTGAAGATCACCCTTCTTGAGCCGCTGTTGCGCCGCACGAACTTCCTCCAGGAGGTCGTGGAGCTGCTGGGCCTGGACCATGTGACCGTGGTGCGCGGGCGGGCCGAGGAGGTCCTCGGGCAACTGCCGCCCGTCCATGTCGTCACGGCACGGGCCGTCGCCCCGCTGGACCGGCTGGCCGGCTGGGGTGTGCCTCTGCTGCGCCCCTACGGAGAGATGCTGGCGCTCAAGGGCGACACGGCCGAGGAGGAGATCCAGGGCGCCCGCGCCGCACTCAGCAAGCTGGGCGTCGTGCGGACCTCGGTCGTGCATGTCGGCGAAGGGATCGTGGAGCCCCTGTCGACGGTCGTACGGGTGGAGGTCGGCGAGAGCCCTGGCGGCGTACGGTTTGCCGCCAAGCGGGCCAAGGCCGCCAGGACCTCACGCCGTCGCCGTTGACGCCTGGTTGATCCTCATACGTACGCATTTCGGAGTGTCGTGACGTCCTGACCCTGCGGCGAGTGCATCAATGTTTCACGTGAAACGTCGCTCACTGCTGCAGGGAATCATCAGCCGCGGTCGCGCGGCTGCCACGCCGCGCGACCGTAAGCCACTCACGAGGGCTACGGAGTTGTCCACAGAGGTGGAGTTCTCCACAGAACCACGGGCCTCGCTGGTTCACGACCCCGAAAGCATGGCAGGCTCTGTTCATCGCGAGCCTGAAGCCGAGGAGAGTGAATCCTTGCGGTCCAACGCCAACATCGCGGGACCGATGACCGATCCGGTCCCCGGTCCCCGTACCGAATCGGCGGGGGAGGATGTTTCACGTGAAACACCGCCCCCGATGGACGACACCCCCATTGGTCGAGCTGCCCAACTGGCGGTGGAGGCTCTGGGCCGTGCAGGCGAGGGGCTCCCCCGGCCTGAGCAGACCCGCATCATGGTGGTCGCCAACCAGAAGGGCGGCGTGGGGAAGACGACCACGACGGTCAACCTTGCTGCCTCGCTGGCACTGCACGGTGCCCGCGTTCTGGTCATCGACCTCGACCCGCAGGGCAACGCCTCCACGGCGCTCGGCATCGATCACCATGCCGAAGTCCCCTCGATCTATGACGTTCTGGTGGAGAGCAAGCCGCTCTCCGATGTCGTCCAGCCCGTCCCGGATGTCGAGGGTCTCTTCTGCGCCCCGGCCACCATCGATCTCGCCGGTGCGGAGATCGAGCTGGTCTCGCTGGTGGCGCGCGAAAGCCGACTTCAGCGAGCAATCCAGGCGTATGAGCAGCCGCTGGACTACATCCTCATCGACTGCCCGCCGTCGCTCGGCCTGCTCACGGTCAATGCCCTGGTGGCCGGCGCCGAGGTGCTCATCCCCATCCAGTGCGAGTACTACGCGCTGGAGGGCCTCGGACAGTTGCTGAGGAACGTCGACCTCGTGCGCGGCCACCTGAACCCGGCGCTGCATGTCTCGACGATCCTGCTCACCATGTACGACGGGCGGACCAGGCTCGCGTCGCAGGTCGCCGAGGAGGTGCGCAGCCACTTCGGTGACGAGGTGCTGCGGACCAGCATTCCGCGCTCCGTCCGTATCTCGGAGGCGCCGAGCTATGGGCAGACGGTCCTGACGTACGACCCCGGTTCCAGCGGCTCGCTGTCCTACCTCGAAGCGGCCCGCGAGATCGCACTGCGGGGAGTCGGTATCCACTACGACGCCCAGCACGGCCATGTGGCCAGCCAGAACAACCAGCACAGCATGTCGGAGGGGATCCAGTGAGTGAGCGACGTAGGGGGCTGGGGCGTGGGCTCGGTGCGCTGATCCCTGCCGCACCCCAGGAACGGCCGACGACGTCGGTGGGGGCGGGTTCCACTTCCCCGGGAGCGATTCCCTCGCTGACGTCCGAGCGCGGGGTGGCCGCCGCGAAGGTGGCCACGCTTCCGCAGAGCCCGGCGCCCGTGGACAGTGCCCTGCCGGCGCCGGAACCCGAAGTGGTCGCCGAGGCCGAGACGCCGGCCGGTGCGCACTTCGCGGAACTGCCGCTGGATGCCATCACGCCCAACCCGCGCCAGCCGCGTGAGGTGTTCGACGAGGACGCGCTGGCCGAGCTGGTGACCTCCATCAAGGAGGTCGGGCTGCTCCAGCCCGTCGTCGTGCGGCAGCTCGGCCCCGAGCGCTATGAACTCATCATGGGTGAGCGCCGCTGGCGGGCCTGCCGCGAGGCCGGTCTGGAGCGGATTCCGGCGATCGTCCGTGCCACCGAGGACGAGAAGCTCCTGCTGGACGCCCTGTTGGAGAACCTGCACCGGGCGCAGCTCAACCCGCTGGAAGAGGCTGCGGCCTACGACCAGCTCCTGAAGGACTTCAACTGCACCCACGACCAGTTGGCTGACCGCATCGGGCGTTCGCGCCCGCAGGTCTCCAACACCCTGCGCCTGCTCCGGCTGTCGCCGCCCGTCCAGCGCCGGGTCGCCGCCGGTGTGCTGTCGGCGGGCCACGCGAGGGCCCTCCTCTCGGTCGAGGACCCCGAGACGCAGGACAAGCTGGCGTACCGCATCGTGGCCGAGGGGCTCTCGGTCCGGGCGGTGGAGGAGATCGTGACGCTGATGGGCTCCGAGCCCACCAGCACCCCCAAGGCGAAGGGGCCCCGGGCCGGTGCCCGGGTCTCGCCGGCGCTCTCCGAGCTCGCTTCCCGGCTCTCCGACCGCTTCGAGACGCGGGTGAAGGTCGACCTGGGTCAGAAGAAGGGCAAGATCGTCGTCGAGTTCGCCTCGATGGAGGATCTGGAGCGCATCCTCGGCACCCTTGCCCCCGGCGAGGGACGTGTCCTGGAAAAGGGGCTGGCCGAGGAGAAGGACCAGGACGGCGACGAGGGCTGAGTCGGGGCGTTGTCCCGCACTCCTGGGACAGGGGCCTGCGCAGACAGGCTGTGGGGCGGACCGGATCCGGTGTTCACCGGAACACGGTCCGCCCTTTGGCCTCTTCCCGTATGCGTGTCATCACCCGATCGATACGATGCGTTCTGGTATGCGCATCCGCCTGATCCACCTCGGAGGGAGAGCCAGGCATGCGAGAGGTGAGCCGCAGCCAACTGGTGACAGCAGGACTGGGACTCGGTGCGGTCGGCGGGTTCATCGGCAGCCTGCTCCGGGAACGGAGCGCGCTGACCGCCGCTCTTGGAGCGGCAGGCGAAGGAAGTGAGGAACAGCCTTCATGGGGCGTCGGCTCGTACCGCTCACGTTGGACAACCTTCCGGATCTCCCCAAACGGTGCCGCGCGTGCGTCTTCTGGGAGCTTGATCCGGTCAGTGGAGAAGCCGCGGTAAAGGCGGGCACTCCGGAGCTGGAGAAGGAAGCCTGGATCTCCGCGGTGCTGCTCGACTGGGGTTCCTGCGGCCGTGTGGTCTATGTGGACGAGGTACCGGTGGGGTTCGTTCTCTACGCCCCGCCCGCCTATGTGCCGCGCTCGACAGCCTTTCCGACGAGCCCGGTGTCCGCCGATGCCGTTCAGCTCATGACGGCCTGGATCACGCCCGGCTACCAGGGGCAGGGGCTGGGCCGGGTGATGGTGCAGACCGTGGCGAAGGATCTGCTGCGCCGTGGGTTCAAGGCCATCGAGGCGTTCGGTGACGCCCGCTGGAAGGAACCGGCCTGTGTGCTGCCGGCGGACCATCTGCTGGCCGTGGGCTTCAAGACCGTGCGCCCGCACCCGACGTACCCGAGGCTTCGGCTGGAGCTGCGGACGACGCTGTCCTGGAAGGAAGACGTCGAACTCGCGCTGGACCGCCTGCTCGGAGCCGTGCAGAAGGAGCCGGTGCTGCGGCCCTTGTGAGGAGAGTTGCCGCAGTCGCGTGCCGCGCTCAAGACGCCGAACGTCAAGACGCCGAACGGCCCATCCCGCGTCGGGATGGGCCGTGGTGTTTCACGTGAAACAGCGGCGTCAGGCCTTGCTGACCTGGTCACCCAGGAAGGGCTCCAGGTCGCGGACGATCGCGGCCTTCGGCTTGGCACCGACGATGGTCTTGACGACCTCGCCGCCCTGGTAGACGTTCAGCGTCGGGATGGACATGACGCCGTACTTGGCGGCCGTGGCGGGGTTCTCGTCGATGTTGAGCTTGACGACCTCGATCTGGTCCCCGTGCTCGTCGGCGATGGCCTTCAGCGACGGCGCGATCTGGCGGCAGGGGCCGCACCAGGCGGCCCAGAAGTCCACCAGTACGGGCTTGTCGCTCTTGAGGACGTCCTGTTCGAAGGAGTCGTCGGTCACGTTCTTCAGGTCGCCGGCCACGGCGGCCTCCTTCACTTTCGCGGGGTGTGGGTGGGGGATGGTGGTCAGACCGCAGCGGTCTTCTCGGGCTCGGCGGCCTTCTCGCCATCGGCGAGAGCCGCCAGGAAGCGCTCGGCGTCGAGCGCGGCGGAGCAGCCCGTGCCGGCGGCGGTGATCGCCTGGCGGTAGGTGTGGTCCACGACGTCACCGGCGCCGAAGACACCGCGCAGGTTGGTGCGCGTCGACGGTGCGTCCACCTTGAGGTAGCCCTCGTCGTCCAGCTCGAGCTGGCCCTTGAACAGCTCCGTGCGCGGGTCGTGACCCACGGCGATGAACAGGCCGGTCACCGGCAGCTCGGACGTCTCGCCGGTCTTGGTGTTCCGCAGCGTCAGGCCGGTGAGCTTCTGCTCGCCGTGGATCGCCGCGACCTCGCTGTCCCAAGCGAACTTGATCTTCGGGTCGGCGAAGGCCCGCTCCTGCATCGCCTTGGAGGCCCGCAGGGTGTCGCGGCGGTGGATGATGGTGACGGACTTGGCGAACCGGGAGAGGAAGGTGGCCTCCTCCATGGCGGTGTCGCCGCCGCCCACCACGGCGATGTCCTGGTCCTTGAAGAAGAACCCGTCGCAGGTGGCGCACCAGGAGACGCCGCGGCCCGACAGCGCGTCCTCGTTCGGCAGGCCCAGCTTGCGGTGCTGGGAGCCGGTGGTCACGATCACGGCCTTGGCGCGGTGCACGGTACCCGCCGTGTCGGTCACCGTCTTGACGTCACCCGTCAGGTCGACCGAGACCACATCGTCCGGCACGAGCTCGGCGCCGAAGCGCTCGGCCTGGGCCCGCATGTTGTCCATCAGGTCGGGGCCCATGATCCCGTCACGGAAACCGGGGAAGTTCTCCACGTCGGTCGTGTTCATGAGCGCACCACCGGCGGTGACGGCACCTTCGAAGACCAGCGGCTTCAGCGAGGCTCGCGCCGTATAGAGCGCAGCCGTGTAGCCGGCGGGCCCGGAGCCGATGATGATCACGTTACGGACGTCGCTCACGGGTTTCTTCCTCGTCTCTGCAGACTGCCTACTGCCTACGGGGGCCGGGTCAAGGACTCTCACCCCACCCAACGGATCCTACGGGGCGCGCATTCCCGCAGTGTCCGAGCGGCACGGAGCGTGAGTCAGGGACGAGGGTAGGCCTGTGTCAGCAGAAGGTCCGCCTTGGCGCTCTTCTGCGTGGCGGTGCAGGAGGCGTCGAGGACGTACGCCTGGACCTTGGCGGGGTCCGTGGTGTGCGGCAGGACGACCAGGTAGGCGGGCTTGCCTTCGTAGGTGCCCGGCTGTGCGGCGAGGGCCTGATCGCTGCGGCCGGTTCCCGCCTGGACACAGGCCGGAACCGTCACCGCCTCCTGGGTGAACATCGTCGAGGGCTTGTCGGTCTTGTCGACAGAGGGCGGCTGCTGCTTCTCGACGCGGGGAGACTCGGCCTTCTCTCCCGGGGTCAGGAGCGCTCTGACCCGGTCCTCCACGGCCACGCCGGAGAAGCTGCTGTCAGGCGCACTGACTGCCGAGTCGGTCGTCTTCGGGCCGTCTCCGGAAGGCTGAACCGCCTGGAAGAGAAGAACGCTCACCCCGAGGGCCGCCGCGCCGAACACCGCGCCGAGCACCGCGGTACGTCGCCGGCGCCGTGCGGGACGCCCACGGCCGGGGCCGGTGGCCGCACGGGGGCGGCCGGCGGGACGGTCGGCGTGGACCGGCTCGGAGGGGCGGGGCGCGGGCGCTGTTTCACGTGAAACATGCTCGGCTTCGGCTTCGGCTTCACGTGAAACGTGCTCGGCCGTCTCCGTGGGAGCGGTGGCATCCAGCAGCGCCTCGGCGGCCAGGGCGGCGTCGATGCGCTCGGCGATGTCGGCCGGCATCCGGGCGGGGCCCGGAAGGGTGCCCAGCAGCCCCCGGATCTCCTCCAGGGAGGACCGGACATCGGCGCACAGGGCGCAGCCGTCGACGTGCGCCTTGACGTCGGCCGTCCGGGACGGCGGGAGGAGGCCTTCGGTGAGGTCGGAGATCTCCGAGACGTCCGGGTGCTGAGTCGTGTCGGTCGTGGATGTCACGCGCGCCCACCTCCGCCCTTCACAGCAGCAGGATCACTCGGCCCTGCATCCCTTGGTCCCGACGCCGGTGGGACGGATGTCCCTGGCGTCCGGTTCCTTCCCCGGTCGGTGCTGCTGTTATCCACGGTGTCACCGCGCAGATGAGTGAGCAGGGGAAGCAGCCGGGCCCTTCCTCGCGCACAGCGGCTCTTGACGGTGCCCGTCGGTACGTCGAGGACGCGTGCCGCCTCGGCGACGGGATAGCCCTGCATGTCAACGAGCACCAGAGCGGCGCGCTGGTCCGGGGGCAGTTGCGCGAGGGCGGCCAGCAGCTCGCGGTGGAGGTCCTGCCGCTCGGCCGGTGCCTCGGCCGATTCGTGCGGCTCCAGGAGCTGTTCCAGCCGCTCGGTGTCATCGACGGGCGACGTCTTGCGTGAGGCGGCTTTGCGGGCGCGGTCGAGGCAGGCGTTCACGGTGATCCGGTGCAGCCAGGTCGTGACGGCGGACTGGCCGCGGAAGGTGTGGGCGGCCCGGAAGGCGGACACAAGGGCGTCCTGGACGGCGTCGGCGGCCTCCTCGCGGTCCCCCAGCGTGCGGAGGGCGACGGCCCAGAGCCGGTCACGGTGCCGGCGCACGAGCTCACCGAAGGCGTCCGGATCCCCGGCGACATGCCGCGCCAGGAGATCCTGGTCGCTGCGTTCCTCGGATGTCCCGCTCGTCATGCCGCCACCTCCCCTCCACCTGTGCCTGCCGCTCGGCTGTTCCTCCGCCGAGCCGGCAGGCGTCAGCCGAGCACCTTGATTTCGGAAATGCCGCCACGGTAGCCGCCTGCTCCGTCAGCCGGCAGCTCGGTGATGTGGATGAGCACGTACCGGGTGCGCACGGGCTTGTCCACGGTGGCCTTCAGCGTGTCGCCCACCGTCTCGAGCTTGGTCAGACGGTGCGGGAAGTCACCCGGCGCACTGGGGTCGGTCGCGCCCTCGTCGGCCGCGAGCACCTGTGCCTTCTGCCCGGAGCGGTACATGGCGACGTCGATGCCGCGGACGTTCTGCACGCTGCCGAGATCCACGATGATCCCGCTGCCCTGCTTGCGGTTGGTGTAGTTGCCGAAGTTGGCGAAGCCGAAGTACTGGGGGGTGATCCAGGCGGTGTCGGCCTTGGCGTCCACCGCGTTCGGTACGTCGTCCACCTGTATTCCGGACCCACCGGGCATGTACTCGTGGGCGTCGCTGATCCGCAGCGGCTGCGGGGCCTTCTGCGGCTTCTGCTGGTTCTGGCCGCCCGGAGACGTCTGGGTCCCGGTGTCACCCGTCTTCTCGTTGCTTCCCTGGTCGAGCAGCCTGTCGGCCACCTGCCAGCTACCCAGGCCCAGGGCCGCGATCAGGAGGGCCGAGACGGCCCACTTGAGGGCCTTGCCCGTACGGCTCTGGAGCGGGGGCGGCGGAAGCGGCGCCGAGACGGGGGCCGCCGAGCCGGGGCGCGGCTGGGGGCGGCCGTAGTTGCCCTGCTGGTACGTCGTGCGCTGGTACTCGGGCGGGGTCGGGAAGTCGGGCTCCGGCGGGCGGATGCGCGGCATGGCCGCGACGGCCTTGGCGAGCTCGTCGGGCGTGGTGCAGGGCGGCTCCTGGCGGGACGCGGTGGCGCCGTCGTTGACCAGGGCGCGCATGGCGATCTCGGACAGGCCGCGGTGCACTCCGGCCCGTACCTGGTCCGGCGGGATCAGCCCGACGCCCTTGGGCAGCCCGGACAGCCCGTAGGCGTCGTTCTCGTACGGCCAGCGCTGGGTCAGCGCCGCGTACAGCAGTGCGCCGATCGCCTCGGTATCGGTGCGCTGGGGGCGGTCGGCGCTGATGCCGCGGAGCGCGGCGTTCACGGCCAGCCCACGGATGCGGTACTGGCCGGTGGAGCTGCGCAGGACGGCGCTGGGTGTGAGCCGCAGGTGGGCGAGGCCCTCGCGGTGGGCGGCTGCCATCGCCTGGGAGACCTGGCTGACGAGTTGGTAGGCGTCGTGCGCTTCCAGCGGGCCGGCCGCGAGCAGCGCGGTGAGCTCGGTGGCGTCCGGCAGCCACTCGTGGACGACGTAGACGAGGTCGTTCTCCTCGACCGCGTCGAGGACCTGGACGAAACGGGGGTCGCCGAGGAGCGCCGAGGAGCGTGCGGCGGCCAGCACCGAACGGGCCCTCGGGTGGTCGGCGGGGAGGATATGGACCCCGACGGCCCGGCGCAGTTTCTCGTCGACGGCGCGCCAACTGCTGAAACCGTCCAGACGGGTGACGCACTCCTCGAGCCGGTAACGTCTGGCGAGTTTGTGGCCACTGTGGAGCTCGGGCGTCGTGATGACGGACTGCTCGCTTTCCCGCCGTTCGCCGTCGCTGTTCCGGGCGGACTGCTCCGCCGCGTCCTGCGCTTCCGCCACCCCGTCGCTCGCGGCCTTGTCCGCCTTGGCGGTCAGCGGGTCGTCACCGCTGTTGTCGGCCACGTCGACGGCAGCCGTGCTACGTTCCGCCACCGTCGTTCCTGCCTCCCCATCCGTTGCGCCACATCCAACAGCCATGCCAATTGTGCCCACAGTCCGGCGCTATGCACGACACGCGGCCGCCGACGATGGTTGTGCGGTCCCGTGCAATCAGCGTCCGAGCCGGCCGCGGACCATGCCGACCATCGCGTTGAGCTCTTCGATTCGCATCTTCCGTGCCCCGGCGTAGAAGACGCCCATCAGTACGATCCCACCGCCGACCAGGGCCACGAGAGAGCCGAGGGCACCGTCGCCCAGCGTCTTGAGGAGGCCGAAGCCCGCCGCGCCGCCGAGGACGGCCGCGGGGACGGACGCCATGCAGAGCCGTGCGTAGGTGCGGACGACGTGCGCGCCGTCCAGGTCGCCGCCCAGCCGGTTGCGCAGCCGCCGCCAGGCGACACCGACGCCCACGGCGTAGGCGACGCCGTAGGAGGCGGCCATGCCGACGACGGCCCATTGAGGCGGCAGGAGGAAGTAGCACGCGGCGGAGGCGGCGGCGTTGACGGCGGCCACGATCACGGTGTTGTAGAACGGCGTGCGGGTGTCCTCGTAGGCGTAGAAGCCGCGCAGCACGACGTACTGCACCGAGTAGGGGATCAGGCCGAGCGCGAACGCCATCAGCGTGAAGCCCATGCCGCTGGCCGCCTCTGCGGATGTGGATGCGAAGAGCAACGTGCACAGCGGCAGGCCAAGTGCCAGGAAGGTGAAGGCGATGGGGACGATGGCGACGGCCGAGTTCCGCAGCCCCTGGGAGATGTCGTCGCGGACGGCCCCCGGGTCGTTGTCGTGGGCTGCCCGGGAGATGCGCGGCAGCAGCGCGGCCATGACCGAGACGGTGATGATGGCCTGCGGCATGCCCCAGATGAGCTGGGCGTTGGAGTACGCGAGGATACCGGCGCCCTCCTTGCCCGAGGCCTTGCCGGCCGCGGTGGCGAGCTGCGTGACGACGACGACACCGGCCTGGTTGGCGAGGACGAACAGCACGGTCCACTTGGCGAGTTTGACCGTCTTGCCGAGCCCGTGGCCCTTCCAGTCGAAACGGGGCCGGAAGCGGAAGCCGGCTTCCCTCAGGTACGGGACCATGGCCAGGGCTTGGACGACCAGGCCGAGCAGTGTGCCGATGCCCAGGAGGCGGATGCCTTCGTCCGGGATGGTGGTGACACCCATCCGTGATTCACCGGAGACGCCGTAGACCCCGATGAACAGGCTGAAGGTGGTGATCACGACGATGTTGTTGAGGACCGGAGTCCACATCATCGCGCCGAAATGGCCTCGTGCGTTGAGGATCTGACCCATCACCACGTGCACGCCCATGAAGAAGATGGTGGGCAGGCAGAACCGGGCGAAGGTGACGGCGACACTGTTGGCGGCGGCATCGCCCGCGATGGTGGGCGACATGGCGTGAACCAGCAGCGGGGCGCCGAAGACGGCGATGACGACGATGGCGCCCAGTGCGACCATCACGAGCGTGAGCAGCCGGTTGGCGTACGCCTCGCCGCCGTCCTCGTCCTCCTTCATCGAACGGACGAGCTGCGGCACGAAGACCGAGTTGAGGCCGCCACCGACGGTCAGGATGTAGATCATCGTCGGCAGGGTGGCCGCGACGGTGTAGGTGTCACCGAGCAGGGCGGCGCCCAGGGCAGCGGTGATCACCAGGCTGCGCACGAAGCCCGTGAGACGGGACACCAGCGTGCCGGCCGCCATCACGGCGCTCGACTTCAGCAGCCCGGAGGCACGGCCGCCGGACTTCTTCGGGGCGGGAGCGGGCGCGGGCGCCGGTTCGGGGTCCTGCGGGGCGGGCGGCTGGCCATGGCCCTGCTGGTCGCGGTAGAGGTGCGCGAACGCGTCCGGCTCGGGCTGCTCCTCCCCGGCGCGCGTGACGAGGTCGTCGACGCCCGTGAACTGGACGGTTCTGGCATCGTCGCCGTACGGAAGGTGGCGGGAGGGGCCGTCGGGCTCGGGCGGCGGGGTCTGCGCCCAGATCCGCGGGTCCGGGGCGTACTGCGGCGCGGCGGGCTGCTGGTAGAGCGGTGGAGGCTCCTCGTAGGTGCCGGGCGGGGGCGGCGGGTGCGCGGCCCGGTCGTAGAGCGCCTCGCCGACCGGGTCCTGGGCGGAGAGGTCCTGGCTGCCGTACGGATCCTGCTCGTAGGCGTGCTGGACGTACGGATCCGGAGCGGGCGGCGTGGCCGGGGGCGGGACATGCCCCGTCGCGGGGGGCACCTCGCCGGAAGGCGCGCTGCCGCCGCCCGCGCCCTGACCGCGGTCACCGTCGTACGGCGCGTTCATGGTTTACCCCACCTCATCGTCCCCGGCCGACCGGCCACGACATCGCTCAACGGTCCACTTTCTCACCCTGGCCCGACGGGTCGGTGCTTTGCGCTCCGGTGTCCGGTGTCGGGTCACTCGGCTGCTCGGGATCGTCGCTCTGCGCAGCCGTCCCGCTCGTCTCCGGCTCCGGTTCCGTGTCGGTGCCGGACTCCGCCTCCGGGACGGTGTCGCGCGCCGCGGTGCGCTTGCGGTGGGTGTACATCCTGATGCCGGCGAGGGCGAGCAGCAAGAACCCGCCGGCGATCACCAGCATCACGGTCGGGGTGATCTCGGAGACCTTGACGGTGAAGTTCATCGGCTTGCCGTACGGCCTGCCGTCCTCCGTGTACAACTGGGCCGTCATCGGGACCGGGCCGTTGGCGTTGGCGGAGGCCGTGAACTTCACCGACTGGCTGTGCCCGCCGTCGATCCGGACCGGAAGCTCGGCGACGGCGGCGTCCCCGTTCAGCTTCAGACGGGTCGGCTTGGTCGACGTCAGCCGCAGCACCAGGTGATCCACGCCCTGGAGCAACTGGTTCTGCACGGTGACCGGGATGGTCGCGCTGCGCCCCGACAGGGTCAGGTCCGACTTCTCGATGAGCTGGACCTCGGTGGTGAGGTCCTTCAGATGCTGCTGCAC
Source organism: Streptomyces sp. NPDC049837 (assembly GCF_040674455.1). Classification (NCBI taxonomy): domain Bacteria; kingdom Bacillati; phylum Actinomycetota; class Actinomycetes; order Kitasatosporales; family Streptomycetaceae; genus Streptomyces; species Streptomyces sp. NPDC049837. Next base: position 199,587 of record NZ_JBFAMP010000004.1, on the reverse strand, counting down.
GCTCGCGCGGTACGCCGTGGCGGGCTCGGCCCGGCCACGCCAGGACGTCGACATCTCCCGGTTGATCGCGTTGCCGAAGGGCGTCACGACCCGGTACGCCGCGGTCAGGATGACCTTGAAGTTGTCCAGGGTGTCCTGGGTCGTCTTCATGTCGTGGAACGCCTGGACGCGCAGCTCCTGCTTGCGCAGTTGGGCCGGGTACTTTCCGGCGCCCGGCACCTTGGTCGTGGCGCGGTCGTCGGGCTTGGCCTCGGCCGCCGTGATCAGGTCGCTGGGCTGTGTCCAGCGCTGAGCGGACAGGGCGCGCAGCGCGGTCGCCATCGACTGGGCCTGCGCGGCGGTCGGCATCCGCTGCGGGGCGACCACGATGCTGCGCAGCTTGCCCGGCTGCTGCTGGGTCACGGCCAGCGTGTGGGCGAGGAACTGCTGGACGGCCAGTGTCGAGTCGCCCGCTCCCGTCATGTCGCCCTGGAAGGCCGTGGACAGTGACGCGTCAGCGACGACGGCGGTGGTTCCGCCGCCGATGGGCCGGGCCGCGTTGGGCGTGTAGGGCAGCTCGTCGCGGATGCTGTCGCTGCGGGCGATGAGCTTGTCGGCGCCTGCCGAGGTGGCGATGTCGACGATCGACGGGTCGACAGCTCCGTCCACCGGCCAGGCGAAGTCGACGGACGGCTTCACATGGAGGATCGTCTCGACCGTGGTCTCGGCGACCTCGGTGGCCGGCTGGAGGTGGCTGAGCGAGCCGGAGACGTCCTTGCCCCGGTGGGCGAGCGACGCCAGGTCGGGGTCGGCGTACGGCAGCGCGATCACCTTGTCGTCCTGCACCGCCTTGTCGAGGGCGTTCAGCCACTGCTTGGCGACGGCCTGGTTCTTGCCCGGGACCCGTTCCGTGCCGTCCTTGACCTGATAGTTCCGGGTCATGGCGTCGACGGTGGCGAGGAGGTCCGGGTCGACGACCCAGGTGACGGGAAGTTCGGCGCCCAGCGAGACGAGGCGTTCGAGCCGTCCACCCGGGGCGAGCTCGGCGGCCAGGGCGTCATCCTCGAACACCGGCGTCTGCTGATCGTCCGAGCCGGTCTCCGCGGACAGGTGCGTCGAGGAGATCAGTGGCCAGAGATAGGTGACCTGGGTCTTCTTCTCGGTGGCCTCGGGCTGCCAGGGCAGGAAGGTCCGCTCGATACCGAGCACCTGGTCGTACCGGGCGCTCGCGGTCCGGCCGGAGAGGGAGACACCGAGCTGATAGACACCGTCCTCGTCGAGGCTCAGCTTCTCGACCGGCACGGTGATGCTGAAGTCCTTGCTGAGGCCGGCCGCCAGTGTCGGGATCTTGATGCTGTACGGGCCTCCGAGCGCGGCGCCGTCACTGCCCGGCAGGAAGCCGTCGCGCTTGGCCACCGCGTCGATCTCGCCCCGGCTGGACATGCGCGGTCCGACCCGGAGGTCGACCTGTGCCCCGGTGACCGTCTCCTTGCCTTCATTGGTCACCGTGCCGCTGATCGTGAGGGTGTCCCCCTCCACGGGCGTCGTGGGCGTGAGCGTGTCCAGCGACACATCGACCGTGCGGGACGCGGCCGCCTTCTCCGCTGCGGGCGCGGCGGACGCGGGGGACGCCGAGGGGACGTACAGCAGGCCCGCCAGAAGCGGCACACCCACCAGGGCGGAGGCCATACGCCGTAGCCACCGCCGGGCAGGAGAGCGCATCGTGCTCTGGAAGTCTGCCGCCTCGGCCACGCGCTCGCCCGTCCTCGTCGTATGTTGCCGTTGGTGGTTCGTCGGTTCCTGCGTCCACGCATGGTAACGAGACGCGCCGTGGCTAAGTGCCGCGGACTGCTCCACATGATCGGAGAAATGCCGTGCGGAAGATCGCGCACACCGGGTGCCCGGCCGTGGAAAACGGGGACGCCGCCCTGGGCCCGGGCACGTACCCTTTTCTGTTGTGCCGAACGCCAACGAAGACAACCCGACTGCACTGAGCCAGGTGCAACACCGCGCGGTCAGTGAACTACTGCGCGTGTCCCCCGTCGCCGATGACCTTGCTCGCCGCTTCCAAGAGGCCGGATTCAGTCTCGCCCTGGTCGGTGGCTCGGTTCGGGACGCACTGCTCGGCCGGCTCGGCAATGATCTGGACTTCACCACCGACGCCCGCCCCGAGGACGTTCTGAAGATCGTCCGGCCGTGGGCCGACGCGGTGTGGGACGTCGGGATCGCCTTCGGCACGGTGGGCTCGCAGAAGGCGGCCCGCGTCGGAGACGCTGATCAGATCTTTCAGATCGAGATCACGACGTACCGCTCGGAGGCCTACGACAGGACCTCCCGCAAGCCGGAGGTCTCCTACGGCGACTCCATCGAGGAGGACCTGGTCCGTCGTGACTTCACCGTCAACGCTATGGCCGTCGCGCTGCCGGAGAAGGAGTTCATCGACCCGCACGGTGGTCTGGAGGACCTGGCCGAGCGCGTCCTGCGGACGCCGGGTACGCCCGAGGAGTCCTTCTCCGACGATCCGCTGCGCATGATGCGCGCCGCGCGGTTCGCCGCGCAGCTCGACTTCGAGGTCGCCCCCGAGGTCGTGGACGCCATGAAGGGCATGGCCGACCGGATCGAGATCGTCTCCGCCGAGCGCGTACGGGACGAGTTCAACAAGCTGATCCTCGCCGCACACCCCCGCAAGGGACTCGGCCTGCTGGTCGACACCGGTCTTGCCCAGCGCGTAATGCCCGAGCTGCCGGCGCTGCGGCTGGAGAGCGATGAGCACCACCGGCACAAGGACGTCTACGAGCACTCGCTGACGGTGCTGGAGCAGGCGATCGACCTCGAAGAGGACGGCCCCGACCTGGTCCTGCGGCTCGCCGCCCTCCTGCACGACATCGGCAAGCCGCGCACGCGGCGCTTCGAGTCGGACGGCCGGGTCTCCTTCCACCACCACGAGGTGGTCGGCGCGAAGATGACCAAGAAGCGCATGATCGCGTTGAAGTACTCCAACGAGATGGTCAAGGACGTGTCGCGCCTGGTGGAGCTGCACCTCCGCTTCCACGGGTACGGCACCGGCGAGTGGACCGACTCGGCCGTACGCCGCTATGTGCGCGACGCAGGTCCCCTGCTGAGCCGCCTGCACAAGCTGACCCGTTCGGACTGCACCACCCGCAACAAGCGCAAGGCGGCCGCGCTGTCCCGCGCCTACGACGGCCTGGAGGAGCGCATCGCCAAGCTCCAGGAGCAGGAGGAGCTGGACGCCATCCGTCCCGACCTGGACGGCAACCAGATCCAGGAGATCCTCGGAATCCGCCCCGGACCGGCTGTCGGCAAGGCGTACAAGTTCCTGCTGGAGCTGCGGCTGGAGAACGGCCCCATGGAGCATGACGCCGCTGTCGCCGCGCTCAAGGAGTGGTGGGCGGCTCAGGGCTGAACGGAACCGCCGCCATGTTTCACGTGAAACATGGCGGCGGAGGCGGCCGACGCGGAGGGCGATGTTTCACGTGAAACATCGCCCTCCGTCGTACGCGCTACTTCTTGATCTCGTCGATGCAGAGCACGAACTGCTTTCCCGAGCTGCGTCGACCCCCGCTCGTCTGCTCGTGGTAGCCGATGTCCGACTTCCCCTCGCACAGCTTGGTGTCCAGAGTGTCGGGGATCACCTCGACGACCTTGAACTCGGCGTCGGTGCCACCGCACTCGACTATCTGGAGGTCCGGCGTGATGGTGGTGCCGTTGTTCTTCAGGCAGTCACCCGCCTCCGCGTGATCGGCGTCGTCCTGGCTCAGGAACCAGAAGACCGCGATGGTGATCAGGGCGAGCACCACGCCGATGGTCTTCAGGATCTTCATGACGCCGGGGCCGCCGGAGCGGGACGGCGGCGGGGGCGGCGGCGGGGGCGGAGCGGCACTCCACTGCTGGGGAGCGCCATAAGGAGCCTGTGTCTGCTGCGGGTGCTGGGGCGGGTACGGCTGCTGCTGCGGGTACCCGTAGCCCGGCTGCGGCGGATACGGCTGGGGCGGCTGCTGGCCGTACGGGCCTGGCTGGCCGTACGGCCCGGCACCCTGCTGTGGCGGATACGTCAAGGAGAGTCCCCCGAAGCGTGTGATCGTCATTTTGACGCGTGCACGCTATAGCAACGCCTCTCTCCGCCTCCAACGCAGCAGCATGGCGGCCACGCCCGCGTACAGAACGGCGACCATGACGACCAGTGCGACCGAGCGGCCATCGGGAGGCAGCATCAGCGCGGCGATCCCGGCCGCACCGACAAAGGCCACGTTGTAGAGCACGTCGTACAGCGAGAAGACCCGCCCCCGGTAGGAGTCGTCCACAGCGAGCTGCACCACCGTGTCCGTCGCGATCTTGGTGCCCTGGGTGACGAGCCCGAGCACGAAGGCGGCGACCAGCATGGGCGCCGGGGAGAACCACAGCCCGAGTGCCGGCGCCAGCACCGCGGCCGACGCGGCGCACACCACCATCCAGCCGCCCTGCCCCAGCCGCTCGACCGCCCACGGCGCGAGCACCGCGGCGGCGAAGAATCCCGCCCCCGAGACGGCGACGGCCAGGCCCAGCAGCGCGAGCCCCTCCGACTCGGTCGACGTCCAGGCGTACCGGCAGAGCATCAGCACCATCACGGTCAGCGCGCCGTAGCAGTGGCGCATCACCGTCATCGCGGCGAGCACCCGGGCCGCCGCCCGCCGCTCGGCGAGGTGGCGCAGCCCCCCGATCAGCCCCCGGGCGGTCGAGGCCAGCGCCGCGCCCAGCCGGGGCTGCACCACGTCCGGGTCGGGGCCGAGCAACCCGCGGCCCATGCGCAGCGAGGCGAGGGCCGAGCACAGGTAGAGGGCGGCGCCCAGCACCACCACCGCCGCGTCGGAATCGGCGACCAGCAGCCGCACGGCGAAGGCCAGCCCGCCGCCCGCGGTGGCGGCGAGCGTGCCGGCGGTGGGCGACAGTGAGTTGGCCATCACGAGCCGGTCGGCGTCCACGACCCGGGGCAGCGCGGCCGAGAGCCCGGCGAGGACGAACCGGTTGACGGCGGTGACGGAGAGCGCCGAGGCGTAGAAGAGCCAGTCCGGTACGGATGCGAGGATCAGGAACGCCGTGCCGCCGGCGAGCAGGGCGCGCAGCAGGTTCCCGTACAGGAGGACCTGGCGGCGCTGCCAGCGGTCCAGCAGGACGCCCGCGAAAGGGCCGACGAACGAGTACGGCAGCAGCAGAACCGCCATGGCGGACGCGATCGCGGCGGGTGAGGTCTGCTTCTCGGGCGAGAAGACGACGTACGTGGCGAGCGCGACCTGGTAGACCCCGTCGGCGCACTGGGAGAGCAGTCGTACGGCCAGCAGGCGGCGGAAGTCCGTCAGGCGCACGAGTACGCGCAGATCACGTACGACAGGCATGGCAGCAAGGGTCACACACGACGAAGGTCCCCGGGCAGATGCCACGGGGACCTTCGGCAGGTCGGCGGGTGGGGCCGAGCTTTAGCGCTCGACCTCGCCCTTGATGAACTTCTCGACGTTCTCGCGGGCCTGGTCGTCGAAGTACTGGACCGGCGGGGACTTCATGAAGTACGAGGACGCGGAGAGGATCGGGCCGCCGATGCCACGGTCCTTGGCGATCTTCGCGGCGCGCAGGGCGTCGATGATGACACCCGCCGAGTTCGGGGAGTCCCACACCTCGAGCTTGTACTCCAGGTTCAGCGGGACGTCACCGAAGGCACGGCCCTCGAGACGGACGTAGGCCCACTTGCGGTCGTCCAGCCAGGCCACGTAGTCGGACGGGCCGATGTGGACGTTGTTCTCGCCGAGGTCCCGGTCGGGGATCTGGGAGGTGACGGCCTGCGTCTTGGAGATCTTCTTGGACTCCAGGCGCTCGCGCTCGAGCATGTTCTTGAAGTCCATGTTGCCGCCGACGTTGAGCTGCATCGTGCGGTCCAGGATGACGCCCCGGTCCTCGAACAGCTTGGCCATGACGCGGTGCGTGATGGTGGCGCCGACCTGCGACTTGATGTCGTCACCGACGATCGGGACACCGGCCTCGGTGAACTTGTCCGCCCACTCCTTGGTGCCGGCGATGAAGACCGGGAGGGCGTTGACGAAGGCGACCTTGGCGTCGATGGCGCACTGGGCGTAGAACTTCGCCGCGTCCTCGGAGCCGACCGGCAGGTAGCAGACGAGGACGTCGACCTGCTTGTCCTTGAGGACCTGGACGACGTCGACCGGGGCCTCGGAGGACTCCTCGATGGTCTGGCGGTAGTACTTGCCCAGGCCGTCCAGCGTGTGGCCGCGCTGGACGGTCACGCCCGTCGACGGCACGTCGCAGATCTTGATGGTGTTGTTCTCGCTGGCGCCGATGGCGTCCGCCAGGTCGAGGCCGACCTTCTTCGCGTCCACGTCGAAGGCGGCCACGAACTCGACGTCGCGAACGTGGTACTCGCCGAACTGCACGTGCATCAGACCCGGCACCTTGGCCGCCGGGTCGGCGTCCTTGTAGTACTCGACGCCCTGCACCAGCGAGGCGGCGCAGTTGCCCACGCCGACGATGGCTACGCGAACCGAACCCATTCCGGTTGCTCCCTGTGTTGATCTTCGAAGCCCTGCGGGTCGCAGGGCCTCACTTGGCGGTGTCGTCGGACGGATCCGGCCGGGTACTGCCCCCGTGCCGGGGCAGGCCGCCCGTCTCTCCAGATGTGTTGTCCTGCTGAGCGTCGGCGGATCCCTCGGGGGCCTGGCCGGCCTCCGGGGTCTCGGAGGCGGACCGTCGCTGGTCCCGCCCCGCCCGCTCGCTCTCGATGAGCTCGTTCAGCCAGCGCACTTCGCGCTCCACGGACTCCATGCCGTGCCGCTGCAGCTCAAGCGTGTAGTCGTCCAGGCGCTCGCGCGTACGGGCCAGGGAGGCGCGCATCTTCTCCAGGCGCTCCTCCAGGCGGCTGCGCCGGCCCTCCAGCACCCGCATCCGCACCTCGCGCTCCGTCTGGCCGAAGAAGGCGAAACGGGCGGCGAAGTGCTCGTCCTCCCAGGAATCCGGGCCGGTGTGGGACAGGAGCTCCTCGAAGTGCTCCTTCCCCTCGGCCGTCAACCGATAGACGATCTTGGCGCGGCGCCCCGCGAGCGAGGCGGCGAGGGCGTCCTCCGGGGCGCTGCCCGGTTCCTCGATCAACCAGCCGTTTGCGACCAGCGTCTTGAGGCAGGGGTAAAGGGTCCCGTAGCTGAACGCCCGGAAGATCCCCAGCGACGTGTTGAGCCGTTTGCGCAGCTCGTACCCGTGCATCGGGGCTTCGCGGAGCAGGCCGAGGACGGCGAACTCGAGGATGCCGGAGCGCCTGCTCATCCGTCGCCTCCTCCACCTTCGCCGACTCGTGTGCCGTGACCTATGCCGTGCTGATGTATCGGCTCGATACATCCCGACGATAGAACGGGCCGGAAGCCTCGACAAGGGGCACTAGGGTGAGCGGCGTCACATAGTCAATTCGCAGTAAACGACTTGCCTGATTTGGGATGAACTTCGGTCCTCAGGGGTTTTTGACCGTGCGTAGTCTGTGCGGCATGCACACCAGTGGGAACCATGCGACGCGAGTCGGCGTCCTCGTTCTGAGTGCATGGCGGATGAGCCCGAGCCAGGGCTGGTCCGTATCGATTTCGGGGGGACCGGAACCCAGCTGCCGCTTCCAGGCGTACTCGCCTGCCCGAGGAGTAGTCGTTCGATGAGCGAGCACCGTCGCAAACCGCCGCAGCCGCAGGGTGGCGGACGTGCCGCGGCCAGGCGAGCCGCCCAGCAGCCCTCAGGCCGCAGGGCGGCCCAGGCAAGAGGAACCAGTACCGGATCCCGTTCCGCGCCGCCCGGAGGCGGTGAGGAGCGGGTGTACGGCAGCCGGGCCGAGGCCCGCCGGGCCGCCCAGCGCGGCGGACGCCGCCGCGGTGCCGAGGGCGCCGCCGGAGCGGCGGCTGGGCGAGGTGCACGCGGCGGGCACCCGGGCAAGAAGCGGCTGATCGACTACCCGCGCCACAACAAGTACGGGTGGCGCCGCTGGGTGCCCTCCTGGAAGCTCGTCTCCGGGCTGTCCCTCGGGTTCGCGGCCGCGGTGCTGGGTGCCTCGGCGATCGTGTACTCGATGGTGGAGGTGCCGGAAGCGGTCAAGATCGCGACGGCGCAGAACAACGTCTACTACTACGCCGACGGCACGCAGATGGCCGCCACGGGTGGTGAGGTCAACCGCCAGATTCTCGACTACGACAAGATCCCCATGGCCATGCAGAACGCGGTGATCTCGGCCGAGAACAAGACGTTCTGGGATGACAAGGGTGTCGACCCCAAGGGCATCAGCCGCGCCGTGGTCAACATGGCCATGGGCGAGCAGACCCAGGGTGGTTCCACCATCACCCAGCAGTACGTGAAGAACGCGATGCTGGACGACCAGAGCCAGACCGTGAGCCGCAAGCTCAAGGAACTGTTCATCTCCCTGAAGGCCGGCATGGAGGAGGACAAGAAGGACGTCATGGCCGGCTACCTGAACACCTCGTACTACGGGCGGGGTGCGTACGGGATCCAGGCCGCGGCACGCACGTATTACGAGAAGGACGCGGACGAGCTCAATGCCAGCGAGTGCGCGTTCCTCGCCGCTCTGCTGAAGGGCGCCACCTACTACGACCCGGCCGGGTCGGTGGACATCGACCCCAAGGCCACGCCGGCGGCCAACACGGAGGCGGCCACCAAGCGGTGGAAGTGGATCCTCGACGAGATGGTCAAGGACGGGAAGCTCGATGCCGCCGAGCGGGCCGACTACACCAAGTTCCCGATGCCCAAGCCGCCGAAGAAGGAAGCACGGCTCGGCGGCCAGGTGGGGTACATGGTGGACCTGGCCAAGGCGTTCGTCATCAACAACAACGACGTGGGCATCACGGCGAAGAAGCTCTCCCAGGGCGGTTACGAGATCCACACGACCTTCGACAGGAAGAAGGTCGAGGCCCTGTCGAAGGCGGTCCAGAAGGTCGAGGCCGCCAACATCGACCCCAAGAAGCGCCCGGAAACGGACACCCACGTCCAGTTCGGCGGTGCCTCGGTCGATCCGAAGACCGGTGCGATCGTCGCCATCTACGGCGGCTCCGACGCCACCAAGCACTTCACCAACAACGCCGACCAGACCGGTGCCCAGGTCGGTTCGACGTTCAAGCCGTTCGTGCTGGCGGCGGCCATGGAGTACGGCGTACGCGACCCCCAGGGTGAGCCTGTGCAGGGCCCTGACCAGCGCCGGACGGTCGATCCGGACAAGACGTACTACAACGGCAAGAACAAGCTCAAGATCAAGAAGTACGACGGCAGCGTCTGGCACAACGAGGACGGCGAAGAGTGGCTCCAGGTCAACGACGGTGACAAGAGCTACGGGGACATCAACCTCCGCGAGGCGATGATCCACTCCGCCAACTCGCCCTTCGTGCAGCTCGGCATGGACGTCGGCATCGAAGAGGTCAGGGAGACCGCGATCAAGGCCGGCCTGCGCAAGGAGAGCCTCGTCGGGGCGAACGTGCCGTCCTTCTCGATCGGTATCTCCGACCCCAGCGCCATCCGTATGGCCGGCGCCTACGCCACCTTCGCGGCCAACGGGAAGCAGCGCGACCCGTTCTCCGTGACGGAGGTGAAGAAGCGCGGCGAGGTGATCTTCAAGCACGAGGCCACGACCAAGCAGGCCTTCTCGTCCGCCATCGCCAGCAACGTCACCGACGTCCTGAGGGATGTCGTCGAGGACCCCGAGGGCACCGGTAACAACGCGGCCATCCCGGGCCGTCAGGTCGCCGGCAAGACCGGTACCACCGACGGCAACAAGTCGGCCTGGTTCGTCGGCTACACGCCACAGCTCGCCACGGCCATCGACATGTACCGGATGGACGACAACGCGGCGAACAAGAACCGCAAGTTCCTGGAGATGTACGGCACGGGAGATCAGAAGAAGATCCACGGCTCGTCGTTCCCGTCGGAGATCTGGCAGAAGTACATGTCGGCGGCGCTCAAGGGCGAGAAGGTGATCCCCTTCCCCGAGCCGGAGAAGCTGGAGGCCGACACTGTGTACGGCGGCGGCGCCAAGAGCCCGGAGCCCACGCCTTCGAACTCGCCTTCGCCGACGCCGTCCCAGACGGAGTCCCAGACCCCGTCGCCGACCCCGTCGCAGTCGCAGAGCACCGAGCCGACGGAGCCCTCGTGCGGCCCGTTCGACTGGGACTGCAACAACGCGGACGGCGGCCAGAACGGTGGCCAGGACGGCGGTACCGACACCGGCGGGGTGGACACCGGCGGGACCGATACGGGCGGTACGGACGACGGCGGCACGACCGGCGGCGTCACCACCAGTCCGTCGCCCCCCACGGGGGGCAGCACCAACGGCAACGGGAACGGTGGCGGCAACGGAGGCTGGTTCGGCGGAACGGAGGGCTAGCGCCCGGCGTCCCCGCCCCCGCTGCCGCCGAGGCCGTGGACCGAGGGCCGCCGCATCCGGTACGTACATCGCGTGCGTACGCCGGGTGCGGCGGCCCTCGGCGTTTCACGGAGCGTTGCGCCGGCCGGGAGGGCCGGGCCCGGAAGCGTTGTGCCCGAGCGTTGCGCCGGGAGCGCCGGGCCCGGAAGCGTTGTGCCCGGGCTGTTGTCCACAGGGCGTTGTCCACAGGCCGCGCCGGCCCACAGCCCCGTACGGCAGGATGTCCCCATGCCGAGCCCACAGAAGACGACGAGCGCCCACCAGGACCGGCCCGTCGTGCCCCCGACCCGGCGGGACGAGGTCGCAGCCGCGGGCAGCGAGCTGATCGGCGGCCCCGTCGGCCGCTGGGCGCAGCTCGGCGGCAGCGCGCTCACGCCCGTCCGCGTGGTCGCCCTCGTCGCGATCGGGATGTTCGCGCTCGGCATGGTGCAGAAGCTGCCCTGCTACAACTGGGCGTGGTTCCGCGGCACCAGCTCGCAGTACACCCACGCCTGTTACTCCGACATTCCGCACCTGTTCATCGGGCGGGGCTTCGCCGACGGGCTGATCCCGTACTTCGACCGCCTCGGCGGCGACATGGAGTACCTCGAATACCCGGTCCTGACCGGGCTCTTCATGCAGGTCGCTTCCTGGCTGACGCTGCCCTTCGACGGCGACCTCCAGTACCGCGAGCAGATGTACTGGATGGTCAACGCGGGCATGCTGATGGTCTGCGTGGCCGTCCTCGCGGTCTGTGTCGCGCGCACGCACCGCAACCGCCCCTGGGACGCCCTGCTGGTCGCCCTGGCTCCCGCCTTCGCGCTCACCGCCACGATCAACTGGGACCTGCTCGCCGTGGCGCTCACCGCCGCCGCCATGCTGATGTGGTCGCGCGGCCGGGCGCTGGCCTTCGGAATCCTCCTCGGCCTCGCCACGGCCGCCAAGTTCTATCCGTTCCTGCTGCTCGGACCGTTGCTGCTGCTGTGCTGGCGGGCCGGGAAGTGGCGGGAGTTCGGCGTCGCCGTGGTGGGCACGGTGGGCTCGTGGCTCGCGGTGAACGTGCCGGTGATGCTGCTGGCGCCCGAGGGCTGGAAGAAGTTCTACGACTTCAGCCACGACCGGGGGATCGACTTCGGGTCCTTCTGGCTGATCATCACCCAGCGCACCGGCGTGAACATCACACCTGACGACGTCAACACGTACGCGATGGTGCTGATGCTGCTGGCCTGCGCCGGGATCGCCGCGATGACGCTCACCGCCCCGCGCCGACCTCGCTTCGCGCAGTTGGCCTTCCTGGTGATCGCCGCCTTCATCCTCACCAACAAGGTCTATTCACCCCAGTACGTGCTGTGGCTGATCCCGCTCGCCGCCCTGGCCCGCCCGCGCTGGCGGGACTTCCTGATCTGGCAGGGCTGCGAGGTCATGTACTTCGTCGGGATCTGGATGTACCTGGCGTACACCACGAGCGGGAACAAGCAGGGGCTTCCGACGGAGGGCTACCAGTTCGCCATCGTCCTGCACCTGGCCGGGACGCTGTTCCTGTGCGCCATGGTGGTGCGGGACATCCTGCTGCCGGAGCGGGACGGGGTACGGCGCGACGGCTCGGACGACCCGTCCGGGGGCGTCCTCGACCGCGCGGAGGACGTCTTCGTGCTCGGCCGGGCCGCGCATCCGCCGCAGCACGCCGCACACGCGGTCCAGGGACCGCGTGTGGAGTGGGGCGTCGTACGGGAGTGACGGGCCCCGGCGGAGCCGGGGCCAGGTCCCTAACGCTCGACCAGGCGGTCGAACTGGGTCGTGGTGTGCCGCAGGTGGGCGACCAACTCGTCGCCGACCTTGGGCTCCTGGGCGTCCGACGGGACGAACAGGATCGACACCTGCATGTGCGGCGGCTCGGCGAACCAGCGCTGCTTGCCCGCCCACACGAACGGCGAGAGGTTCCGGTTGACCGTCGCCAGACCGGCGCGGGCCACGCCCTTGGCGCGCGGCATCACGCCGTGCATCGCCTTCGGGGCCTCCAGGCCCACGCCGTGCGACGTACCGCCGGCGACGACGACCAGCCAGCCGTCCGACGCCGCCTTCTGCTGGCGGTAGCCGAAGCGGTCCCCCTTGGCCACGCGCGTGACGTCCAGCACCGCGCCCCGGTACTCCGTCGCCTCGTGGTCGCCCAGCCACAGCCGCGTACCGATCCGCGCCCGGAACCGGGTCTGCGGGAACTGCTGCTGGAGCCGCGCCTGCTCCTGGGCCTTCAGGTGGCTGACGAACATGGTGTGCAGCGGCAGGCGGGCGGCGCGCAGCCGGTCCATCCAGCCGATGACCTCCTCGACGGCGTCGGTGCCGTCCGTGCGGTCCAGCGGCAGGTGCAGCGCGAAGCCCTCCAGGCGCACGTCCTCGATCGCCGCGTGCAACTGGCCCAGCTCGTGCTCGCCGATGCCGTGCCGCTTCATCGAGCTCATGCACTCGATGACGACCCGCGCGCCGACCAGGGCGTGCACGCCGTCCACGGAGGACACCGAGCGGATCACCCGGTCCGGCAGCGGGACCGGCTCCTCGCCCCGCCGGAACGGCGTCAGGACCAGCAGGTCACCGCTGAACCAGTCCTTGATGCGGGCCGCCTCGTACGTCGTGCCGACGGCCAGCATGTCGGCGCCGAAGCGGGACGCCTCCTCCGAGAGCCGCTCGTGGCCGAAGCCGTAGCCGTTGCCCTTGCACACCGGGACCAGACCCGGGAACTGGTCGATCACGGACTTCTGGTGCGCCCGCCAGCGAGCGGTGTCGACGTAGAGGGAGAGCGCCATGGCCGGCCCGGAACCTTTCTGTGGCTGCGGTGTATCGAAGGTGCTTACGAGACTTGCGTACGAGACTACGGAAGCGTCAGCGGCGTGACATGTAGATGTCGAGCGCCTTGTGCAGCAGCTTGTTGAGCGGGAAGTCCCACTCGCCGATGTACTCGACGGCCTCGCCGCCCGTGCCCACCTTGAACTGGATCAGGCCGAAGAGGTGGTCCGTCTCGTCCAGCGAGTCGGAGATGCCGCGGAGGTCGTAGACCGTCGCGCCCATGGCGTAGGCGTCGCGCAGCATTCGCCACTGCATCGCGTTCGAGGGGCGGACCTCGCGGCCGATGTTGTCGGAGGCGCCGTAGGAGTACCAGACGTGCCCGCCGACGACGAGCATGGTGGCCGCCGACAGGTTCACGCCGTTGTGGCGCGCGAAGTACAGCCGCATGCGGTTGGGGTCCTCGTTGTTGAGGACGGTCCACATGCGCTGGAAGTAGGACAGCGGGCGGGGCCGGAACCGGTCGCGCACGGCGGTGATCTCGTACAGCCGCTGCCACTCGGCGAGGTCCTCGTAGCCGCCCTGGACGACCTCGACGCCGGCCTTCTCGGCCTTCTTGATGTTGCGCCGCCAGAGCTGGTTGAAGCCCTTGAGGACGTCGTCGAGCGAACGGTTCGCCAGCGGCACCTGGAAGACGTAGCGGGGCTGTACGTCACCGAAGCCGGCGCCGCCGTCCTCGCCCTGCTGCCAGCCCATCTTGCGCAGCCGGTCGGACACTTCGAAGGCGCGCGGCTCGATGTGCGTGGCCTCGACGTCACGCAGGCGCTTGACGTCCGGGTCCTGGATGCCGGACTTGATCGCGGCCGCGTCCCAGCGGCGGATGACGACCGGCGGGCCCATCTTCACGGAGAAGGCGCCCTGGTGCTTCAGGTGCGCCAGCATCGGCTGGAGCCAGTCGTCCAGGTTCGGCGCGTACCAGTTGATCACCGGCCCCTCGGGGAGGTACGCGAGGTACCGCTTGATCTTCGGGAGCTGGCGGTAGAGCACCAGGCCGGCGCCGACCAACTGGCCGTCCTTGTCGAACCAGCCCAGGTTCTCCGAACGCCACTCGGTCTTCACATCAGCCCATGCGGGGACCTGGCAGTGACTCGCCGCAGGCAGGCTCTGGATGTACGCCAGATGCTGCTCTCGGCTGATGGTCCTCAGGGTCAGGCTCATGCGGGGCGCTCCTCGGCAGGTGTGTCCCCATGGGTACAGGGGCTCCGGCTCTCGCGCCGAAGCCTACTGGCACCGGGGAGCGCCCCGACTGGCCGTACGCCGGAGGGCCTAACCGAGGACACCGCCGAAGAGGCCGCCGTGGGCCATTCCGAGCCCGAAACCGATCGCCGAGGCGCCCAGGCCGATGATCAGCAGGGTGCGCTCACGTGTCGTCTCGGAGATGTACTGGCCGTAGGCACCGGTGAGGATGCCCACCAGGCCCGCCCACGAGCTGATCAGGTGGAGGTTGTGGAACTGGGCCGTGATGAAGGCGAGCAGACCGAGTACCACGGTCACCGCCATCAGCGTGTCCTGGAGCGGATGGGGCTTGCCGTCCGTGGCGAAGAGCGACGAGGTGGGGTGACGGTGGAATGCCTGGGCCATGAGGTACCTCCTGGCTGTGCCGGAAGGCGGCGCATCGTAGCGCCGCACGCACCCGATGTGTACAGATTGCGTCCCCTGGCCACGGGATTTCAACCGGAAGCCGGTGTGCGGGTACTCTGTACGGTCTGCACCGGTGTCTGCCCATGCCCTGATCAGGGTCCCCCACTCGCTGAGGGCGATTGTCAGTGGTGGCCGATACCGTTGCTCACGCATCACGACCCTCCTGCCACGGAACGACCGTGGCCGCTGAGTCCAAAGGAGGTGGGTTCCACATGCGTCACTACGAGGTGATGGTCATCCTCGACCCCGATCTCGAGGAGCGCGCTGTCTCCCCGCTGATCGAGAACTTCCTCTCCGTCGTCCGTGAGGGCAACGGAAAGGTTGAGAAGGTCGACACCTGGGGCCGTCGTCGTCTCGCTTACGAGATCAAGAAGAAGCCCGAGGGCATCTACTCGGTCATCGACCTGCAGGCCGAGCCTGCGGTCGTCAAGGAGCTCGACCGCCAGATGAACCTGAACGAGTCGGTCCTCCGGACCAAGGTCCTCCGTCCCGAGACCCACTGAGCACTCTCGCTCAGAGGTCATCGGGTTTCGAGTAGCAGCAGCAAGCAGCCAGAAGCAATCCCGCCGAGAGGTTCCCCATGGCAGGCGAGACCGTCATCACGGTCGTCGGCAATCTTGTCGACGAC
Organism: Streptomyces sp. NPDC049837; assembly: GCF_040674455.1. Taxonomy (NCBI): domain Bacteria; kingdom Bacillati; phylum Actinomycetota; class Actinomycetes; order Kitasatosporales; family Streptomycetaceae; genus Streptomyces; species Streptomyces sp. NPDC049837. The sequence continues at coordinate 184,069 of NZ_JBFAMP010000004.1, read as the reverse complement.
CCCGAGCTGCGCTTCACCCCGTCCGGTGCGGCGGTCGCGAAGTTCCGCGTCGCGTCCACTCCCCGTACCTTCGACCGTCAGACCAATGAGTGGAAGGACGGCGAGAGCCTGTTCCTGACCTGCTCGGTCTGGCGCCAGGCGGCGGAGAACGTCGCCGAGTCGCTCCAGCGAGGCATGCGCGTCGTCGTGCAGGGCCGGCTGAAGCAGCGGTCGTACGAGGACCGCGAGGGCGTCAAGCGCACGGTCTTCGAGCTGGACGTCGAGGAAGTCGGCCCCAGCCTCAAGAACGCCACGGCCAAGGTCACCAAGACCACCGGCCGCGGTGGCCAGGGCGGCTACGGCGGCGGCCAGCAGGGCGGCGGCAACTGGGGCGGTGCCCCGGGTGGTGGCCAGCAGGGTGGCGGCGGTGCTCCCGCCGACGACCCGTGGGCGACCAGCGCGCCGGCCGGTGGCCAGCAGCAGGGCGGTGGAGGCGGTTGGGGCGGAAGCTCCGGCGGTTCCGGCGGCGGCTACTCGGACGAGCCCCCCTTCTAGTCCCGCGAGGGATTTCAGGGCTCAGGCTCGTACCCCACTTCTTGATCACACAGGAGATACACCATGGCGAAGCCGCCTGTGCGCAAGCCGAAGAAGAAGGTCTGCGCATTCTGCAAGGACAAGACCGCGTACGTGGACTACAAGGACACGAACATGCTGCGGAAGTTCATTTCCGACCGCGGCAAGATCCGTGCCCGCCGCGTGACCGGCAACTGCACGCAGCACCAGCGTGATGTCGCCACGGCCGTCAAGAACAGCCGTGAGATGGCGCTGCTGCCCTACACGTCCACCGCGCGATAAGGGAGGGTGACCGAAACATGAAGATCATCCTCAAGCACGAGGTCTCCGGCCTCGGCACCGCCGGTGACGTCGTCGACGTCAAGGACGGTTACGCTCGCAACTACCTGGTCCCGCGCGGTTTCGCGATCCGCTGGACCAAGGGTGGCGAGAAGGACGTGGCGCAGATCCGCCGCGCCCGCAAGATCCACGAGATCGCGACCATCGAGCAGGCCAACGAGATCAAGGCCCAGCTCGAGGGCACGAAGGTGCGCCTGGCCGTTCGCTCCGGCGACGCCGGCCGTCTCTTCGGCTCCGTGACCCCGGCCGACATCGCTGCGGCGATCAAGTCGGCGGGTGGCCCGGAGGTCGACAAGCGCCGTGTCGAGCTCGGCTCGCCGATCAAGACCCTGGGTTCGCACCAGGTCTCCGTGCGCCTGCACGCCGAGGTCGTCGCGAAGCTCGGCGTCGAGATCGTCGCCGCCTGAGCACTGCGCTCAGCGATCGGCTAGCGGTCGTCCAGCAGTAAAGAAGGGCCGCACCTCCGGGTGCGGCCCTTCCGCTGTGTGCGCCATGCGCTGTTTCACGTGAAACTCGCTGTCTCACAACTCGCTGTTTCACGTGAAACATGGCATCGCGCGGTCAGCGCGTGGCGCCCGTGATCAGCCAGCGGCCGGAGCGCGTCCGCTGCCACAGCGTCAGCATCCGGACCGCCATCATCAGCGCCATGGCCCACCACAGGGCGGTCAGCCCGCCGCCCAGTGCGGGCACCAGCAGCGCGACCGGCGCGAAGACGGCGAGCGTCAGCACCATGGCACCGGCCAGGTAGGGGCCGTCTCCGGCGCCTATGAGCACACCGTCCAGGACGAAGACGACTCCCGCGATCGGCTGCGAGAGTGCCACGACCAGCAGCGCGGGCAGAAGGGTGTCCTGCACGGTTGGGTCGGAGGTGAACAGCGGGATGAAGAGAGGGCGGGCCAGGACGATCAGTCCACCGAGCACCAGTCCCGAGGCGATGCCCCACTCGACCATGCGGCGACAGACCCTCCGTGCTCCCTCGGCGTCACCGGCGCCCAGGTAGCGGCCGATGATCGCCTGCCCCGCGATGGCGATGGCGTCCAGAGCGAAGGCCATCAGGCTCCACAAGGACAGGATGATCTGGTGGGCGGCGACATCGACGTCGCCCAGCCGGGCGGCGACGGCGGTGGCGATCATCAGGATCGCGCGCAGCGAGAGCGTACGGACCAGGAGCGGCACCCCGGCCTGGGCGCTGGCCCGTATACCGGCGGCATCGGGCCGCAGCGAGGCGCCGTGGAGCCGTGCTCCTCGGACGACGACGAAGAGGTAGGCAGCGGCCATGCCGCACTGGGCGATCACGGTGCCCCAGGCGGAGCCGGCGATACCGAGGCCGGCGCCGTACACGAGCGCCACGTTGAGCACCGCGTTGGCCGCGAAGCCGGCGATGGCGACGTACAGCGGCGTCCTGGTGTCCTGGAGGCCGCGCAGCACGCCGGTGGCGGCCAGCACGATCAGCATCGCCGGTATCCCCAGGCTGGAGATGCGCAGATAGGTGGTGGCGTACGGGGCGGCGGTGCCGGAGGCGCCGAACAGGTCGATCAGCCAGGGCGCGGCCGGGAGGGTGACGGCGATGACGGCCAGGCCCAGAAGCAACGCCAGCCAGATGCCGTCCATGCCTTGCCGGATGGCCGACGGCAGATCACCGGCGCCGACCCGGCGGGCGACGGCCGCAGTGGTGGCGTAAGCCAGGAAGACGAAGACGCTCACGGCGGTGGCCAGCAGAGCGGCCGCGATGCCGAGACCGGCGAGCTGGGGGGTACCGAGGTGGCCGACGATGGCGCTGTCGACCATCACGAAGAGCGGCTCGGCGACGAGCGCACCGAAGGCCGGCACGGCGAGCGCGATGATCTCGCGGTCGTGCCGGCGCCGTTCGCTCTTCGGTCGCGCGGGGGCCTGGGTCATGGGTGCAATCTAATCTTCCACAGGTAAGAGATGCAAGGGCCTTTGGGTCCTTACTCATCAGGGAGTTGACGCTTCTGGTGTGCGCCGTTTGTTCTGATCTTGGTCCGGCTGGGAAAGTTTTTCTCCCCCACAGCCGGTGGATGGAAAAATAGCAGGTCAGACGGGGTCTGTCGGTTTGGCTATGAGTTTGTCCACACGGCTGTCCCCTGCTCCGTGCACAGGTTCTGCGGGGTTCTCCACAGCATCTGGGTCTTCACCCACAGGCCCTGTGGATAACCAGATTGGCTGACGGTGCCCGCGGGCCTACCGTGGTCCGGCGCTCGACGCGCCAGAAGCGGAGTTGAGCCTCTCGCTTTGTCAGTGTCGTGCCGTAGAAAGAGTGGCACGGCGAGGGTCCGCGGAGCGGACGGGAGGAGGTGGGCCGGTGAGCATTCCCGAGCCCTTGGACGACCCCTGGGCCGACACCGGGCCCAGTGACCGTCTGCCCGTCACCCGTCAGCGGGGGAGCGACAGCCGCGGGCGTGGCCTGAGCCGTGACGAGCAGCACGAGCGGGGCAGCGAGAGCGGTCCGTGGGACAGCGGCGCGGGCGGTTTCGAGCGGGTGCCGCCGCAGGACCTCGACGCCGAGCAGTCCGTGCTCGGCGGCATGCTGCTCTCCAAGGACGCGATCGCGGACGTCGTGGAGATCATCAAGGGCCATGACTTCTACAAGCCGGCCCACGAGACGATCTACACCGCGATCCTCGACCTCTACGCCAAGGGCGAGCCGGCGGACCCCATCACGGTGGGCGCCGAGCTGACCAAGCGCGGGGAGATCAACCGCGTCGGTGGGGCGTCGTACCTGCACACCCTGGTCCAGTCGGTCCCGACCGCGGCGAACGCCTCCTACTACGCGGAGATCGTCCACGAGCGGGCGGTGCTCCGCCGGCTCGTCCAGGCCGGCACCAAGATCACGCAAATGGGATACGCCGCCGACGGCGATGTCGACGAGATCGTCAACTCCGCCCAGGCGGAAATCTACGCGGTCACCGAGCAGCGCACGAGCGAGGACTACCTGCCGCTCGGCGACATCATGGAGGGCGCTCTCGACGAGATCGAGGCGATCGGCTCGCGCAGCGGCGAGATGACCGGCGTACCGACCGGCTTCACGGACTTCGACTCGCTGACGAACGGCCTGCACCCCGGGCAGATGATCGTCATCGCGGCCCGTCCCGCCATGGGTAAGTCGACGCTGGCCCTGGACTTCGCACGAGCAGCATCGATCAAGAACAACCTGCCGAGCGTCATTTTCTCCCTTGAGATGGGCCGCAACGAGATCGCGATGCGTCTGCTGTCGGCGGAGGCACGTGTGGCGCTGCACCACATGCGCTCCGGCACGATGACGGACGAGGACTGGACGCGACTGGCCCGGCGTATGCCGGACGTCTCCCAGGCCCCGCTCTACATCGACGACTCCCCGAACCTGTCGATGATGGAGATCCGCGCGAAATGCCGCCGGCTCAAGCAGCGGAACAACCTCAAGCTGGTCGTCATCGACTACCTCCAGCTCATGCAGTCCGGCGGCTCCAAGCGCGCCGAGAGCCGGCAGCAGGAGGTCTCGGACATGTCGCGAAACCTGAAGCTGCTGGCCAAGGAGCTGGAGCTGCCGGTGATCGCCCTGTCGCAGCTCAACCGTGGCCCCGAGCAGCGTACGGACAAGAAGCCCATGGTCTCGGACCTCCGTGAGTCCGGCTCCATCGAGCAGGACGCGGACATGGTCATCCTGCTGCACCGCGAGGACGCGTACGAGAAGGAGTCGCCCCGCGCGGGCGAGGCGGACCTGATCGTGGCCAAGCACCGTAACGGTCCGACGGCGACGATCACCGTGGCCTTCCAGGGCCACTACTCGCGGTTCGTCGACATGGCGCAGACCTGACCGGACAGCTCCGGACCCCGGCCGGCGCCGTTTTGACCTTCATGTTGCTTGAAGGTCAACAATCGCGCCCATGGACGACGAGACCGAAGCACGGTTGAGCATCGGACCCTTCGCCCGGCGGGTGGGGCTGGCGCCGAGTGCCTTGCGGTTCTACGACGACTGCGGTGTTCTGCGCCCCGCCCACGTCGACGACCTGACGGGCTACCGCTACTACGAGCCGGGCCAGGAGGCGCGTGCGCGTCTGGTGCGGCGGTTGCGGGAGGCGGAGCTGCCGTTGGTGGACGCCCTGGTGGTGCTCGACGGGGGTCAGGAGGCGGCTCGCTCGGTGCTGGCGGGCCATGCGCGCAGGAGCCGCGACACGGCTGCGGCGGTCCAGGCGGCCATCGAGGACATCCTGCGCGACCTGCCCGGTGCGGCGGAGACGGGAGCGGCGCCCGGCACGCGGGCCCGGATCGGCGGAGCGGAGCTTGCCAGCGCCGTACGACAGGTGGCGCCCGCCGTGGCCGGTGCGGGCGTACGGGAGGAGTTCCCCGAGCTCGGCTGTGTCCTGGTCGAACTCGACGGCCAGGAAGTGCGGTTCGTGGCGACGGACCGCTTCCGCATGGCGGTCCGGGTGCTGCGCGCCGACCCGGTCGTGGGCGAGCCACGGCAGGCGCTGGTGGACGCCTCCGAGATGAGGGACCTCGCGTCCTGGGCCCTGTGCCTGCCGGAGGTCACCGTCGCGATCGACGGGCAGGGTGTCCGCGTCCACAGCGGTGACCGGACCCGTACCCTGCCGGTTCACGACGGCACGTTCCCGGACTACCGGATGGTCCTGGACGGCCTGCCGCGGCCCCGGCACCGGATCATCACCGCACGGGGCGACCTTCGCGAAGCTCTGGCGGACCGCTGCGGCAGTCCGGCGGTCGTCCTGTCCACCGAAGAGCAGCGGCTGGTGGTCTCCGCCCCCGACACGGCACGCGCCACGCTCCGTGCCCTCAGCTCCGGAGCGCCGGCGAACATCGCCTTCGACCCGGGCGTGCTCCTGTCGGCGCTCGACGCGGCGGTCGGGCCGGACGTCCTGCTGGAGATGTCATCGCCGACGCAGCCCGTCGTGGTCCGTTCCGCGGACCAGGGCAGCTTCACCACCTTGGTCATGCCGGTGGCGGCTTAAAGCGGTCGACGGTGGCCCTTGTGGGCGGATACATCTGGGGCATGACGTCATCCTTCGAAGCACTTCTCCCCAGCACCGAGCGCGCCCTGCTGCACCGCGTGGCCACCGCGCAGGCGGAAGGCCGGGCGCCCTCTCTCGTCGGCGCGGTCGCCAGGGACGGCCGGCTGCGGTGGGAAGGCGGGCGCAGTTGTGTCGATGGACATGTACCGGATGCCGATACGCAGTACCGAATCGGTTCCATCACCAAGCCGTTCACGGCGGTCCTGGTGATGCGGCTGCGGGACGAGGGGCTGCTCGACCTGGGCGATCCGCTGGAGAAGCACCTGCCCGGGACGAGCGTGGGTGACGTGACGATCGCTCAGCTCCTTGGGCACAGTGCCGGTCTGGCGGCCGAGTCACCGTCACCGTGGTGGGAGCGGACGCCGGGGACGGTACGGCCGGAGCTTGCCGACGTGCTGGGTGAGCGGCCGCTGCTGCATCCGGTGGGGCGGCGTCACCACTACTCCAACACCGGTTACACGCTGCTGGGTTCGCTGGTAGAGGCGGTGCGCGGGGTGACGTGGGAGGAGGCGCTGAAGGCTGAGATCCTGGAGCCCCTGGGGCTGGGGCGGACGAGCACCCAGCCCGTGGCGCCGCACGCCGGCGGCTGGGCGGTGCACCCGTGGGCTGATGTGATGCTGCCCGAACCGGCCGAGGACCTCGGGCTGATGGCATCGGCGGGCCAGCTCTGGTCGACCGCCTCGGATCTGTGCCGGTTCGCCGCCTTCCTGGCGGAGGGCGATGAGCGGGTGCTGAGCGCCGAGACGCTGCGGGAGATGCGGACGCCTGCCGTACCGCCGGAGGCGGGCAACTGGGACGGTGGCTACGGGCTCGGGTTGCAGTTGGTACGCAGTGACGGGCGCACCCTGGTGGGCCACTGTGGCTCCCTGCCGGGCTTCCTCGCGGGGCTGTGGGTGAGCGTGGAGGACGGTGTCGCCGCGGTCGTGCTGGCCAACGCCACGTCGGGGCCACTGCCCGGCGCGGTCGCCGCCGACCTCGTACGGATCGTGGCCGACGCCGAGCCGCGTATCCCCGAGCCCTGGCGGCCGCTGCCCGACGTCGATCCGGCGCTGCTGGATCTGACCGGGCCCTGGTACTGGGGCACGTACGCCTACGGACTGCGGGTGGTCGCCGATGGTGGTGTGGAGCTGTGTCCCTTGCGTGGTCAGGGGCGCGCCTCGCACTTCCGGGCGGAGGCGGATGGCACCTGGACCGGCCTGGACGGCTACTACGCGGGGGAGACGCTGCGAGTCGTGCGGCGTGAGGACGGTTCCCTGAGCCACCTCGACCTGGGGTCGTTCGTGTTCACGCGCAAGCCGTACGAGCCGGGGGACGCGGTGCCGGGCGGTGTGGACCCGGACGGGTGGCGCGGCCTGTGATGTTTCACGTGAAACGGTGCGCTCAGGACATCACAGCGTCATCTTGAAGCCCAGGTGGGAGGCCTGGAATCCAAGCCGCTCGTAGAAGCGGTGGGCGTCGGTGCGGGTGGCGTCGGACGTCAGTTGAACCAACTGGCATCCCTGGTGCCGCGATTCTGCGATGGCCCATTCGATGAGCTGAGTGCCAAGGCCCCCGCCGCGCTCATCGGCGTGTATGCGGACGGCTTCAATGATCGACCGGGTGGCGCCACGCCGTGACAGCCCGGGAACGATCGTGAGCTGAAGTGTTCCGACGACCCGCTCCTCGCGTACGGCGACGACCAGGTGCTGATGCGGGTCGCCCGTCAGCCGCTCGAAGGCGGCGGTGTACGGAGTGAGGTCGTCGGGCGACTCGCGCTGCGCCCCCAGGGGGTCGTCGGCGAGCAGGGCCACGATCGCGGGAATGTCGTCGTGGGCCGCGGGCCTGATCTCAAGATCGCTCATGGGGCGCACAGTACCCCTGGCCCTTGGCCGGTCCAGGAAGGGCGGTCCCGCCGGGCGGTCGGGCCGGGCGGTGGGGTTGGGCGGTCAGCCCACAGGCACGTGCAGCTCTTCGACGACCCTGACCAGCGGGGCGAGCTGTGGGTTCTTCGCCGCCTCGTCGAGCGCTTCGCGCAGGGCCGCGTCATTGGTGGGCCGGGCCTCGGCGAGCAGCGTCAGGCCGGCCTCGGTGACGTCGGTGTAGATGCCGCGTCGATCCGTGTCGCAGAGATACCGCGTGAGCAGGCCGCGGTCCTCCAGGCGGGTGACCAGGCGGGTGGTGGCGCTCTGGCTGAGGACGACGGCGTCGGCGACCTGCTTCATCTGGAGGTGGCCGCCGGGGCCGTTGTGCTGCCGGCTGAGGACGTCGAGCAGGGAGAACTCGCGCACGCTGAGGCCGTGCTTGGCCTCCAGCTCGCGCTCGATGCGGGCCTCGATCTTCCCGTGGAGCAGCGAGAGCGCGCACCAGCCCTGGGAGAGGGCGGTGAGCGCCGGGTCTGTGGCTGTCATGGGGTCTCTCCTCCGTCCCGGAGCGGCTTGTCCACCAGGATAGACGACCACTGCAATAGCCCGCGCTTGCAATTAACCCGCGTCTGCAATTATTGTCGACGCTCGTAAGGCGCAGACGCAATCTTCTGGAAGGTGTACTTCATGCCGCTCGCGCTTCTGGCCCTCGCCATCGGGGCCTTCGGCATCGGGACCACGGAATTCGTGATCATGGGCCTGCTTCCCCAGGTTGCGGCTGACTACCAGGTGTCCATCCCGACCGCCGGCTACCTCGTCACGGGCTACGCACTCGGTGTCGTTCTCGGCGCGCCGCTGATGACCGTCCTGGGCACCCGCGTCTCCCGTAAGCGGATGCTGATGCTGCTCATGGGCCTGTTCATCGCGGGCAACGTCCTGTCCGCCCTGGCCCCGTCCTTTGGCCTCATGCTGACCGGCCGGGTCGTCGCCTCGCTGGCGCACGGCGCGTTCTTCGGCATCGGATCGGTGGTCGCCGCCGACCTCGTCGCCCCTGAGAAGAAGGCCGGCGCGATCGCGATGATGTTCACCGGCCTGACCGTGGCCAACGTGGTCGGCGTGCCGGCCGGCACCTTCATCGGGCAGACGGCCGGGTGGCGCGCCACCTTCTTCATCGTGGCCGCCCTTGGTGTCCTCGGCCTTCTCGGTGTCGCGCAACTGGTGCCCGAGCAGCCCAAGCCCGAAGGCGTACGGCTGCGGCACGAGCTCGCCGCCTTCCGCAACGTGCAGGTGCTGCTGGCCATGGCGATGACCGTGCTCGGCTTCGGCGGCGTCTTCGCCGCGATCACCTACATCACCCCGATGATGACTGAGGCCGCCGGCTTCGCCGAGTCGTCCGTCACGTGGCTGCTCGTCCTCTTCGGCCTCGGCATGGTCGGCGGCAACCTGATCGGCGGCAAGTTCGCCGACCGCAAGCTGATGCCCCTGCTGTACGTGTCGCTGGGAGCCCTGGCGCTGGTGCTCGCACTGTTCACCGTGACGGCGCACAACCAGATCGCGGCCGCGATCACCATCGCGCTGATCGGCGCCTTGGGCTTCGCGACCGTGCCCCCGCTGCAGAAGCGGGTCCTTGACCAGGCGTCCGGCGCCCCGACGCTCGCCTCGGCGGTGAACATCGGCGCCTTCAACCTCGGCAACGCGCTCTCCGCCTGGCTCGGCGGCATCGTCATCGCGGCCGGCCTCGGTATCACCGCCCCGAACTGGGTGGGCGCCGCCCTGGCCGCCTCCGCCCTGGCCCTCGCCGTCCTCTCCAGCGCCCTGGAGCGCCGGGACGCCGGGCGCGGGAGCCGCATCGTCGCCGGTGCCAAGCCCGAGCCGGCTGCCGTCCCCCTCGCCCGTCACTGAGACACCCACCTGAGCCCACCTCGCATCAAGGAGCCTCCCCACGTGAGCACCACCGCCGTCGCCCCGCTGACCACCCAGGACGCCGAGAGCCTCGTGGACACCGCCCGTCGTGCCGCCGAAGCGGCCGGGGTCACCGTCGCCATCACCGTCCTGGACGCGGGCGGCCACCTGCTGGCCTTCCGCCGTGACGACCGCTCCGTCCTGATCGCCGGCGAGACCAGCACCCGCAAAGCGTTCACCGCTCTCCAGTTGAACGCCCCGACCGCCGACCTGGTCGACGCCGTCCAGCCCGGCGGTCCCTTCCACACCCTCCCCACCGCCCTCGACCGCCCGCTCCTGTTCATCGCGGGTGGCGTCCCGGTCCACCGCGACGGCCGCCTGATCGGCGCGATCGGCGTGGGCGGCGGCGCCCCGGAGCAGGACCACGGTTTCGCCATCGCGGCGGTGGAGGCACTGGCCTAAGGGCGTCAGCCGACCTGCTTCACCCTCGTCCCTCTGGTCTGGAACGGTTCCCGGCCAGGGGGACGAGCCTGTTTCACCTGGGTCGAGGCGCGGAGGCGGCGGCCACGCCGGGTGAGGCCCCAGGGCTTGAGGACGGAGATCGCCGTCATGAAGAGATACGCGCCGGTGGCCACGATCGGGGCCGCCACCAGGCTGCTGTCGGGCACGCCGGCGGCTGCCGCCCGGTCGATCTCCGGCCGGAGGGAGAAGACCGTCGCCGCCGCCGTGATCACGGTCAGCCAGAACTTGACCCAGACCCAGCGATGCCGAGCCAGGCCCCATGGCGTGCCCAGGGACAGGACGAGGCCACTGATGAGGGCGGCCAGTGCGGCCGGGGCGAGCAGCCAGTCGCCGAAGACCTTCATGGCACGGTAGGCGGCCTTGGTGAGTGAGGCATCGGCGGTCGTGTAGGCGGTGACACCGAGCGCCAGCAGGCCGATCGTGAGGCCCAGCCAGCTCACGGACACGGCGACGTGGAGGACGAGGAGAGCCCGACGAGCGGGACGCTTGAGTGGTTTCACGTGAAACACGGTCCCGGGCGGGATGCGCCAAGGCGTCTGACAACGGGAGTAACCCCACGTACTAACCTCGGCGTACATGGCGATCCCACCCAGACTCCATCTGTTCGACCTCGATGGCACGCTGATCCGCGGGTCCGCGGCGGCTGTGGAGATTTCCCGCCAGCTTGGACTGAGCGCCGAGATCGCCGAGCTGGAGCGCGCGTTCCTGGCCCGGTCCCTGACTCCGGACGAGTTCGCGGTACGAGCCAGGGAACTGTGGTCCGAGCTGACCCAGGCGCATGTCGCGGCGGCGTTCGACGGTGCGCCATGGCTGGAGGGCATCCGCGAGGTCTGGGCGGACATCCGGGCCGGCGGCGGTTACTGCGCGGTCATCTCCCTGTCACCCGATTTCTTCGTCGAGCGTCTGCTCGACTGGGGGGCGCATGCCGCCCACGGTTCACGTTGGCCTGCCGTGCCATTCACCCAGCCGGTCAATCGGGAGGGCATTCTCAATGCGTCGGCGAAAGTGAAGATCGCGAACCAACTCTGTGCAGAGTTGGGGGTGGAACTGGACGAGTGTGTTGCATACGGTGATTCCATGTCCGACGCGGAGATCTTCGCGACGGTCCCGGTAGCGGTGGCGATCAACGCGGACCATCATCTGGCCGGGCTTGCCACACACGCTTATACGGGAGGCGATCTCCGCGAGGCCTACGAACTGGTACGACTCGGCCGTTAGTTCAAGGACACGACGGTAACGCAGCCTAACGAAAACTGGGGACGAAATCCGGGCTTTCCACTCTCGCTCAGACGAGCCGGCAACTCCTGCCATGCTGCGACCACAGCAACTGCGGTCAATGTCACAGCCAGTCGCACTCGTCCCGATTCGTGGTGTGGCTGAGGGTTACTGTGGGCGGCGGGCAGCGAATACGAGGCGAAAAGCGGCGAATTGAGGCACCTTCCGGGCCGGCGGAACGTGCGCAGACCGACCGAAAGATGTTCGAGGCGAGGCACTCTATGGACGCTCCGACCACCACGTCGGCCGACAACGGCACTTCCGGCGGCAGCGGCGGGGGCGGCGGCTGGTTCACTCCCCGCAAGCCGGTCACCGACCGGCCCGCCGAATCCGGGGCTGCCCGTGCCGACGGGCGGCCCGGCGAGCCCTCCGATGCCGGGGAGGCCCCGGACGGCAGCCAGGAACGGATAGCCGGCCCGCGCCGGCCGCTCACCTCCATACGCATGGTCGGCACCGGCGCGACCCGCACGACCCAGCCAAAGCCGGCCCCGGGCGACCCGGCGCCGCATTCCCCGACCCCGGCTCCCGGCACCCCGACCCCGGCTCCCGGCACCCCGGCCCCGCGCACCCAGGCGCCCGACACCCAGGCCCTGGGCCACCAAGGCCCGCGCACCCCGGTCACGGGCACCCAGGGCCCGGGCTCCCCGGCTCCCGCCGCCCAGCCCCTCCCCAACCCTGCCCCGCCCTCCCCGGCGCCCGAGAGCGACACACCCGGGCCCTCGGACGTGCCGTGGCCCGGCGGCTCCCCGGAACCGGTACGCGAGCATCCCGCCGACCGCCACACGGCCCCTACGCCCCAGGACGCCCCCGTCAGCACCGCGTACGCCGCTGACCGCCAGGGCGCCGCGTACGACGCCCCCGGTGGCCACGACGCCCCCAGCCGCCAAGGCGCCGAGCAGCCGGCCCAGGCCTCAACCACGCCCGCCGCCGCCGCCGACGCCGACCCCGACGCCGACGCGCCGGCGCGGGCGGCCGCCGTGGAGACCGGGTCCCCCGACGCCGTGCGGGTGCGGCGGACGCTCGCCGAGGTCGGGCCCGTGGCCGACAAGGTCACCTCGTACTTCTACGCCCTGCTCTTCACCCGCAACCCCGAACTGCGCGCGCTCTTCCCGGCCGCCATGGAGGCCCAGCGCGACCGGCTCCTCAAGGCGCTGCTGACCGCCGCCGAGCACATGGACAACGCCGCCGTGCTCACCGACTACCTTCAGCACCTGGGCCGCGGCCACCGCAAGTACGGCACCGAGGCCTCGCACTACCCCGCCGTCGGTGAGGCGCTCATCGGGGCGCTCAGCCGGTACGCGACGACGACCTGGGACGAGGAGACCGAGGCCGCCTGGGTCCGGACGTACACCACGATCTCCCAGATCATGATCGACGCGGCCGCCGAGAACGAGCGGCACGCGCCCGCCTGGTGGCACGCCGAGGTGGTCTCGCACGACCTGAGAACGCCGGACATCGCGGTCATCACGGTCCGCCCCGACCAGCCGTACCCCTTCCTGGCCGGGCAGTACACGAGCCTGGAAACGCCCTGGTGGCCGCGGATCTGGCGGCATTACTCCTTCGCGTCGGCGCCCCGCTCGGACGGACTGCTGTCCTTCCACGTCAAGGCGGTCCCGGCGGGCTGGGTCTCCAACGCGCTGGTCCACCACGCCCGCCCCGGCGACGTCCTGCGGCTGGGCCCGCCGGCCGGTTCGATGACCGTCGACCACACCACGGACAACGGCCTGCTCTGTCTGGGCGGCGGCACCGGTATCGCGCCCATCAAGGCGCTGGTCGAGGATGTCGCCGAGCACGGCGCGCGGCGCCCCGTCGAGGTCTTCTACGGCGCCCGTACCGATCACGACCTGTACGACATCGACACCATGCTGCGGCTCCAGCAGTCCCACCCGTGGCTGGAGGTGCGCGCGATCATCGACGGCAAGACGCAGTTGCCGGACGTGGTGCGCGAGTACGGGCCGTGGAACGAGTACGACGCCTATCTCTCGGGCCCGGTCGGCATGATCCGCAGCGGTGTCGACGCGCTCAGGGGCGTCGGTGTGCCCTACGAGCGGATCCGCCACGACTCGCTCGAAGAGCTCGTGGCAGCGGCCGACTAGGGACGGGGCCAGGGACGGGCCTAACCCAGGTCTGGGGCGTGCATCGCCCGTACGCCCTCGATGTTTCCGTCCAGGTAGTGCCGCAGCGACAGCGGCACGAGGTTGACGGCGGCGATCCCGACCCGGCTGAAGGGCACCCGGACGATCTCGTACTCGCCGAGCGGCTCGTCCACCTCCGGCCCGTGCCGCTGTGCGGGGTCCATGGACTCCAGTCGGCAGACGAAGAAGTGCTGCACCTTCACGCCCGAGACGCCGCCGTCCACGATGTGCTCGACGGTGTCGACGAAGCAGGGCACCACATCGGTGATCTTGGCGCCCAGTTCCTCGTGGACCTCCCGGTGGAGCGCGTCGACGACCGTCGTGTCACCCGGCTCGACGCCGCCGCCCGGGGTGAGCCAGTAGGGGTCCATGCCGGGCTTCGTGCGCTTGATCAGGATGAGATCGTCGCCGTCGAGCAGGATGGCGCGTGCGGTGCGCTTGACCACTGGACGTTCGGTCATGGCTTGAAAATGGCCCGGCGGGCGCCTTCTGAAACACCCCCCGGGGACCGCATCGACCTGCCGTCACCAGTCCGTCGCAGCGCGCAGCAGCGACTCGTGCGCCCGCGCGATGTGCGGCAGGGACAGCGTGCCGGTGCGCACGACCACGAAGTACGTGCGCAGCGGGGGCACCGGCGGGTCCAGCAGCGCGACCAGCCGGCCGCTGGCCAGGTCGTCCTCGCAGAGGTAGCGGGGCAGTACGGCCAGGCCGGCGCCCGAGGCGGCCGACTCCTGGACGGCGCGCAGGTCGGGGGCGATGACGGTGGCCGCGGCGGCCGGTTTGGACTCGAAGACGGCCGCCCAGTAGCGGGCCACGAACGGCAGTGACTCGTGGACCTCGACGACCGGTAACTGCTCCAGTACGACGGCGCCCTTGCGGAGCAGGACGCCGGGGGCCAGCCGGGCGGCCCAGCGCGGGGAGGCGACCAGGACGTGCTCCTCGTCGCAGAGCGGGGTCGCGGTGAGCAGGCCGCCGCGTGGGCGGGCGGTGGCGATGGCCAGGTCGTGATGGCCGGCGGCCAGCCCGTCGAGGACCTCCTCGGCGGCGGAGACGAGTGACGTGCGCACCGCGAGGCCCTGGGAGACCAGGGTGGTGAGGGCGGGCAGTGCGCGTACGGAGGTGAACTCGGGCGGGCCGGCGAGGTGGAGGGTGCGTACCCCGGACTCGTCGTCGAGCCCCGCCTCGGCGATCTCGACGAGGGCGTCCAGGTGCGGTGCGGCTCGGTGGGCGAGTTCGTCGCCGATGGTGGTGGGCGTGACGCCGCGGGCCTGGCGGAGGAACAGCGGGCGGCCGAGCTGGCGCTCCAGCGTGCGGATCTGGCTGGTCACGGCCGGCTGGGAGAGGCCCAGCAGGGCGGCGGCGCGGGTGAAGGAACCGGCCCGGTGCACCGTGACGAACGTACGCAGCAACGCCAGATCCATGCGCCTCGCCCCTCCCACCCCCGGCCACGCGCGGCTGACGTCACCTCAAATCCGACCGTCCAACTATAAATAAGTCGATAGGTCGCTGTCGCTAGCGTGATTGGACACTGACACAGAGTCAACTAGCCTAGTTCTCGCGGTCACCCGCAGGAAAACGCGGACGGTCCGAGCCATGAGGGGGGAGGCTCGGACCGTCCGTTCGTCGTAGCCGATTCGCTCAGCCCGCCTCGTCCAGCGCGCGCAGTACGTCCGCCACCAGGTCGTCGGCGTCCTCGGCGCCGACCGAGAAGCGGACGAAGCCCTCGGGCACGGCGTCCCCGCCCCACCGGCCGCGCCGCTCGGCCGTGGACCGCACCCCGCCGAAGCTGGTCGCGTCGTCCACCAGCCGTAGCCCGGCCAGGAAGCGTTCCGCCCGCTCCCGCCCGGACAGGACGAAGGAGACGACCGACCCGAAGCGCCGCATCTGCCCGGCCGCCACCTTGTGCGACGGGTCGCCCGGCAGCCCCGGGTAGCGCAGACCGGACACGTCCGCGCGCCCCGACAGCGCCTCGGCTAGCGCCAGCGCGGTCGCGCACTGCCGGTCGACGCGCAGTTGGAGCGTCGCCAGCGAGCGGTGGGCGAGCCACGCCTCCATCGGCCCCGGGATCGCCCCGGCGATCTTGCGCCAGCGCCGCACCGAAGCCGCCAGGGCCGCGTCACGGCAGGTCACATGGCCGAGCAGGATGTCACCGTGCCCGGTCAGGCCCTTGGTGTCGCTGGCCACGGAGAAGTCCGCGCCCAGCTCCAGCGGGCGCTGCCCGAGCGGGGTGGCGAGCGTGTTGTCGACCGCGACGAGCGCGCCCCCGGCGCGCGCGGCGGCCACCAGCCGCCGGATGTCGCAGACGTCCAGCCCCGGGTTCGACGGCGTCTCGATCCACAGCAGCCGAGCCCCGTCCAGCACCGAGAGCTGGGCGTCGCCGCCGGTCGGCGCGGTGCGCACGTCGATTCCGTATGCCTGGAGTTGTTCGCGCACCAGCGCCAGTGCCTGGTAGCCGTCGGCCGGCAGGACGACCGCGTCACCGGCCTTGAGCTGCGAGAACAGTACGGACGAGATGGCGGCCATCCCGGATGCGAAGACGACCGTCTCGACATCCGGCTCACCGGGTGCCTCCAGCTCGCCGATGGCGCGTTCCAGAAGCGTCCAGGTGGGGTTGTCGTCCCGCCCGTATGTGTACGGGCCGGTCGGCTCGCCGGGCAGGTGGTAGTGGGCCGCGAACACCGGCCCGGGCAGGGTCGGCTCGTACGCCTTCGGTTCGGGCAGTCCGGCCCGTACCGCCCTGGTTCCGTCGCCCCACGTCATGCGGCACGCTCCTTCAGACTTTCCCGTACGGCGTCGAGCAGCCCCTCGCTCGCCGCCTCCACCATCTCCAGGCACTCCTCGAAGCCGGCCCGCGAGCCGTAGTACGGGTCGGGGACGTCGAGGTCGGCCGGCGCCGACGGGTCGTACGACCTCAGCAGCCGTATCTTCGCGGCCTCCACCGGTGTGGGCGCGAGCCGGATCAGCTCACGCCGGTGGCCCTCGTCCAGCGCGATCACCAGGTCGAGCCGCGCGAACCACGACGCGCGGAACTGCCGGGCGGTGTGATCGGTCCCGTAACCGTGCTCGGCGAGGACGGCGACGGTCCGCGGGTCGGCGCCGTCCCCCTCGTGCCAGCCACCGGTGCCCGCGCTGTCCACCTCGACCACACCGTCGAGCCCCGCCTCCGCCAGCCGCGCGCGGAAGACGGACTCGGCCATCGGGGAACGGCAGATGTTGCCGGTGCAGACGAAACAGACACGGTATGCGGTGCTCACCGGTCTCACCCTGCTCAGTCCCTGCCGTCGGGCAGAACGACGTTCATGGCCCACGACACGACGGAAATGATCAGGCCGCCGAGTACGGCGGTCCAGAAGCCCTCGACGTGGAAGTTCAGGTCCAGCTTGTCGGCGAACCACGAGGTCAGCAGCAGCATCAGCGCGTTCACGACCAGGGTGAACAGGCCCAGCGTGATGATGAACAGCGGCAGTGTGAGCAGTTTCACGACCGGCTTGACGAGTGTGTTCACGATGCCGAAGACCAGGGCCACCAGGATCAGGGTCAGGGCCTTCTTGCCGGTGCTGTCACCGGTCAGTGTGATGTCGGCGAGCAGCCAGATCGCCACGGCCAGAGCGGCCGCGTTCGCGATCGTCTTGACTAGGAAATTCATCATGTGTCTGATCGTGGCAGACGTGATCGGACCAAGGGCAGGGGCGGACGGGCGATGAAGGCATTCCGACTGGATGAGCTGGAGGCGGAGCGCGTCGCCAATGACGGCGCGTATCTGCAGTTCCTTCGGGAGCGGAACATGTCGGTGGGCCTGTACGCGCTCGACGCCGGGCAGCTCGATCCGCAGCAGCCGCACAAGGAGGACGAGGTGTACTTCGTCGTCAGCGGGCGCGCGTCGATCACGGTGGGGACGGAGACGACGCAGGTGGGGCGGGGCAGCGTGGTGTACGTGCCGGCCGGCGTGCCGCACAAGTTCCACCACATCACCGAGGACCTGCGGGTGATGGTGGTCTTCTCTCCTCCGGAGAGCTGACGGCGGGCGCCCGGCGGGGTCCGGGTTCCCTAGGGGGAGGATCAGGGGAGAGCGGGGGCCGCGGGGCGCCCGCGGCGAGTCCCCGGCACCTAGCATCGAAGGTGTCCAACGGTAGGGAATGTCACCAGAGATGAGGTAGGGACAATGGCGGCGGTACGGGAAATTCTCGCGGGGATGCCCTGGTGGGTTAAGTGGATCGCCATACCCGTCATCGCCCTGGTGGTCTTCGGGAGTCTGATCGGGACCGTGGTCAGTGTGCTGATCGGGCTGCTGTTCAAGGTGCTGGTGTTCGCCGTGCTGGTCGGTGGACTCATTTATGTCGTACGGAAGTTCATGTCTTCTTCGTCGTCCCGGGGCGACTGGTGAGTTCTCCCGGACATTCGTCCGGCCGTCCGCCCGGGTGTTAGCCCGGGCGGGGGAACGGCCCGGGCGAAACCTCACCCCGAACGGAGGCTGCCATTAGAGTGGCAAGCCTCCGCTGCCCTTGGAATCAAGGGGTTTACGAACGCCCTACCAGCGGTTTGTACGACTGAACGGGGCGAAACGCCTGGGGGTGACCTTTGGCCACGGCACCGCATTCCCCTCCCACCCGTACCCCTGTCCCTTCCGCGACGCCTTCTCCGACGCTGATCGGCTCCGTGCAGCGGGCGCTGAGGCTGCTGGAGGCGGTGGGATCCCATGCCGACGGCGCCCCCGCCAAGCAGTTGGCGCGCGAGACGGGTCTGCCGCTGCCCACCGCCTATCACCTGCTGCGGACCCTGACGCACGAGGGCTATCTGCGCCGGGAGAACGGGGTGTTCCTCCTCGGTGAGGCGGCAGCGCGGCTGGCGGGCGGCGGAGCTTTGCAGAATCGTCGCAGCAAGATCGAGAGCTCGCTCGCGCACTGGCGCGACGTGATCGGCGTTCCCGTGTACTTCGCGGTCTACCGCGACGGGGAGATCGAGCTGATCTCGGTCTCCGACACCCCGGCGGCCCCCGCCGTGGACGAGTGGGCGGACTTCCGCGAGACGGGGCACGCCCACGCCATCGGCCAGTGCCTGCTGAGCCAGCTCGACGAGCGCGCCCGCCGGGACCACCTGGACCGCCATCCCGTGCAGGCGATCACCCCGTACACCGTCCGTGACGGGCGGACGCTGCTGGAACGGCTCAAGAACACGGAACGGATGCAGCCGGTGGTCGAGCGTCAGGAATACGCGCTCGGCACGGTCTGTGCGGCCATCCCCGTCACGGCGGGCTCCACCGCCGCCACGATGGCCATTTCCGTCCCCTCCCACCAGGAACAACGGTTGCTGCCGGCGGTCGATCGGCTGCGCAAGGAGGTGGGGAGGCTCTTCAGCTCACTCGTGTTCTCTATCAGTATCTGAAAACTCACTCCTTGTGATCCTGTAGTGCGTACAGGACGATGGCGTCAAGAGGTCCGGCGCCGATCATTCCCGGCCGATTTTCCAGCCGCTTTCTCACCGATCTTCATCTGCTGTTGTTCACCACTGCTTCATCCACTGCGGGGTACATGATGCGCGAGTCGGTTCAGGCCGAAGTCCTGATGAGCTTCGTCGTCTCCGAGGAGCTTTCCTTCAGGATTCCGGTCGAGCTGGGGTACGAGACAAGGGACCCGTTCGCGGTCCGGATGACGTTCCACCTGCCCGGCGATACGCCGGTGACGTGGGCATTCGGCAGGGAACTGCTGGTGGACGGCATCAACGGGCCGACCGGTGACGGCGATGTGCACATCACGCCGACCGGGCCCGAGGACCTGTCGGACGTCAGCATCCGGCTCCAGGTCGGTGGCGACCGTGCGGTGTTCCGGTCCAGCGCGCCGCCCCTGGTGGCCTTCCTCGACCGCACCGACAAGCTGGTGCCGCTGGGGCAGGAGCGCACGCTCGGTGATTTCGAGGACCACTTGGAGGAAGCGCTCGGCCGGATCCTCGCCGAGGAGAACGCCGGCTGACGCCTTCCAGCGGCTATTTCTTGCGTCGCCGGCCCCGTCCCCCACCGCGTACCGCCGCGGGCGCCTCGGCGCCCGGCCGGTCGGCCGACACGACCAGGGCGGCCAGCGCGGTGGTCACCGGCACCGAGGCCACCAGACCGATCGAACCCACCAAAGTCCGCACGATTTCTTCCGCGACCAGTTCGCTGTTGGCGACCGTCCCCACGCTGCTCTGCGCGATCGAGAACAGCAGCAGCAGGGGGAGGGCCGCACCCGCGTACGCGAGCACCAGCGTGTTCACCACCGAGGCGATGTGGTCGCGGCCGATCCGGATGCCGGCCCGGTACAGGGCGCGCGGCCCCATCCTCGGGTCCGCCTGGTGCAGTTCCCACACCGCCGACGTCTGGGTCACCGTCACGTCGTCGAGCACACCGAGCGAACCGATGATGACACCGGCCAGCAGCAGGCCGGACATGTCGATGTTCGGGTAGAGGCCGTGGATGAGGCCCGTGTTGTCGTCGGTGTTGCCGGTCAGCGAGGCCCAGCCGATGAACAGGGAGCCGAGCAGGCCGATCAGCAGCAGCGAGATCAGCGTGCCCAGCACGGCCACCGAGGTGCGCGCGGTCAGGCCGTGGCAACTGTAGAGCGCGATCAGCATGATGGCGCTCGACCCGACCACCGCCACGATCAGCGGATTCGAGCCCTGGAGGATGGCGGGCAGGATGAACAGCGTCAGCACCGCGAAGCTCACCGCCAGCGCGACCAGAGCCATCACCCCACGCATCCGGCCGACGGCCACCACCGCCAGCGCGAAGATCCCGGCGAGCAGCAGCATCGGCATCTTGCGGTTCACATCGGTCACCGAATACTGGAGATCGCGCGGGGCGTCGGGGGCGTAGGCCACCACCACGCCCTGTCCCTCCTCCAGTTGGCGGGGCGCGTCCGGCTGGACGATCTCGACGAACTTGCGGCCCTTGTCCTTGCCGGTCGTGACCTCGACCGTCGCCTTCGCGCACTGCCCCTGCTGCGAGTTGACCGCCTCGCGGCCCTCGGGCGTGGTCGTGTCGCCGGTCGGCGGGACCTGCGCGG
The DNA here is from genome assembly GCF_040674455.1 of Streptomyces sp. NPDC049837. Lineage (NCBI taxonomy): Bacteria > Bacillati > Actinomycetota > Actinomycetes > Kitasatosporales > Streptomycetaceae > Streptomyces > Streptomyces sp. NPDC049837. Next base: position 163,442 of record NZ_JBFAMP010000004.1, on the reverse strand, counting down.
CGTTCACATCCCGGCAGTCCACCTTTTCGACCTGGACCACCGTGCCCTGCTCGGTCTGCCGGTCGAAGCCGACGCCGGTGCGCTCGTGCTCGGGCGCGCCGCCTGGCCACAGGACGGCGAGGCCGACCAGCACGGCCGTGGCGAACGGGATCAGGACGGCGGCGATGACCTTCCGCAGGTGCTTGGAGACGGGCGCGGCGGGGCCGTGGCTGTGGGCATGGCTATGGGTATGACCATGTGCGTGTCCGGTCGGTTCGGGGGACTGCTGCGAGGAAGTCACCGACCGATCATCGCAAGAACGACCGGGGCCCCCTGTTCAGCGTGGCCGAGATGGCGCTAGCGTGGTGGCACCTTTGCACACGCGGGAGCTCGGAGCACCGGGCTGAGAGGGCGCTGACATCCGTACGAGGGGTACGGAAACCGCTGCGTCGACCGCCGAACCTGTTACCGGGTAATGCCGGCGTAGGGAGTAGGTCATCATGACCGTTCAGGACGCACGCACGCCTGCCTCGAACCAGAACGACGAGGCCGGGAAGTCCATCGGATGGCACAAGGGGTACATCGAGGGCTCGCGCCCCGACCTCCGTGTGCCGGTCCGCAAGGTGCACCTCACCAACGGCAAGGACGTGACGCTGTACGACACGTCGGGGCCGTACACCGATCCGAATGTCGAGACCGATGTACGCCGTGGCCTGCCGCCGCTGCGGGAGAACTGGATCATCGGCCGTGGTGACACCGAGGAGTACGCCGGCCGCCCCGTCCGCCCCGAGGACGACGGGATCAAGCACACATCGCCTCGCGGGGGGCTGCGCAACCTCGACGCCGTCTTCCCGGGCCGCCCGCGCCAGCCCCGCCGGGGCCGTGACGGGCAGGCGGTGACGCAGCTCGCGTACGCCCGCCGGGGCGAGATCACGCCGGAGATGGAGTACGTCGCGATCCGCGAGAACGTCTCCCCCGAGGTCGTGCGCGAGGAGATCGCGGCCGGCCGCGCGGTCCTCCCGGCCAACGTCAACCACCCGGAGATCGAGCCGATGATCATCGGCAAGCGGTTCCTGGTGAAGGTCAACGCCAACATCGGCAACTCGGCGGTCACCTCCTCCATCGAGGAGGAGGTGGAGAAGATGACCTGGGCCACCCGCTGGGGCGCCGACACGGTCATGGACCTCTCCACGGGCCGCAACATCCACACCACCCGCGAGTGGGTGCTGCGCAACTCGCCCGTGCCGATCGGCACGGTGCCGCTGTACCAGGCGCTGGAGAAGGTCGACGGCAAGGCCGAGGAACTGACCTGGGAGATCTACAAGGACACCGTCATCGAGCAGGCCGAGCAGGGCGTCGACTACATGACGGTCCACGCCGGTGTGCTGCTGCGGTACGTGCCGCTCACCGCGCGCCGCAAGACCGGCATCGTCTCGCGCGGCGGCTCGATCATGGCCGCGTGGTGCCTGGCGCACCACAAGGAGTCGTTCCTGTACGAGAACTTCGAGGAGCTCTGCGAGATCCTCGCCGCGTACGACGTGACGTACTCGCTCGGCGACGGCCTGCGGCCCGGCTCGATCGCGGACGCCAACGACGAGGCGCAGTTCGCGGAGCTGCGCACGCTGGGTGAGCTGAACCAGATCGCCAAGCGGCACAACGTACAGACGATGATCGAGGGCCCGGGCCATGTCCCGATGCACAAGATCAAGGAGAACATCGACCTCCAGCAGGAGATCTGCGAGGAGGCGCCGTTCTACACGCTCGGCCCGCTGACCACCGACGTCGCCCCCGCCTACGACCACATCACGTCCGGCATCGGCGCGGCGATGATCGCCTGGTGGGGCACCGCGATGCTCTGCTACGTCACGCCCAAGGAGCACCTGGGCCTGCCCAACCGGGACGACGTGAAGACCGGTGTGATCACCTACAAGATCGCCGCACACGCGGCGGACCTGGCCAAGGGGCACCCGGGCGCTCAGGAGTGGGACGACGCCCTGTCGGACGCCCGGTTCGAGTTCCGGTGGGAGGACCAGTTCAACCTGGCCCTCGACCCGGACACGGCGCGGGAGTTCCACGACGAGACGCTGCCCGCCGAGCCGGCCAAGACCGCGCACTTCTGCTCCATGTGTGGACCGAAGTTCTGCTCGATGAAGATCTCGCAGGACATCCGGCGCGAGCACGGCGGTGATCTCAAGGAGCAGGAGATCGAGGCCGGAATGGCGGAGAAGTCCAAGGAGTTCGCCGCGGCCGGCAATCGGGTCTACCTGCCGATGGCCGACTGACGCGCGCCGATGGAGCGCCTGCCTGTTTCACGTGAAACACCTGTTCGTTTCACGTGAAACAGGCGCGGGGGGCTCCGTCGGTCCGGTCAGTCCGGCTGGTGCTCCGGGCCGCCGAAGTCCGGGCTGGTGAAGTCGGGGCTGGTGAACGTCGGGCGGGACCCCGAACCGCCCTCGCTCGGGCTGGAGAATTCCGGCCCGCTGTAGCCCACCTTCGGAATCCGGCCGACGTGGCGCGGAGGCACCCCTGAAAGGGGGTCCGCACTGGGATCGGCCAGTGCGTCCCGCAAGAACGGCAGGATCCCCCGCTCCAGCAGGGCGTGCCGCCAGGCCTCCCTGGCGCGGGAGACCTCGTCGGGCAGATCGCCGCCCGGCTCCTGGGCCGGCACCTGGGTGGAACTGTTGCGCAGCGCCGTGATCAGCAGACCGATCGCGGCGGCCAGGATGCCGGCCGCTGTCACGGCCCCGAAGAACCAGCCCGCCGCGAGCAGCGAGTCGGCGAAGGCGGGGGCCGGGTCGAGCATCTTCAGCACATAGCCGACCAGCAGGAAGATGACCGCGGCCGTGCCCGCGAGAACCGGCGCCAGCACGGTGACGATGACACCGACCCCGGCGCCGGGGCCCGTGTCGGTCTCGGCATCGCCTGAGCCCAGGACGGAGTCGATGGCGGACACTGCGGCGGGTGTGCGCGACTCCTCGCGCACCTTGATGAAGTGGTCGTACTCCGCGGCGGCGGCCGCGGATATCAGCGCGGTTGCGTTCAGGGCCATGGTGCGCAACTGCTCGGTGTTGAGCCGCTGCCCGATCCCGGCGAGATCCGGACGGTCGTGCGCGGTGCGCAGCGCGTCGTCGAGGATGCGCTCGTACTCGGCGCGGTCCTCGGTCAGCAGGTGCGGAGCGCTTTTCATGTGCATCCCCCGATGCTCCGTAGGGCCTGTTTGCCCGCGTAGAACGGGCAGTTGGGCAGAAACGGAGGAGAGCCTGCTACGGAAATACCGATGGTAGAGCGGTTACGGCAAGGGGTGACAGAGGATTTCCGGAAATCGCCTGGCCCGACTGCGCTGCGTTATGTCTCAGTTGGGCAGGGGGAGCTGGACGACCAGCAGCTTTCCGGCCATGGTCACACCGCCGTCCATGGCGATGGCCAGCCCGTCCGCATACACGTGCGGACCTTCGACCGTCGGGCCCGTGCCGTCCTCGCCGTCCTCGGAGCCCACTTCGCCAAGCAGATACGGAATCGGGCTGTGGCCGTGGACGATGCGCCGGCCGCCGTAGGCCGCCAGCAGTTCCTGTACGGCCAGGGGCCCGCCCTCGTCGCGGAACGCGAAGCGCTTGGTCAGCTTGCGGAACAGGTCCCAGCACTCGTCGGCGTCGTTGCGGGTCAGGATCTCGTGGACGGTGTCGTTGACGTCCTCGATCGTGGAGCCGTACTCCAGGTAGGCGGTCGTGTCGGAGTGCACCAGCAGGTGCCCGTCCTCCTCCACCACGGCGTCGAGGCGGGACATCCACTGGAGGTGGACGTCCTGGAGGCGGTCCATGTCGCTCTTCTGGCCGCCGTTGAGCAGCCAGGCGGCCTGGAAGGTGGCGGTTCCGGCGCCGGAGTTGACGGGGGTGTCGGCGAACCGCTTGGCGCCGATCAGCAGCAGCTCGTGATTGCCCATCAGGGCCTTGCAGTAGCCGCCGGCCGCGGCTGCCTCGGCGGAGAGCCGCATGACGAGGTCGATGACGCCGATGCCGTCGGGGCCGCGGTCCGTGAAGTCACCGAGAAACCAGAGCCTGGCGTTGCCGGCCGCCCAGTGTCCCTCGCCGTCGATGAGGCCCTGCTCACGCAGGGCGGCGAGGAGCTCGTCGAGGTACCCGTGGGCGTCGCCCACCACGTAGAGCGGGCCCGGCCCGCTTTCCGGAGCGGGGGCCGGGGCCGCGGCCGGGGACGGCGCCGCCTCCGGGGCGACGGTCACCTGCACTGTGTCGCCACGGTTGATCACCGGGAGGTCGCGCTCGGTGGGCGTGTACCCCTCCGGCAGGTCACTCTCGGGGAACGCGTTGCCCGGGTGGACGTTGCCGGAGTGGGGGTTGCCCAGGTGGAGGTCGCCCGGGTGGGAGGCATGGCCCTGCACGGGCACCTGGGCGTACGGCGGTACGCGGAAGTCGCGCAACGTCGCCGTCCGCACCACGGGTCCTTGACCGGCCCCCTGAGTCATCGACCCCTCCACCACCGTCGCGACGCCCTACACCTGGCGGACCGGCCTGGTCGGGGCGGTCCGCGGTGTCGTCCGCCCATCATAGGAATGAGCCTTGTGCTGTGTGACGCACCAGGGGTGGTGAATCCGGGTGCACCCCGGGTTCACCGGCCGATTCACCCCCAATTGGGGAAGTTTGGCCCTGGGCTGGCAGAGCGCTCACCGGGTCTTGCCGCCGGTCACTCCTGTGAGGGGGACCGGGGAGGGCTGACGGTCGTCCGCGGTGGGCGGCGCTGGGAGGACGTCCGGACGATCAACTCCGTCGGTATCACCTGCTCGACGGGCCGGTCGGTGTCGATGCCCTCGATGGCGTCGATGAGCAGTTGGACGACCGCGGTACCGATCCGGCGGGGCTTGAGCGAGAGCGTGGTGATGGGCGGCTCGGTGGCGGCGTAGACGGTCGACTCGCTACAGCACACCAGCAGCAGGTCGTCCGGTACGCGCAGCCCGTAGCGCCGCGCCGCCGCCAGCAGGTCGGTGCCGTTGGGGTCGAACAGTCCGTACACCGCGTCGGGGCGGTCGGGGCGGGCCAGCAGCCGGTCGGCGGCGACGGCACCCGCGCAGGGGTCGTGGGCCGGGTAGGCCTCGTAAACCGGGTCCTGCCCGACGCGCTCGCACCAATTGAGGTAGGCGGTGGTGGACAGGCGCGTGTACGTGTCGGTGGAGGTGCCGGTGAGCAGGCCGATCCGGCGGGCGCCGGCGGCCGCGAGGTGGTCGAGCAGGTCGAGGACGGCGGCCTCGTGGTCGTTGTCGACCCAGGCGGTGACGGGGAGAGTGCCCGCCGGACGGCCGTCGGAGACGACGGGCAGGCCCTGGCGGACCAGCTCGGTGACCACCGGGTCGTGGTCGGACGGGTCGATGACGACGGTGCCGTCGAGGGCGACGTTCGACCAGACGTCATGGCGTGAGGTGGCGGGCAGGATGACCAGGGCGTAGCCGCGGGCGAGCGCGGCGGAGGTGGCGGCCCTGGCCATCTCGGCGAAGTACGCGAATTCGGTGAAGGTGAAAGGTTCATCCCCGTAGGTCGTCACGGTCAGGCCGATGAGGCCGGACTTGCCGGTACGGAGCGTGCGGGCCGCGGCGGAGGGGCGATAGCCCAGCCGGTCGGCGACCTCGCGGACATGGCGGCGGGTGGCGTCCGGGAGCCGGCCCTTGCCGTTGAGCGCGTCGGAGACAGTCGTGATGGAGACCCCGGCTGCGGCGGCCACGTCCCGGATGCCCGCTCGCCCTTGCCGGCTTCCCCGGGTCTGTGCCCGGCTCACCTGGTGCTTCCCTGCTGCTGTCATGGCGAGCCGATAGTAGGGCGAGGGCGGGCGGTTGAGCCGGTCGCATATTCACTCGTTGACAGGCACGTTTCTGCACGGTCGCCACCCCGCAATTGCCTTGAAATGCAAGGTAGTTGCGGGAGTTCACATGGTGCCGCCAGTTGTCGGCGCGCATGGGCCTGCCAAATGGACGATGTCTCGATGAGGTCTCAACTCACCTCTACGGGGGACGCGCGCCACGGCGCGAGCCAGGGGCGTGCGGCGTACGGGGGAGCGCTCCCCCCTGTCGTCGCGCCGGTGCGTGGTGGGGTCGCGTCGGCGGTGCGGCGGGTTTGGTGCCGGTCCGTGTCGATGCGTGTCGGTCCGCGTCGGTCCGCAGTCGGTCCTCGTCGGTTCCGAGCTGGAAATTGGCCATTCGCAGCGCGGCGGAATCCTCATATGGTGAGCAGTATTGGTGGTACGTACGGTCGAGGAGGACCAGAGTGAGCGAGACGAGCCCGAAGCTGCGCGCCGTGCTGGACGGCATCCCCACCTACAAGCCGGGCAAGCCCGCCGCGGCCGAGGGGCCGGTCGCGTACAAGCTGTCCTCCAACGAGAACCCCTACCCGCCGCTGCCCGGTGTCATGGAGAGCGCGCTGGCGGCCGCCGCGGCGTTCAACCGGTACCCGGACATGGCGTGCACGGGCCTCATGAACGAGCTCGCCGAGCGCTTCGGGGTGCCCGTGTCGCACCTGGCCACCGGAACGGGATCGGTGGGCGTGGCCCAGCAGCTCGTCCAGGCCACCTCCGGCCCCGGAGACGAGGTCATCTACGCCTGGCGGTCGTTCGAGGCGTACCCGATCATCACCCAGGTCAGCGGCGCGACGCCGGTGCAGGTGCCGCTCACCCCCGGTGACGTCCACGACTTGGACGCGATGGCCGACGCGATCACCGACCGGACCCGGCTGATCTTCGTCTGCAACCCCAACAACCCGACCGGCACCGTGGTGCGCCGGGCCGAGCTGGAGCGGTTCCTCGACCGGGTGCCGTCGGACGTGCTGGTCGTGCTGGACGAGGCGTACCGGGAATTCATCCGGGACGCGGAGGTGCCGGACGGCGTGGAGATCTACCGCGAGCGCCCCAATGTGGCCGTGCTGCGGACGTTCTCCAAGGCGTACGGGCTCGCCGGGCTGCGGGTCGGCTTCGCGGTCGCCCATGAGCCGGTGGCCGCGGCCCTGCGCAAGACGGCGGTGCCGTTCGGCGTGAGCCAGCTCGCGCAGGACGCGGCGGTGGCGTCGCTGCGTGCGGAGGACGAGCTGCTGGGGCGCGTGGGGTCGCTGGTGTGCGAGCGGCAGCGGGTCTACGAGGGGCTCGTCGAGCAGGGGTGGACCGTCCCGGAGACGCAGGCCAACTTCGTGTGGCTGCGGCTCGGTGAGCTCACGGTGGACTTCGCGGCGGCCTGCGAGCAGGCGGGCGTGGTCGTGCGGGGCTTCCCGGGGGAGGGCGTGCGGGTCACGATCGGCGAGAGCGAGGCGAACGACATCTTCTTGCGGGCGGCGGAGGCGTTCCGCAAGGAGCGGTTCTAGGGCCTCTGACTGCGGCCTCTGACTGCGGCGGCGGCTGACCGCGGGGCGTTCGGCCGCGGTGCGTTCGGTGTCCCTGCGTGGGTGTTCCGGGGCGCGCTCCCCCCGGGGCCCCCGCGTGCCGGCCCGGGGGGTCTCCCCGGGGGCGCGCGTCGCGCGTGTCGGCGGGTGGGTGCGGCGCGGGGGCGTGGGTGGTGCCCGAGGGCGCGGGGCGCGGCGTTGCGCGCGGGCGCGGGGTGCGGGGGTGCGGCGCGGTGGGGGGTGGTGGGGCGTGGCCCCTCCGGGCTCACCTCCGCGAGGCCGGCGGCCTTGGGTGCCGGCAAAGGGAGCCCAACAGTCGCCTCCCCCAAGCTCTCGGCTTCGCTCGAGCAGGGGACCCCATCCTCTGCGGGGGCGACCCTGCACGGCCCCACCCCGGCCGTCCGCCGGGCGCGGGTCGACTTTGCCAGGGGTGTCGGGCGGCTCAGGCGAGTTCTACGCGGATCGGGTCGCCCGAGCGGACCGTGGCGAGGGCGTGGGGGTCGCCGTCGATGCGGCCGAGGACGTTGCAGGGGCTCGCCAGGCGGCATTCGTCGCCGCGCGAGATGGGGGTGGGGCCGTACGGGAGGGCGAGGGCGTTGCCCTCGGTCCAGAAGGCGACCGTGCCCGGCTCGACGACCTGCTGGGCGTCCGGCTCCAGGGCAGGGGAGGCGGGTGTCTCGAAGTAGACCTCTTCGCCCCAGGTGTGGGCCGTGGAGCTGATCGGGAGCACCCCCGCGAGCGCCTTGCTGGTGGGGGTTTCGTCGATGGTCGCGGTGACATGGCCGGCGGGCCAGGAGATACGTATCTGCATGCGCGAAATTCAACAAGATGTTGAAGTTTTGCGAAAGAGGACCCCCGGTTTCGGCTACGGATTTCGTTTGAGTCATAATAGCTTGTGATTGTGAACGCATTCACAAGCGCGCCTGGTTCCTCCCAAGATCCACCGGAATCGGCGAGGCGACGCAAGGACGTCCGGACCGTAGGACGTAGGCCGTAAGGAGAAGCTGACGTGGACCTGGCTCTGGCGCCAGAGACGCTGGCGCGGTGGCAGTTCGGTATCACGACCGTCTATCACTTCCTCTTCGTTCCCCTGACGATCTCCCTCGCCGCACTCACCGCCGGTCTCCAGACGGCATGGGTGCGGACCGAGAAGGAGAAGTACCTCAGGGCGACGAAGTTCTGGGGGAAGCTGTTCCTCATCAACATCGCGATGGGTGTGGTCACCGGCATCGTGCAGGAGTTCCAGTTCGGCATGAACTGGTCCGACTACTCGCGCTTCGTCGGTGACGTCTTCGGGGCGCCGCTCGCCTTCGAGGCGCTGATCGCGTTCTTCTTCGAGTCGACGTTCATCGGCCTGTGGATCTTCGGCTGGGACAAGCTGCCGAAGAAGATCCATCTGGCCTGCATATGGATGGTGTCGATCGGCACGATCCTGTCGGCGTACTTCATCCTGGCGGCCAACTCCTGGATGCAGCACCCGGTCGGGTACAAGATCAACGAGAAGACCGGGCGCGCCGAGCTGACCGACTTCTGGCTCGTGCTCACCCAGAACACGACGCTGACGCAGGTCTTCCACACCATGTCCGCGGCCTTCCTGACGGGCGGCGCGTTCATGGTCGGCATCGCCGCCTTCCACCTGGTGCGCAAGAGGCACGTCCCGGTGATGAAGACCTCGCTGCGGCTGGGTCTGGTCACCGTGGTGATCGGCGGCATGTTCACCGCGATCAGCGGTGACTTCCTCGGCAAGGTCATGTACGAGCAGCAGCCGATGAAGATGGCCGCGGCCGAGGCGCTGTGGGAGGGCGAGAAGCCGGCGCCGTTCTCGGTCTTCGCCGTCGGGGACGTGGACAAGGGCCACAACAAGGTCGCGGTGGAGATCCCCGGGCTGCTGTCGTTCCTCGCGCACAGTGACTTCGAGTCCTATGTGCCGGGCATCAACGACACCAACAAGGCCCTTCAGGAGAAGTACGGCCCCGGCGACTACCGGCCCAACATCCCGGTGGCGTACTGGGGATTCCGGTGGATGATCGGCTTCGGCATGGCGTCCTTCTCGCTGGGTCTGCTCGGGCTCTGGCTGACCCGGAAGCGGTTCCTGCTGCCCGCGCGGCTGCGGGTCGGGGAGGACGAGGTGCCCAACCTGGTCCTGTTCAAGAAGCCGCTCAGTCCCAAGCTGGGCAGGCTGTACTGGCTCGTCGCGCTGTGGACGATGGCGTTCCCGCTCATCGCGAACTCCTGGGGCTGGATCTTCACCGAGATGGGCCGCCAGCCCTGGGTCGTGTACGGCGTCCTGCGCACCCGTGACGCGGTCTCGCCCGGCGTCTCCCAGGCCGAGGTGATCACCTCGATGGTCGTCTTCACCGCGCTGTACGCGGTGCTCGCCGTGATCGAGGTCAAGCTGCTCGTGAAGTACGTGAAGGCCGGGCCGCCCGAGCTGACGGAGTCCGACCTCAACCCGCCCACCAGGATCGGTGGCCATGACCGGGACCCGGACAACCCCGAGCGTGAAGTCGACCGGCCCATGGCCTTTTCGTACTGAGGACTGGTGAGTTATGGAACTTCACGACATCTGGTTCGTCGTCATCGCCTTTCTGTGGACCGGCTACTTCTTCCTGGAGGGCTTCGACTTCGGCGTCGGCGTCCTGACCAAGCTCCTCGCCCGCGACCGGGTCGAGAAGCGGGTGCTGATCAACACCATCGGACCCGTCTGGGACGGCAACGAGGTGTGGCTGCTCACGGCCGGCGGGGCGACGTTCGCCGCCTTCCCGGACTGGTACGCCACGCTCTTCTCGGGCTTCTACCTGCCGCTGCTGGTCATCCTGGTCTGCCTGATCGTGCGTGGTGTCGCCTTCGAGTACCGGGCCAAGCGGCCTGAGGAGAAGTGGCAGCACAACTGGGAGCAGGCCATCTTCTGGACCTCGCTGATCCCCGCGTTCCTGTGGGGTGTGGCCTTCGCCAACATCGTGCGGGGTGTGGAGATCGATGCGTCCAAGGAGTACGTGGGCACGCTCTTCGATCTGTTCAACCCCTTCGCGCTGCTGGGCGGGCTCGTCACGCTGACGCTGTTCACCTTCCACGGGGCGGTGTTCACCGCGCTGAAGACGGTCGGGGAGATCCGGGTACGGGCGCGACGACTGGCGCTGACGCTGGGGCTGGTCGCCGTGGCGCTGGCCGTCGCCTTCCTCGGGTGGCTCCAGGTCTCGCGTGGTGATGGGTCGAGCCTGGTGGCCATGATGATCGCCGCTGTGGCGCTGGTTCTGGCGGTCGTCGCGATCAAGGCGGGGCGCGAAGGGTGGTCGTTCGCGCTGTCGGGCGTCACGATCGCAGCCGCGGTGGCGATGCTCTTCCTGACGCTCTTCCCGAACGTCATGCCGTCCTCGCTGGATCCGGACTGGAGCCTGACTGTCAGCAATTCGGCATCCAGCCCGTACACCTTGAAGATCATGACCTGGCTGGCGGTCATCGCCGCGCCGCTGGTGATGCTGTACCAGGGCTGGACGTACTGGGTGTTCCGCAAGCGGATCGGCACCCAGCACATCGCCGACGCCCACTAGTAGGGGATGTTTCACGTGAAACCGATCGACCCGCGTCTGCTCCGATACGCCCGGGCCACCCGTCTGTTCCTGGCAGCGGTGGTGGCTCTGGGTGCCGTCGGGGCGGCGCTGGTCGTCGCCCAGGCCATGCTCATCGCCGAGGTGGTGGTGGGTGCCTTCCAGCGGGGGCTGGACGCCGGGGATCTGGGGACGCCGTTGGTGCTGCTGGGCGTTGTGGCGGCCGGGCGGGGGCTGGTGTCGTGGCTGACGGAGCTGGCCGCCCACCGCGCGAGCGCGGCGGTGAAGTCGGAGCTGCGAAGGCGGCTGCTGGAGCGGGCGGCCGAGCTGGGGCCGGGGTGGCTGAGCGGGCAGCGGGCCGGTTCGCTGGTGGCGCTGGCCACCCGGGGTGTGGACGCGCTCGACGACTACTTCTCGCGCTATCTGCCGCAGCTCGGACTGGCGGTGGTCGTGCCGGTGGCGGTCCTGGCGCGGATCGTCACCGAGGACTGGGTCTCGGCGGCGATCATCGTCGGGACGCTGCCGCTGATCCCGGTCTTCATGGTGCTCATCGGATGGGCCACACAGGCCCGGATGGACCGGCAGTGGAAACTGCTCTCGCGGCTGTCCGGCCACTTCCTGGACGTGGTGGCGGGGCTGCCGACGCTGAAGGTGTTCGGGCGGGCGAAGGCCCAGGCCGAGTCGATCCGAGCGATCACCTCGGAGTACCGGCACGCCACGCTGCGAACGCTGGGGATCGCCTTCCTGTCGTCGTTCGCGCTGGAGTTGCTGTCGACGCTGTCGGTCGCCCTCGTCGCCGTCGGCGTCGGTATGCGGCTGGTCCATGGGGACCTGGACCTGTACACGGGTCTGGTGATCCTGATCCTGGCACCCGAGGCGTATCTGCCGCTGCGGCAGGTCGGTGCGCAGTACCACGCGGCGGCGGAGGGGCTGTCGGCCGCGGAGGAGATCTTCGCCGTTCTGGAGACGCCGGTCCGGGCGGGTGGCGGGGCTTCCGTGCCCGAGTCCGTACGGCTTGAGCTGGAGAACGTGACCGTGCGGCGCGCCGGGCGCGCCGAGCCGTCGCTGGATCGCGCGTCGCTGGTGGTGGAACCGGGCGAGACGGTGGCCCTGGTCGGTGCGAGCGGGGCCGGCAAGTCGACGCTGCTGGATGTGGTGCTGGGGTTCGTGGAGCCTTCGGGCGACGGCGGGCAGGTGCGCCTCGGGGGCGTGGAGCTCGGGTCGCTGGATCTGGAGCGGTGGCGGGAGCGGATCGCGTGGGTGCCCCAGCGGCCGTACCTGTTCGCCGGGACCATCGCGGAGAACGTGCGCCTCGCCCGGCCGGACGCGGACGACGAGGCGGTCGAGCGGGCGCTGCGGGACGCGGGCGCGGCCGAGTTCGTGGCGGCGCTGCCCGAGGGTGCCGGGACGGTGCTCGGCGAGGACGGCGCCGGACTGTCGGCGGGGCAGCGCCAACGGCTGGCCCTGGCGCGGGCGTTCCTGGCCGACCGGCCGCTGCTCCTGCTGGACGAGCCGACGGCGGCGCTCGACGGGGAGACGGAGGCGGCCGTGGTGGACGCGGTGCGCCGCCTCGCCGAGGGGCGGACGGTGCTCCTCGTCGTCCACCGCCCGGCGCTCCTGGCCGTCGCGGACCGGGTCGTCACGCTGAGGGAGGCCGCTCCCGGTGGGGCGGCCGGCGCCGATGCGGGCGCGCCGCGCGGCCTGGAGGCGCTCGACGCGGCGTTCGGGCTCGTCGGCGGGAACCTGGGGGTGACCGAGACGGGTGTCGTCGACGCCGGCTCCGGCCGCGAGGGCGGGGTGCTCGCGGACTCCGGCCGTGGCGGCGGGAGACTCGCGGGCTCGGGTACTGGCGGCCGGGTGCTCGCACGGGTGCGGGCGATGGCCGGGGATCTGCGGGGGCGGCTCGCTCTCGCGCTGCTGCTGGGCAGCCTCGCCCTCGGGTCGGCCGTGGGGCTCATGGCCGTGTCCGGCTGGCTGATCTCGCGGGCCTCCGAACAACCACCCGTGCTGTACCTGATGGTGGCCGTGACGGCGACCCGGGCGTTCGGCATCGGGCGGGCCGTGTTCCGGTACGCCGAGCGGCTCGTATCGCATGACGCCGTGCTGCGGACGCTCGCCGAACTCCGGGTCGCCGTCTACCGCGGACTGGAGCGGATCGCGCCCGCCGGGCTGCGCACGGCGCGCCGCGGCGACCTGCTGTCGCGGCTCGTCTCCGACGTGGACGCCCTCCAGGACTACTGGCTGCGGTGGCTGCTGCCCGCCGGGACCGCCGCCGTGGTCGGCGCCGGGGCCGTCGGGTTCACCGCGTGGCTGCTGCCCGAGGCCGGGGCGGTCCTGGCGGTCGGGCTCCTGGTCGCGGGCGTCGCCGTGCCGCTGGCCGGCGGAGCCGTCGCGCGCCGCGCCGAGCAGCGGCTCGCCCCGGCGCGCGGCGCCCTGGCCACCCGGGTCGTGGACCTGCTGCGCGGCTGCGCCGAGCTGACGGTGGCGGGCGCCCTCGCGCGGCGTATCGACCGGGCGCGCGAGGCGGACGGCGCCCTCACCCGGATCGCCGCCCGCCAGGCCACCGCCACCGCCCTGGGCGGCGGGCTGTCCGCGCTGGTCACGGGGGTGACCGTGGCGGCGGCCGCGCTGGTGGGCGTGCAGGCGGTACACGACGGGCGGCTCGACGGCGTGGCGCTGGCCGTCGTCGTCCTGACCCCGCTCGCCGCGTTCGAGGCGGTGACCGGCCTCCCCCTGGCCGTGCAGTACCGCCAGCGCGTGAGGCGGAGCGCGGAGCGGGTGTACGAGGTGCTCGACGCCCCCGTCCCCGTACACGAGCCGAGTGAGCCCAAGCCGACGCCCGACAACCCCTTCCCGCTGGAGCTGCGCGGGCTCACCGCCCGGTACGCGGGCCAGGACCGCGACGCCCTCGCGGGGTTCGACCTGCGGCTGGAGGCGGGCCGGCGGGTCGCCGTCGTCGGGGCGTCCGGCTCCGGCAAGACCACGCTCGCCCAGGTGCTGCTGCGGTTCCTGGACGCCCACGACGGCACGTACCGGATCGGCGGGGTGGACGCGGCGGTGCTCGACGGCGACGACGTACGCCGCCTGGTGGGGCTGTGCGCCCAGGACGCGCACACCTTCGACAGCTCCATCCGGGAGAACCTGCGGCTGGCCCGGCCCGGTGCCGGTGACGACGAGCTGCGCGCGGCGCTGGACCGGGCCCGGCTGCTGGACTGGGTGGACGGGCTGCCCGACGGCCTCGACACGCTCGTCGGCGAGCACGGCGCCCGGCTCTCCGGCGGCCAGCGCCAGCGTCTGGCCCTCGCCCGCGCGCTGCTCGCCGACTTCCCGGTCCTGGTCCTCGACGAGCCCGCCGAGCACCTGGACCTGGCCACGGCGGACGCGCTCACCGACGACCTGCTGCGGGCCACCGAGGGCCGTACGACGGTGCTGATCACGCACCGGCTGCACGGCTTGGACGCGGTCGACGACGTCGTCGTCCTGGACGGCGGCCGCACGGTGCAGCGCGGCCCGTACGCCGAACTGGCCGCCGCCGACGGTCCGCTGCGCCGGATGCTGGAGCGGGAGAGGGCGGCCGATCTGCTGCTGGAGGGTACGGCGTAAACCAACTTTCCCTGCCATATGGGACTTACTACGCTCAGGGCATGACCGCGCCCGAGCGACCGGAGGACCAGCCGCACGATGCGGCAGCGGCCGCGCGGGTGTCCCGCGGCATCCAGGGGCTGTCGACCGAGCTGACCGCCCGCGTCCCACAACTGCTGGAGGCCATGCGGTCCGTCGGCACCGGGCTCGAACCGCACTCCACGCTCGACCGGATCTGCGAGACCGCCGCCGAGCTCGCCGACGCCCGCTACGCCGCCATCGGCGTCGTCGACGAGGAGGGCGAGGGGCTGTCGGACTTCGTGACGTACGGGACCTCCGACGAGGTCGCGCGGGAGATCGGCCGCCGTCCCGACGGCCACGCGGGGCTGCTCGGCGCGCTCATCCACCACCCCGAGGCCATGCGGCTCACCGATCTGACGGCGGACCCGCGCGCTGCCGGATTCCCGCCCGGCCACCCCCCGATGCGCACCTTCCTCGGCGTGCCCATCCGCGTCCAGGGCGAGATCTTCGGCAACCTCTACCTGACCGAGAAGCGGGGCGGGGCCGAGTTCAACGACGATGACCTCCACATGGTGCGCGTCCTCGCCACCGAGGCGGGGATCGCCATCGGCAACGCCCGCCTCTACGAGGCGGCGCGCCAGCGCGAGCGGTGGATCGACGGCTCGGTGGCGGTCACCACCGCGCTGCTGTCCGGCGGGGACGCCGACGAGGCCCTCTCGGTCGTCGCCGAACAGGCGCGCAGACTCGCCGACGCGTGCGCGGGGATCGTGCTGCTGCCCGCCGCCGACGGCAGCGGCGGTCTGGAGATCGTCGCCGTCTCCGCCGACGACCCGGCCACCGCGCTGGGCGTCGTCATCCCGCCGGAGAGCCCGGTGGTCGAGCGGCTGCTCGCCGGCGAGGCGGTGTTCATGACCGACGCGGCGACCGACCCCCGCATGACCACCGGGCCGGCCCGGCCATACGGGCCCAGCATGATGCTGCCGCTCCAGAGCGGTGGCCGCGTCCTGGGCGCCCTCGCCACACCACGCGCCCCGGGTGCCCGGCAGTTCAACGGGACGGAACGCACCCTCGCCACCCAGTTCGCCTCCCAGGCAGCACTGGCGCTGATGATGGCGGAGGCGCAGCGCGACCGCGAGCGCCTGGCGGTGTACGAGGACCGGGACCGTATCGCGCGCGACCTGCACGACCTGGTCATCCAGCGGCTGTTCGCCACCGGCATGATGCTGGAGGGCGCGCAGCGCGGCGCGCTCGAACCCGCCGTCCAGGCGGGGGTGGAACGGGCTGTCGACGAACTGGACGTGACCATCCAGGAGATCCGCACGGCCGTCTTCGCGCTCCAGCAGGGCCCGGCCGAGGCGCCGTCGGGCTTGCGCACCCGTGTCCTGCGGGAGATCAACATGGCGGCCGTGCCGCTGGGCTTCACGCCCTCGCACCGCTTCACCGGCCCCGTCGACACCGCCGTGGGGGAACTCACCGGCAAGAACCTCGTGGCCGCGCTGCGCGAGGCGCTGTCCAACGCCTTCCGGCACGCCCACGCGCACCGGATCGAGGTCGTCGTGGACGCCACGGTGAAGCTCCCCGACGGGACGGAGGGAGTGCGGCTGACCGTCGCGGACGACGGGGTGGGCCTCCCCGGGGGTGGGCGGCGCAGCGGCTTGCGGAACCTGGCGCGGCGGGCGGAGTCGCTGGGCGGGTCGAGCCGGTGCGGGCCGGGGATCGGCGAGCACGGCGGCGGTACGACGGTGGTGTGGGAGGCGCCACTGTAGGAGCTCGTCCGGGGCCCCTCCGGGTGGCGTCGTAGGCCGGTCGGCGGAACGGTGATGGGCCGGTTGGCGGTACGACACCGCTTCGGTGCCGGACATCGGGCGCGTCCGGCGCCACCATCCCAGGATGGTGCTCGTGGCGCTGGCCGTACTCCTCGCCCTGCTGCCGGGCCCGTCGGCGGCCGCCGCCGAGGGGCCCGGTGGCGCGGCCGCGGAGGTGGCCCGGTTGTACGACGAGGCCGCGCGGGCCACCGAGACGTACGAGCGGGGCCGGCGCGCGGCGGCGGCGCAGCGCGTCGTGGCCGGCCGGCTCCAGCGGGAGCTGGCCCTGAAGCGGCGCGAACTGGCCGTGCTGAACGACCGGATGGGCGAGGTCGCCCGGGCCCAGTACCGGGCGGGTGGCTCGCTGGGCCTGACGGCGCGGCTGCTGCTGGCCGACGACGCCGAGGAGGCGATGCGGGCGGAGGGGCTCGCCCGGCAGGCGGACCGGGTCGTGAACCGTCTCATGGAGCGCACCAGGGCGGCGGAACGGCGCCTCGCGCGGGCCGAGAGGGAGGCCCGCGTGGCCTGGCACGACCTGGACGTACGCAGGAAGCGGTTGGCCGCGATCCGGCGGGGCGTCGAGGCGCGGCTGGAGCGGGCCCAGTGGCGGCTCCAGGCCGAGGCGGACCGGCGGGTGGCCGCGGGCCGGTGCGGGGGCGCGGTGCGGGTGGAACGCCCTGCGGCGGCGGCTGTGGCTGGTGCGGTCGGTGTTGGTTCCGGGACCGGTGGTGCGGCGGGTGGTTCCGGTGTGGCCGGCTCCTTGGGCGTCGGCGGTGCCGGGGACGGTGTCGGTGCACGGGCCGGTGCCGGTGGAGGCGGTGTACGGGCCGGTGGGTGGAGCGGCGGCGGGCGCCGGTGGGTCGCGCCGGTGGAGGAGTACGCCCTGTCCGCCGGTTTCCACCGGGCGGGCGCGCACTGGGCGCACCGGCACACGGGCCAGGACTTCGCGGTGGCCGTCGGGACCCCGGTGCGGTCGATCGGGGCGGGCCGCGTGCAGTCGGTGACCTGCGGCGGGGCGTTCGGGATCCAGGTGGTGGTGCGGCATGCGGGCGGCTGGTACTCGCAGTACGCGCACCTCGCCGCGCCCGCTGTGTACCCGGGCCAGCGGGTGGCGCCCGGGCAGCCGATCGGGCGGTCCGGGAACACCGGCAACTCGACGGGACCGCACCTCCACTTCGAGGTGCGGATCACGCCGTACATGGGCTCGGCCGTGGACCCGGTGCGCTGGCTGGGCGAGCACGGGGTCCGGCTGGGCGAGCGCGGGGTCCGGCTGGACCGGTCCCGTCAGTGAGCCGCGTTGAGGATGTCCTCGATGACGCGCGCGACGCCGTCGTCGTTGTTGGCGACGGTCCTGCCGGAGGCGGCGGCCACGACGTCCGGGTGCGCGTTGCCCATCGCGTACGAGCGGCCCGCCCAGGACAGCATCTCGATGTCGTTCGGCATGTCCCCGAACGCCACCACCTCGTCGGCGGAGATGCCGCGCTCGGCGCAGCACAGCGCGAGGGTGCTCGCCTTGGAGACGCCCAGGCCGCTGATCTCCAGCAGCGCGCTGGGGCTGGAGCGCGTGATGTTCGCCCGGTCGCCGGCGGCCGTGCGGGCCAGGGCGAGGAAGCCGTCCGGCGTCAGGTCGCTGTGGTGGGCGAGCAGCTTGAGCACGGGCGCGCCGGAGCCGGGATCGTCCTCGTGCAGGAGCTTCTCGGCGGGGGCGATGGTGGCGGACGGGTCGACCCAGAAGGGCGGGTAGTCGGGCTCGTAGTGGAAGCCGGTGGTGAGCTCGACCGCGAAGGCGGTGCCGGGCGCCTCGCGGCGGAGCGTCCGTACGACGTGGAGGGCGGTCTCCCGCTCCAGCGGCCGGACCTCCAGAAGCCGGCCGCCGGAGTGCAGGTCGACGACGGCGGCGCCGTTGGCGCAGATCGCCAGGCCGTGCCCCTGGACGTGGTCGCTGACGACGCCCATCCAGCGGGCGGGGCGGCCGGTGACGAAGAAGACCTCGATGCCGGCCTCCTCGGCGGCGGCGAGCGCCGAGATCGTCCGGTCGGAGACCGATTTGTCGTCGCGCAGGAGCGTTCCGTCCAGGTCGGTGGCGATCAGCCGGGGACGTCGATGGGCCGTGGGCCGTGGTCGGGGAGAGATCGCTGAGGTCACGCACCCATTGTCCCGTACAGGGGTGCACGGGCGTGCGGATAGCTGCACATCTGAGCCAGGCAGGGATTGTCGGTGGCGCACCGTAGGCTCGTTCCATGCGTCTGAGCACCGTGATCCTCCCCTCCCGCCGCTGGCACGACGGCGGCCGCGACGCATGGCTGCGGGCCGAGCGGCTCGGCTTCCACGCCGCGTACACCTATGACCACCTGTCGTGGCGGGTGCCGTTCCGGGGCGGCCCCTGGTTCGGCGCGATCCCGACGCTGACGGCGGCGGCCACGGCGACGGAGCGGATACGGCTGGGCACGCTGGTGACCTCGCCGAACTTCCGGCATCCGGTCACGCTCGCCAAGGAGCTGATCTCGCTGGACGACATCTCCGGCGGCCGGATCACGCTGGGCATCGGTGCGGGGGGCAATGGCTTCGACGCGACGGCGCTGGGCCAGGAGGCGTGGACGCCGCGCGAGCGGGCGGACCGGTTCGCGGAGTTCGTGCCGTTGCTGGACCGGCTGCTGACGGAGGAGTCGGTGACGTACGAGGGGGCGTTCTACTCGGCGGGCGAGGCGCAGAACGTTCCCGGGTGCGTGCAGCGGCCACGGCTGCCGTTCGCCGTCGCCGCCACGGGGCCGCGCGGGCTGAAGCTGGCGGCGCGGCACGGGCAGGCGTGGGTGACCACCGGGGACCCGAAGGTGTCGGAGTCGGGTACGCCCGAGGACTCGCGCGCGGCCCTGCTGGGGCAGATGGACAAGCTCGGCAAGGCGTGCGCGGACGCCGGCCGGGACATGGCGGAACTGGACAAGATCCTGCTGACCGGGTTCACACCGGACCGGCCGCTGGAGT
Source organism: Streptomyces sp. NPDC049837 (assembly GCF_040674455.1). Taxonomy (NCBI): domain Bacteria; kingdom Bacillati; phylum Actinomycetota; class Actinomycetes; order Kitasatosporales; family Streptomycetaceae; genus Streptomyces; species Streptomyces sp. NPDC049837. The sequence continues at coordinate 144,158 of NZ_JBFAMP010000004.1, read as the reverse complement.
CCTTGGACGCCTTCGTGGACTTCGCGGGCCGCTACTTCGAGCTGGGCTTCACCGAGATCGTGATCCACGCGCCGGTGGCGGACTCGATGTTCGCCGCCGACGAGAAGGTCTTCGAGCGGATCGCGACGGAGGCCCTGGCACAGCTCCGCTGAGACCGGCCGGGGAAGCGGCCGGCGGGGTAAGAAGTCCGCCGGAGCAGCGGTCAGCCGGGGAAGCGCAGGTAGGCGGGCGGTACGGCGTCGGTGAGCCAGACCCCGTTGGCGCTGACGTGGAAGACATGGCCGTCCCGGTGCATGGCGGCGGCGTCCACGGACAGCACGACCGGGCGGCCGCGGCGGGCGCCGACGCGGGTCGCGGTCTCGCGGTCGGGCGACAGGTGGACGTGGTGGCGGGCCATGGGCCGCAGCCCCTCGGCCCGGATCGCGGGCAGGTTGCGGGCGATGGTGCCGTGGTACAGATACGCGGGCGGGACGGCGGGCGGCAGGTCCAGGTCGACGTCGACGGTGTGACCCTGGTTGGCGCGGATCCGGTCGCCGTCGATAGTGAAGCGCCGCTTGTCGTTGACGGCGACGACGTGCTCCAGCTCGGCGCGGCTGATTCGTACGCCGTGCTCGGCGGCCGCCCGCAGCAGGTCGTCGATCGCGACCCAGCCGTTGGGGTCGAGGGCCAGTCCGATGCGCTCGGGCTGGTGGCGCAGGTGTTTCGAGAGGTACTTCGACACCTTCACGGTGCGTCTTTCGTCCATGCCGTTTTCGTCCATGCCGTTCATGCGTTCAGCGTGTCAGGCATCACGTCCGGTTTGCCACAGAAATTGCCGTGACCAGGTTTGATCCACAAACAACTCTGGTTATCCACAGAGGAATTGACGATTCTGTGGACAACGGCCGTGCCATTCAAGGCGTTTAGTCGACTTCAGGCGATTTCAAGTTACTTGAGGCAAGTGCGTCCAATGTCCTTGCCTGTACCTCCCTTTCGGTCGCCGCGGCGATGAACGCCGACGCGTTCCGCTGCCCAACAAGGCTGTGCACGGCCCGGATCGTCGAGGCGGGCAGCGTCACCTGTGTGGTCTCGTCGCCCTTCACAGGAGGGCCGTCGGACGACAGGTGCTGCTGGAGGTGCCGGGTGGCGAACGTCCGCATGGCACGGGCCAGTTCCGCGTCCACCGTCTGCTGCGCGAGCGGCCGGAGGCGTCGGACCAGGGCGGCCGCCTCCGACGCGTCGGCGTCCGTGGGCGGCCGGTGGCCGAGGTAGCGGGCGAAGACGTGCTCCATGGTGAACTCCAGGAAACGGTTGGCGATGTGCTCCACCTGACCGCGAAGTTCCCTGAGGTGCCCGGAGATCGCCAGCAGCGGAACCCCGGCGGCGTACAACTCGGCCGCCACGGCCAGCTCTTGGGGGCTCGGCACCAGGAACTCGTCCTCGCGCCCCGGGATGCGCTCCAGCACACCGAGCTCTATTGCCTCCTCCACCGCCTCCTCGTCCGGGGTTCCGCCGAAGGTGGCGTCCAGCTCGGCGCGTGTGATCCGGTCCGCCTCCTCATCCGTCCAGGGGCCGTGCACCTCGGCGACCAGCCCCAGGACGCCGCCGAGGCCGCGGCCGGCGTCCCAGGCCTCCAGCAGCTCCTTGATGGACGCCAGCGTGTAGCCCCGGTCCAGCAGGTCGGCGATCTGCCGCAGCCGCGCCAGATGGGCCTCCCCGTACACATTGGACCGGCCGCGCCGCTCCGGCTTCGGCAGCAGCCCCCGGTCCTGGTAGGCGCGGATGGTCCGGACCGTGGCGCCGCTGTGGTGCGCCAGGTCCTCGATCCGGTACTCGGCCGCCGGTATCCGTGCCGCCTGCTCGTCCACACCCGCTCCCCGTTACCCCGAAGCCGCCCGCTCACCGCCCGGCGAGGGACGACCGCCCTGCGAGGGATGGTACGGCCGCCACGAGGACCACGCGGCGCTCACAGCCGTGCGTCCAGCCGGGCGAGCGCGCGCAGCGCCCCCGGTGCCAGCCGGGACAGCAGCCGGGCACCATGGGCCTCCGGCGTCACCGGCACCACCGCCTCGTTCCTGACGACGGCCCGCAGGATCGCGTCGGCGACCTTCTCCGGAGGGTAGTTGCGCAGCCCGTACAGCCGGGCGGTCTTCTTCTGCCGGCGCTTCTCCTCGTCCTCCGACACCCCGGCGAAGCGGGCGGTGGCGGTGATGTTGGTGTTCACGATGCCCGGGCACACGGCGGTGACCCCGATGTCCCGGCCGGCCAGCTCGGCGCGCAGGCACTCGCTGAGCATCAGCACCGCCGCCTTGGAGGTGCTGTACGCGGGAAGCATGCGGGACGGCTGGAACGCGGCGGCGGACGCGGTGTTCACGATGTGGCCGCCCTGGCCGCGCTCGGCCATCTGCCGGCCGAAGACCCGGCAGCCGTGGATGACGCCCCACAGATTGACGTCGAGCACCTTCCTCCAGTCCTCGCTCGTCGTGTCGAGGAAGGCGCCCGACAGGCCTATCCCGGCGTTGTTCACCAGCACGTCCACCGTGCCGTACTCGGCGGCGACCTTCTCGGCGAGCTTCTCCATGGCCTGCTCGTCGCTGACGTCCACGGCCTCGCCCCAGGCGTCCGGCGCGCCGATCAGCCGGGCCATCCCCGCCGTCCGTGCCGCACCCTCCGCGTCCCGGTCCACCGCCACCACCCGCGCGCCCGCCTCGGCGAACGCGAACGCCGTGGCCCGCCCGATACCGCTGGCCGCGCCCGTCACCAGGACCAACTGCCCGCCGAACCGGTCCGCGTACCGCCGCCCCGAGGCGACCGGCGCGGGCACCTCGCCGCCCTGGTCCTCGTGCGCCGTCACGAACTCGGTGATCCACGCGGCCAACTGGTCCGGCCGGGTGCGCGGCACCCAGTGCTTGGCCGGCAGCGTGCGGCGCACCAACTGCGGGGCCCACGTCGCCAGCTCGTCGTACAGCCGCTGCGACAGGAAGACGTCCCCGGTCGGCGTGATCAACTGCACGGGCGCGTGGGCGTACGCGTCCGTGCGCGGGCGCAGCAGGCGTGCCCGGACGTTGTCCCGGTAGAGCCAGGCGCCGTGTGCCGCGTCGGAGGGCAGCGACGCGGTGGGGTAGCCGTCGTCCGGCACCTTCTCGACGCGCCGCATGATCCGCGGCCACCGCTTGCCGAGCGGGCCGCGCCAGGCCAGTTCGGGCAGGACCGGGGTGTGCAGCAGGTACACGTACCAGGACTTGGCGCCCTGGCCGAGCAGTTGGCCGACCCGGCGCGGGGTCGGCCGGGTCATGCGCTGCTTGATCCAGTGCCCGAAGTGGTCCAGGGACGGGCCGGACATCGAGGTGAAGGAGGCGATCCGCCCCTGGGTGCGCTCGACCGTGACGAATTCCCATGACTGGACCGATCCCCAGTCGTGCCCGACCAGGTGGACCGGCTTGTCCGGGCTGACCGCGTCGATGACCGCCAGGAAGTCGTCCGTCAGCTTCTCCAGCGTGAACCCGCCGCGCAGCGGCTTGGGTGCCGTCGACCGGCCGTGCCCGCGCACGTCGTACAGCACCACATGGAAGTGCTCGGCGAGCCGTACGGCGACCTCCGACCAGACCTCCTTGGAGTCCGGGTAGCCGTGCACGAGCACGACCGTCGGCCGGTCGGGGTCGCCCAGCTCCGCGACGCACAGCTCGATCCCGCCCGTACGGACCCAGCGCTCCCGCGCGTCCAGCGACGTCATCACACACCCTCCGTCCAGCGCCGCACGTGCGGCAGATCGTCATCCAGCCAGAACGCGCTCTCCTCGGGGTCCCGGGAGTCGGTCACCACCAGGAGCTCCTCGAACTTCGCGCCCGTACCCCGGAAGCCGAGGTGCGGTTCGACCGCCCACAGCCCGGGCTGCGGGGGATGGTCGGAGAACTTGTACGGGGACCACAGCGGTGACCAGCCGTCGCGGTGGCCGTGGAGGGCGTCGCTCGCCAGCCCCTTCAGGGACTGCGTACCGAACCCGAAGAGCGTGGGCGACCAGCGGCGCTCCTTGACCCGGTCGACCTTGTGGGCGATCACCCCGAAGGGATACGCGCGGTGCCGGCTGGCGTACCCCTGCCCCACCATCAGCCGGTCCACGTCCTCGTAGATCTCCCGCAGCGGGCGCCGCTCCCGTACCTCGCGGAGGATCAGCTCGCGGTGCTCGCGCAGGTCGGCGAGCAGTCGGTCGTGGACGGGGTTGAGCCCGAGGCAGCCCGAGTACCCGATATCGGCGGTGAAGCCCTTGTACACCGGGGCCATGTCGAGGATGAACGGCATCCCCGCCTCCAGCCGCCGGTTCGTGGGGAAGAACTGAAGCGGGATCCGGAAGTTAGCGAACGCCGTGCGGTCGCCGAACCAGGCGAACGGCAGGTGGAACCAGTCCCGCACGCCCCGCCCGCGCAGCCAGTCGCGCTGCATCCGCGCCGCCTCGCGCTCCGTCACACCCGGCTTGAGCTGCGCGGCCACCACCTCGGCGCACTCGTACGCCAAACGCTGCACTTCCCTGAACCCGCGCAGCTCCGTGCCGCGTTCGGATGTCACTACCGACGTCATGCCACCAGCCGTCCGTCCCGTGTGCCGTGTGCGGTATGCGCGCTACGCGTCCGTAACTTGACACTGATGAATGTGACAATGCCCGGCGGCTGCGTCAAGGGTCGTGCACCGCCTGTGGAAAACACCGCCTGTGGAAAACCCCGACTCCGGGCCCGCCTCCGGTGCCAGGCCCCTACGGGCACGTACGCCTGGAGTCGGACATCGATCCAGCCGCCTGGTCTGACGCCCGGTGTGGCCTGGGCCACTACCGTCGAAGCGTGACTGTGATCGCGACCGAAAGCCTCAGCAAGCGGTTCCCCCGGGTGACCGCTCTCGACCGGCTCTCCCTGGACATCGGGCCCGGTGTGACCGGACTGGTGGGCGCCAACGGAGCCGGCAAGTCCACCATGATCAAGATCCTGCTGGGTCTGTCCCCCGCCACCGAGGGCCGCGCCGAGGTCCTCGGCCTCGACGTCGCCACCAGCGGCGCCGCCATACGTGAGCGGGTCGGCTACATGCCCGAGCACGACTGCCTGCCGCCCGACGTCTCGGCCACCGAGTTCGTCGTCCACATGGCGCGCATGTCCGGCCTGCCGCCGGCGGCCGCGCGCGAGCGCACCGCCGACACGCTGCGCCACGTCGGGCTGTACGAGGAGCGCTACCGCCCCATCGGCGGCTACTCGACCGGCATGAAGCAGCGCGTGAAGCTCGCGCAGGCCCTGGTCCACGACCCGCAACTGGTCCTCCTCGACGAGCCGACCAACGGCCTCGACCCGGTCGGCCGCGACGAGATGCTGGGCCTGATCCGCCGCGTGTACACGGACTTCGGCATCTCGGTCCTGGTCACCTCCCACCTGCTGGGCGAACTCGAACGCACCTGTGACCACGTCGTCGTCATCGACGGCGGGCAGCTCCTGCGCTCCAGCTCCACCAGCGACTTCACCCAGCTCACCGCCACCCTCGCCGTCGAGGTCACCGACACCGACGCGCACCCCGACGGCACGGCGGCCCTCCGCGAGGCGCTCACGGCGGCCGGAATCACCCTCCACGCACGCGTGGAGGACGGTATGCCGGGCGCCGGCCACATCCTGCTGCTGGAGGCGACCGGCGAGGAGACGTACGACATCGTGCGCGACACCGTCGCGCACCTCGGCCTCGGCCTCGTACGGATGGAACAGCGCCGCCACCACATCGCCGAGGTGTTCCGCCCAGAGGCGGACGCCGCGGCCAAGGCCACGACGGAGGTGCGGGCCCGATGAGCACCGAGACCCAGACCCAGACCCAGATCCACAACATCGGCTACCGCGACTACGACGGGCCCCGCCTCGGCCGTGCCTACGCGCGCCGCTCGCTGTTCTCGCAGTCGCTGCGCGGCGCGTACGGGCTGGGCCGCAGCGCCAAGTCCAAGGTGCTGCCGATGCTGCTCTTCGCGGTGATGTGCATCCCCGCGCTGGTCGTCGTCGCGGTGGCGGTCGCCACCAAGATGAAGGACCTGCCGATGGACTACACGCGGTACGCGATCTTCACGCAGGCCGTCATCGGGCTGTACGTGGCCGCGCAGGCACCCCAGTCCGTCTCGCGCGACCTCCGCTTCAAGACGGTGCCGCTGTACTTCTCCCGCCCCATCGAGCGGGTCGACTACGTCGTCGCCAAGTACGGCGCCATGGCGTCGGCCCTGTTCATCCTGACCGCCTCGCCGCTGCTCATCCTCTACATCGGGTCCCTGCTGGCGAAGATGGACTTCGCCGACCAGAGCCGGGGATTCGCCCAGGGACTGGTCTCCGTGGCTCTGCTCTCGCTCCTCTTCGGCGGAATCGGCCTGGTCATGGCGGCCCTGACGCCGCGCCGAGGCTTCGGCGTCGCCGCCGTCATCGCCGCGCTCACGATCTCGTACGGAGCCGTCACCACCCTCCAGGCCATCGCCTGGAGCACCGACTCCCTGGGCGCGGTGAAGTGGCTGGGCCTGTTCTCGCCGATCACCCTCATCGACGGCGTACAGACCGCCTTCCTGGGCGCCACGTCCTCCTTCCCCGCCGAGGCCGGGCCGGACGCCGGGGTGGGCGCGGTCTACCTGCTGGTCGTCCTCTCGCTCATCGCGGGCTCGTACGCCGTCCTGATGCGCCGCTACCGAAAGGTCGGGCTGTGACCACCATCAACATCGACCACGTCTCACGGTGGTTCGGCAACGTCGTGGCCGTCAACGACGTCACCATGACCATCGGCCCCGGTGTGACCGGGCTGCTGGGCCCCAACGGCGCCGGAAAGTCCACCCTGATCAACATGATGGGCGGCTTCCTCGCGCCCTCGACCGGGTCCGTGACCCTCGACGGGCAGCAGATCTGGCGCAACGAGTCCGTCTACCGGCAGATCGGCGTCGTGCCCGAGCGCGAGGCCATGTACGACTTCCTCACCGGCCGCGAATTCGTCGTCGCCAACGCCGAATTGCACGGTCTGGGCGCGACGGAGGCCCAGCGGGCGCTGGCCACGGTGGAGATGGAGTACGCCCAGGACCGCAAGATCGCCACGTACAGCAAGGGCATGCGGCAGCGCGTGAAGATGGCCTCGGCCCTCGTCCACGAACCGTCCGTGCTGCTGCTGGACGAGCCGTTCAACGGCATGGACCCGCGCCAGCGCATGCAGCTCATGGACCTGCTGCGGCGGATGGGCAGGGAGGGCCGTACGGTCCTGTTCTCCTCACACATCCTGGAGGAGGTCGAGCAGTTGGCCTCCCACATCGAGGTGATCGTCGCCGGGCGGCACGCGGCGAGCGGCGACTTCCGGCGCATCCGGCGCCTGATGACCGACCGGCCGCACCGCTACCTCGTCCGCTCCAGCGACGACCGTGCCCTGGCGGCCGCGCTGATCGCCGACCCGTCGACGGCCGGCATCGAGGTGGACGTGACGGAGGGCGCCCTGCGCATCCAGGCGGTGGACTTCGGGCGCTTCACCGAGCTGCTGCCGAAGGTCGCCCGCGAGCACTCCATCCGGCTGCTGACGGTCTCGCCCTCGGACGAGTCCCTGGAGTCGGTCTTCTCGTACCTCGTCGCGGCCTGAGCGCCGGCGCCCTGAAGGGAACCCTTCGACCATGTACAACCCCACAGTCGCCCGGCTCACCTACCGGGCCCTGCTCGGCCGCCGCCGGGCCGCGATCCTGTTCGTCCTGCCCGGCCTGCTGCTGCTCATCGCGGCCGCCGTCCGGGGCTTCAACGGCGCCGACGACCAGATCGCCGCCGACGTCCTCGGCGGGTTCGCGCTCGCCACCATGGTGCCGCTGATCGGTGTCATCGCCGGGACGGGCGCGATCGGGCCCGAGATCGACGACGGTTCGATCGTCTACCTGCTCGCCAAGCCGGTGAAGCGGCCGACGATCATCTTCACCAAGCTGATCGTGGCCATCGCCGTGACCATGGCGTTCTCCGCCGTCCCCACCTTCCTCGCCGGAATGATCCTCAACGGCAACGGACAGCAGGTGGCGGTCGCGTACACGGTCGCGGCGCTCGTCGCCTCGATCGCGTACAGCGCGCTCTTCCTGCTGCTCGGTACGGTCAGCCGGCACGCGGTCGTCATCGGGCTCGTGTACGCGCTGGTGTGGGAGACCCTGTTCGGCAGCCTGATCGAGGGCGCCAAGACCCTGAGCGTCCAGCAGTGGGCGCTGGCCGTCGCCGAGAAGGTCACGGGAGACGGGCTGATCGCCTCGGACGTGGGCCTGCCGGTCGCGGTGGCGCTGCTGGCGGGCGTCACGGTGGCGGCGACCTGGTACGCGGGCCAGAAGCTGCGGACGCTGACCCTGGCGGGCGACGAGTAAGCGTGTGAAAGGGCCCTCCACGCGCGCGTGGAGGGCCCTTTCCGTCCTCACCTCGTCCTCACGCCGTTTTGACCGGACGGCGGGCACACTTGCCGTACGGAGGAGGCAACCATGGCCGCTGACCGCGACGACCGGGAAGACCCCTGGGACGACGTCGAACTGGACAACGACTTCATACGCTCCGCCGAGACCGCCGAGCCGTCCGCCCGGGCCCGGATGCTCGCCGCCCGCTGGCGCGGCCGGCCACCCGAGCCGCAGCCCTGGCGCTCCGACGAGCCGCCGGCGGGCTGGTTCTTCAGCCGGGCCCGCCGCGAGCACCGGCGCAGGTGGCGCCGCAAGAAGGACCGCGACTAGACCTTGCGGTCGCGCGCCGCCATCAGGCCCACCGCCAGGGCCGCCCCGCAGACGCACAGCACCAGCGCGATCGGGACCGTCCAGCCGCCCGTCGCCTGGTGGACCGCGCCCGCCGCGAGCGGGCCGGCGGCCGCCAGCAGGTAGCCGACCGTCTGCGCCATGCCCGACAGCTTCGAGGCGGTCACCGCGTCCCCGCTGCGCAGCACGATCATCGTCAGCGCGAGGCCCACCGCGCCGCCCTGGCCGACGCCCAGCACCGCCGCCCACAGCCAGGCGCCGGACACCGGGGCGACCATCAGCCCCGCGTACCCCGCTCCCACCATCGAGGTGACCAGCACGACCAGCGGGCGCTGGCTGCGCATCCGGCCGGCCAGCAGCGGCACCAGGAACGCGCCCGCGACCTGGATGAGGTTGTTGAAGGCGAACACGACACCCGCCGTCGAGCGGCTCATCCCCTGGTCGGTGAAGATCGTCGGCATCCAGGCGATCAGGACGTACGACCAGAGGGACTGGAGGCCCATGAAGAGGGTGACCTGCCAGGCCAGCGCCGAACGCCAGACGCTCCGGCCGGAGGCCGTGCCCGCGGGAGCAACGCGCACTTCGCGTCCCGTCCGCCCCCGGGCGAGCAGCACCTGCGGCAGCCACGCCACCGCAGCCACCGCCGCGAGCAGCGACCAGAACGCGAGCGACGCCTCCCAACTGCCCCCGAACGCCTTCTCCAGCGGCACGGAGGCCGCCGCCACCACCGTCGCGCCCGCGATCATCGCGCCCGTGTAGACGGACGTCATGGACGCGGCCCGGTCGGGGAAGTCGCGCTTGATCAGCCCGGGCATCAGGACGTTGAGCAGCGCGATCGCCGTACCGACCAGGACGCCGCCGCCGTACAGCGCGTACACGGACGGCAGTACGCGTACGAGGATGCCGGTGGCCAGCAGCAACAGCGCGCCCAGCAGCACCTGTTCGGTGCCCAGCCGCCGGGCCAGCCAGGGCGTGACCAGCGCGCCGACGCCCAGGAACAGCACCGGTACCGACGTGACCAGCGAGCTCGCGGTCGACGACAGCCCGAAGCTCGCGCTGATCTCTCCGACCAGGGGCGACACGCTCGCCAGCGCCGCCCGCATGTTCAGCGACGCCAGCACGATCCCGACGAGCAGCAGCACCGGATGCGCGAGCAACGCCCGCCCCCCGAGCAACGCCCGCCTCGCCGCGGCCCCTTGGGGCGAGGGCCCGACATCGGTCTCCGCGTCCAGGAGCAGGAGCCGATCGGAATCCGGGCGTGACAAAACGTGCACCTTTCTCAACAACGTACGTACGAAGGGGAATCAGCGGGTGCCGACGATCGCCCTGACCGTCTCCATGGGCACGCGCAGCAGCTCGCGCACCGCCGCCCCCGCAGCGTCCGGGTCGCCCTTCTCGATCGCCACGACCAGCGCCTCGTGCGCGTCCAGGTCGATGGCGGGCATCTCGTGGTCGCCGAGCGACTCGACGAGGCTCTCGTGGACCTGCACGGAGAAGAACCGGTACACCTCGGTGAACGCGGCGTTGTGGGTGGCCTCGACCACCGCACGGTGGAAGGCCAGGTCGGCGTCCGCGTCCCGGTCGCCCTCCTCGCGCAGGCTGGTCAGCGCGGCGCGCAGCCGCAGCAGGTCGTGCGTGTCGCGCCGGGCGGCCGCGAGGCGTGCCGCCTCCGTCTCCAGGGCGATCCGCAGCTCCAGGACGTCCAGGGCGCCGGCGGCCCGGACGGAGCGCAGCACGGCGGCGGGGTCGGCGGTGGAGCGGACGAACGTGCCGTTGCCCTGCCGGGACTCCAGCAGGCCGGCGTGGACGAGCACGCGGACGGCCTCGCGGACGGTGTTGCGGCCGACGCCGAGCTGCTCGGCGAGCTCGTGCTCGGTGGGGATGCGGTCGCCGACGGCCCATTCGCCGTCGGTGAGCTGGGCCCGGAGCTGCTCGACGACCGCGTCGACGAGGGAGGTCCGCCCCGCGGCCTTCAGTGCCATCTCGCCCACTACTCCATTCCGCCTATTCACCCGGTTGCCCAGTCATCCTACAACTTGCCTCCAGGATTACTGTGGGCACATCCGCACTCACTCACACCCTGGGGAGCAAGCCATGTCAGACCGCTTCGACGTCGTCGTACTCGGAGCTGGCCCCGGCGGATACGTCGCCGCCATCCGCGCCGCCCAGTTGGGCAAGCGCGTCGCGGTGGTCGAGGAGAAGTACTGGGGCGGTGTCTGCCTGAACGTCGGCTGCATCCCCACCAAGGCCCTGCTGCGCAACGCCGAGCTGGCCCACCTCTTCACCCACGAGGCGAAGACGTACGGCATCAAGGTGGACGGCCAGGTCTCCTTCGACTACGGCGAGGCGTTCCGGCGCAGCCGTACGGTCGCGGACGGCCGCGTCAAGGGCGTCCACTTCCTGATGAAGAAGAACAAGATCACCGAGTTCACCGGCCGGGGCACCTTCCTGGACGCGAACACCATGCAGGTGGCGCTGACCGACGGCACGACGACCACGATCTCGTTCGACAACTGCATCATCGCGACCGGCGCCACGCCCCGCCTGCTGCCGGGCACGCGGCGCAGCGAGCGCGTCGTCACGTACGAGGAGCAGATCCTCGCCGACGACCTGCCGCAGTCGATCGTGATCGCGGGCGCGGGTGCGATCGGCATCGAGTTCGCGTACGTGCTCCACAACTACGGCGTGAAGGTCACCATCGTCGAGTTCCTCGACCGGGTGGCGCCGCTGGAGGACAAGGACGTCTCGGCGGAGCTGGCGAAGCAGTACCGCAAGCTCGGCATCGACGTGCTGACGTCGACCCGGGTCGAGGCGATCGACGAGTCCGGGCCGCGGGTGCGGGTGACCGTGACCGGCAAGGACGGCAAGCAGCAGGTCCTGGAGGCCGACAAGGTGCTCCAGGCGATCGGCTTCGCGCCGAACGTCGAGGGGTACGGCCTGGAGAACACGGGCGTGAAGCTCACCGAGCGCGGCGCGATCGACGTCGACGGGCGCTCGCGCACGTCGGTGCCGCACATCTACGCGATCGGTGACGTGACCGCGAAGCTGATGCTCGCGCACACGGCCGAGGCGATGGGCGTCGTCGCCGCCGAGACCATCGCGGGCGCGGAGACGATGGAGCTGGAGTACGTGATGATCCCGCGCGCCACGTACTGCCAGCCGCAGATCGCCAGCTTCGGCTGGACGGAGGAGCAGGCGCGGGAGCAGGGCTTCGACGTCAAGGTCGCGAAGTTCCCCTTCATGGCGAACGGCAAGGCGCACGGGCTGGGCGACACGACCGGGTTCGTGAAGCTCATCAGCGACGCGAAGTACGGCGAGATCATCGGCGCGCACCTGATCGGGCCGGACGTGACCGAGCTGCTGCCCGAGCTGACGCTGGCCCAGCAGTGGGACCTCACGGTGCACGAGGTGGCGCGGAACGTCCACGCGCACCCGACGCTGGGTGAGGCGGTCAAGGAGGCCGTGCACGGGCTGGCGGGCCACATGATCAACTTCTGAGCCGCGGCAGCGGTACGGGGCCGATGGCGCGGCGTCACCGGTTATTCGGTGGCGCCGCGCCGCGCGTGCGGGGCACATTGGGCGGGCGGCGGCCGTACGGGGGACGGGCGCCCGGGGGCGGCCGCTTCGAGCGCGCGACACGTCGCGCGGGCCGCCCCTTCCGGCGCGGCGCGAATGCCCGCAACCGGCGGGCGGGCCGTCAGGCGGTGCGGAGCAGTTCCTCCAGGACCACCGCGATGCCGTCGTGTTCGTTGGAGGCCGTGACCTCGTGGGCGACGGCCTTGAGGTCGTCGTGGGCGTTGGCCATGGCCACGCCGTGGTGGGCCCAGGCGAACATCGGGATGTCGTTGGGCATGTCGCCGAACGCGATGGTGTCCGCCGCCTTGACGCCCAGCCGGCGGGCCGCGAGGGACAGGCCCGTGGCCTTGCTGAGGCCGAGCGGGAGGATCTCGACGATGCCCGCGCCCGCCACGACCACGTCCACGAGACCGCCGACCGTCCGCCGGGCGGCCTGGGCGAGGGCGTCGTCGTCCAGCTCGGGGTGCTGGACGTAGACCTTGTTGAGCGGGGCGGACCACAGGTCGGCCGGGTCCTCGTACGGGACGTACGGCAGCGGGCCCTCCTGGACGCGGTAGCCGGGGCTGACCAGGACGTCCCCGTCGAGGCCGTCGCGGGCCGCGGCGAGGGCCAGGGGGCCGACCTCGGCCTCCAGCTTGGACAGGGCGAGGCCCGCGAGCTGACGGTCCAGGGTGACGGAGGTCAGCAGCCGGTGCTCGCCCGCGTGGTAGACCTGCGCGCCCTGGCCGCAGACGGCGAGGCCGTCGTACCCGAGGTCGTCCAGGATGTGGCGGGTCCAGGGGACGGAACGGCCCGTGACGACGATGTGCGCGGCGCCCGCCGCCGTAGCGGCGGCGAGCGCGTCACGCGTGCGCTGCGAGACCGTCTCGTCGGAGCGCAGCAGCGTCCCGTCGAGATCGGTCGCGATCAGCTTGTAGGGGAAGGAGGTCACTTGGAGACGGGCTCCAGGACTTCCCGGCCACCGAGGTAGGGGCGGAGCACCGGAGGCACCCGGACGGAGCCGTCGGCCTGCTGGTGGTTCTCCAGGAGCGCGACGATCGTGCGCGGTACGGCGCACAGCGTGCCGTTCAGCGTGGCGAGCGGCTGCACCTTCTTGCCGTCGCGCATCCGCACCGACAGGCGCCGCGCCTGGAAGCTGTCGCAGTTCGACGCGGACGTCAGCTCGCGGTACTTGCCCTGCGTCGGGATCCAGGCCTCGCAGTCGTACTTGCGCGAGGCGGAGGCGCCCAGGTCACCGGTGGCCACGTCGATCACCTGGAACGGCAGTTCCAGGGCGGTCAGCCACTGCTTCTCCCAGTCCAGCAGCCGCTTGTGCTCGGCCTCGGCGTCCTCGGGGGCGACGTACGAGAACATCTCCACCTTGTCGAACTGGTGGACGCGGAAGATGCCCCGCGTGTCCTTGCCGTACGTGCCGGCCTCGCGCCGGTAGCACGGCGAGAAGCCGGCGTACCGCAGCGGGAGCTTGTCCGCGTCGAGGATCTCGTCCATGTGGTACGCGGCCAGCGGCACCTCGGACGTGCCGACCAGGTAGTAGTCGTCCTTCTCCAGGTGGTACACGTTCTCGGCGGCCTGGCCGAGGAAGCCGGTGCCCTCCATGGCGCGCGGGCGGACCAGCGTGGGCGTCAGCATCGGGATGAACCCGGCCTCCGTCGCCTGCGCGATCGCCGCGTTGACCAGCGCGAGCTCCAGCAGGGCGCCGACGCCCGTCAGGTAGTAGAAGCGCGAGCCGGAGACCTTGGCGGCGCGCTCGACGTCGATGGCGCCCAGGGCCTCGCCGAGCTCCAGGTGGTCCTTGGGTTCGAAGCCCTCGGCGCCGAAGTCGCGGATGGTGCCGTGCGTCTCCAGGACGACGAAGTCCTCCTCGCCGCCGACCGGCACGTCCTCGTGGACGATGTTGCCGAGCTTCAGCAGCAGCCGCCTGGTCTCCTCGTCCGCCTCGTTCTGGGCGGCGTCGGCGGCTTTGACGTCGGCCTTGAGCTGCTCGGCCTTCTGGAGCAGCTCCGCCCGCTCCTCGGGGGACGCCTTGGGGATCAGCTTGCCGAGCGCCTTCTGCTCGGAGCGGAGTTCGTCGAAGCGGACGCCGGACGACCTGCGCCGCTCATCGGCGGAGAGCAGGGCGTCGACGAGGCCGACGTCCTCTCCACGGGCGCGCTGGGAGGCGCGAACACGGTCGGGGTCCTCACGGAGCAGGCGAAGGTCAATCACCCCACCAGGCTACCGGTGCCGGCTCGCCTCACCCCAGCCGATATGCCGTCCGCGCCTTGCGTGTCGCTTTGCCCGAATTGTCGGAATTCCCCCTGAGGAAAGCGGGCTGAATTTCCCGCCGTTGTCCACAGCGACGGCGCATTCCCCGGGTTATCCACAGGCTGTGCGAATCCGCTGTGGACTAAGGAATTGATCATTCCGAATCGCCTGGCGTTACCTTGCCGTCACCCTGGATTCCCTGATCAAACCCCTGCCACACACTCATTCGGGTGGGAAATTCTCGCTCTAAGGAGTTGTTTGACGGAATTAAGGTGACACGGCTGATGTGCAGCGCTCTGCGGGCACCTGAGGTGCCTGGAGCGATTTGTCGACTGCGTCCGGTTGAGTTGTCGACTTGTCCCCAGGTCGAGAAGCAGCCCTGTGGATAACTCTGTGGAAGTACGCCAAGCCCCGCGGCCGTACCGCGGCTGTACCGCTGCCGTACCGCTCAGGCCCGGCCGTCCTGGCACCGCGCCAGCCAGTCCGACGCCGCCGTGAAGTCCTCGTCCGACGTCCCGGGCCGCGGCGGGGTCACGTCCTCGGCCGTCGCCCCCGCGCGCGGGTACGAGCCCAGGAACCGGACGTTCGCGCAGATCCGCTTCAGTCCCATCAGCGCCTCGGCGACCCGCCGGTCCGCGATGTGGCCCTCCGCGTCGATCGCGAAGCAGTAGTTGCCGATCCCCGCGCCCGTCGGCCGGGACTGGAGCAGCATCAGGTTGACGCCGCGCGCCGCGAACTCCTGGAGCAGCTCCAACAGCGCACCCGGGTGGTCCTCGCGCTGCCAGATGACCACCGACGTCTTGTCCGCGCCCGTCGGCGCGGCCGGCCGGGCCGGGCGGCCCACCAGCACGAACCGGGTCTCCGCGTTCTCGGCGTCGTGGATCTCGGTGACCAGCGCCTCCAGCCCGTACGTCGCCGCCGCGAACTCACCCGCGAACGCCGCGTCGAACCGCCCCTCCTGCACCAGCCGCGCGCCGTCCGCGTTCGAGGCGGCCGACTCCCACACCGCCTCGGGCAGGTGCGCCCGCAGCCAGTTGCGCACCTGCGGCTGGGCGACCGGGTGCCCGGTGACCGTCTTGATGTCCGACAGCTTGGTGCCCGGCCGCACCAGCAGCGCGAACGCGATCGGCAGCAGCACCTCGCGGTAGATCATCAGCGGCTCGCCGGACGCCAGCTCGTCGAGGGTCGCGGTCACGCCGCCCTCCACCGAGTTCTCGATCGGCACGAGGGCGGCAGCGGCCTCCCCGTTGCGCACGGCGTCCAGGGCCGCGGGCACGGAGACCATCGGCACCAGCTCCCGCGTGGCGGCTTCCGGGAGCGTACGGAGGGCCGCTTCGGTGAAGGTGCCCTCGGGACCGAGATACGTATAGCGAGTGGCCGACATACCGGTCACCCTAATGCTCCACGGGCCCCTGCGGTCACGCCTCCAGCCGTCACGCCTCCAGCAGCCGCTGCCCCACGTACTCGCCCTCCCCCGGCCCGCCCGGCACGGCGAACAGGCCGCTCGCCTCGTGCCGGATGAACGGCGACAGCGCGTCCCCCCGGTCCAGCTTCCGCTGCACCGGTACGAAGCCCTTCAGGGGGTCGGCCTGCCAGGCGATGAACAGCAGCCCCGCGTCGGGCGTCCCGTCCGGTCCGATGCCGTCGTGGAAGGAGAACGGGCGCCGCAGCATCGCCGCACCGCCGTTCTGCTCCGGCGCCGAGATCCGCGCGTGCGCGTTGTCGGGGACGACCAGCCGCCCGTCCGGGCCGGTCATGTCCAGGTCGATCTCCGTGGTCTCGCTGCCGCCGGTCAGGGGCGCGCCGTCCGACTTCCGGCGGCCGATCACCCGCTCCTGCTGCTTCAGCGGCAGTCGCTCCCAGTCGTCCAGCAGCATCCGGATGCGCCGGACGACCGCGTATGAACCGCCCGTCATCCACGGCTGCGCACCGCCCGCCGCGACGAACACCCGCTCCTGGAAGTCCGGCTCCGACGGCTTCGGGTTGCCGGTGCCGTCGACCTGGCCCATCAGGTTGCGGGCGGTCATCGGGTGCGCGGTGGCGCCCGGCGAGCGGTTGAAGCCGTTCATCTGCCAGCGCACCTTCGCGGCCGCGCCCGCCTCCTTCTGGATCGCGCGCAGCGCGTGGAAGGCGACCAGCGAGTCATCGGCGCCGATCTGCACCCACAGGTCGCCGTTCGACCGCTTCGGGTCGAGCCGGTCGGACGAGAAGGCGGGCAGCGGGTCCAGTTCCACCGGCCGCCGCGCCACCAGGCCCGTCCGGTCGAAGAAGGACGCGCCGAAGCCGAAGGTGACCGTCAGCGAACACGGCCCCGCGTCCAGGGCCACGCCACTGTCCCCCTCGCCCACCGGCTTGCCCGCCGTCAGCAGCTCGGCCGCCGCCGACCAGCGGCGCATCAGCGCGACGGCCTCCTTGCGGCCCGCGCCCGGCGCCAGGTCGAAGGCGACCAGGTGGCCGCGCGCCTGCAACGGCTGGAGGATGCCCGCCTGGTGGGCGCCCCGGAACGGCACGGCGGTCGAGCCGACCGTCGCCAGCGCCGTGCCGGACTCGGGGGCGGAGGCCCCGGCGTACGTGGCGGCGCCCCCGGCCGCGCCCAGCACCAGCCCGGTCGCGCCGGCCGCGCCGACGGTGCCCAGCAGTTGGCGCCTCGAAATGTCCACGTGGTCGTTCACGGTCAGCCGATCTTCACGTTCTTGTCGATGGTCGTCTGGTCGATGTCGGAGGTCCGGACGGTCACCTGGAGCTTCCACTCGCCCGGCATCGGGATCTGCACGCCGGCCGAGGTCCAGTGCCCGGCGGTCACCCGGTCCGGTACGACGGGCAGCGGCCCGATCTGCTTCGACTCCAGGGTGTAGGACACCTTC
Source organism: Streptomyces sp. NPDC049837 (assembly GCF_040674455.1). NCBI lineage: Bacteria > Bacillati > Actinomycetota > Actinomycetes > Kitasatosporales > Streptomycetaceae > Streptomyces > Streptomyces sp. NPDC049837. Next base: position 126,764 of record NZ_JBFAMP010000004.1, on the reverse strand, counting down.
AGCTCGGGTACGTCCAGGGGCCGCCCGTCCGGGCCCGTCACGTACACGTGCATGGCGTTCCCGCCGGAGCGGCCCGGGTCGAGGGTGAGCCGTACCGTTCCCTTGCCGTTCACGGCGCCGCCGGTGTCGAACGGCAGCCTCAGGTCGAGCGGCCGGTCCGGTACGGCGGGCGAGGACGACGACGCCTGCGTACGGCTCGCCTCCTCCTCCGTCCGGCCGGGCTCGGTCGTCGTCAGTACGGTCGTCACGGCGAGCAGCACCACCGCGACGGCCGCCTCGGCGAGCACGGATCGGCGCAGCCCGGCCCGCCCCGGGTCGGCGTCGCGGGCGCGCTTGGCGCGGGCGGTGGCGAGGACGGCCCGCTGCCGGGCGAGCTGGGCGGCGCGCTCCGGGTTGTCGGGCACGGTGACCGGCTCGTCGGCGCCCTCGTCCCCGTCCTCGTCCTCCTCCGTCACGACGGTGGCCGTCTCCGCCAACTGCCGCGTCCACCGCCGCGAGATCCACGCCACGCCCACCAGCACGGCGACGAGCGCCACCTTGAGCAGCAGCAGCCGCCCGTACGCCGTGCCGGTCAGCGCCGACCAGGAGCCGACCTGCCGCCACGACTGGTAGATCCCGGTGGCGGCCAGCACGACCACCGAGCCGAACGCCACCCGCGAGAACCGCCGTACCGCCGTGGCCTCGATCGTCGGCTCCCGGTGGAGCGCGACCAGCAGGGCGGCAAGCCCGCCCAGCCAGGCGGCCATCGCCAGCAGGTGCAGGATGTCGACCGGCATCGCGACGAGCGGCTGGAGCCCGGCCGAGGCGTGCTCGGACAGCGCCCACGTACCGGCGATGCCGGCCGCGACCACCGTCCCGCCCATGGCGAGCCCGAAGGTCAGGTCCTTCTTCTCGCCCTCGTCCTCCCGCCTGGTGTACGCGCCGAAGAGCACCGCCACGAACAACGCCGCCGCGCCCAGCAGCAGCAGCCGCGAGACGAGCGCGGCACCGGTCTTGGTCTCCAGGACCGCACCGAGCGAGTCGAGCCCGAAGGACAGTCCGGTGTACGGCCCGCGCAGCAGCAACAGAGCCAGCGTGGCCGCCGTCAGCGCCACCCACCCGCGCACGACGAGCCGTTGCAGCGGCCGTACGGTCGCCCCGCGCGGCCAGCAGGCCAGCACGAACGCGGCGCCGCCCACCAGCAGGATGAAACCGCCGTACGAGACGTACCGCGCGATCCCGTACAGCACTCCGACCGTTCCGCCGCCCGCCTCCTCCTTCGGCAGCGCGACCGTCGTCTGCGACGGGGCGCCGATGGAGAAGGTGAACGCGCCGGAGATGGGGTGGCTGTCGGCCGAGATGGCGCGCCAGGCGACGGTGTACGTGCCGTCCGGCAGCCCGGCGTGCAGGTGCACGCCGTACTTGACGACCGATCCGGCGCACAGGTCGCGCAGTTCACCGGTGTCGGCGCGCTTGCCGCTCGGTTCCAGGACGCGGATCGAGTCGTCCCCCATGGCGACCTGCTCGGAGAAGGTGAGCGTGACGCTCTTGGGGGCGGTGGCGACCACCGCCCCGTCCTTCGGGTCGCTGCCGGTCAGGGCGGCGTGCGCGCTCGCCGTACCGGAGAGCACGGTGCCGAGCAGCGCCGCGGTGAACATCGCGGTGACCAGCAGCAGCCGGAGGACATGGGCGGTGCCGAAGCGTGGGGCGGTGGCCGTCATGGTGTGTCAGTCCCCCAAGTGCCTAGTGCGCGGCCGGGTTGTGGGTCGCGGCTTCCACCGGCAGGTCGACCTTGATGGGGTCCGACTTCTCGAAGTGCAGTTCCACCTCGACCTTGTCACCCTGCTTCGGCTGCTTCTTGATGGCCATGAACATGATGTGGCTGCCCCCGCGTTCGAGCTTCAGCTCGCCGTTCGCGGGGATGTCGAAGGACGACACCTGCCGCATCTTCTGGTCCTTCGTCTCGTGTATCTGGACGTCGTCGGAGAGCGGACTCGTGACCGAGGTGAGCTTGTCCGCCGTGTCGCCCGAGTTCGTGACGGTCAGGAAGCCGCCCGCCATGTTGCCCACGGGCTGCGGCATGAAGGCCCCGTCAACCTTCAGCTCGGGCTGGGACGGGGACGAACACCCGCCCAGGGCCATGGCCCCGGCGAGGGCTATGGCGGCGGACAGGGCGGTCAGGGTGGTGCGGCGGGTCACGGGTTCTCCCCCTTGATGATCTTCGGCAGGTCCTTCTCGTACTCCTCGGCGGTGGTGTCGTCGTCGTAGACGACGTAGCCCTGGTCGGTCCTGGGCGAGAACGCGATCACCTGCGCGCCGTGCATGGAGACGACCGAGCCGTCCTTCTCCTTCTTCGGCGGGTCGATGCCGATGCCGATCTGGCGCGCGCCCGCCTGGATGGTCGGGAAGTCGCCGGTGAGGCCGATGAAGGATGGATCACCGGCGCCGGGCAGCCACTTGGCGAGCTCGGCGGAGGTGTCCCGCTCGGGGTCGGTCGTGACGAACACGACCTGGAGCTTGTCCTGGTCCGCCTTGGGGAGCTTCTTGCGGGCCAGGGCGATGTTGCTCATCGTCAGGGGGCAGACGTCCGGGCAGTGCGTGTAGCCGAAGTAGATCAGCGTCGGCTTGCCCTTGGTGCGCTCACGGAGGTCGTACTTCTGGCCCTTGGTGTCCGTCAGGACGAGGTTGGGCTTCTCGAAGGGCCGGTCGAGTACGGTCGCGGCCTTGTCCGGCGACGCCTCGACGGACACGCCGGCGGCGGAGCCGCCGGAGGTGCCGCTGCCGCCGTCGCCGCAGGCCGACAGGGTGAGCGCCGACACGGCGACCAGCGCGGCCGCGAGGGCACGGGTGCGCCGGGCCTTTGTCTTCTGGATGTGCATGGGGTTCTCTCTGGTGATTGCGGGGGCCGTCAGGCCGAGCGGCGGCGGCCGGCCAGGACGCCGAAGGCGACACCGGCGGCACCGACCACGATGCCGACGACGCCGAGGACACGGGCGGTGGTGTCGGTGGAGTCCGTGGCGGCGGCCTTCTCCTCCGTGCCGTGATCCTTGTCGCCGGCCTTGGCGGCCGTGCCGCCACCGCCATGGTGGTCGTCCTTCGCGGCGGACAGCGTCAGGACGGGCGCCGGGGTCTCCGGCTCCGGGGCGCCGTCCTTCGGCTCCTCGATCCAGCGCACGACCTCCTTGTTGTCGTACGTCTGGAGGGCCTTGAAGACGAGCTTGTCGGCGCTCTCGGGGAGCTTGCCGAGGGAGACCGGGAACTGCTGGAACTGCCCGGGGCCGATCTTCGAACCGGCCGCCGTCCAGGTGATCTTGGAGGGCGCCTCGGTGATCTGCTTGCCGTGCACGTCGAGCGGCTTGGCGAGCTTGGCCTTCTCCACCGTGACCGTCCAGCCCGGGACGGGCTGCGGCATGACGGAGGCCATCGGGGCGTCGGCGGGGAGGGTCACTTCGAGCTTCACGGTCGAGGCGTTGTCGCGCTCGTTGGGGACCTTGAAGTTCACCGTGGCGTACCCGCCCTTGGCGGCCTCACCCTGCGGCTGCACGCTGACGTGCGCGAAGGCGGTCCCGGAGAGCAGGACGACGGAGGATACGGCGACGCCGGAGGCCAGGGCGATACGGGAAGAAACGTTCATGACAGAACACACTCCACAGGGGTAAGCGGTCGAATGCGCGGGTGCACGGATGCACGGGCGCACCACGGCACCACTCCCGTCGAGTGGGCCGTGTCAGGCTGCGAGGGCGTAGAGCGATACGGCCGGGGGGCCGCGCCTGATCACCGTGTGCTGGAGTGCGTCCGCCGTGGCGGGCGGCGGAGGGTCGTCGTCGGTACGCGGCGGACGCGTCCCGCCCGAGGGCAGCGCGGGCAGCCCGGACACCAGGGCGCGTACGAGGACGAGGGCAGCGCGCAGGGACCGTACGAGCGCCCCTTCGGCGAGCTCGGTGGCGCCGTGTGCCGACAGCCGGCCCAGTCGCAGCAGCGCCAGGTCGCCGCGGCGCAGCAGCCACCCGGTCGCGAGGGCGGCCAGCAGGTGGCCGAGGAGCATGGGGAGGCTGGGCCACAGCGCGGCGGCGGGCTCCACCGCATGTCCGGTATGTCCGGCATGCCCCGCGTGGGAGGCGGCGTCGGCCGGGTCCAGACCGGCCCGCGTGACGATCCGGCGGGCGTCGGTGGGGCTCAGCGACGCGGCGCCCGCCCCGCACACCAGTTTGGCGGCCATCCGGATCAACGCGTCGTCCGCCCGGTCGCCGATGCCCACGGTGAGCTGCTGCCGCTGCCCGAGCCCGAACAGCGCGTGCAGCGTGAGCTGGCCACCGGCCAGGGCCGTGGCGATCACCGGAAGCGAGCGTTCGCGGCCGGCGAACGGCACGGTCACCGCGAAGACACAGAGGAAGCCCAGGGCCAGCGTCCACCACGGGACGGTCTCGCAAGCGGCGAGCACATGCCCCAGCCCGGACAGCACGAGGCAGACCGCGGTGAACACCGCGGCCCTCAGCAGCCGTGGACCAGCGGAAGGGGCAGACATGGCCGGGCCATCATCGCACTGCGGCCGTCCCCGCCACACGGCAGGTCCGGAAGGTCACCGTTTCGCCGGGGGAGTCCGACAGGCCCCGACATACACCGGCGTACGGGCTACGCATATCCGCCGAACGGGGGCCGGCGCGTCAACTCGGGGCTTACGACCGACAAGTGGGGGCAATACGTATCGGTATGTCGAGCCGCAGCCAGGAGGCTGGAGCATGAGCATCTGGTGGTCTCTCCATTTGCGGCGCGAGGCTGCGAGCGTTCCGCTCGCCCGTCGCCTCCTTCTCGGCACCATGGAGACCGCGGGGGTGGATCCGGAGATCTCCTACGACCTGTCGCTCGCCCTCACCGAGGCGTGCGCCAACGCCGTGGAGCACGGCGGGCGGACGGGCACCGGGGACGTCTCGGCGGAGTACCGGGTGACCGCGTACCTGGACGGCGAGAAGTGCCGTATCGAAGTGGCGGACTCGGGCCCGGGGTTCCCCGCCGAGCCCGCCCCGACGGTCCGCCGGCCCGCCCTGGAGGCCGAGAACGGACGGGGCCTGCGCCTCATCGAAGAGCTGGCCGACCACGTTCACTTCGGCAACAGATCCGGACGGGGCGGCGCGGTGGTGAGCTTCGACAAGATCGTCAAGTGGCGTACGGACGCGCCGCTCGTGGCGTCGTGACGTGACGTGACGAGGCCCCGTCGGCGTACCGGCGAGGGGCCTCGTCGAAGCCCGGGACGATCAGCCCTTCAGGGCCGCCATCCACGCCTCGACCTCGTCCGACCGGCGCGGCAGCCCGGCCGACAGGTTCCGGTTGCCGTCCTCGGTGACCAGGATGTCGTCCTCGATCCGGACGCCGATGCCCCGGTACTCCTCCGGCACGGTCAGGTCGTCCGCCTGGAAGTACAGGCCCGGCTCGACGGTCAGGCACATGCCCGGCTCCAGGACGCCGTCCACGTACGCCTCGGTCCGCGCGGCCGCGCAGTCGTGGACGTCCATGCCCAGCATGTGACCGGTGCCGTGCAGGGTCCAGCGGCGCTGGAGGCCCAGCTCCAGGACCTTCTCCACGTGCATGTCGCCGAGCAGGCCCCACGAGACGAGCCGCTCCGCCAGCACGCGCTGCGCGGCGTCGTGGAAGTCGCGGAACTTCGCGCCCGGCTTCACCGCCGCGATGCCCGCCTCCTGGGCGTCGTACACGGCGTCGTAGATCTTGCGCTGGATGTCGTCGAAGCGGCCGTTGATCGGCAGCGTCCGGGTCACGTCGGCCGTGTACAGCGCCGTCGTCTCCACGCCCGCGTCCAGCAGCAGCAGCTCACCCGCGCGCACCGGGCCGTCGTTGCGGACCCAGTGCAGGGTCGTGGCGTGCGGCCCGGCGGCGCAGATGGAGCCGTAGCCGATGTCGTTGCCCTCGACGCGGGCGCGCAGGAAGAAGGTGCCCTCGATGTACCGCTCGCTGGTCGCCTCCGCCTTGTCCAGGACGCGTACGACGTCCTCGAAGCCGCGCGCGGTCGACTCGCACGCCCGCTCCAGCTCGGCGATCTCGAACGCGTCCTTCACCAGGCGCGCCTCCGAGAGGTACACCCGCAGCTCCTCGTCGCGCTCGGCGGTGACCTTGTCGGTCAGGGCCGCCTCGATGCCCGCGTCGTGCCCGCGCACGTTGCGCACCGGTCCGGTGGCCTCGCTCAACCGCTTCGGCAGTTCGCGCACGTCCTGGGCCGGGATGCCGAGCACCTGCTCCGCCTCGGCCAGCGAGTGCCGCCGGCCCACCCACAGCTCGCCCTGGCCGTCCAGCCAGAACTCGCCGTTCTCCCGGTTGGAGCGGGGCAGCAGGTAGATCGTCTCGTCGTGGCCGCCGCTCTTCCTCGGCTCCAGCACCAGGACGCTGTCGTGGGTGTGGTCGCCGGTGAGGTAGGCGTACTCCGTCGACGGCCGGAAGGCGTACTCCGTGTCGTTGGCGCGGGTCTTCAGGTTGCCGGAGGGGATCACGAGCCGCTCGCCGGGGAAGCGCGCGGACAGCGCGGCACGGCGGGCGGCGGTGTGGGCGGCCTGGGCGATGGGCTCCAGGCCGTGCAGCTCGGTGTCGGCCCAGCCGGACTTCATGTTCTCCGCGAGCTCGTCCGACACGCCCGGGTACAGGCCGTTCTTGCGCTGCTTGATCGGCTCTTCAGACTCTTCCGGGGTCGCCGGCGTGAGCTCTTCGGCCACGGGTCCGCCTCCTGTTAGTACGACACTGAACCTTCCCCATCGTACGGTCGTGCGGAAGCCCACCCCAGGGCCTTAGGTCACTCGAAACCGTCACTCGAAACGGGCGGCCAGCATCACCACGTCCTCGTCCCCGGAGCCGTCCTCCGGCAGCACCGACCGCAGCACGTGGTCGGCGATCGCGCCCGGGTCCGACCGGTCCGCCCGGGGGACGGTCGTGGCGGCCGCGTGCAGCCGCGCGAAGGCCCGGTCCGTGGAGTCCCCGGTGCGCCGCAGCAGCCCGTCCGTATAGAGGAGCACCGTCTCACCGGGCTCCGGGGCGATCTCCACGCTCGGCGCCTCCCAGCAGGCGAGCATCCCCAGGGGCGCCGACAGCGACGTCTCGACGTACTCGGTGCGCCGCTCGCCCACGATCAGCGGCGGGGTGTGCCCCGCCCCGGCCAGCACGACCTTGCGGCGCGCCGGTTCCGCGTACGCGAAGAGCGCGGTGGCGGACCGGGCGGGCTCGGTCAGCCGCAGCAGCAGCTCCAGGTCGGACAGGACGGCGACGGGGTCCTCGCCCTCCATCACCGCGTACGCCCGCAGCGAGGCCCGCAGCCGGCCCATCGCGGCCAGCGCGCTCGGCCCCGACCCGGACACCGACCCGACCGCCAAGCCGAGCGCGCCCTCGGGCAGGGGCAAGGCGTCGTACCAGTCGCCACCGCCGCGCGGCCCCGCGCGGTGCCGGGCGGCGAGCTGGACGCCCGCGACACGCGGCAGCCGGCTCGGCAGCAGCTCCTCGGCGATGGTGGCCATCCTCGCCCGGCCCCGCTCCAGTTCCAGGAGGCGGGCCAGGTGCTCGGAGGCGTACCGCCCGTAGAGGCCGACGAGGTGGCGCCGCCCCTCGGCCGGTTCGGCGGGCTCGTCGTACAGCCAGACGGCGGCGCCCAGCCGGCCGGCCGCGTCGGTGGCGAGCGGTACGGCGTAGCTGGCGGCGTAGCCGAGGCGGGCGGCGACCTCGCGGTGGCGCGGGTCGAGGCCCTCGTCGGCGAAGAGGTCGGGGACGGCGACGGGGCCCTGCTTCCGCCGGTCGGAGGGCGGCTCGTCGGGGGCGTCGTCCAGGATGCGGCCGTAGGAGGTGGCGCTGCGCGGCACGGTCTCGATGGTGCCGAGGTCGGCGTGGGCGAGGCCCAGACCGATGGTGGTGGTGGGGCCGAGGCCGTCGGCCGGTTCGAGGACGGCCATGCCGCGGCGGGCGCCGACGAGTGCGGCGCCGGCGCGCAGCAGTTCGTGGAGGGCGTCGTCGAGGGTGCCCGTACGGGTGAGTCGTTCGGTGAGTTCGTGCAGCGTGGTGAGGTCGGAGACCCAGCCCGCCAGCTTGTCCTGGATCATCGCACCGGGTGCGACGGGAGGGGTCGGAAGGCCAGGGAGAGGCGCCGCAGTGTGCGCTGGCGCCGGGACGGTTGGATCGATTCCAGCCACTTTCGGCACGTGAGGGGCGCTCATGGCAGCCGGCTCTTCGACGGGTGCGTTTCGCTGGATAGCATCGCAAACCCCCATGTCAATCTGCGCCGCTGTCACTGCATCCACATGTACACGCAGAAGTAAGGGGATGTCCAGCATTGTCACGGGAGGGCGCGCGGTATTTACCGCAGCCGTAACTTGGCTCAAAAATGCCCCCCATGGGCAGGATTTGCGGTCGACTGAGCCCCGTTCGAAAAGGAGCACCTCCCGGAGACGGCGTCGGCAGACGCGGTCCGAGGGGGCGTCGTTCCGAGCGGGCTGGGTACGTAAACGGTGATGGCCAGGGGCAGTTGGGGCGAGCCCGGAACCCCGCGGGGAGCCCGGGCGTCCTTAGCCCCGAAAGGCCGCACCCCATCCCCGAGTGGCGGGGAAAGAGAACAGCGGTACCAGCGGGACAGCCAGTGCGCGCCATGGGCGCGCCACCCCTCGCCACGCGTTTAATGGACGGACAGCCGGCCCGGGCTGCGGCCCGGCACAGGCTCGGCGGCCCCGGGCGGTGCTGCCTGCCGCAGGCGAAGAGGGGCCGGCCCCACGCCGGCACCGGCACGGGGCGGAGACGCGCCGGCCCGAACGCACAGTGAAGTGACGCACACCTGTTGTGATGTGGATGACCTCGGCGTTCAACGGAAAGGAACGAGCGCTCATGCGCGAGATCCTCGGAAGGCGACGCGGGCTCCGGTTCCGGCGCAAGAGGAGGCCTGCCCACTTGGACGCGGCGCTCCTGTGCGCCACCGAGTGGCGCTGGCCCGTACTCCCCGGCGTGGGACTCGAGCCGGCCGGGGGCCGCGGCGACCGGGAGCGCGGCTGTGCCTGTCCCGACCCCGACTGCGTCGTACCCGGCGCACACCCCTTCGACCCCGGCCTGCTGGCGGCCACCACCGACGAGCGCATGGTGCGCTGGTGGTGGGCCAACCGCCCCGACGCCCCGGTCATGCTCGCCACCGGGGGCCGCGCGCCGTGCGCGGTGAGCCTTCCCGCCATCGCGGGGGCGCGGGCGCTGTCGGTACTCGACCGGATGGAGATGCGGCTCGGCCCGGTGGTCGCGACGCCCACCCGCTGGTCGCTGCTGGTCGCCCCGTACACCCTCGAACAGCTCGGCGAGCTGCTGTACGTCAAGGACTGCGTGCCCAGCTCCCTCCGCTTCCACGGGGAGGGCGGCTATCTGGTGCTGCCGCCGTCGGAGACCGGGACGGGCCAGGTGCGCTGGGAGCGCGCGCCGCTCGCCGGGTCGGCGTCGCCGTGGCTGCCGGACGTGGAGGCGGTCGTGGACGCGCTGGTCGAGGCGAGCACGAGCGCGCCGGACGGCGGCAGCCGCCTGCGGTACTGACGCTCGCGCTGATGCCGGCGCTCCATTAGCCGGTCCCGGCCCCGCTGTCACCCGTATGTCACTCGTACGGGTGTGAGCGGGGCCGAGTTGTACGGGAATTGGGCGCACGCCTTCCGGACCGGGTGCGTTCCGTCGATATCGTCGCCCCACCGTCAAGAAATCCCGGGCATCTGGCAGGTGGGGTCCCCATGAATCTCCGCGTGATCGGGCTCGGGGCCGTCGTGGTGGCCACCGCGCTGCTGCCGCTGGCCGCCTCCGCCGGACCGGCCGGAAGCCCCGGCGCTCCCGCCGCGCCGGCGCAGTCGGCACTTCTGGCCGGAATCGATGCCCCGGCCGCTCCTCCGGCCCCGGCCCCCTCACCCTCCCCCTCTCATGAGGCGAGCCTGTCGAGCTGCGGTCCGGAGGTGGCGTCGCCGGAAGGGCTGGACGCGCAGACGTGCGTGGTGACCGAGGGGGGCGACACATGGGCGCGGGCCTACTACCGCAATACGTCGGGCGCGCCGATCAGGGTCGCACTCACCTTGATGGCCCCCGGCGGGCGCACCGTACAGACGCATTGCGAGGCGCTCGCGGACGACGAGCCGGGTGTTTGTGAGACGCCCAGGGAACCGTCACGCGGGATGCCCGCCGAATACTCGGCGGTGGCGGAGTTCGCGGACAGCGCGGGCGAGAGGCTGTTGCTGAGAGCCGGGAGCAACTCGGCCGATCCGGCGGCCAGTTGAGGACCGGAGGCGGAAGATCCCCTTCCGGGGAAAATGAAGGGCCCGGTCGCTGGCGACGGGGGATGCACCAGCGACCGGGCTCCAAGCACCGTAACAAGAGATCGGCTGTTCGCAAATTCGATCTCAGTTATTCGGACAGGGATTTACCCGCGGGTACCGGCCGTTGTGGCGGAAGTCACCGAACGGTCCGGATGTGTATCAGTTCCGTTTCTGATAAATGGAACAACGCACAGGCCAGGGCTCAGCTCAGGGTCACCTGGCGGTTGGTGAGCCCGCCGCGGGCCCTCCGCTCCTCCGCCGTCAGCGGCGCGTCGGCGGCGAGCGCGCCCGCGAGCCGCTCGGCGAACTCGGCGGCCGGCTGCTCGCACTCCTTCGCGCCCATCCCGGTCGGCAGGTCCCACACCGGGACCATCAGGCCGTGCGCCCGGAACGAGCCGACCAGCCGGGTGCCCTCGCCGAGCGACGACGCCCCGGCGGCGTGCAGCCGGGCCAGCGCGTCGAGGAGCTGCTCCTCCGGGTGCGGCATGACCCAGCGCAGGTGGTTCTTCTCGGGCGTCTCGCACCAGTACGCGGCGTCCACGCCGGACAGCTTGACGGTCGGGATCGCGGCGGCGTTGGCCCGCTCCAGGGAGGCGGCCACCTCCGGCGACGCGCTCTGCTCGGAGTCCGGCACCCAGAACTCGAAGCCCGAGTGGACGACCGGCTCGAAAGCGGCGTCCGTGTCCAGCAGGTCCTGGAGGCGCGGCCCGTCCGCCGGAACCCGCTGGGCACCCACGGGCGTACCCGGCTGCGCGGTCAGCGCGCGCTGGAGGGTGTCGGCGAGGTCCCGGCTGAGGTCGCCGGAGGAGGTGTCGTTCTGGAGCGCGAGCAGGACGGAGCCGTCGTCGCGGCGCAGCGCGGGCCACGCCATGGGCAGGACGGTCGCGAGCGTCACGGAGGGCACGCCCTCGGGCAGCCCGCCCTTCAGCGTCAGCGCGGCGGTCGCGGCGGGGACCAGCTCGCGCAGGGCCACCCAGTCGCACTCGCCGGGCAGGCCCTCGAACGGCCGCTGGACCAGCTCGGTCACCGCGTGCGCGGCGGCCCGGCCGTGGCAGGCCTTGTAGCGGCGGCCCGAACCGCAGGGGCAGGGCTCGCGGGCCCCGACGACCGGGATCTCTCCACTGGTTGTCTGCGGCTTCCCGGCCTTGGTCTGGGGACGCTTCTTGCCCATGGTCTGACTTCTCCCGTAACGGCGGTGCGGCACTGCTGTGTCGGCCGCGAGCCTAGCCGCCCGAAGCCCCTGCCCGGGCTACCCGCATGCCGGGGCGGGCGGTGGGGTGTTGGCTGGGCGCCCGCCCGGACCGGTCGCCGCGCCCGCACGGCCGCCCCCGTGCCCGCCCGGACCGACACCGCGCCCGCGCCCGGACCGGTGCTCACGTCCCGGGGGTCGCCACGCCCGCGCCCGGACCGGCGAACCGCGCCCGTGCCCGGACCGGTGCTCACGTCCCGGGGGTCGCCACGCCCGCGCCCGGACCGGCGAACCGCGCCCGTGCCCGGACCGGCGCTCATGTCCCGGGGGTCGCCACGCCCGCGCCCGGACCGGTGCCCACCTCTGGGCGGAGTCACCTCACGCGGCGGGTCAGTCGACGTCCTCGTACGCGTCGTACGTCCCGTACGCGTCCAGGAAGTCGAAGCCCGGAGCGGTGACGCGCGTAGCGAAGTCGTCGCGCCGGTGGCCTCCCGTGAGGACCACCCAGACCGTCACCTCGCCGGACGCGCTGTCGCGTACGCCCCAGTCCTGGGCGAGCGCGCTGATGATGTTCAGCCCCCGGCCGCCACGTGCGGTGACCGAAGGCGTGGCCGGAACCGGACGGGTCGGACCACCCCCGTCCGTCACCTCGACGGTCAGGGCGCCGTGTTTGTCGACGCGCCAGGCGGCGCGGATGTCACCGTCGCCGACCTCCACCCCACGGCCCAGCGGCCGGCCGTGCCGGCAGGAATTGCTGAGCAGTTCGGAAAGGACCAGTACGGCATCGTCGACGACCGATTCGGCCATACCGCTGCGGCGGAGCTGCTCCCGCATGCGGTGCCTCGCCTCACCCACGCCCGCAGGGCCATGGGGTACGGCCATGCTCGACGACGTGGGCACCTCCTGTGCCACCACCAACGCCACCCCCGAGACCTCCTTTGCCCCACGCCACGGTGTGAATGCCCCAATGGACTGGACCGGAAACCGGCCAATCGATGTGTGGTGACGCACTCGACACGGTCGGCCACGGAGCGAACGCGCCGGAGCACTCCGTGTAACGGGTGTTAAAGGCGGCCCAGTTGGGACAGGACCTGTTTGGGGCGGTTGGTGATGATTGCCTCCACTCCGAGGCGGGCGCACAGCTCGACGTCCTCCGGCTCGTTCACCGTCCAGACGTGGACACGGTGCCCGGCCCGGTGGAGGCGGGCGATGTAGGCGGGGTTGTTGCGGACGATCCGGATGGACGGCCCGGCGATCCGGGACCCGGCGGGCAGCCGACCGTCGCGCACGCGCGGGGTGACGAACTGCATCAGGTACACGGTGGGGACGGCGGGCGCCGCGGCGGCGACCCGGTGCAGCGAACGGGCGGAGAAGCTCATGATCCGTACGGGAGTGGTGGTGCCGGTCCGCGGCCGGGTCAGCCCGAACCGGTCCAGCAGCTCCACCAGCCGCGCCTCCACCTGGCCGGCCCAGCGGGTGGGATGCTTGGTCTCGATGGCCAGTTCGATGCGCCGGCCGGCGTCGGCCACGAGCGCGAGCAGCCGTTCCAGGGTGAGTACGGAGGTGTACTCGGGGTCGCCCCAGTCGGGGCTCTCGCTCGCGTCCTTCCAGGCGCCGAAGTCGAGCTGCGCCAGATCGGCCAGCTCCAGCGCGGAGACGGCGCCGCGCCCGTTGGAGGTGCGGTTGACACGGCGGTCGTGGACGCAGACGAGGTGGCCGTCGGCGGTGAGCCGTACATCGCATTCGAGGGCGTCGGCGCCGTCCTCGATCGCCTTCATGTACGCGGCCAGGGTGTGCTCGGGCGCGTCCTCGGAGGCGCCTCGGTGGGCGACGACCTGGATCGTGTGCTGGCGTGCGTGGGTCACCGCGACATGGTGCCACCGCTGTTCGGCCCTCATCGACAGGCGTCTGATTTGTCGGAAATAAAGGATGGTCCGAAGACGCACAGGTCCGGCTTACAGTGGCCTGACGGCCTGTGGGAAAAGCTGACTGTCAGCACCCTGATGACGTGGAACGACGTGGAACCCGAGGAGAACGAGCTGTGAGCACTGAGAACGAGGGCAACGCGGTCCCGTCCGCCCCCTCCGCCCCGTCCACACCTCCTGTGCCGCCCTCTTCGTCCGCGCCGGCGGAGGACGCCCACGCATCGGCGGCACACCCGACCCCCGAACCGCCCCGGACGCCCCCCGCGCCCCCGGCCGCACCGCCGACAGCACCTCCCGCCATGCCCCAGGCCGCGCCGCCTGCTGCGGGGCCCGCCGTGGGGTCCGCCGTGGGGTCCGCCGGGGGGTGGCCGCCGCCGGCTGCTCCTCCGGCATGGGGCGCACCCGTCCCACCGGCCGGTGAGCCGCTGCGCAAACGTTCCGGTGGTGGGCTGGTCGCCGCCGTCCTGGCCGCCGCGCTGGTCGCGGGCGGCGTCGGCGGCGGCATCGGCTACTGGGCGGCCGAGCGCAACGACGGCTCGACCAGCTCGACGACCGTCGCGACAGGCGAGGCGCCGGCCGGCTTCAAGCGGGAGCCGGGCACGATCGCCGCCGTGGCGAACAAGGCCCTGCCGAGCGTCGTCACCATCGAGGCCAAGTCGGGCGGCTCGGCCGGCGAGGGCGGCACGGGCACCGGGTTCGTGTACGACAAGGAAGGCCACATCCTCACCAACAACCACGTGGTGGAGTCCGCGGCGGAAGGCGGCACCCTCTCCGCGACCTTCTCCAACGGCAAGAAGTACGACGCCGAGGTCATCGGCCGCGCCCAGGGCTACGACGTCGCCGTACTGAAGCTCAAGAACGCCCCGTCCGGCCTCGCCCCGCTCCCGCTGGGCAACTCGGACCGGGTGGCGGTCGGCGACTCGACGATCGCGATCGGCGCGCCGTTCGGCCTGTCCAACACCGTCACCACCGGCATCATCAGCGCCAAGAACCGCCCGGTCGCTTCCGGTGACGGCAGCGGCGCCGGCCGGAACTCGTACATGAGCGCCCTCCAGACCGACGCCTCGATCAACCCGGGCAACTCCGGTGGCCCGCTCCTCGACGCACGCGGCGCGGTGATCGGCATCAACTCCGCCATCCAGTCGGCGGGCAGCGGCGGCCTCGGCCAGTCGCAGGCGGGCTCCATCGGCCTCGGCTTCGCCATCCCGGTCAACCAGGCCAGGAGCGTCGCCGACCAACTGATCAAGACGGGCCAGCCGGTCTACCCGGTGATCGGCGCCACGGTGAACATGACCGAGGAGGGCGAGGGCGCCCGCATCGCCGACCAGGGCGAGGGTGGCACCCCGGCGGTCGTCCCGAACGGCCCCGCCGCCAAGGCGGGCCTCAAGCCCGGGGACGTGATCACCAAGTTCGGTGACCGGACGATCGACAGCGGCCCGACCCTGATCAGCGAGATCTGGACCCACAAGCCCGGCGACAAGGTCACGCTCACCTACGAGCGGGGCGGCAAGGCATCGACGGTCGACGTCACCCTGGGCCAGCGCAAGGGCGACAGCGACTGACGCGCGACTGACGCGTACGACGTCACCCGTACCCGCCTCCCGGCGTGCCCGGAGCCGGGTACGGGCCCACAGTGGGTCCATGACCGCCACACCGCCGCCCGTGACCGTGTCCCCGCCGAACCCCTCCGGCGGCCGAACCGTACACGCCGACGGAAAGACCCTCGGCCTCGCCCACAGCATCGCCGACCTCGTCGACCTGCTCAGCACGGTGGGCCTGGAACTGGGCCCGGACGAAGCGGCCACCACCCACCTGATCCACTGGCAGGGCGGCGGCCCCGCGGTCTGGGCCGAGTCACCCCCCTGACCCCGCTCCGCCGCCCTCCCCCACCCGGTAGTCTGTAGCCGCCCCACTCCAGGCGACACGGGGCAAGGGTGGGTTGCCCGAGCGGCCTAAGGGAACGGTCTTGAAAACCGTCGTGGCGCGAGTCACCGTGGGTTCAAATCCCACACCCACCGCGCAGCAGGTCAGCGTCCGTGCTGGTCGACACACAAGGGGTGCCCCGATCACAGGGCACCCCTTGGTTGTGGGCGGCCTGGACCGGGCGCCTTGGTATGCCGGGCGGGCGGCCGCAAGTGAGCTCAGGCGCTTTCGCGCCACCACCATCCCGGGGTTCGTCGTCGCTGGTCCCAGACGCGTGCCTGACGGTCGGCCGCCGACAGCAGGTGATCGGCCGAGACGATCGCTGCCGCGACATGCAGAGCGCGGACACCATGGGATATGTCTGTCTCGTGTAGATCGACATAGGTCTGGGCGTGCTCTGTGTAGTTGTCGACGTCCTTGGACAGCCGGCGGTGCACGGACTGCTTCGAGACGCCGTAGAAGCCGGCGAGAGCGTCCCACGGAACGCCGCCCTGCCTGTGCACCGCGCAGTTCAGCCGTTCCAGGGACGAGATCTCGCCCCGGATCGAGGGCCAGAGACTTGGGCTGTTGGCCGTTCCTGATGTGGGGTCGGCGAGGTTGCCGAAGGTGGCTGCCAGGTTCAACGCCGCTGCGGAACGGGCCACGAGCAGGTTGCGCATGCGCTCTTCGAAGGGCGAGGCGGTCATAGCAGCACTGTGCCGGAGCGACGTCAGCATTTTGCTGACTTCGGCAGAACTGCCCGGTCGCCACGCTGATGACATGAAGAAGCCCCCTGCTGCAACAGGGGGCAGGGTTCGATCACGTCTGGAGACACGATGAACGACCACCACGCTACCTCGTGCGAGTGCTCCCCCCGGCTCCGTACGCGTGCGGCAGCCACCCGTCTGCTGGAACAAGAGGTGATGGCAGTGGGCCCCGTGTCGGCAGCAGCCGCCCTGTGCGTCGTCGGGGGCGCGCAAGACTTCGCGCCGACCGCTGTACGGCTGATCCTCATGACGATCCTGGTACTGGTCGTCCTCGGAGTTCAGCACCCCTGAGTGCTCGCTCCCCGGTTCGGGAAGTCCCGGTCCGTGGCTACGCGCAGGCGCCACCTCAACCGTTGGGTAGGGGTGGCGCCTTACTGTGCACGGCCTTGTCCTGCTCGTCCTTCGAGTGCCCCGTTCACCGGGCGGCGCTACGGCCCCACGATGGCCCGCAGGGCGGCCAGGTGGGCGTGGTAGGCGTCGCGGCCGGGGGTGGTGAGGCGGAGCCAGACGCGTTGGCGGGTGTCGCGTACCGCCTTGCGCTGTTCGACGTAGCCGGCGTCGACCAGGACGGTGACGTGTTTGCTCAGGACCGAGGCGGAGACGTCGAGTTGGCGTTGGACCGTGGCGAACTCGGCCTCGCCGGCGGTGTCGAGGAGGGCGCAGATGCGCAGCCGGTTGGGGGCGTGGATGGTGGTGTCGAAGCCCGCCATGGGGTCGGGGGCGGAGTCGCTCATGAGGCCTTCCGGTGGAGGCGGACGAAGACGAGGTGGAAGGCGACCGACACCGCCGCGCCGATGGTGGAGGCGGCGAACAGCCACAGCGGCTCGCCGGTGGCGCGGAAGACGAAGGCCGAGCCGAGCAGCACGGCGGGAAGGCCGGTCGCGAGAGGCAGGGTGACGCGCTTGGGGAGCACGTCGAAGCGGAGGGCTACGCCCGTCTTCTTGCGCCAGTTGGAGGCCGCGAACGCGTACAGCGTCATGTACGCCGCTGTCATCACTATGAGGATGATGCCCCAGGTGGCGCGCGGCAGCAGCCATTCCCGATCGGTCAGCGTGCCCCCGTACACCGGCGGTATGGCGGCGGTGTAGAGCGTGAGCGCGGTGGCGAACCAGCGCGGCCAGGGGGTGGCGGACAGGGCGGCGGTGGAGGCCCGGACCTGCTCGGTGTCGGCCAGTGCGGCGAGGGCCTGCTGCGCGGTCGGGCGGATGACGTCCCCGTTGGTTTCCATGTTGGAAACTGTAGGTGGTGAGTTTCCGTTGTGGCAAGTGAAGGTTTTCCGAGGTGGAAAGCGGCATCGGTCGTTAGAGTCGCGGCATGGGGGATTTCGCGAGTCAGGGCCGGACCGTGCTGTGCAAGTCGTGCCACCGGCCGCTCCGTCAGAACCGTCGCTGGTTTCCGCGGCAGTACTGCAACCGCTGGCACAAGGTGAGGCACCGGGTGGCGAGCTTCGTCGGCAGCGTGCTGGACAGCGCCTAGCGGGGTAAATGCGTTGCCGGGTTGGTCGGGGCGGCGCCAGCATCGGGGCATGACCTCTCGTAGCCATCGCCCGTCGCCGTCCGCCGCCGTACGTCCGGTGTGCGGGCGACAGCAGTACGGGCGGCCCTGGCGGGAGCCGGCTTCCGCGCGCTCGTGATCGCCGCGCTGGTCGCGGGGGCGCTCGCCGGGTACGGGATCGCCATACCGGTGGGGGCCGTCGGGGCGTATCTGGTGGCGCTCACCGCCCGGACCGGCCTGAGGGTCGGGGCGTGCGCCGCGCTCGGGGTGGCGACCGCCGACGGGCTGTACGCGCTGGTCGCCGCCGTCGGCGGCTCCGCGCTCGGGCCGGTCCTCGAACCGGTCATGGTGCCGCTGCGGTGGGCGTCGGCCGTGGTGCTGGTGGCGCTGGCCGCGCGCGGTGGCGTGGTGGCCGTACGGCAGTACCGGCGGCGGCAGGCGGCGGCGCGGGACGACGAGGCGCCGGTCGGGGCCCTGCGGGCGTACCTGGGGCTCCTCGGGATCACCCTGCTGAACCCCATGACCGTGATCTACTTCGCGGCGCTCGTGATTGGCAGCCGTGGCGCCGGTGACGCGGGCGGTCCGGCGCAGGCCGTGTTCGTGCTCGCCGCTTTCCTCGCGTCCGCGAGCTGGCAGTTGCTGCTGGCCTGCGGCGGCGCGCTGCTCGGCAGGGTGCTCACGGGCGGCCGTGGGCGGCTCGTCACCGCCCTGCTCTCCAGCGCCCTGATCATCGCGCTCGCCGGCCACCTGCTCATCGCGGCACCGTGAGGCGGGCCGCCGAGGCGATGGTGGCCCGCGCCTCGTGGGCGGTGAGGCCGGTGCGTACGGCGGCGTCGGTGAGGGCGTCCGCGAGGGCGTCGCCGATGCCGTTCTCGTACGCCCGGCAAGCCGCCCAGAACAGCCGGGTGTTGCGCTGTCCCTCGTGGGCGGCGAGCACGAAGCGGACCAGCCCCTCGCCGCGCGGCGGGTTGGCGGGGGCCCGCCTGGTGGTGGTCGGGGCCGGGGGTGCCAGGAGGCGGAGGAGGGCCGGCGGGCAGGGGGCCGGAGCCAGGGCCGCCGTGCCGGGGGCCAGGCGGTAGGCGCCACGGGCCGTGACCGAGCCGGGGCCGACCAGGTAGCCGCCGGCGCCCCGGACGTCGATGCCGGGGGCGAGGCGCCCGGCGGAGTTCGGGACGATCACGTCGGGCGGGCCGGTCAGCCACAGGTGGTGCCCGCCGCTGGGCGTGAGGACGGTGACCGTGGCCGGGACGGTGAACCCCCGCTCCCGGGCGAGGCGTTGGAGGACGGCCGGCTCGGTGTCGAGGTCGACGCCGATCAGGTGGTGCGGCGGGCGCCCGCAGGCGATGCCGTAGCCGGTCGCCCAGGGCGCGAGGGCGAACAGGGCGCGTACGGCGGCGGGGTCGGCCGTCGCGTCGTGGACGCCGTGCCCGGGCAGGCCGCACTCGCCCCGGCAGGGGACCGGTCCGGGGGCGCCGCGGTGCGGGGACGGCAGGGCGGGGAGCTTGGTCGGCGACAGGGGGATGACGGGCAGCCCCCGCTCGGCGGCGGACAGGGCGTGGGCCAGGGCCAGGGTGGCGGAGCGCCGGTCTGTAGCGGCCATGACTCCATGCTCGTACGTTCGTTCGAATAAGGGAAGGGGGAGGGGAGGCGGGGAGGGTGGGGGAAAGATTGGCTGAAAATGCGCCGGAACGATTCCCCTCTTGGGTGCGGCGGCCTTGGGTGGCGCTCCGGCGGCCTGCCACGCCCTGAGCTGCGGTTTTGGGTGAGCGGAGGATGTTTATCGACTTGTCCTCACGCTTGCGGGGGAAATGGGTGCTCCGGGCTGGTTCGCCGGGGATTCGGTGGGCAACTCTTGAACCGCGACGTCGAGAACTCGCCCAGGGCGGTCGGCCAACTGCCTGGGAACAAGCCGTACTTCCGCACGTGGCTCTTGGAGGACTTACATGGCAAGCATCCGTACCGCTCGCGTCATCGCCGCTGTCGCCGCACTGCCCCTCGCCGTCGGGCTCTTCGCGGGTGTGGCCCACGCCGACACCGGTGGTCTCGCGAGCGGCGGATCGAACGCGTCCGCCGCCTCGATCAGCGGCAGCGGGGTCGGTGGTCAGAACGCGGGCAACTCCACGACCGGTCAGCAGGTCGCCAACGGCGGCGGCTCCAACCAGAGCAACACCACGAGTGCGAACGGCCCCGGCTTCACGGCCGTGGGTCAGAGCACCCCCACGGTGACCTTCACCAACCTCTGGTAGGCCGGCCCGCAGGGGGCATGGGGACGAGGTGAAGGGCGGCCTGTGCGGCGGTACTCCGGTACCGGCGTACAGGCCGTCCGTCGTCCCTGCCGTCTTGACAGCGGCTCGATATCTGACGGACAGTCAGAAACTGTGACTGACGACCTGTACGAGCGGCTGAAGGCGTACGAAGGACGGCCCGCCACCACCGCCGGCGTCGGCAAGGACCCCGTCAACGCGCCCATGATCAGGCACTGGTGCGAGGCGATGGGCGACACCAACCCCGCGTACACCGGGCCCGACGCCATCGCCCCGCCCACCATGCTCCAGGTGTGGACCATGGGCGGCCTGTCCGGGCACACGGGTCACACCGGCCGTTCGGACGCGTACGACGAGCTGCTCGCGCTCCTCGACGGCGCCGGCTGTACCTCGGTGGTCGCGACCGACTGTGAGCAGGAGTACGTCCGCGACCTGCGCCCCGGCGACACCGTCACCTTCGACGCGGTTATCGAGTCCGTGTCCGGGCGCAAGACCACCAAGCTGGGGACCGGGCACTTCGTCACCACGCGGACGGACGTACGGGTGGACGGCCGGCTCGTGGGTACGCACCGCTTCCGCATCCTCAAGTACGCGCCCGCCAAGCCCCGCCGCAAGCATCAGCGGCCCCGGCCCGTGATCAACCGGGACAACGCCGGGTTCTGGGACGGCGTCGCCGCGCACGAACTGCTGATCCAGCGGTGCACCGGCTGCGGCACGCTCCGCTTCCCGTGGCTGCCGGGGTGCAACGCGTGCGGGTCGGGCGCGTGGGACACGGTCGCGGCGAGCGGCGAGGGGACGGTCTACTCGTACGTCGTCATGCACCACCCGCCCTTCCCGGCCTTCGACCCTCCCTACGCGGTCGGGCTCATCGAGCTGGCGGAGGGTGTCCGCGTGATCAGCAACATCACCGGCGTCCCGTACGACAAGGTGCGCATCGGCATGCCGGTCCGGCTGGAGTTCCTGCGCGTCGACGAGGACCTGGAACTGCCCGTCTTCCGAGGGGTGCCAGGGGTACCAGGGATACGAGGGGGAGAGGCCGGATGAAGCCCGGGGACGAACTGCCGCCGCTGAGCGTCCCGGTCACCCGCACGCTGATCGTCGCGGGCGCCATCGCCTCCCGCGACTACCAGGACGTGCACCACGACGCGGAGCTCGCCAAGGAGAAGGGCTCCCCCGACATCTTCATGAACATCCTGACGACGAACGGTCTCGTCGGCCGGTACGTCACCGACCACTTCGGCCCCCGCGCCCGCCTCCGCAAGGTCGCCATCCGGCTCGGCGCGCCCAATCACCCCGGCGACACGATGACGCTGACCGGCACGGTGACCGACGTGGACGACGGATCCGGCACGGTCACCGTCCGGATCGTCGGCGCGAACCGGCTGGGCAACCACGTCACCGGCACGGTGACCGTCATGGGGGTGGTGGGATCGTGAGCGTACGCGGGGCCGACACGCTCGGCGGGCGGGCGGCCATCGTCGGGATCGGCGCGACCGAGTTCTCCAAGGACTCCGGGCGCAGTGAGCTGAAGCTGGCCGTCGAGGCCGTGCACGCCGCCCTCGACGACGCCGGGCTCACCCCCGCCGACGTGGACGGCCTGGTCACCTTCACCATGGACACCAGCCCCGAGATCACCGTCGCCCAGGCGGCCGGCATCGGTGAGCTGTCCTTCTTCTCCCGCATCCATTACGGCGGAGGCGCCGCCTGCGCCACCGTCCAGCAGGCCGCCCTCGCCGTCGCCACGGGCGTCGCGGAGGTCGTCGTCTGCTACCGCGCCTTCAACGAACGCTCCGGCCGCCGCTTCGGCGCCGGCGTCCAGCACCGCGAGCCCACCGCCGAAGGCGCCGCGCTCGGCTGGCAGCTCCCGTTCGGGCTGCTCACCCCGGCCTCCTGGGTCGCGATGGCCGCCCAGCGCTACCTGCACACGTACGGTCTGACCCCCGACGTTTTCGGCCACGTCGCCGTCACCGACCGCCGCCACGCGGCCACGAACCCCGCCGCGTACTTCTACGGCAGGCCCATCACCCTCGCCGACCACGCCGCCTCCCGCTGGATCGCCGAGCCCCTGCGGCTCCTCGACTGCTGCCAGGAGACCGACGGCGGCCAGGCGCTCGTCGTCACCACCGCCGAGCGCGCCCGCGACCTGCGCCACCCGCCCGCCGTGGTCGTCGCCGCCGCACAAGGAGCCGGGCGGGCGCAGGAGGCGATGACCGGCTTCTACCGCCACGACCTCACCGGCCTGCCCGAGATGGGCGTCGTCGCCCGGCAGCTCTGGCGCACCTCGGGCCTCCGCCCCGCCGACATCGCCGTCGGCATCCTCTACGACCACTTCACGCCCTTCGTGCTGATGCAGTTGGAGGAGTTCGGGTTCTGCGCCCCCGGCGAGGCCGCCGACTACGTCGCCGCCGGCACCCTGCCCCTCAACACCCATGGCGGCCAGCTCGGCGAGGCGTACCTGCACGGCATGAACGGCATCGCGGAAGCCGTCCGCCAACTGCGCGGCACCTCCGTGAACCAGGTGCCCGGCGCGGCCACGGCCCTGGTCACCGCCGGAACCGGCGTACCCACCTCCGGCCTGATCCTGGGCGCCCCGGACACCGGACCCTGACCCGCCGCACCCGGCACCTCCACCCACAGGAGGTGCGGTGGGCCGCGCCCCTACAACCTGAGGCGGACCCGGGTTCGGCACCTGTGGGCGATCCCCAAGGGCCGCGCCCGCTCATAGCGTGTACCTATGACCGCGACCGCCGGCACCGTCTGCACCGGGGCCTCCACAGCCGCCACCGGACACGCCTCCTACCCGTCGTTCTCGTCGTACGTACGGACCCGGGGACCGGTGCTGCTGCGCACCGCCCGGTCGCTGACCGCCAACCCGTGCGACGCCGAGGACCTGCTCCAGACCGCCCTCGCCAAGACGTACGTCGCCTGGGGGCGCATCGAGGACCACCGCGCGCTCGACGGCTACGTGCGCCGCGCGCTGCTGAACACCCGCACCTCGCAGTGGCGCAAGCGCCGGGTCGACGAGTTCGCGTGCGACGAGCTGCCCGAACCCCTCGGGCTGCCCGAACCCGACCCGGCCGAGCAGCAGGCGCTGCGCGACGCGATGTGGCGCGCGGTGATGAAGCTGCCCGACCGCCAGCGGGCCATGGTGGTGCTCCGGTACTACGAGGACCTCAGCGAAGCCCAGACGGCGGAGGTCCTCGGGGTCTCCGTCGGCACCGTCAAGAGCGCCGTCTCCCGGGCGCTCGGCAAGCTCCGCGAGGACCCGGAGCTGTCCCCCGTACGGTGATCGGCCCGTCCCGATCTACTCCCGGGTAGTGACATACCGCGTGGTATGTGCGCAGAATCTGCACACCCAACTGCCACGTAGCGCCCAACGGGAGGACGCCGTGCTGAGCACCATGCAGGACGTACCACTGACTGTGACCCGCATCCTCCACCACGGGATGACGATTCACGGGACATCGCAGATCACCACCTGGACCGGCGACGCCGACGCCCCGCACCGCCGCAGCTTCGCGGAGGCCGGCGCACGGGCCACCCAGCTCGCGAACGCCCTGCGCGACGAACTCGGCGTCACCGGTGACGACCGGGTCGCCACGCTCATGTGGAACAACGCCGAGCACGTCGAGGCGTACCTGGCGATCCCCTCCATGGGCGCCGTCCTCCACACCCTCAACCTCCGGCTGCCCCCTGAGCAGCTCATCTGGATCGTCAACCACGCCGCCGACCGGGTCGTCCTCGTCAACGGCAGCCTCCTCCCGCTCCTCGCCCCGCTCCTCCCGCACCTGCCGACCATCGAGCACATCGTGGTCTCCGGCCCCGGCGACCGCTCGCTCCTCGACGGCGCCGCGCCCGCCGTCCACGAGTACGAGGAGCTCATCGCCGGCCGCCCCACCACCTACGACTGGCCCGAGCTGGACGAACGCTCCGCCGCCGCCATGTGCTACACCTCCGGCACCACCGGCGACCCCAAGGGCGTCGTCTACTCCCACCGCTCCATCTACCTGCACTCGATGCAGGTGAACATGGCCCAGTCGATGGGCCTGACCGACAAGGACACGACCCTGGTGGTCGTGCCCCAGTTCCACGTGAACGCGTGGGGTCTGCCCCACGCCACCTTCATGACCGGCGTCAACATGCTGATGCCGGACCGCTTCCTCCAGCCCGCCCCGCTCGCCGAGATGATCGAGCGCGAGAGGCCCACGCACGCGGCGGCCGTCCCCACCATCTGGCAGGGCCTCCTCGCCGAGGTCACCGCCAACCCCCGGGACATCTCGTCCATGGCCACCGTCACCATCGGCGGCGCCGCCTGCCCGCCGTCCCTGATGGAGGCGTACGACAAGCTCGGCGTCCGCCTCTGCCACGCCTGGGGCATGACGGAGACGTCGCCGCTCGGCACCATGTCCAACCCGCCCGCCGGCCTCACGGCCGAGGAGGAGTGGCCGTACCGCATCACCCAGGGCCGCTTCCCCGCCGGCGTCGAGGCCCGCCTCGCCGGGCCCGGCGGCGACATCCTGCCCTGGGACGGCGAGTCGGCCGGCGAGCTGGAGGTCCGCGGCCCGTGGATCGCGGGCGCCTACTACGGCGGCGTGACCGGTGAACCGCTGCGGCCCGAGGACAAGTTCACGGCGGACGGCTGGCTCAAGACCGGCGACGTCGGAGTGATCAGCCCGGACGGATACCTCACCCTGACCGACCGGGCGAAGGACGTCATCAAGTCGGGCGGCGAGTGGATCTCCTCGGTGGAGCTCGAAAACGCCCTCATGGCCCACCCCGAGGTCACGGAGGCGGCGGTCGTCGCCGTCCCGGACGACAAGTGGGGCGAACGGCCCCTGGCGACGGTGGTCCTCAAGGAGGGCGCCACGGTGGACTACGAGGCGCTGCGTGCCTTCCTCGGCGAGTCGATCGCGAAGTGGCAGCTCCCCGAGCGCTGGGCGACCGTCCCGGCGGTGCCGAAGACGAGCGTGGGGAAGTTCGACAAGAAGGTGATCCGCAAGCAGTACGCGAACGGGGAGCTGGACGTCACGCGGCTCTGACGGCTGCGAAGAGGGGCGCCCCCACGCGGGGGCGCCCCTCTTGCGTCCCGCGTACCGTCAGTTCGTACCGATCTTCGCCAGCAGGTCCACGATCCGCGACTGCACCTCGGCGCTCGTCGACCGCTCCGCCAGGAACAGCACCGTCTCGCCCGACGACAGTTGAGGCAGCTCCGCCTGCTGGAGGCTCGCCGAGGTGTAGACGACGAGCGGCGTACGGTTGAGCTGCCCGTTCGCCCGCAGCCAGTCGATGATCCCGGCCCGGCGGCGGCGCACCTGCATCAGGTCCATCACCACCAGGTTCGGCCGCATCTGCGCGGCCAGCGTGACCGCCTCGCTGTCCGTGGCCGCCCGCGCCACCTGCATCCCGCGCCGCTCCAGCGTCGCCGTCAGCGCGAGCGCGATCTCCTCCTGCTCCTCGATGAGCAGGACCCGCGACGGGTGCTGCTCGCTGTCCCGAGGCGCCAGCGCCTTGAGCAGTACGGCCGGATCGGCGCCGTACGCCGCCTCCCGCGTCGCCTGGCCCAGGCCCGCCGCCAGCAGCACCGGCACCTCGGCCGCCACCGCCGCCTGGCGCAGCGACTGGAGCGCCGTGCGCGTGATCGGCCCGGTCAGCGGGTCGACGAACAGGGCCGCCGGGAACGCGGCGATCTGGGCGTCCACCTCCTCGCGGGAGTGCACGATGACCGGCCGGTACCCGCGCTCGCTGAGCGCCGCCTGCGTGGAGACGTCCGGGGCGGGCCACACCAGCAGCCGGCGCGGGTTGTCGAGCGGCTCGGGCGGCAGCTCGTCGTCGACGGGCAGCGGCGGCGGCTCGTTGGCCACCTCCACGGCTCCGCCCGGCCCGTCCAGCGGCTCCGGGCCCTCGGCCGCGTCCTCGTCCGGTGCTCCTATTTCGTACGCCCGCCCCTCGGCCGGGGCGGACAGCCGCTGCGGCGGTGGCGTGGGCGTCCCCGGGGCCGGTGTCGCGGGCTGCGGCTGGACCGGGGGCTGCGGGTGCGGCCGGGCACTCTGCTCGGGCGTGGCGGCCGGCCGCTCGCCCTCCGCCGGGGGCGTGGCGAGCTTGCGGCGGCGCCCGGAGCCTGAGGACTGCTGCTGCTGGGCGACCTGCTGGGCGAACGGCACGCCCTGGCCCAGGGTGCGCACGCTGAACGACCGCCCCTGACCGTTGGAGGCCCCGGCGTCGCCCGACGGCACCTCCGGCGGGAGCGGTACGGAACCGGTGCCGCTGCCGGTCCCGGCGGTCGTCTCCTGGGCGGCCCGCCGACGGCCCGTGGGCGCGGGTGCCGGGGCGGGCGCCGGAGCCGGCTGCACCGGGTGCGGCTGCGGCGGAGTGTGGTCGGCGCCCGGCTCGGTGCGTACCGCGTCGTGGCGGCCCTCGTCGTGGGGGCGCTCCTCGGGGCGCCGGTCCGCCGCGGCGGGTGGGAGCGCGAACGCGGTGCGGGCACCGCCCTCGGGCGCCTGAGCGGGCGTGGGCGCCGGTGCCGTCCGGTCCTGGGCCGCCCCGAGCGCCCGGCGGGCCCGCCGCCCGGCCTGCTCGGCGGCCGGAGCGGGAACGGAAGCGGGAGCAGGAGAAGGAGCGGGAGCGGGAGCCGGAGCAGGAATGGCAGCCGAAGCCGGAGCCGGAGCCGGAGCGGAAGCCGTGGCCGCGGGAAGCGCCGGCATGGCGCCCTCGCCGCCGCGCCGCGCCCGGCGCCCGGCAGCCGGAACCGGCACCGCGTCCGCGGGCACGCCCTGCGGCGGCACCGTCTCACCGAGCGCCGCACGGCCCTGCGCGCTCTCGGCAGCCGTCACGACCGCCCCTTCGGCCGGCGCCCCGGCCACGCCTGCCTCCGCCGGGCTCGGCCGCCCGCGCCGCCGCCCGGTCGGCTTCGCGGCCACCGGGTCCTCGGCCTGTACGGGGCTCTCCAGGAACGCCTCAGTCGAAGCGCGCCGCGCCCGCCGCCGCCCGCCGCCGGACGTCCCGCCCCCGGAGGTTTCACCGGACGCCTGCGCAGGCACGACCGCAACCGACGCCTCCGGAGCAACCGACGCCTCCGGAGCCACCGGCGCCTCCGCTACCGGCTTCACCGTCCCGGCGCCCTCGCCCAGCGGCACCTCCAGCACGTAGGCGCTGCCGGGCATCCCCGGCACCTCGTGCGTCTGGAGCACACCGGCGTGCGCCCGTACGATCCCGCGCACGATCGGCTCGTGCACCGGGTCGCCACCGGCGTACGGGCCGCGCACCTCGATCCGTACGACGTCGCCGCGCTGCGCCGCCGCGACGACGATCGTCGAGTCGACGTACCCGCCGCCCGGCACCAGCCGGGCCTTGCCGGTGGAGTCGACCCCGGCGACGTCCGCGATCAGGTGCGCGAGCGCCGTCGAGATCCGTACGCCGTCGACCTCCGCCTCTATCGGCGGGGCGTGCACGGCGAACTGCACCCGCCCGGGCCCGATGAGTTCCACCGCGCCCTCGACACCGGCCGCGACGACCGCGTCGAGCAGCACCTTCTCCTTGCGGAGCGCTTCGTCCCCCACATCCAGCCGCTGGTAGCCCAGCACGTTGTCGACGAGCGTCGTCATCCGGGCGTACCCGGCGGCCAGATGGTGCAGCACCTGGTTCGCCTCGGGCCAGAGCTGACCGGCCGGGTCGGCGGCCAGCGTGCCCAGCTCGCGGCGCAGCTCCTCCAGCGGCCCGCGCAGCGAGTCGCCCAGCACGGCCGTCAACTGGGCGTGCCGTGCCGCCAGCGCCGCGTACCGCTCCTCGCGCTGCTCGATCTCGACGGAGAGCCGCTCGCTGAGGTCGGCCATCTCGGTGGCGTGCCGCTCGGTCAGCTCGGTGACCTCGTCGGCGTGGAGCGTCCTGAGCTCCGTGACCTCGGCCGTGTGCCGGGTCTCCTGCTCCTCGTAGGGGCGCCGGTCGGTGAACGTCATCACCGCACCGACCAACTGCTCCCCGTCCCGTACCGGCGCCGTCGTCAGGTCGACCGGTACGGGGGAACCGTCCTTGGCCCACACCACCTGCCCGCGCACCCGGTGCTTGCGCCCGGACCGCAGGGTGTCGGCCAGCGGCGACTCCTCGAACGGGAACGGCTCCCCGTCCGCCCGGGAGTGCAGCATCAGCCCGTGCAGTTCCTTGCCGCCCAGGTCGCTGGCCCGCCAGCCCAGTATCTGGGCGGCGGCCGGGTTGACGAGGACGATCCGCCCGTCGGTGTCCGTGCCGACGACGCCCTCGGAGGCGGCGCGCAGGATCATCTCGGTCTGCCGCTGGGAGCGGGCCAGCTCGGCCTCGGTGTCGATCGTCCCGGACAGGTCGCGCACCACGAGCATCAGCAGCTCGTCACCGGTATAGGCACTGCCGTACGAGTCGTACGCCTCGCGCCCGTCCTCCAGGCTCGCGCTGGTCACCTCGACCGGGAACTCGCTGCCGTCCGTACGCCGCGCGATCATCCGGGCCGGCTTGGTCCGGCCGCGCTCGTCGGCGGCCTCGGGCCGGCGCATCGAGCCCGGGATGAGCCGGGAGTCGAACGCGGGCAGCAGATCGAGCAGCCCGCGCCCGACCAGCGCCGTACCGGGCGCCTCGAACATCTCGAGGGCGATGGTGTTGGCGTTGACGACCGTGCCGTTGCAGTTGACGAGTACGAGCCCGTCCGGCAGCGCGTCGAGTATGGCTGCGAGGCGAGCAGCGCCTCGGGATGGCCTGCTGCTCACGACGACGCTTCCTCCCACTCGGCCTGTCACTGGAGGGAGTCTAAAGGCAGGTGATGTGGGCCCGACGGCGGTTGTGTGCGGGTTCCTCTACGACCGGGCCATCGGCAGCACCGGCTTCAGGGCGTCCCACCTGGCGATCTCGCAGCCGTCGGTCCGCCTGAAGTGGGCGTCGACGTCCTGGCCCTGCCAGGTCCCGGTGATGTGCGCGGTGGCGTCCCCGCCGTGCTGCTGGGTGCACATCTGGCCCTTGGCGACGGGCGCGAACGGGTCCCTGCCTTCCTGGGCCAGCTCCTCGAGCCGGTCGCACGCACCCTGCACCTTCGGGTGGTTCCCCTCGGCGGTCCGCAGCCCGCACTTGAGCTCGAAGGTGCCGTCCGCCATCGGGTTGCCCGAGTTCTTCACGGTGATGGTCAGCGAGTCGGTCCCGGCCAGCAGCGGCAACGGCAGGGGCCCGCCCCCGCCCGCGACGGCGGCGGGCGCGGCGGCACCGAGCGCGGCGAGGGACGCGGCGGAGGTGAGGACGAGGCGACGCAGCATACGAACTCCTGGGGGTACGGATCCGTCGGGATGCCCGGCATCCCTCACCCCACTAACGCTCCAGCCCCCCGCGCGTTGCGCAAGCCGACCGCCACCACCCCCACGGAACGCCTTTGCCCTGCGCCCCGCCCGCCTAGTACCGTGGGGATCGATTGGTGACACCCCCTTGGACTGTGTCATCATCTGCACGCACCACTCGCGCCTGCGCGAGTGCGCGCACTGGAGGCGTCGCCTAGTCCGGTCTATGGCGCCGCACTGCTAATGCGGTTTGGGTCTTAAAGCCCATCGAGGGTTCAAATCCCTCCGCCTCCGCCGCACCACCCGAAGCCCCGGCCCCACGGCCGGGGCTTCGGCCGTTCCTGGGTTCCCGATCTTGTCCAGCAGGCATTTGCCCAGGTCAGAGGGGGTGCGGTTAACGGATTTCGCGTGACGGCGCAGGTCATGTAATGTTGTTCCCGCAACGCCGACCGGGCAGAAAAGCCCGGGAAGCACAAGCACTCGTAGCTTAACGGATAGAGCATCTGACTACGGATCAGAAGGTTGCAGGTTCGAATCCTGCCGAGTGCACAGTGAGCCAGAGGCCCCGGACGGAAGTCCGGGGCCTCTGGCGTATGTGCGGGGCTTACGGGGCGGGCTCGTAGGTGACCGTGGTGGTGGGGCAGGCGGTGGCCAGGGTGGTGAGGGACTGGCGTTCGGTGGGGTCGAGGGATAGGGACCAGCGGAGTTTGGTGGCGGTCCATTCGGCGGCGTACTGGCAGTGGACCTCCTGGGCCGGGGGGAGCCATTCGGAGGGGTCCTGGTCGGCCTTGCTGCGGTTGGAGCGGGCCGTGACGGCGACGAGGGACGTGGGGGAGCCGAGGTCGTTGGCGTAGGCCTCGCGGCGTTTGTGGGTCCATTGGGAGGCGCCGCTGTCCCAGGCTTCGGCGAGGGGGACCATGTGGTCGATGTCGAGGAGGCCGGAGGGGGTGACCCAGGTCCGGTCGTAGTAGGACCACCAGCGGCCGCCGATCAGTTGACAGCCGGGCAGGACGCGGGGGGCTTCGGTGGCTTCGGCGAGGAGGACTTCGGCGCGGGTGTTGCAGCCGTCATCGGCTACGGCGCCGGCGTTCCAGTGGCGGAAGCTCGTGCGCTGGTAGCCGGTGCGGGACTCGGTGGCGAGGGGGAGGGAGGCGACCGCTTCGGCGAGGGGGAGGGTCTCGGCGGCCTGGGCGGCGGTGGCCGGGGTCGCGAGGGTCAGGGGCAGGGCGGCGAGTGAGGCGGCCGTGGCGGCGCGCGTCAATAGTTTGATCACACCGGTAGGGAAAGCCGCTCATCGTTCCGCCCGGATGGTGGTGGCGCCGGTGGGTGGGCCGGATGGGCTCATGTGTTCACCGCAGGAACGTTCCGCCGTCCCCCGTAACGTGGGCGGCATGGTGTGGCGGTGCAGGGGGATGCGGTGGCCGGGCGGCGGGGACGGGCCCGTGCTGGTGTGGGAGGGCGGGCGCCGCAGTGGCTTGGTGTACGGGCGCGAGATCCGGTTCCGGGTGGAGGGGGAGCGGCGGTGCGCCGGGGCGCGGGGGAACCCGTGCCCGGTGGGGGCCGTCGTGGGCGGGCGCGCCACCGGGGGGCGGTGCGCGGAGTGCGCGCGGCTGGAGCGGGTCCACTCCGTGGCGGCGGACACCGTTCCGGACGACGCGCGGGTCTTCCGGGTGTACCTCGCCTGGTTCGGCCCCGGCATGGTCAAGGTCGGCATCACGGCCGAGGAGCGCGGCGACGCGCGGCTGCGGGAGCAGGGGGCCGTCGCGTACACCTGGCTGGGGCGCGGCCCGCTGATGGCGGCGCGGCGGACCGAGGAGGTGCTCGGCACCGCGCTGGGCGTGCCCGACCGGATCCCGTACGCCGCCAAGCGCGTCGCCCGCGTGGGGCTCCCGGGCGAACCGGAGCGGGCGGCGGAGGTGGCGGCGCTGTACCGGCGGGCCGTCGGGGTGCCCGGCTGGGCGGAGACGCTGGAACGGGTGCCGCCGGCTGTCGTCGACCATGCCGGGGTCTTCGGCCTCGGCATGGTCGACGGGCTGGACGGGGTGGTGAGGGAGCTCGTCGGCGGCGGCCGCCTCGCGGGGACGCTGGTCGCCGCCGCCGGGCCCGACCTTCACCTGGTCGTGCCGGACGGGCGCCGGATCGTGCTCGACACCCGTCTGATGACGGGGTGGGCGCTGGTCGGGGGTGGGGAGGGCGACCTCCTCACGGTTCCCGTCAACGCCGTACCCCGGGGCGTGCAGGGTGGGCTCTTCTGAGCCGGGTGGCTAGTTGGTGAAGTACAGGTACTTCCAGCCGCCGTGGGTGGTGTAGTTGGCGCTGTCACCCGACGACGGGTCGATGTACGACGAGCGCACGCGGGCGCGGATGCCGGACTCGCCGGGTGCCCCGAGGGAGACCCGGGATACGCCGCTCGTGCTCAGCGCGAAGTACTCGGTGCTGCCGTACCACTGGCCGTCGTAGTACACCTGGAGCTCCAGCCGCTGCTTGCGGCCCGCGTAGTACGACATGGTCGTGGTGACCACCGGGCTCACGGACTTGCGGTAGTAGTGGTGTCCGATACCGCTGATCGTGCCGGTCTTGTAGTGCCCGGAGAGCGTCGTCGCGATCCGCACCTTGGCGTACGCGGTGGACTTCACGGTCTTCGGCGCGTACCGCGCGTCACCCGCGAAGACGGCCGTGACCGTCGTGTCGCGGGTCATGTCGACGACGACGGACAGGTTGCCGTTGGCGTCGACCGTGCCGCGCTTGAGGAGCCGCTTGGGTGCGTCGGCGCCGTACGGGTCGGTCCAGATCTCGACGACGCGGTTCTTGTACGTCGTGCCGAGCCGGGCGGTGAACTTCACGTCGGCGCCCTGGCCGTGCACGGTGCCGTTGCCGGTGAGGGTCAGGGACACCGCGGCCCGGGAGACCTGGACCTTCGTGGAGGCCGTGGCCGCGGCGTGCGTGGCGCTGCCCGCGTACGAGACCTTGTAGGTGACCGTGCCGCCGGCCGGCGGGGTGTCGGTGAACGAGAACGCGCCCGAGGCGTCGGTCTTCGCCGGAGCCAGCGCCTTGCCCGCGGGGGTCTCCACGTCGAAGCGGGTCACCGTCAGCGGCGTACCGGCCGGCAGCGCGACGGTCGCGCTGACCTTGCCCGTGACCGTGAGCGGCTTCGCCCGGGCCGCGGTGGCCGGGGCGGTCACCGTGACCGTCGGCACCGACTTGGTGGAGTCGGTGAAGGTGCGCAGCGTGTGGACGCCCTCGCTGTTGCCGGACACCGCGAACAGGCGGCTGCCCGTCGGATCCCAGGCGAGGGCCCCCTCGGCGAGGGTGTCGGCACCGCTGTGCGTACCGGTGTTGGGGAAGTCGTAACGCCGCACCGGGCTGGTGCCACCGGGCAGGAAGACGTGCAGGTCCGGGTCGTACCAGGACATCGTCCCGGCCGCGACCGTACCGTCGGCGGCGACGGCGACACCGTTCGCGTAGTGCGTGTTGGTCTCGTACGCGCCGGCCTGGGACAGGTCGGAGGTCTGCCAGACCGTGTGGGTGCCGCCCGGCGTCGCGGTGATGATCCTGCTGCCGTCCGGGGTGAACGCGGCGTCGGCGATCCGGCCGGAGGCGCCGGCCGCCGCGGTCTGGTCCGCGCGGCCCGACGTGACGTCGTAGACGCGCAGCGCGCCGCCCGACCCCTCCCGGTCCGCCGCCGCGAGCGTGCCGGGCGCGCCCGGGGCCACGGTCAGCAGCGGCGCGCTGTACCAGCCGCTCGCCTGCGCCTGGTCGAGCGTCACGACCGGCTCGGCGCCGGCCACGTCCAGCGAACCGATGTCGCCCTCGCCGGACGGTCCGTACCCGAACCACACCTTGTCGCCGGTGACCGCGAGGCTGCGCGGGTCGGTACCGGTGCCGGTGGGGAACCGTCCGGTCACGGTGACGGTGGCCGGATCGAGCGCCACGATCGCGTCGCTGCCCGGGACGGCCGCGTACAGGCGGTCCGACGCGGCGTTCAGGGCGAGCCCCTCCACGCCGGGCAGCGCGCTGACGGTCGCGAGCACGGTGCCGGAGTAGTCGGTCGCGATGATCTTGCCCTGCTGCGGGTCGCTGAGGAAGACGCGCTGGTGCGCGCCGTCCACGACCATGTCTCCCACGGAGGAGAGGGGAAGCGTCTTGGCGGAGTCGGCCGCTGCCGTACCCGCCGTGCTCGCGACCAGGGCCGCCGAGCTGAAGAGGACCGCGAGCGCCGTCGCGGTCGAGGTGCTGCGCCTGTGCACAGTGATGTGAACCCCCCAGAAGGAACCCGGTGGATGGGCCGGGCGACATGAGAAGGGCCGCACGCCGCCCCCGCGCCCCCCTGAGGCGCCGACCGCGCGACCGATGCAGCGCAGCGTAAGGCATGTCACCGACAACCCTGCCGCCGCCTCCTGGCCGTCCGGGACGAGGGGCGCTTCTCAGGGAATTCACAGAGAGGGGAAAGGGACCTTTCACGCGCGCGCGGCAGCCTCGGAGCATGACCGTCACCTCGCCCCAGGGGCGTACCGGAATGCTCAGGCCCGACGGCAGTGCCGTCCGGGTGCTCGTCGTGGACGACGAGGACGCGCTCGCCGGGCTGTTGTCCATGGCGCTGCGGTACGAGGGGTGGGAGGTGCGCAGCGCCCGGGACGGCGCCGGGGCGGTGCGTTCGGCGCGGGACTTCCGGCCGGACGCCGTCGTGCTGGACGTGACGCTGCCCGGCATGGACCGGCCGGCGGTGCTCGGCAGGCTGCGGCGCGAACTGCCGGACGTGCCGGTGCTGTTCCTCACGGCGAGGGGCGGGGTCGAGGACGCCGTGGAGGACCGGATCGCGGGGCTGACGGCCGGCGGGGACGACTGCGTCACCAAGCCGTTCGGCCTGGAGGAGGTCGTGGCGCGGCTGCGCGGCCTGATCCGGCGCTCGGGCGCGACGGCGGGGCGCGGCGACTCCCTGCTGGTGGTGGGGGACCTGGTGCTCGACGAGGACAGCCACGAGGTGTCGCGGGACGGGCAGTACATCCACCTCACCGCCACCGAGTTCGAGCTGCTGCGGTTCCTGATGCGCAATCCGCGGCGCGTGCTCAGCAAGGCGCAGATCCTGGACCGGGTGTGGAGTTACGACTTCGGCGGCCGGGCCAACGTGGTCGAGCTCTACATCTCGTACCTGCGGAAGAAGATCGACGCGGGCCGCGCGCCGATGATCCACACCCGGCGGGGCGCGGGCTACCTGATCAAGCCGGCGACGGCGTCCTAAAAAACTTATACAGCGTATGGCGAGCCCTTGTACGGTGTACGAGACCAAGTCTCTTACACCGTACAAGGAGCCCTCCCCATGACGGCGACCACCGCCGGGAGCGACCAGGAAACCCCCACGACCGGCGGCCACCCGCAGCGCTGGCTGATCCTCGGCGTGATCTGTCTCGCCCAGCTCACCGTGCTGCTGGACAACACCGTCCTCAGCGTCGCGATCCCCTCCCTCACCAAGGAGCTCGACGCCTCCACCGCCGACATCCAGTGGATGATCAACGCGTACTCGCTCGTCCAGTCCGGCCTGCTGCTCACCGCCGGCAGCGCAGCCGACCGCTACGGCCGCAAGAAGATGCTGCTCACGGGCCTCGCGCTGTTCGGCATCGGCTCGCTGGCCGCCGGACTCGCCCAGTCCTCCGGCCAGTTGATCGCCGCCCGCGCGGGCATGGGCGTCGGCGGCGCGCTGCTGATGACCACGACCCTCGCCGTCGTCGTGCAGATCTTCGACGAGGCCGAGCGGGTCAAGGCCATCGCCCTGTGGTCCACGGTCAGCTCGCTGGGCTTCGCGGCCGGGCCGCTGCTCGGCGGGTTCGTGCTCGACCACTTCTGGTGGGGCGCGATCTTCCTGATCAACATCCCGGTCGCGGTCCTCGGCCTCGCCGCCGTCGCCGCCCTCGTACCCGAGTCCAAACACAAGCAGGGCGACCGGCCCGACCTCGTCGGTGCCGTGCTCTCCACCATCGGCATGACGGCGGTCGTGTACGCGATCATCTCCGGGCCCGACCACGGCTGGACCTCCGGCCAGGTCCTCGTCTCCGCCGCGCTCGGCGTGGCCGTCCTCGGCCTCTTCGCCCTATGGGAGCTGCGCACCCCCCACCCCATGCTCGACATGCACTTCTTCCGCAACCAGCGCTTCGTCGGCGCCGTCGCGGGCGCCATCCTCGTCGCCTTCGGCATGACCGGCTCGCTGTTCCTGCTCACCCAGCACCTCCAGTTCGTGCTCGGGTACGGGCCGCTCGACGCCGGCCTGCGCACGGCGCCGCTCGCCCTCACCGTCGTCGTGCTCAACCTCACCGGCGTCGGCGCGCGGCTGCTGCCCAAGCTCGGTACGCCCTGGACCATCGCCATCGGCATGGGCCTGGTCGCGGCCGGGCTGGCCGCGATCGCCGTCCTCGGCGGGGCGCACGGGTACGGCGGCATGCTGCTCGGGCTCGTCGTCATGGGCGCGGGCGTCGCGCTGTCCATGCCCGCCATGGCCAACGCCATCATGAGCGCCATCCCGCCGGAGAAGGCGGGCGTGGGCGCCGGCATCAACGGCACGCTCGCGGAGTTCGGCAACGGGCTGGGCGTCGCCGTCCTCGGCGCCGTGCTCAACTCCCGCTTCGCCGCGCTCGTCTCCGTATCGGCCGCTTCCCTGCCCGCCGCGCTCGCGGCGGCCGACGGCCCGGCCGAGAAGGCCCGGATCGCCGACGCGTTCGCGACCGGCCTGGAGACCAGCCAGCTCGTCGGCGCGGTGGCGGTCCTGGCGGGCGGCCTGCTGGCGGCGGTGCTGCTGCGGCGCGCGGAACGGCAGCGGGCATAGCATCGGGCCAGGAACGAGGAGGAAGGCCCATGGTGTCGGCGCGACGGACGAGCGTGTGGCTGGAGGGCAAGTCGCCCCGCGCCCGGAAGGCCGACCAGCCGTCCGGGCTCGACCGCGAGAAGATCACCGAAGCGGCGGTGCGGCTGCTCGACGCGGAGGGGCTCGCCAAGTTCTCGATGCGCAAGCTCGCGGCCGAGCTGAACGTCACCGCCATGTCGGTCTACTGGTACGTCGACACCAAGGACGACCTCCTGGAGCTGGCGCTCGACCGGGTGGTGGGCGAGCTGGCCATCCCGGACACCGGGCCCGGGACGGACTGGCGCGAGCAGCTCCGGCAGCTCGCCACCTCCTACCGTGAGCTCTTCGTCGCCCACCCGTGGGCCTCCTCACTGGTCGGCCACTTCCTCAACATCGGCCCCCGCTCGATGGAGTTCTCGCGCACGGCCCAGCAGGTGATCGCCAACACCGGGCTGCCCCTGCACCTCCAGTCCGGTGCGATGGCCTCGGTCTTCCAGTTCGTCTACGGCTTCGGCACGATCGAGGGCCACTTCCGGCAGCGGTGCGCGGAGGCCGGGATGACCCAGGACGAGTTCTTCCAGCACGCCATGGGGATCGTCCGCGAACAGCCCACGTACAAAGAGAACTTCGAGCACGCCGAGCGGATGATGGAGGCCCGTGGCGGCGACACGGTGGCGGAGATGCGGGAGCGGGACTTCCAGTTCGCGCTGGACGTGCAGATCGCGGGCATCGAGGCCATGGTGGTCCCGGACGCCTGAAGCCCCGGTCAGGCCGTGGGCAGGTCGCCCCGCACCGCCTGGCCCCCCTGAATAGCTTGAATGGCCAGCTCCACCCGCAGCGTCGTGCCGATCGCCGAGATGCCCGCCTGGAGCACCTGGTTGTAGTTCATGGCGAAGTCCTCCCGGCGCAACTGCGCCGTCGCCCGGAAGGCGGCGCGCACCCCGCCCCACGGGTCCGGGCCCGTGCCCAGGTACGTCAGGTCGAGGTCGACGTCACGGACGACGCCGTGCAGCGACAGGGCGCCGTGCACGGTCCAGCGGTCGGTGCCCGCCGGGGTGAGGCCATGGCTGCGGTAGGTGATCTCGGGGTACGTGCCGACGTCCAGGAAGTCCGGTGACTTCAGGTGCTTGTCGCGCAGCGCGTTGCCCGTGTCGATGGACGCGGCCGCTATCACCGCGTCCACCCGCGAGGCGGCGAGGTCCGGGGCGATCTCGATCCTCCCGCCGAAGTCGGTGAACCGGCCGTGCACGCTGGAGATGCCCAGGTGCTGCGCGACCGCGCCCACGGAGGAGTGCGCCGGGTCCAGCGTCCAGGCGCCCGGCGGCGGCAGTTCGACGCCGCCCGCCCGTGCCAGCACGACCGTGCCGACGTCGGCCCGCCCGCTCGCCGTCACCAGCGCGGTGGCCGCCGCCGGGGCGTACCCGACGGCCGTCACGATCACCGTGTACGGGCCGGGGGCGAGGGGCGCGTCCGCGACGACGGCCCCCTCGGCGTCGGCGCCGGCCCGCAGCACCTGCGCGCCGGTCATGTCGGTGACGGTCACCACGGCGTGCTGGACGGCCCAGCCGTCGCGGGTGCGTACCCGTGCGCGAAGTCCCATTCCCGTATCTCTCCTCGTACTGGAAGAAGGAGGGGCGGCAGGCCGTCCCCTGCCTGCCGCCCCGGTGCCCGGCCGCGTCTCCGCTCGACGCGCGGCCGGGGGTTCTTGATGCCGCCTACTCGCCGGGGTGGGCGAGTTCGATGTCGTGGCCGTCGACTCCGCCGCCGGCCACCGTCAGGGCACCGGCCACCGGCGGGTAGCCGGTCGCGATGACCGTGTACTCGCCCGCGTCGAGGTCGGCGAACGCGTACGCGCCGTCCTCGCCGGTGGTCGCCGTCGCGACGACGTTCCCGGCCGCGTCGACGAGCGTCACCCGCGCGTCCGCCAGCGGGTGGCGGTCCGCCCCGGCGCGTACCGTGCCCCGGAGCCGGGCGCCCGACCGGAGGAGGGCCTCGACCCGGGTCACGCCCTGGCCGCCGATCTCGACCGGCAGGGCGAGCGGCCGGTAGCCGTCGGCGTTCACCGCGACGGTCACGGTGCCCGGCACCAGCTCGGCGAAGGCGAAGGTGCCGTCCTGGGTGGACGTGCCGGTGGCGAGGACGTCGCCGCGCACATCCGTGACGATCACCATCGCGCCCTCGACGGGCTCCCCGCCCTCGGCCGCCCGGACGGAGCCGACCAGTCCGCTCGTACCGGACAGGAGGATGTCGTACGCCAGCGCCTCCGCCCCGACCACGACCGTGGACGCCTGCGGCTGGAAGCCGTCGGCCGAGGCGATCAGTACGTACGAGCCGGAGCCCGGGGCGTCCAGCGCGTAGCCGCCGTCGGCCTGCGCGACCGCGCGGCCGAGCTGCCGTCCGCCGAGGGAGATCAGCGTGACGGCGGCCCGGGCGACCGGGGCGCCCTCGGCGGTGCGGACGGTGCCGTGGACGGGGGTGCCGCTGGTGGCGACGACGACCGGGGTCTCGGCGACCACCGGGGCCTCGGTCGCGGGCTCCGGCTTCGGCTTGGCGTTCTCCGGCTCCGGCTTCGCGTTGCTCTTCAACGCGACCTCCTTGATGAACAGCGTCACGAGGAAGGCGATCAGGGCGAAGGGGGCCGAGTAGAGGAAGACGTCGCCCACACCGTGCCCGTACGCCGCCTCCATGACCGTGCGGAACGGAGCGGGCAGCGCGTCCAGGTCGGGGATGCCGCCGCCGGCCGTACCGCCGTGGCCCAGCGCCGCGCCCTGCGGGCCCAGGTCGGCGAGGCCGTCCTGGACGTAGTGGGTGACCCGGTTGGCCATGACCGCGCCCAGCGCCGAGACGCCGACGGCGCCGCCCAGGGAGCGGAAGAAGGTGACGACGGACGACGCGGCACCGAGGTCCGAGGGGTCGACCTGGTTCTGGGTGCACAGCACGAGGTTCTGCATCATCATGCCGAGGCCCAGGCCCATGACGGCCATGAAGACCGCGATGTGCCAGTACTCCGTGTCGTACCGGATCGTGCCCAGCAGCCCGAGCCCCGCCGTCAGCAGCACACCACCGCTGACCAGCCACGCCTTCCAGCGGCCCGTCTTGGTGATGACCTGGCCGCTGACCGTGGAGGAGAGGAACAGGCCGCCGATCATCGGGATCGTCATGACGCCCGACATCGTCGGCGACTTGTCGCGCGCGAGCTGGAAGTACTGGCTGAAGAAGACCGTGCCCGCGAACATCGCGACACCGACGAAGAGCGACGCGAGCGAGGCGAGCGTGATGGTGCGGTTGCGGAACAGCCGCAGCGGGATGATCGGGTCGCTCGCCCGTGACTCGACGAGCAGGAACAGCGCACCGAGCAGGACCGACCCGCCGACCATGGCGTACGTCTGCCACGACACCCAGTCGTACTTGTCACCGGCGAAGGTGACCCACACCAGCAGCAGCGAGACGGCCGCGCTGATGAAGAACGCGCCCGACCAGTCGACCTTCACCTGGCGCCGGACGACCGGCAGCTTCAGGGTCTTCTGGAGCACGATGAGCGCGATGACCGCGAAGGGCACGCCCACGTAGAAGCACCAGCGCCAGCCCAGCCAGTCGGTGTCGGTGATGACGCCGCCGAGCAGCGGGCCGCCGACGGTGGCGACGGCGAAGGTGGCGCCCAGGTAGCCGCTGTAGCGGCCGCGCTCGCGCGGGGAGATCATCGCGGCCATCACGATCTGCGCGAGGGCCGACAGGCCGCCGACGCCGATGCCCTGCACGACACGGCAGGCGATGAGCATGCCGGCGTTCTGGGAGAGGCCGGCCACGACCGAGCCCAGCACGTAGATGACCAGCGCTATCTGGACCAGCAGCTTCTTGGAGAAGAGGTCCGCGAGCTTGCCCCACAGCGGGGTGGTCGCCGTCATCGCGAGCAGCGAGGCGGTCACGACCCAGGTGTAGGCGCTCTGGCCGCCGCCGAGGTCGGAGATGATCTCCGGCAGGGCGTTGGAGACGATCGTCGAGGACAGGATGGCGACGAACATCCCGAGCAGCAGCCCGGAGAGCGCCTCCATGATCTGCCGGTGCGTCATCGGCGCGCCGCCGCCACCGTCATGGGTCTTGGCGTGGTGGCCGCCCCGCACACCGGATGGTGTGGTCGTAGCCATGAACTTCCTTACGTACGTGGTGTGGTGTGGGGCCGGCAGTCTCCGAAGGAGGTACGGAGCCGGGCCAGCATCGCGTTGAGCTGTCCGACCTCGTCGTCGGACCAGTCCTTCAGGTGGTGGGCGAACAGGTCCGCCGACCGACGGCCGAGGTCGTCGAGCAGGGCCTTGCCCGCGGGCGTGAGGCGGAGGATGCGGGAACGTCTGTCGCCCGGGTGGGGCTGCCGTTCGATCCAGCCGCGCTCGGCGACATGCGCCACATGCCGGCTGGTCACCGACATGTCGACGGCGAGCAGCTCGGCGAGGCGGCTCATGCGCATCTCGCCGTACCGGTCGAGGAGGGCGAGGACGGCGGCGGAGCCGGCCGGGCACTCGACGGGCAGCAGCCGCGAGAGTCCGCGCTTGACGGCACCGATGGCGCTCAGTTGCCGGGCCAGCTCTTCGTACTGACTCCGCTCGGCCATGGGCACCCCCGGCATCTTGTTGCTTAGGGCAACCATAGAAGAGGTTGGTTGCTACAGGCAAACGAAAAGGGGGTGAACGCGACTAAAGTCCTGGCAAAGCGGTCCAGGGCTGGGCGGAGGTAGCCCAGGGTTGGGCCGAGGGCCCGCGTTCGCTAGGGTCCTGCCCCATGGCACACAACCCCCAGGGCCCCGACGGCAACTACGACCCGGCGGGCAGCACGCAGATGTTCCGCGCCTTCGTCGACGAGGGCACGCCCCAGCGGCAGCAGCAGGTGGCGGCCCAGTCGGGCTCGCGGGTCGGCCTGATCGCCGGCATCGTCGCGGTCGTCGTGATCGTCGCCGCGGTCGCCTGGCTCGCGCTCGGCTGATCATTTCCTTCAGGTCCAGGAGGCGGTGACGTCCCGGGTCTCGATGTGCATGCCCAGCGGCACCCGCCAGGCGTCCACACAGACCGTGTACGTCCCCGTCTTCGTCGCGCCCGCGGCGATCGGAGCGGGCAGCGGCTGAGCCGTCTCGACGGTCGCCCAGTCGACACCGAGCGCACCGATGACGTGCGTCGCGAAGGTGGCGGTACCCGAACGCACCGGTGAGCCGCCGGTGTTGCGGAACTCCACGGTGACCTTCTCGCACCAGCGCCGGTCGCCGGGCGCCCGGATCGGTTCGCCGACCGCGAGGGCGGCGGGCCGGGGCGGCGCAGTGGCGCTGGGCGGCGCGGTGGTGCCGGGCTGCTGCGGCTCGTGCGGCTCGTGCGGCTCGTGCGGCTGCTGGGGCGGTGCGGTGGGCGGCGCGCCCGGGGTGGCTGTCGTGCCCGGCGTGGGCGGCACGGACGGCCCGGTCGTCGCGCCCCGCGCGGGCGGACCGGCCGTGCGGGGGGCACCGGGCGGTGCGAGCGACGCGGACGGCGCCCTCGTCCCCGTACCGGACGGTCCACGGCCGTCCAGCGGTACGAGTACGACCTCACCCGACGGCGGAACCGGCCCCGAGCCGCCGGGGCGGCCGACACCGGGCCCGACCGCTCCCGTGGCCGCGCGCCCTTCCCCGGCGCCGTTCCCGCACGCGGTCAGCGCCCCGCTCACGCAGAGCGCCACCGCCATCGCCGTTGGCCCAAGTCGACGGTTCATCGCGCCAGTGTGGATGACGAACCGTCAGTTATGAACCCCCTTGCCATGAGGGGCGTCAGTCGGAGATGAGCCCCTCGCGGAGCTGCGCGAGCGTGCGCGTCAGCAGTCGCGAGACGTGCATCTGCGAGATGCCGACCTCCTCGCCGATCTGCGACTGGGTCATGTTGGCGAAGAACCGCAGCATGATGATCTGCCGCTCGCGGGGCGGGAGTTTGGCCAGCAGCGGCTTGAGCGACTCCCGGTACTCCACGCCTTCCAGGGCGCTGTCCTCGTACCCGAGCCGGTCCGCCAGCGAGCCCTCGCCGCCGTCGTCCTCGGGGGAGGGCGAGTCCAGCGACGACGCCGTATACGCGTTGCCGACCGCGAGGCCGTCGACCACGTCGTCCTCCGACACGCCCAGCACGGCGGCCAGTTCGGGGACGGTCGGCGACCGGTCGAGCTTCTGCGCCAGCTCGTCGCTCGCCTTGGTCAGCGCCAGCCGCAGCTCCTGGAGCCGGCGCGGCACGCGCACCGACCACGAGGTGTCGCGGAAGAACCGCTTGATCTCACCGACGACCGTCGGCATCGCGAACGTCGGGAACTCCACGCCCCGTTCGCAGTCGAACCGGTCGATCGCCTTGATCAGGCCGATGGTCCCGACCTGGACGATGTCCTCCATCGGCTCGTTGCGCGAGCGGAAGCGGGCGGCGGCGTAGCGCACCAGCGGCAGGTTCAGCTCGATGAGCGTGTCCCGCACGTACGTGCGCTCCGGGCCGTCCGCGCCTTCGGCGTCCAGGGCTGCGAGCCGCAGGAACAGGGAGCGGGACAGGGTGCGGGTGTCGATGGCTTCCGGCGCCGTGTCGGGAAGCGGTGCGGGTTCGCTCTGGCTCTGCGCGGGCACGGACGCCGGCACGGGCGTGAGCGTGAGCACCTTCGAGCTGCCCTGTTCTGCGGACATGCCACCCCCTTGAGGTCGCGGACGGTCGCGTGGGCCGCGACCATCGGAGGAACGCAGCCTCCACCTGAATACCGGCGCCGAGACTGCGGCAAACGCGGTTCCAGCAGAATGTCACATGTCGGCAACACGCTGTAGTGACTTGTCGACAAGAATGCGGCAAGTATGCGCAGGAAACTGGGGGTGTGGGGCCTTTTGACCGCTCGATCCAGGGCTGAACGGGTCTACCCGATCAGGTTACGCATCGATTCGATTTGCGGACCTCAGGCGGGCGAAGCTCCGCGCCAGAAGCCTTGACACATGCATCTGTGAGACGCCCAGTTCCTGGCTGATCTGAGACTGGGTCAGGTTGCTGTAATAGCGGAGCATCAGGATCCGCTGCTCCCGTTCGGGCAGTTGCACCAGCAGGTGCCGCACCAGGTCCCGGTGCTCGACCCCGGCCAGCGCCGGGTCCTCGTAGCCGAGCCGGTCCAGCAGCCCCGGCATGCCGTCGCCCTCCTGGGCGGCCTCCAGGGACGTCGCGTGGTACGAGCGGCCGGCCTCGATGCAGGACAGCACCTCGTCCTCGGAGATCTTCAGCCGCTCGGCGATCTCGGCGGTCGTGGGCGACCTGCCGTGAGCCGTCGTCAGATCCTCCGTCGCGCCGTTGACCTGCACCCACAGCTCGTGCAGCCGGCGCGGTACGTGGACGGTGCGGACGTTGTCGCGGAAGTACCGCTTGATCTCGCCGACGACGGTGGGCATCGCGAACGTCGGGAACTGCACGCCCCGGTCCGGGTCGAACCGGTCGATCGCGTTGATCAGCCCGATCGTGCCGACCTGGACCACGTCCTCCATGGGCTCGTTGCGGGACCGGAAGCGGGCGGCGGCGTAGCGCACCAGCGGCAGGTTCGCCTCGATGAGCGCCCCGCGCACCCGGGTGTGCTCCGGGGATCCGGGTTCCAGCGTCTTGAGCTGGCCGAACAGCACCTGGGTGAGCGCTCGGGTGTCGGCGGCCCGCCCCTGTGCCTTGGTGCGGGCCTCCGATTCGTTCTGGGGCGGCACCTGTTGAGGCGTCGTACTGGCCGGCACGTTCACGCCACCCCTTCGCGGTCGGTCTCGCGGGTCTCGCGGTCAATTACGGTCAACTCATCCGTCAAAAGCGGTCATAGCATCACAAGACATGTCCACTGTGTGCAAGCACCTGATAACGTCGTGTTGTCGACGTACACACACGAAAAGCCCCGCACCAGTGGGGTGCGGGGCTCCCGTCCCGGAGGCGCCGGAGGTGGCGCAGGGGCTCAGAACTCGTAGTCGGCGATCACCCATGTGGCGAACTCGCGCCACTTGCCGGCGGCGGCCTGGTGGGCCGGGTGCTCGAGGTAGCGCTTCAGTGCGTCCTTGTCCGCGACCGCCGAGTTGATGGCGAAGTCGTACGCGATGTCCCGGTCGGTGATGTTCCAGGCGCACTCCCAGAACTCCAGCTCCGGGATGAGCCCGCCGAGCTCCTCGAACGCCTTCACGCCCTCGGCGACGCGCGGCTCGTCGCGCCGCACCCCGTCGTTGAGCTTGAACAGGGCCAGGTGGCGGATCACGGGAACTCCTAGTTGACGAGCTCGGTCATGAAGTCGCCGACGCCCTGCGCGGCGCTCGAAATGCCCTCGAACCCTACCCCTACGAGGTCGGCGGCGCGCTGCGGGGAGTTGATGATCGTGTAGAGCACGAAGACGACGAGGACGTACAGCGTGATCTTCTTGGCCTGCACCATCTGACCCTGGCTCCCCGTCTCTCCCCTGCGATCCCGTGGGCGGTCGGGTGAGTCTAACCGAGCCTTTAAGGACCAAGGCCCTCCCCACCGGGGCCTTTTGCCGGTCCCGCCGGGAAGGGGCGGGGCGGGAGCATGGACGGTGAGCCCGGCAGGCCTGGCAGGAACCCGCCGGGTGGGCGAACCGGCCCCACTGCGGCGGTCCGTGCCGCGCGCTTCCCCCCAGAGCGGCTCGGACTCGCGGGTCCGGTTCTCATCGGGGGGAGCGGCTTGTCCCCCCGATGCCGCTCCCCCCGTCCACTTTCTCCCGCGAACGCGGAAGGGCCCCGACGCCGA
Organism: Streptomyces sp. NPDC049837; assembly: GCF_040674455.1. Taxonomy (NCBI): domain Bacteria; kingdom Bacillati; phylum Actinomycetota; class Actinomycetes; order Kitasatosporales; family Streptomycetaceae; genus Streptomyces; species Streptomyces sp. NPDC049837. The sequence continues at coordinate 82,083 of NZ_JBFAMP010000004.1, read as the reverse complement.
TGCGCCGGGGCCCTTCACACAAGAGCGGTAGCGGAGGGATTTGAACCCTCGGTGACTTGCGCCACACTCGCTTTCGAGGCGAGCTCCTTCGGCCGCTCGGACACGCTACCGAGAGAGAGCTTAGCCCAAAGGTGCCGCTACGAAGAAATCCGTTGTCGGCGGCGTACGACGTCACATCGGCGGTCGTGTACGGCGGTCACGTCAGCGGTCGCGGAAGAAGCGGGTGAGGAGCGCCGCGCACTCCTCCGCCAGCACCCCCTGGATCACCTCCGGCCGGTGGTTGAGCCGCCGGTCCCGTACGAGGTCCCACAGCGAGCCGACCGCGCCCGCCTTCTCGTCCACGGCCCCGAACACCAGCCGGTCCACCCGGGACTGCACGAGCGCGCCCGCGCACATCACGCACGGCTCCAGGGTGACGACCAGCGTGCACCCCGTCAGCCGCCACTCCCCGTACGCCTCGGCGGCCCGGCGCAGCGCCAGGACCTCCGCGTGCGCGGTCGGATCGCCGGTCGCCTCGCGTTCGTTGTGGCCGGTCGCGAGCACCTTGCCGTCCGGGGACAGGACGACCGCGCCGACCGGCACGTCGCCGGCCCGCGCGGCTCGCTCGGCCTCCTCCAGCGCGTGGCGCATCGGCGCCCGCCACGGCTCCCGGACGGGGTCCCGAGCGGGGTCCGGGGCGGAGGGCGTGGGTGCTGTCGGTGCGGGACGCACTAGCGGACGGCCTCCAGCACCTCCGCGGCGCCGAGCGCGTCCGCGATCTCGGACAGCGCGTCGCTCTCCAGTGCCAGCAGGTCCTTCTCGGACATGCCCAGGTCGGCCAGGACCAGCCGGTCGCCGACCGGCCCCTCCGGCACGGCCCCGGCCGTCACCGCCGATTCCTCCTCGTCGTCGTCCTCGACCGGCTCCCCGTCCTCGGTGCCGTCGAGGTCCAGCGCGTCCAGGTCGGGGCCGTCGTCCTCCTGGTCGTCGCCCAGCAGTTCCTTGGTGAGGATCTCCCCGTACGAGGAGCGGGCGGCGGCCGCTCCGTCGGATACGTAGATCCGAGGGTCGTCCTCACCCTCCACGCGGACGATGCCGAACCATGCGTCCTCCTGCTCGATGAAGACGATCACTGTGTCGTCGTCCACCGAGGCCTCGCGGGCAAGCTCGGTCAGATCCGACAAGGTCTCCACATCGTCGAGCTCTGTGTCGCTCGCTTCCCACCCGTCTTCGGTGCGCGCGAGCAGTGCGGCGAAGTACACCGTGACTCTCCCACTGATCAGAGGTGTGACGATCGGGCGGCACGCTCCTGAATGCCCCGCCCACTCGGCATCGTGGCAGATGCGAGGCCCTCAGGAGAGGTGTTCCGCTCTTGCGTCGTGCACCAGTCTGAGTCCGATGCCGGTCGGTGTCACCAGCGGAACGTACGCATCCGCATTGCCTGACGCATCCTGGCGGCTCTCGCCCGGCGCGGCTGGACGCGGTCGCGCAGTGCTTTCGCCTCGTTCAGCTCGCGCAGGAACTGGGCGCGGCGGCGCCTGCGCTCGGCGTCGCTCTCCTGGCGGTCCGGCGCCCGGCCGTCCTGCTCCCGCTCCGGCTCTTCCGGCTCCGGCATCGCGACCACCCCCAGGCTGGGTCCGTCCACCCCACCTTCCCTCCGCGGCGGGGGTTGATGCCAGTGCGGGCTACTGTTGAGGGCATGCGGATCCACGTCGTCGACCACCCGCTGGTGGCGCACAAACTCACCACGCTGCGCGACAGGCGCACCGACTCCCCGACCTTCCGGCGGCTCGCCGACGAGCTGGTCACCCTGCTCGCGTACGAGGCCACCCGGGACGTGCGCACCGAGCAGGTCGACATCGAGACCCCGGTGACCCGGACGACCGGCGTGAAGCTGTCGAGCCCGAAGCCGCTGGTGGTGCCGATCCTGCGGGCGGGCCTGGGCATGCTCGACGGCATGGTGCGGCTGCTGCCGACCGCCGAGGTGGGCTTCCTCGGCATGATCCGCAACGAGGAGACGCTGGAGGCGTCCACGTACGCCACCCGGATGCCGGAGGACCTCTCCGGGCGCCAGGTGTACGTCCTGGACCCGATGCTGGCCACGGGCGGCACGCTGGTCGCCGCGATCCAGGAGCTGATCAAGCGCGGCGCGGACGACGTGACGGCGGTCGTGCTGCTGGCGGCGCCCGAGGGCGTCGAGGTCATGGAGCGCGAGCTGGCGGGCACGCCGGTGACGGTCGTGACGGCCTCGGTCGACGAGCGGCTCAACGAGCACGGCTACATCGTCCCGGGCCTCGGCGACGCGGGCGACCGGATGTACGGCACGGCCGACTAGCGGTCCGGACAGGACAGGGCCCAGTGGTTCGGTAGGGCCGCCCAGCGGTTCGTAGGGCCGCTCAGCACTTTCCGGAGGGCGCGGGCGCGGGCTTGGCCAGGGCGGCCAGGGCGGCGGTCGCGTCCTTCGGCGGTGTCAGGGTCTTGAACGCCGTACCGATGATCAGGTCAACGTCCGCCGTCGCCCGGGTGTCCATCTTGAGCGCGGCACCCTTGAGCTGCGTACCGAGGACGGGGAAGGCGTTGTCGCGGGCCCCGGTGGCGCCGAGCAGTATCCCGGGGCCGGGGACCTTCTTGTCGTACGCGGCCGGGGCGTTGCCCACCTTGCCGATGACGAAGCCGCGCTTCTTCAGCTCGTCGGCGGTCGACTTGGCGAGGCCCGCGCGGGGTGTCGCGTTGTAGACGTTCACCGTGATCTGGGCGGGCTTGAGCGGTACGTGGATGGGCTTCACGGCGTTCTTGCGGGGCTTGCACCCGGGCCCGGCCGCGGTGCGGGCGCGGCTGTCGGTGCCGCCCCCGCCGAAGACATCGATGAGCTGTAGCGTTCCCCAGCCGCCCAGGCCCAGGGCGACCACTGTGGCGAGCGCCGCGGCCATGATCCGGCGCCGGCGTCGGGGGCGGCGCATACGCGGGTAGGCATCACCCGTAATGCGGTACTTTCCGCCCATACCGGGGGGAGTGAGCATGCTCATGGGCGCAGCGTAATGCCGCCCGGTGACTATGCCTACTAAACGATCAGCCCATGGGGGCCGGACGGGTGGGAAAGGGCCCGAAAGGCTGACATGGCGGTGTCGCCGGCGGTGGCCGACCGCTCAGTCCGGTCCGGGTCGGTCCGGTCCGGGTCAGTCCAGTTCGAGCACGCGGGCGTGCAGTACCTGCCGCTGTTGCAGAGCCGCGCGTACGGCGCGGTGCAGTCCGTCCTCGAGGTAGAGATCGCCCTGCCACTTCACGACGTGCGCGAAGAGATCGCCGTAGAAGGTCGAGTCCTCGGCGAGGAGCGTCTCCAGGTCGAGCTGCCCCTTGGTGGTCACGAGCTGATCGAGGCGGACCGGGCGCGGCGCGACATCCGCCCACTGCCGGGTGCTTTCCCGGCCGTGGTCGGGATACGGCCGCCCGTTACCGATGCGCTTGAAGATCACACGGAAAGCCTACCGGGCGAGCGGCTCCCGGCGCAGCCACGCGACGCCAGTCCGATGGGGACGAAATTCGAGTGGGGGGCGAAATTCGAGCAAACCAGGACGGGCGCGCCGCGGGGGTGTACCCGCGGCGCGCCTCCTGGGGGTGCTGCTGCCTCCCGGGCTGCTGTTACTCGGTCACGTCGTGGTCGTGACCGTCGTGCAGGCCGCCGCCGCTGCCCGCGTCGCCGTCCGTGGGGACGGTGACGACCGGCTTGCGCAGCGAGCTGAGGTCGTGGGCGTAGACACCCACGGCGTTGGCGATGACGTCGATGTTGGCGTCGAACGCCGTCATGTTGATGTTCTTGATGTCGTCGCACTTGGCGTGGTAGCACGCGTCGTACGCGACCCCCGCCGTGCCGCCGAACTTCTCCGCCTGCTTGGCGGTCTTCAGGCCCTCGGCGCCGGTGAACGTGCCGCCGGACGGGATGCCGACCGCGATGAAGGGGCCGTAGTCGGAGCGGCCGGTGAAGTCGGTGCCCTCGTGCGGGCGGCCCTGCTTGTCCATGAACTCGTTGATGTCGCGTTCGAGCTGGGCGGACCCGGCCGGGCCGGCGGGCGCGCCGACGCCGTCGGAGTTGTCGCCGTCGTAGACGAACAGCCCGTAGTTCGGCGAGGCGATCATGTCGAAGTTCAGGTAGAGCTTGATCTCCTTGCGGTCGAGCTCGCTGAGGTTGTCGACGTAGTGCTCGGAGCCGAGCAGGCCGTTCTCCTCGGCCGACCACCAGGCGAAGCGCACCTTGTTGGTGGGCTTCTGCTTGGACTTGGCCAGGTCCAGGGCGACTTCCAGCAGACCGGCCGAGCCGGAGCCGTTGTCGTTGATGCCGGGGCCGGCGCTCACCGAGTCGAGGTGCGAGCCGAGCATCACGGTGTTGGCGGCGTTGCCGCGGGCGGTCTCCGCGATGACGTTGTTGGTGGTCCGCTTCTCCTGGAGCTGGCGGATCTCGAAGTTCACCTCGACCGGGCCCTTGGCCAGGTCGGCGACGAGCGCCTGGCCGTCGGCCTGCGATATGCCACCGGTCGGTATCTTGCCGGCCTCGGGGGCGCCGAGGGTGCCGCCGAGCGAGCCGGGGACGTTGTTGTAGACGATCGCGCCGATCGCGCCCGCGGCCGCCGCCTGGGCCTGCTTGTCGGCGAAGGTGCAGCCGCCGCGCTTGATCAGGGCGATCTTGCCGGTGAAGGTGCCGGACGCGTAGTCGGCGGCCTCGCAGCCGGGCGTCGCGTCGTCGGCGGGGGCCGGGACGGCGGCGAGGCCGGCCTTGACACCGCCCACGGGCGTCGACTTGGTGTAGGTCATCGCCCCGATGGTGATGTCGCGCGGCGTGGGCGAGACGACGGAGAGCTTCTCCGCCTGGGTCTGCGTGTAGATGAACTCGAACTTCTGGTACGAGACCTGGTAACCGGCCTTCTTGAGCTGCTGGTACACGTACGCGGCGGAGGCGTCGTGTCCGAGCGAGCCGGCCGCCCGGTGGCCGCCGGCCGAGTCGGCTATCTGCTGGAACTTCTCCAGGTGCTTGTAGGCGTCCTTGGCGGACGCCTCCCGGACCAGCTTCTTGGAGAGGTGCGCGGCGTCCTTGGCCGCCTCCTTGCCGGGGTCACCGGCGGAAGCGGGGGATGCGGAAGCCAGCAGGAGCGGGGTCGCGAGTGCGGCTGCGGCCAGGGTGGCCACGGCTCTGCGATGGGATGCGTTCACAGAGGTCCTTCCCGGTGCGAACGAGGTTGAAGGGAAGCTAGCGATCTCCCACGCTCCTGTGAACAGATGTGCCACAACTCACGCCACATTCCGTACGATTGGCAACGGAACATGTCACTCCGCCGCCGAAGATCCTGTCTTCCTGGTCGATTTGGCGGTCTTGGCGGCACTGGCGCTCTTCGTCGCCTTGGCGGCGCGTTTCGTCTCCTGCTTGTACGCGCGGACCTTGGCGAGCGATTCCGGCCCGGTGATGTCGGCGGCCGAACGGTACGAGCCCTCCTCGCCGTACGCCCCCGCCGCCTCCCGCCAGCCCTCGGGCGTGACGCCGTACTGCTTGCCCAGCAGCGCCAGGAAGATCTGCGCCTTCTGCTTGCCGAACCCGGGCAGCGCGAGCAGCCGGTCGAGCAGCTCCCTGCCGGTGGCGGCGTCCGACCACACCGCGCTCGCGTCACCGCCGTACTCGTCCACCAGGTACTGGCAGAGCTGCTGCACCCGCTTGGCCATCGAGCCGGGGTAGCGGTGCACGGCGGGCTTGGCGGACAGCAGGCCGACGAAGGCCTCCGGGTCGTACGCCGCGATCTCGTGCGCGTCGAGGTCGTCGGTGCCCAGCCGCTGGGCGATCGTGTACGGCCCGGAGAACGCCCACTCCATGGGCACCTGCTGGTCCAGGAGCATGCCGACGAGCGCGGCGAGCGGGCTGCGGCCCAGCAACTCGTCGGCCTCGGGTTGCTGGGCGAGGTGGATCGTGGTCGTCATGGTTCGATGATCGCGCCGGTGGTGGCGTGGCGCACGGCGGGGGCGGCGGGCCGGGGGCGCGCCGGTGGTCGCCGGTGATGGGGCCCCCTGCTCGCGTCTGCGGCTACGGCCCGGCGTACCGGTCCAGCGCGGCCACCACGTGCCGGCGGGTGGCCTCCGTGCCCAGGTGGCCCGCCTCGTCGACCACGACCAGCTCCGCGTCCGCCCAGGCCCGGCTCAGCTCCCACGCGGTGTCCAGCGGCCCGCCCAGGTCGAGCCGCCCGTGGACCAGCACGCCCGGAATGCCCGCCAGCCGGTGGGCGCCGCGCAGCAGGGCGCCCTCCGCCAGCCAGGCGCCGTGCGAGAAGTAGTGCGTGCAGATGCGCACGAGGGCCAGGCGGGCGGCGTCGGGGCGGCCGCCGTACGGGGCGCCGCCGCCCTCCAGGGAGACCACCGCGTCCTCCCAGGCGCACCAGTCGGCCGTGGCCCGCTCCCGCACGGCGGGGTCCGGGTGGCCGGCGAGCCGGGCGTACGCCCCGACCAGGTCGGTGCCCGCGTCGGGTCCCGCTCCCTCGCGGAACCGGGCCCACGCCTCCGGGAAGAACCGCCCCACCCCCTCGTACAACCAGGCGATCTCGGAGCGGCGGGTGGTCGTGACCGCCGAGATCACGATCTGCGCGACGCGCTCCGGGTGGGTCTGCGCGTACGCGAGGATCAGCGTCGAGCCCCAGGAACCGCCGAAGAGCAGCCAGCGGTCGATGCCGAGGTGCTCGCGCAACCGCTCCATGTCGGCGATCAGGTGGCCGGTGGTGTTGACGCTCAGGTCGGTGGCCGGGTCGCTCGCGTGCGGGGTGCTGCGGCCGCAGCCGCGCTGGTCGAACAGGACGACCCGGTAGCGGGCCGGGTCGAAGAGCCGCACGGACGCCGGACTGGAGCCGGAGCCGGGGCCGCCGTGCACGACGAGGGCGGGCTTGCCGGCCGGGTTCCCGTGGACCTGCCAGTGGACGAGGTTGCCGTCGCCGACGTCGAGCATGCCGTGCTCGTACGGCTCGCTGAGCGGATACACCCGGGCGGCCCCTCCTCATTTCTGACAGCGCTGTTACATTACCGTCGATGGAACTGCTCGGCACCCGCCTCCGCCACCTGCTGGACCTGCTCGACGGCGACGTCGCCGCCGTGTACGCCGACCTGGGCCTCGCGGGGTTCCGCCCGCGCTACACGCCCGTGGTCCGGCTGCTGGCCGCCGACGGCCCGCGCGCCATCCGCGACATCGCGGCGGCGACCGGGGTCACGCACTCGGCGGCAAGCCAGACCGTCGCCCAGATGGTCAAGGACGGGCTCGCCGTCCTCGCCCCGGACCCGGCCGACGCGCGCCGCCGGGTGGCCCGCCTGACGCCGGAGGCGGAGGCGCTGTTGCCCGTGCTGGACGCCGAGTGGACGGCCACGGCGGCAGCGGCGGCCGCTCTGGAGGCGGAGCTCCCGTACCCCCTGGGCCGCCTCATCGACGAGACCCTCGCCGCCCTGTCCCGCCGCCCGATGCGCGACCGCATCGCGGACGCCCTGCCGCCGGGGGCCGGCTCCCAGGGCGCCCTGCCGCCGGAGGCCTGACGGCGACGCCGGTCAGCCGAGTGCTTCGCCCACGAGCCGCACGCCTTCCGTGACGGTGCCCGGCAGGCCGGCCGCGTAGCCCATCACCAGGCCAGGTGGGCAGGGGAGTTGGGCATGCCACGACAGGGGGTGCACCTTCACGCCCCGGGCCAGGGCCGCCGCCGCGAGCCGCGTGTCCACCACCTCGCGTGCGCCGAAGGTGACCGTCAGGTGCAGCCCCGCCGCCGCCCCGTGCACGACCGCCCCCGGCAGGTGCCGCCCGATCGCGGCGATCATCGCGTCCCGCCGCTGCCGGTGCCGCCCGCGCACCAGGCGCAAGTGCCGCTCCAGGACGCCCGATTCCATGAGCCGCGCCAGGACGAGCTGCGGCAGTGCCGCGCTCCCGAGGTCCATGAACCGCTTGGCGTCCACCAGTGCGTCCCGGTACGCCGGCGGCGCCAGCACCCAGCCGATCCGCAGCGCCGGAGCGAGCAGTTTGGACACGCTGCCGGCGTAGATCACCCGGTCCGGGAGCATCGCCCGGAGGGCCGGCACCGGGGCCCGGTCGTAGCGGTGCTCGGCGTCGTAGTCGTCCTCGACGACCAGGCCGCCCTGCTCGGCCGCCCAGCGCATCAGGGCGCGCCGCCGCTCGCCGCCGAGGACGACGCCCATCGGGAACTGGTGGGCCGGGGTCAGCAGCACCGCCGGTGCGCCCACCGCGTGCAGGGCGTCCACGCGTACGCCCTCGGCGTCGACCGGCACCGGCGGCGTGGCCAGGCCACCGGCGCGCAGGTGCTGCCGGGTGCCGAGGGAGCCCGGGTCCTCCACGGCCAGCTCGCCCATGCCGTCGGCGCGCAGGACTTGGGCGATGAGCCCGAGCGCCTGGGCGGTACCGGAGACGATCAGCACCTCGGCCGGGTCGGCGCGGATGCCCCTGTTGCGGGCCAGCCACGCGGCGACGGCACGGCGCAGCTCGGGCGCGCCCCGGGGGTCGCCGTAGCCGAGGGCGGCGGCGGGGAGGGAGGCCAGTACGGCGCGTTCGGCGCGCAACCAGGCGGCGCGCGGGAAGGAGGTGAGGTCGGGCAGGCCGGGTGAGAGGTCGATACGGGCGGGTGCGGCGCGCAAGGCGTCGTAGATGTCGGGTCCCGGTTCACCGGGTCCGTACAACTCCCGCGTACGAGGCGGGTCCTGCCGCTCCACGACCGGCACTCCCAGCGGCGCCGCGACGACCACCGTGCCGCCCCGCCTCCGCCCGGCGACGTGCCCGTCCTCGCCCAGCCGCCGGTACGCCTCGGTCACCACGCCCCGCGATACGCCCAGTTCGGCGGCGAGCACCCGCGTCGCGGGCAACCGGCTCCCCACCGGCAGCCGCCCGTCGGCGACCGCGTCCCGCAGCCGCGCCGCCAGCCACTCCGCGAGCCGCCCCGGCGGGGCCTGCGCGACGTCGAGCTGGAGGAAGTCGACCGCCCTGACGGGCGTTCCGCCGGCGGACACCGCGGTCACGGACGCCCCGTCCACGGACGTCCCGTTCACGGACGTCCCGTTCACGGACGTCCCGTTCACGGACACCGGGTTCGCGGACGTCCCGCCCCCGGAGGCCCCGCCCCAGGACCCGTTTATGGCCCCCTCTTCAGGACCTTCTTTGGACCTGTTCACGGGACCATCGTGCCGCCGAGGCTCTGATCATGAGCACCCGACCACCCAAGGCCGCCACGGCTGCCACGGCCGCCATGGCCACGTACGTCCACGGCTACTCCCCGTACGAATCGCGCCGCCTCGGCGCGCAGGCCGACACCCTCGCCGCCCTCCTCCACTCGGGCACGGCCTACCCGCCCGGCAGCCGGGTCCTGGAGGCGGGTTGCGGTGTCGGCGCCCAGACCGTGCACCTCGCGCTGTCCAGCCCCGGCGCCCGGCTCGTCTCCGTCGACGTCTCCGCCGCCTCCCTGGAACGGGCACGCGCGCGCGTGGCGGCGCACGTACCCGGCGCCCGGGTGGAGTGGCATCAGGCGGACCTGCACGAACTGCCCTTCCCGGACGGCCACTTCGACCACGTCTTCGTGTGTTTCGTCCTGGAGCACCTGCCGGACCCGGGGCGCGCCCTGACCGCCCTGCGGCGGGTGCTGCGCCCGGGCGGTACGGTCACCGTGATCGAGGGCGACCACGGCTCGGCGCTCTTCCACCCCGACAGCCACCACGCGCGCGTGGCCATCGACGCCCAGGTCCGCCTCCAGGCGGCGGCGGGCGGTGACGCGCTGGTCGGGCGACGCCTCCAGCCGCTGCTGTCGGCGGCCGGGTACGACGACGTCGTCGTCCGCCCGCGCACGGTGTACGCCGACCGGACACGGCCGGCGCTCGTGGAGGGGTTCACGCGCGGCACGTTCATCGCCATGGTCGAGGCAGTCCGGGACCGGGCGCTGGCGGCGGGCCTGGTCACTCCCGCCGACTGGGACCGGGGGATCGCCGACCTGTACCGCACGGCGAGCGAGGACGGCACCTTCCACTACACGTTCTTCAAGGCGACGGCTGTACGTCCGGGCCCTCCTGACGGTCCTGACCGTCCTGGCCCTCCTGGCCGGCCCGGTCCCGGTCCCGGTCCCGCAGGCGGGCGGCCCGCGTCCGCAGGTAGCGGGCCTCCGGCACGCTGAGCGTGCGCGCGGCGGCCGCCTGGTAGGCCGCCAGGGCACCCTCGGTGTCGCCCGCCCGCTCCAGCAGGTGCGCGCGTACGGCGTCCAGCCGGTGATGACCCGCCAGCCGCTCCTCGAAGGACCCGAGTTCCACGAGCCCGGCCTCGGGCCCGTGCGCCATGGCGAGGGCCACCACGCGGCTCAGCTCGGCCATCGGGTCGGGTTCGGGGGCGCGGCGCAGCAGCAGGTCGTAGAGCGCCAGGATCTGGGGCCAGTCGGTGTCCTCCGGCCGCTCCGCCTCGTCGTGCAGCGCGGCGATGGCCGCTTGGAGCTGGTACGCCCCGGCCGGTCCCTCCGCCAGGGCCTCCTCGACCAGGGCGGTGCCCTCACGGATGGCGTCCCGGTCCCAGAGGGCGCGGTCCTGCTCGTCCAGCGGGATCAGCTCCCCGTGCGGCCCGGTGCGCGCCGCGCTGCGGGCCTCGGTGAGCAGCATGAGCGCCAGGAGCCCGGTCACGGCGCCCTCCCGGGGCAGCAGGCGGCGCACGGCGCGGGTGAGGCGGATGGCCTCGCGGGCGAGGTCCGCGCGGTGGAGTTCGCGACCGGAGGTCGCCGTATAACCCTCGTTGAAGATGAGGTACAGCACCTGGAGGACGGCCGCGAGCCGCTGGTCGCGGTCCTCCGGCCGGGGCGGGCGGAAGGGCACGCCCTTGATCCTCTGCTTGGCCCTGCTGATCCGCTGGGCCATGGTCGCCTCCGGGACCAGGTGGGCGCGGGCGATCTCGGCCGTCGTCAGGCCGCCCACCGCGCGCAGCGTCAGCGCGATCTGGGCGGCCGGCGTCAGGTCCGGGTGGCAGCACAGGAACAGGAGGGTGAGCGTGTCGTCCTCGGACGGCGCCCGGCCCTCCCCGGACGCGCCTTCCCCGGGCGGCGGCGCGGTGAACGCGTCGCGGGGTGCGAGCGCCGCCTCCGCCTCCTCGCGCCTGCGCCGCGCCTCGTCGGCCCGGAGCTGGTCCATCAGCTTGCGCGACGCCACCCGGATCAGCCACCCGCGCGGGTTGTCCGGCACCCCGTCGCGGGGCCACTGGCGCGCGGCGGCGAGCAGGGCCTCCTGTACGGCGTCCTCGGCGGGGTCGAAGTGCCCGTACCGGCGTACGAGCGCGCCGAGGACCTGCGGGGCGTGGTGCCGCAACAGGTCCTCGACGTCGTGGTTCACGGTGCCTCAGCAGATGTCGGTGCCGTTCTCCATGATGGGCCGGATGACGACGGGGTACTCGGGCGCGCCTGCGGGCTGCGGGCAGCGGGCGACGCGCGCCGCGATCTCGGTGACCCGGTCGAGGCTCGCGCAGTCGAGCACCCAGTACCCGGCGAGCACCTCCTTCGTCTCCCCGTACGGCCCGTCCGTGATGACCGGCCGGCCGTCCTCGCCCAGGCTGACGAGGCGGGTCCGGCGCGGCTCGGCGAGCCCCTGGCCGTCGACGAACTCACCCGACTCGGCGAGGTCGTCGTTGATCTCCTGCATGAACGCGAACATCGCCTGGATCTCCTTCTCGCTCCAGGCGGGGCTGTGCGCGGAGGCCTTGCCGCTCATGGCGTCGTAGTCGGCCTGCGTGCCCTGCACCATCACCAGGTACTTCATGATGCCGGTCCTTTCATGGGGTGCCTCGGATGCCTCGGAGGCTCATGGATGGCGTTCACATGGGACGTCGGACCCGGCGACCCGTTCTCGACACAGTGCTTCGGTCTCGGCTTCGGCCCCGGCGAGAAAAGCCTCACAGAAACACACCGGGCACGGTGAGCAACTGCCCCTCTTGGCCGCGTTTGTCGCTCGCGCGGAATGCGGGGCGCGCCCGAAGGAGGGATATTGCCCCTCCACACCCCCCGAGCCGGTCATACGATCATCGCCGGTCGTGGTGTGCGAGGTTGTCGTCGTCCACAGCGGCCGCTTCCGCTTTCCACCGCTCGGCCGCCAGACCCAGCCCCAGATCACAAGTCCCAGCCCGAGCCTCCAGCCCGAGCCTCCAGCCCGAGCCTCCAGCCCGAGCCTCCAGACCAAGTCTCCAGACCTTTCCGACCAAAAGGGCTCCTGTGAAGATTCGCCGTATGCTCGCGACGGCTGTCGTCGCCGCCGTCACCACGCCCGCCGTGCTGCTCTCCGTCACGCCCGCGTACGCCGAGGTGCCGCCGCCCGTCGGCAGGTCCTTCGCGGGCAACGCCGCCAAGCCCTCCCTCAAGGAGCTGGAGAAGGCGGCGGCCGAGGCGCAGAAGGCGTACGACGCCGCCGTCGCCGAGGAGGTCGCCGCCCTCCAGGCGCTCATCGACGAACAGTCCGACGAGGCACCCCTCGCCGTGGCGGCCGTCACGGCGGCCAAGGAGGCGAAGGCCGCGGCCACGGCCAAGGAGGCCGCCGACAAGGCGCTCGCCGAGGCCCAGGCCGCCCTGAAGGAGCTGCCCGAGACCGCCACGGAGGCGGAGAGGGCGCAGGCGGAGAAGGACGTCGCCGACGCGCAGGCCGCCGCCGAGGCCGCCGCCCGGGCCAAGGACGCCGCCGACGCCAAGGCGGAGGCGGCCGACACGGCGCGGGACGACGCGCTGGTCGCCGCGTCCCGGCGCATTCACCTGGCGCGCCAGGAAAAGGCGAAGGCCCTCGCCGCCAAGGAGGCCGCCGACAAGGCGCTTGCCGAGGCGCGCGAGGAGGCCGAGGCGGGCGCGTGCGTCGCCGAGGACCGGCTCACCGTCACCGCGACCGGCCTGCCCGCGAAGGTCACCGCCGGTACGACGGTCGACTTCACGGTCCGCGTCACCAACGGCACCGACCGGACCCTCGACGAGGTCTGGCCGTACGTGGAGGTCGAGGCGGGCGGCGACCTGCTGGACGTCCAGTGGTCCACGGCCGCCTCCCCGGCCTGGCAGGACGTGGACGCCGACCACTACGCGGGCGCCGTCGACAAACTCGCGCCCGGCGCCCACGCCGACGTAAAGCTGCGCGTGAAGACCGACGCCAAGACGCCGGCCGGCCCCGGGGTCGCCTCCCTCGCCGCCGACTACGCCAACGACGACAAGTCTTGCGGTGGGACTCCCGAGTTCTACGAGTACGCCTTCGACGTCGTCGCCGCGTCCACCACCCCGGCCCCGACCACCACCCCCACCGCCACACCCGACCCGCAGCCCCAGGGCACGACGTCGCCCCTCCCCGTCACCACGACCCCCTCCCCCGGCACCCTCGCCGCCACCGGTGCCTCCTCCGCCACGCCCCTCGCCCTGGCGGCGGGCGCGGCCGTGGCACTGGGCGCGGGCACGCTGTTCGCCGCCCGCCGCCGGAAGGCCACCACGGAGCGCTGACGAACCCCGAGGGGCCGGCCCGACCCCGGGTCCGGCCCCTCTTCCCTCATGGGAATCCGGCGCGACATCCTGGACCTGTCCGCCGGATCGAAGGACGTACGCCATGCCTGAGCTGCCGGACGTCGAGGGCTTCCGGAAGGTGCTGGAATCCTGCGCGAAGGGCAGGGTCATCGAGCGCGTAGACGTGCGCGACGCGGGCGTACTGCACGGGGTGAGCACGCGGCGGCTGCGCGACGCTCTGGAGGGCCGGCGGTTCACGGAGGCGGAGCGGCACGGCAAGTGGCTGCTCGCCCGCACCGACGGCGGCCCCACCCTCATGCTGCACTTCGGCATGACCGGGCTTCTGGTCTGCGGCCACCCCGACGACGCGGCGGAGCCCCACGACCGCGTCCTGTTCACCGTCGGCGCCGGCCGGCAGCTCCGCTACCGCGACCAGCGCAAGCTCCAGGGTCTCTGGCTGGCCGCCGACGACTCCGCCGTCGAACGGCTGCTGGACCGCCAGGGACCCGACGCCATGGCGGTGGGCCGTGCGGAGTTCGAGGCCGCGCTCTCGGCCCGCCACGGCCGCGTCAAGACGGTCCTCACCGACCAGTCCGTCCTGGCCGGACTGGGCAATCTGCTCGCCGACGAGATCCTGTGGCGCGCCGGACTGCGCCCCACCTGCCGGGCGAACGACCTCACCGAGGCCGAACGCCGCCGCCTGTACACCCACATGCGGCGCACCCTGCGCTCCGCGGTCACCGCCGGCCGCGTCCCCCCACGCGACTCCTGGCTCACCGGCCACCGCGACGACCCCACCCCGACCTGCCCCCGCTGCCACGGCCCCCTGCGCCGCTCCCGCATGGCAAGCCGCTCCACGGTGTGGTGCCCCCGCTGCCAACCGGACGAGTCATGAGCCCCCGCCCCGGCCGGATGCTCCCGGCAGCCGCCGCCGGCCTGCCGGTCCTCGTCCGGACCTTCCAGTCCGCCTGACCCGCGAAACCGCGTACAAAGCCAGAGGGCCGGACCGCTTGTGCGGTCCGGCCCTCTGGGCTGGCGGAGGATACGAGATTCGAACTCGTGAGGGGTTGCCCCCAACACGCTTTCCAAGCGTGCGCCCTAGGCCTCTAGGCGAATCCTCCGCCGCAAACAATACAAGACGTTGAGGAGTGCTCGCGAACCCGTTCCCGCCGGGGACCTCCCAGGGCGGCTGTGGGTGCCGGCGGGGGCCGGGGGGTGGCCCGGGGGGCCCGTGGGATCGGGTAGGCTGGGCGCAGCCCCTCACGTGGCGCTATCTGACTGAACTCCCCCAGGGCCGGAAGGCAGCAAGGGTAGGTCGGCTCTGGCGGGTGCGTGGGGGGCGCTTGCGTTGGCGGGGGAGGGCCGGTGGGCCGGGTCGATTGTCGGTGGGGCCCGATATCGTCGTAAGGGTGTCGTCCCTTGCGCTGTACCGCCGCTATCGTCCCGAGTCCTTCGCCGAGGTCATCGGGCAGGAGCATGTCACCGACCCGTTGCAGCAGGCCCTGCGGAACAACCGGGTCAATCACGCGTACCTGTTCAGTGGGCCGCGCGGGTGCGGGAAGACGACCAGTGCCCGGATCCTGGCGCGGTGCCTGAACTGTGAGCAGGGTCCCACGCCCACACCGTGCGGGGAGTGCCAGTCGTGCCAGGACCTGGCGCGGAACGGGCCGGGGTCGATCGACGTCATCGAGATCGACGCCGCATCGCACGGTGGCGTGGACGACGCCCGTGAGCTGCGCGAAAAGGCGTTCTTCGGGCCGGCGAGCAGCCGGTACAAGATCTACATCATCGACGAGGCCCACATGGTCACCTCGGCGGGCTTCAACGCCCTGCTGAAGGTGGTCGAGGAGCCGCCGGAGCACCTCAAGTTCATCTTCGCGACGACCGAGCCCGAGAAGGTCATCGGCACCATCCGGTCGCGTACGCACCACTATCCGTTCCGGCTCGTGCCGCCCGGGACGCTGCGGGACTACCTGGCCGAGGTGTGCGGCAAGGAGCAGATCCCCGTCGAGGAAGGCGTGCTGCCGCTCGTCGTGCGGGCCGGCGCCGGGTCGGTGCGTGACTCGATGTCCGTGATGGACCAACTGCTGGCCGGCGCCGCCGAGGACGGTGTGACATACGCCATGGCCACGGCGCTCCTCGGCTATACGGACGGCTCGCTGCTCGATTCGGTGGTGGACGCCTTCGCCGCCGGGGACGGGGCCGCCGCGTTCGAGGTCGTCGACCGGGTCATCGAGGGCGGCAACGACCCCCGGCGGTTCGTGGCCGACCTGCTGGAGCGGCTGCGCGACCTGGTGATCCTGGCCGCCGTGCCGGACGCCGCCGAGAAGGGGCTCATCGACGCGCCCGCCGACGTGGTCGAGCGGATGGCGGCCCAGGCGTCCGTGTTCGGGGCCGCCGAGCTCAGCCGGGCCGCCGACATCGTGAACACCGGGCTCACCGAGATGCGCGGGGCGACCTCGCCGCGCCTCCAGCTCGAGCTGATCTGCGCGCGCGTGCTGCTGCCCGCCGCGTTCACCGACGAGCGGTCGCTGCTGGCCAGGCTGGACCGGCTGGAGCGGGGCTCGGTGGTCCAGGGCGCCGCGTTCCAGGCGACGGGGCCGGGCCCCGCCATGGGGTACGTACCCGGGCCCGAGGCCCACGCCCAGGTGCCGCCGGTCGTGCCGGGCGGTGGACCCGCCGCCGCCCGCGCGGCGGTGCGGGGGCCGGGGGACGACGCCCCGGCGCCGCAGCCCGGACCCGCCGCCCCGGCGCCCGCCCAGGTCGCGCCCCCCGCAGCGCCCGCGCCGCCCCCGGAGCCGGCTCCCGCGCCACCGGCCACACCGCCGGCCACACAGCCCGCCGCATCCCGGCCCGGGGCGTGGCCCTCCGCCGCCGCGCCCGGGTCCCAGGAGTCGGCCGGCCGGCCGGGTGCCTGGCCCTCCTCCGCGTCCGCGCGGCCCGCCGCCCCGGCGCACCAGCCGGAGCCGTCGGCGCCCGCGCCCACAAGCGCCCCCGCCCCCGCCCCCGCTCCCGGTATGGCCCAGGGCGCCGCCCAGGTGCGGAACATGTGGCCCGACATCCTGGAAGCGGTCAAGAACCGCCGCCGCTTCACCTGGATCCTGCTCAGCCAGAACGCCCAGGTCGCCGGCTTCGACGGCACCACCCTCCAGTTGGGCTTCCTCAACGCCGGCGCCCGGGACAACTTCGCGAGCAGCGGCAGCGAGGACGTCCTGAAGCAGGCCCTCGCCGAGCAGTTCAACGTCCAGTGGAAGATCGAGGCGATCGTCGATCCGTCGGGCGGCTCCGCGCCCCCGCCCCAGTCCGGCGGCGGAGGCGGCGGCTTCACGGGCGGCAGCGGCGGAGGCGGCGGCGGTGGCTACGGCGGCGGGCGCCCGCCCCAGTCGCCCGCGCCCGGCCCGCAGGCCGCCCCCCGCCCCGTACAGCAGACGTCACAGCAGACGCCGCAGGCCCCGGCCCCCCGGCCGGCGCCCTCGCCGGCCCCGGCACCGGCTTCCGGGCCGTCCGGGACGGAGCCCCCGAGGGCGCCCGCCGCCCGGCAGCCGGTCAGGCCCGAGGACGACATGCCGGAGGACGACGACCCGGACCTCGTCGACTCGGCGCTCTCCGGCCACGAGCTGATCGTGCGCGAGCTCGGGGCGACGGTGGTGGAGGAATATACGAACGAGTAGCGGAGGCGTCCTCGGTGGCCCGCACAAAGATCGCCCCGCTCCGCGGGCTACCCTGGCTGGCGTGAAGGTCCTCGTCATCGGCGGCGGCGCCCGCGAACACGCCCTGTGCCGCTCTCTCTCCCTCGATCCCGACGTCACCGCTCTGCACTGCGCGCCCGGCAACGCCGGAATCGCGGAGGTCGCCGAGCTCCACCAGGTCGACGCCCTCGACGGCGACGCGGTCGCCCGCCTGGCCACCGGCCTGGAGGCCGACCTGGTCGTCGTCGGCCCGGAGGCACCGCTCGTCGCCGGGGTCGCCGACGCCGTACGGGCGGCCGGCATCCCCTGCTTCGGCCCCTCCAAGGAGGCCGCGCGGTTGGAGGGCTCCAAGGCGTTCGCCAAGGACGTGATGGCCGCCGCCGGCGTCCCCACGGCCCGCTCGTACGTCTGCACCACCCACGACGAGATCGACGAGGCGCTCGACGCCTTCGGCGCCCCGTACGTCGTCAAGGACGACGGCCTCGCGGCCGGCAAGGGCGTCGTCGTCACCAGTGACATCGAGCAGGCTCGCGCCCACGCCCGCTCCTGCGAGCGCGTGGTCATCGAGGAGTACCTGGACGGCCCCGAGGTCTCCCTCTTCGCGATCACCGACGGCACGACCGTGCTGCCGCTCACCCCCGCCCAGGACTTCAAGCGCGCACTCGACGGCGACGAGGGCCCCAACACCGGAGGCATGGGTGCGTACTCGCCGCTCCCCTGGGCCGACCCCAAGCTGGTCGACGAGGTCATGGCGACCGTCCTCCAGCCGACCGTCGACGAGCTGCGCCGCCGCGGCACTCCCTTCCAGGGACTGCTGTACGCGGGCCTCGCGATCACCTCGCGGGGCGTTCGGGTCATCGAGTTCAACGCCCGCTTCGGCGACCCCGAGACCCAGGTGGTCCTGGCCCGCCTGAGGACGCCGCTCGCGCGGGTCCTGCTGCACGCCGCCAATGGCACTCTCGACAGCGAGCCGCCGCTGAACTGGCGTGAGGACGCCGCCGTCACCGTGGTGGTCGCCTCGCACAACTACCCCGGCACGCCGCGCACCGGTGACCCGAT
Source organism: Streptomyces sp. NPDC049837 (assembly GCF_040674455.1). NCBI lineage: Bacteria > Bacillati > Actinomycetota > Actinomycetes > Kitasatosporales > Streptomycetaceae > Streptomyces > Streptomyces sp. NPDC049837. Next base: position 63,869 of record NZ_JBFAMP010000004.1, on the reverse strand, counting down.
CGAGGGCCTGGACGAGGTCGCGGCGAAGGACGCGCCCCACGCGTACGTCCTGCACGCCGGGACCAGGCGGGAGGGCGACGCCGTCGTCAGCGCGGGCGGCCGCGTCCTGTCCGTCACCGCGACCGGCAAGGACCTCGCCGAGGCCCGGGAGCGGGCGTACGCGGCGGTCGGACGTATCCGGCTTGACGGCTCGCAGCACCGTACGGACATCGCGCGCAAGGCCGCCGGGGCGTGAAACCCCGGGCGATCGCGCGAGTGAACCGCGCGGTTCGCCGGACCGTCTTCACCTTTGCCCAAAGCCATTCCATCGAGTGACGGCTGACCCATCCGGATGACGCCTGCCGATGCCCCAACTAGGGTGCCGCGCAAGCGTTCCGGCACTTGGCCCACCGGCATTGCGATGTCAGTGGTGGGTGCCACAGTGGGGGAGTGACCAACACCGCTGCGAGGCAGTCCGCCGCAGGGCAGAAGGGGGTGACGTACGGCCGTGTCCGATTCCGGTACTCGTTTCGGAATGGGTGAGGAGCTGGGCGCACGGGCCGCGCATGCCCGGGCCCTGGCCGTGCTGCGGGTGCGCGGCAGGGCGCTGGCCGTGGCGCTGCTGCCCGCCGCGCTCGCCGTCGTACTGCTGGCCGGTGGCGCCACGGGCCATCTGTCCGGCGCAGGCTGGGACGCCGCGCGCTGGGTGGTGTCGGTGTTCGCGGTCGTCGTGCTGCTGGCGGCCGCCGTGGTCGCGACCGTGATCGCGCGGGCCCGCCCGGCGCTCACCCCGACGGTCGAGATCCCCCGGGAGTCGGCCCCCGACCTGTACCGGATGGTGCAGGACCTGGCGGGGCGGCTCGATGTGCCGGTGCCGTCCGGGATAGCGCTGACCCCGGACTGCGACAGTTGGCTCGAGGACCGTACGCACCCGGCGCACGGCATACCGGGCGTGCCCGGCGTGCACCGCTCCGACACCCCGCCCGTCCTGGTCATAGGGTCACCGTTCCTCTGGTGGATGCGGGTCGCCGAGCTGCGGGCGGTGCTGGCGCCGGTCGTCGCCGGTACGGGACCGTCCGCGCACCCCGACATAGCGGCGGCCCGCCGTTTCGTCCGGGGCCTGGACGCGGCGGTCGCGGCGGCGGACCGGCCGGGGCTCGATCCGGTACGGCGCCTGGGGGCGCGTCTCGTCGGCGCCGTGGTGCGGGTGCTGCTGCGCAACTGCCGGGTGCACGCGGCCGAGATGGAGCGGGCCGTGGCGGCGGCCGCGTCGGAGCGTGCACAGGCTGTGGATTACGGTCTGCGGATCGTCGCCCAGGAGCAGGTCGGGCTGGCGTACGCGGGCTGGGACCGGCTGCTGACCCGGGTCGCCCTGCCCGCCTGGCGCATGGGCCGCTGGCCCTCCCGGCTGGACGCGGGCGTCGTCTCGGCGCTGACCGAACTGTCGCGCCGGGACCGGCTGGCGGAAGGGTTCGCCTCCCGGCTGGGCGAGCGGCCGGCGTGCGACCTGCTGGAGGAGCCCGGGCTCGTCGACGAGGCCACCTCGCTGCTCGCCGCCCGCCTTTTCCACGGCGGGCCGGCGGAGGCGGGCCCCGGCTGGGCCCCGGTGGACTGGCAGCAGTACCCGGACGAGGTCGTCGACCGCAAATGGCGTACGGAGGCGGCCCGCCTCCACCGGGTCCTCGACCGCCTCGGCGTCGACCGGGACGCGGAGGCGACGCTGGCCCGGGTGATGGACCACCTGGCCACCGCCCACACCGGCGAAACGCTCGCCGCCGCGATCACCGCCGAACTCTCCCGCGAGGCCACCACCGGCCCCCCGGCGCCCGGCCCGGCTCCCGTACCCGCTGCGGCCCCCGCGCCCGAAACGGCCCCCGCGACGGCCGACGCCCCGGACCCCGGCGTGACCACCCCCGAGCCGACGCCCGAGCCGGACACGCCCCGCGCCCCTGCCCCGGACGCCCCCACCGCCGCCCCCGCGCCGCCCGAGGCCCCCACGCCCCCGGCCACCCCCGCGCCCCCGGCCGCCCCAACCCCCGCGCCCCTCCAGCCCCCCGTACCGCCACCCACCCCAACCCCCACCACCCCCACCACCCCACCACCCCCCATATCCGTCCCCGGCGACCTGGACCATGCCGCGTGGGGGCCCGGGGGCGACGCGCTGCCGTTGTTCCCGTTGCAGCCGCCGCGCAGTGGGCGGGAGCTGCTGGCCGACCACGTGACCGCCATGGTCTGCTGCGCGGCCGTCGACACGGCGGGCGCGGCACCCGGGCTGGACTGGCTCGACGGGCCGACCCTGCTGGTGGGCGGCAAGCGTCACCCGGACCTCGCCGCCCGGGTGCTGAGCCTCATAGAGGACGCCGATCCGGAGCCCCTCCGCTCCTGGCTGGCGACCGTCGGCGTACGCCCCGAGAAGCCCGTACGCCTCGTCTGACCGACGTGGGGCGGACGCGCGACCGGCGCGCCAAAACCGGAATGCCACGTTCCGTTCTCGCCAATTAACGACGAACGGTGACGGAGTGAGTGCGTTATGTGATGTGCTGGAGACCGGCACTGACAGTCGCGGGGGAGTCGAGGGAGGGGCGCACATGGGGGCGGAACAGATTCGGCGGTGGGAATCGGGAGCCCTCGCCCATGCCGTCACGGACCCGTTCGGCCAGGGGCCGCTGCCCTGGCTCCGCGGCAGCGAGCAGTACTTCGGCGACACCGGCCAGGTCGTCCCCTGGTACGCCGACCCCGCCCTCGCCCGCGGCGGGCACGGCGGACCGCGCTCCGCCGACGACGTACGCCGGCAGATCAAGGGTTTCGCCTCCACCGGCGCGGTCGCTCCCGGTGAGGCGATCGACTTCCACATCACCGTGGACCCGCCCCAGCAGTTCTCGGTCGACATCTATCGGATCGGGCACTACGCGGGCGACGGCGCCGCCAAGATCACCACCAGCCCGCGCCTCTCCGGCATCGTCCAGCCGCCGCCGCTCACCGCCGACCGGACGGTCTCCTGCCACCACTGGTGGCTCTCCTGGCGGCTCCAGGTGCCGTCCTACTGGTCGATCGGCGCCTACGTGGCGGTCCTCACCACCCTCGACGGCTACCGCTCCCACATCCCCTTCACCGTCCGCGACAGCCACCCCGCCGACCTGCTCCTGCTCCTCCCGGACATCACCTGGCAGGCGTACAACCTCTATCCGGAGGACGGCCGCACCGGCGCCAGCCTCTACCACGCCTGGGACGAGGACGGCCGCCTGCTCGGTGAGGAGGACGCCGCCACCACCGTCTCCTTCGACCGCCCCTACGCGGGCGCGGGCCTGCCGCTCCACGTCGGCCACGCCTACGACTTCATCCGCTGGGCGGAGCGGTACGGCTACGACCTCGCCTACGCCGACGCCCGCGACCTGCACGCCGGCCGCATCGACCCGACCCGGTACCGGGGCCTGGTCTTCCCCGGCCACGACGAGTACTGGTCCGTGCCCATGCGGCGCACGGTGGAGCAGGCCCGCGACCAGGGCACCTCGCTGGTGTTCCTGTCCGCCAACACCATGTACTGGCAGGTCGAGCTGGCGCCGTCGCCCTCCGGCGTCCCGGACCGGCTCCTCACCTGCCGAAAACGCCGGGGCCCGGGCAAGCCCACCCTGTGGCGCGAGATCGACCGGCCCGAGCAGCAGCTCCTCGGCATCCAGTACGCGGGCCGGGTCCCCGAACCGCACCCGATGGTCGTCCGCAACGCCGAGCACTGGCTCTGGGACGCCACGGGTGCCGGCGAGGGCGACGAGCTGCCCGGCCTGGTCGCCGGCGAGGCCGACCGGTACTTCCCGCGCACCGCCCTCCCCGAGCACCGGCGCCGCATCCTGCTCGCCCATTCCCCCTACCGGGACGGCGAGAACAACGTGCGCCACCAGGAGACCTCCCTCTACCGGGCCCCGTCCGGCGCCCTGGTGTTCGCCTCGGGCACGTTCGCCTGGTCACCGGCCCTGGACCGGCCGGGTCATGTCGACCTCCGTATCCAGCGCGCCACGGCCAACCTCCTGGACCGCATCTGCAAACGGGACTAGAACCCCCCTGAAAGGCTCATCCCGAAGATCCTTCCTGAAGATCCCGCACGTTCCACACGCTCCGCGAGACCCCTGGCCAAAGCCCCGGCTCCCGCATGCGGGAGAATCGGAGTCGATTGGACAGAACCACGGGGAGGAACCGTGTCCGGATTCGTCGAAAAGCCCGAACCCGTCGAGGTCCCGGGCCTGGTGCATCTGCACACCGGCAAGGTGCGCGACCTGTACCAGAACGAGGCGGGCGAGCTCGTCATGGTCGCCAGTGACCGCATCTCCGCCTACGACTGGGTGCTGCCCACCGAGATCCCGGACAAGGGGCGCGTCCTCACCCAGCTCTCGCTCTGGTGGTTCGACCGGCTCGCCGATCTCATCCCCAACCACGTCATCTCCACCGAGCTGCCCGCCGGCGCCCCCGCCGACTGGGCGGGCCGCACCCTGATCTGCCGGTCGCTTCGCATGGTCCCGGTCGAGTGCGTGGCCCGCGGCTACCTCACCGGCTCCGGCCTCGCCGAGTACAACGAGTCCCGTACGGTCTGCGGCCTCGCCCTCCCCGAAGGCCTCACCGACGGCTCCGAGCTGCCCGCGCCGATCTTCACCCCCGCCACCAAGGCGGCCGTCGGCGACCACGACGAGAACGTGTCGTACGAGGAGGTCGCCCGCCAGGTCGGCCCGGAGACCGCCGCCCAGCTCCGCCAGTCGACCCTCGCGATCTACTCCCGCGCCCGGGACATCGCCCGCGACCGGGGCATCATCCTCGCGGACACCAAGTTCGAGTTCGGCCACGACGGCGACGGCCTGGTCCTCGCCGACGAGGTGCTGACGCCGGACTCCTCGCGCTTCTGGCCGGCCGACGCCTGGGAGCCGGGCCACGCGCAGCCGTCGTACGACAAGCAGTACGTCCGCGACTGGCTGACCTCGCCGGCCTCCGGCTGGGACCGCAAGAGCGAGCAGCCGCCCCCGCCCCTCCCGCAGCAGGTCGTGGACGCGACCCGCGCGAAGTACCTGGAGGCGTACGAGCTGCTGACCGGCCACTCCTGGCAGTGAGCCGGTAAGCGGAGTGAACGAAGAAGCCCCCCGGCCGACCGGCCGGGGGGCTTCCATCTGAGCGGACGACGAGGCTCGAACTCGCGACCTCAACCTTGGCAAGGTTGCGCTCTACCAACTGAGCTACGTCCGCATGCGCCGTAGCGCGAGACCACTATACCCAACCTCGCTCCCGCGCGAGACGTGCCGCCGCATGACGGTTCTCGGCGCCCAGCTTCGAGGCGGCCGACGACAGGTAGTTCCGTACCGTCCCGGGCGACAGGGACGCCCGCTCGGCGATCTCCGCGATGGGCGCCCCGTCCACCGCCAGCTCCAGCACCTCCGCCTCCCGGGCGGTCAGCGGGGAGTCCCCGGCGGAGATGGCGTCGGCGGCCAACTCCGGGTCGACGTAACGGCTTCCGGCGTGGACGGTGCGGATGATCTCGGCGAGCCGCTGGGCGCTGACGGTCTTCGGTACGAAGCCCCGCACACCCGCCGCGAGGGCCCGTTTCAGGTGCCCGGGACGCCCGTGCCCGGTCACGATCATGGTCCGGCAGCCGGGCAGCTCGGTCCGCAGCGATGTGGCGACCTTCACACCGTCGGCACCTGGCATCTGGAGGTCCAGCACCGCGACGTCCGGCCGGTGCGCCCGCGCCATGGCGAGCGCCTCGGGCCCGGACGCCGCCTCGGCGACGACGACGAGATCGTCCTCCAGCCCGAGCAGGGCGGCCAGGGCGCCCCGTATCAGGTGCTCGTCATCGGCCAGCAGTACGCGTACGGGGGCGGTCACCGCGCCCCCTCCGGCACCGAGGCGCCCTCCTCCGGCACCGAAGCCCCCTCCGCCGCCGAGGCTCCGTCCTCCAGGACCGGGGCCCCGACCGGCACCCGTGCCGTCACCCGGAACCGCCCGCCGCTCACCCGCCCGGCCTCCAGCGTCCCGTCCAGCGCCGCCAGCCGCTCCCGCAGCCCGGCCAGCCCCGACCCGGTCCCAGGACCCGAACCGGCCCCGGCGGAAGAACCACCGTCCACCCCGTCGTTCTCCACCACCAGCACCACGCACCTCTCCTCCGCACCAACCGCTCCCGACCCCGGCCCCGACCCCGGCACCACTCCCGGACCCGGCCCCCGCACCGACACCGACACCGTGCACCGCCGGGCGTCCCCGTGCCGCAGCACGTTCGTCGTCCCCTCCCGCACCACCCAGGCGAGCGCCGACTGGACCCGCGCCGGCAGCTCCGCCTCCGCAGAGGCCTCCGCCGCGTCCACCGTGCACGCGATCCCGGCCGCCGCCAGCACGCTCCGCGCGCCCTCCAGCTCCGTGTGCAGATCGGCCTCCCGGTAGCCGCGCACCACGTCCCGCACCTCCCGCTGGGACTCCTGGGCGATCCGCTGCACCTCGGCCATCTGCTCCACGGCCACCTCCGCCTTGCCCCGCCGGGCGAGCTGCACGGCGAGCTCGCTCTTCAGGGCGATCACGGACAAGTTGCGGCCCATCACGTCGTGCAGGTCCCGCGCGAACCGCAGCCGCTCCTCCGCGACCGCGAGCCGAGTCTGGAGCTCCCGCGCCGCGTCCAGCTCCCACACCGCCCGCAGCAGCCAGCCCGAGAACCCGCTGGTGAACGCCAGCATCAACCCGCCCATCAGGAACCCCACCGCGAACCCGGCCGCCTCCCCTCTGGACAGCCCGAGCGCCAGGCTGAACAACGCGACGCCCGCCCCCGTGGCCAGCACCAGGTACAGCATGTGCCGCACCTTGGCCATGCACAGCACCACCGAGGCGACACAGAAGCTGAGCGCCCCGATCACCACGGTGCCGGCGGTCCCCATGTCCTTGTCCAGCGCGCCGAACCTCCACAGCGCCAGCGCCCCGGCCGCCACCACCACCGACAGCGCGCCGTGCGCCGCGATGAGCCGGTACGGGCGCTCCCGCCGGCCCACGGTCCAGTCCAGCGCCCGCGACGACAGCACCCCGCCCAGCACGGCGTGGCCGCACGTCAGCAACAGGAGCCAGCCGCCCAGCGGCTGCGGCGCCCCGGTGAACGCCCGCAGCCCGATCGCGCCGATCTCGATCAGCACGAACAGATGGAACGACCAACGGGTGTAGAGCTCGACCTTCTCCGGGTTGCTCCGCCGGCTCCACCAACCAGTCAGTCCCACGTCCCGCTCCCCCTCAGCGCCGTGGCTCCCAGCGGAACCACCGTTGCACAGCAAACACCGAGATCACCGTCCAGGCCAGCGCCGTCAGCGCCGCGCCCACCAGCTCCTTCGCATCGCCCCCGCCACCCAGCCAGCCGGCCCGTACGAGCGTCATCACGCCCGACAGCGGCAGCAGTTCGCACACCGAGGCGACCCTCTCCGGGAGTATCTCCAGCGGGACGAACAGCCCGGATCCGAACGCCGAGATCAGGAACAGCGGCATGGTGGTGATCTGGGCGCTCTCCACGGTCCGGGTGACCGCCGCCGTCGCCCCGGCGAGCGCGATCAGCATCACCACACCGAACAGCACGCCGCCGGCGAAGAGTTCGGGCCGCTGCGGCGCGCCCACGTCGAAGGCCGCCACGCCCGTCACCACCATCAGCACGGTCTGCGCCACCGCGAGCACCACGGCGGGCAGCGCGGTCCCGGCGAGGATCTCCCGGTCGGACGCCTCGCCCGCGCGCAGCCGCTTGAGCACCAGCTCCTCGCGCCGCGCCACGTACGCCGAGACGAGGTTGAGGTAGACGACGAGGATCAGCATCATCACCACGCCGCCGCTCAGCGCCGCCTCAAGCGCGGTCATCCCGACCCGGTCGAGGTCGACCCGGTCGAGCGAGGACCGCAGCACCCCCACCATCAGCACGGGCATCAGCAGCGCGGTGAACAGCGCGTACCGGTTCCGTACGAGGAGGGTCAGCTCGGCCCGCCCCAGCGCGCCCATCCGCGCCGTCATCGTGGTCGCCACGTCACACACCCACCGTTTCGTTCCGCGCGATGTCGAGGAAGGCCTCCTCCAGGGAGGCGGACCGGGCGTCCAGCCCTTCGAGCCGTACGTCCGTCTCGCGGGCCCACAGCAGCAGTTCGCCGAGCGCGTCCTGGAGTTCGTGGGTACGGATCTCGACCCTCCGCCCCGTCGCCGCGGCCCGCAGCGAAAGCGGCAGCCGCCCGGCCGGGACCCCTTCGGGAAGGACGAAGCGGATGCGGGCCGGCCGCGAGGCCGTCACCTCGGCGGGCGTGCCGGCCGTCACGATCCGCCCCTGGTGCATGATGGCCAGCCGGTCGGCGAGCGCCTCGGCCTCTTCCAGGTAGTGCGTGGTGAGCAGCACGGTCGTGCCGCCGTCCCGCAGCGCCCGTACCAACTCCCAGGTGTCGCGCCGTCCTTCCGCGTCCAGGCCGGTCGACGGCTCGTCCAGGAACAGCACCTCGGGGCGGCCGAGCAGGGCCAGCGCCAGGTCCAGCCGCCGCTTCTCGCCGCCGGACAGTTGCTTGACGCGCACCCCGGACCGGGCGCCCAGCCCGACCATCTCCAGCGCCTCCCCGGCCGGCCGCGCACCGGTGGTGCAGCCGGCCCACATCCGTACGGTCTCGGCGACCGTGAGGTCGGAGGGGAAGCCGCCCTCCTGGAGCATCACGCCGATCCGGGGCCGGACGGCGGCGCGTTCGGCGTACGGGTCGTGGCCGAGGACCCGTACGGTGCCGCCGCTCGGGCGGGCGAGGCCCTCCAGCAGTTCCACGGTGGAGGTCTTGCCCGCGCCGTTGGTGCCCAGCAGGGCGAAGATCTCGCCGCGCGCCACGGAGAAGGTGATGCCGGTCACGGCCTCGAACCCCCCGGCGTAGCTGCGCCGGACGTCTTCCGCCTCGATCACGTTGGTCATGTCTCAAGGCTTCCGCCGCCCGCCGCCCGGGGGCAGGCCGCGCTGTCACCGGTTGTCGATGACAAATGTCATCGGAGCCGAAAGCAGCGCGACACGACGAAGGCCCCGGTCGTGATGACCGGGGCCTTCGTACTCTGAGCGGACGACGAGATTCGAACTCGCGACCCTCACCTTGGCAAGGTGATGCTCTACCAACTGAGCCACGTCCGCATTGCTCCCGACCGGCTCTCACCGGGCGGTGCGAACACCACTGTACCTGATTGACCGGAGTGGTCGGTACGTGATGCAGAGCGGGTGACAGGAATCGCACACTGCGCCTTCCCCCTGGAAGGGGGATGTTCTACTACTGAACTACACCCGCACGCTGCGTGAGGTTCGGGGCCTTCCGGCCTCGCCCCTCGGCGTGATCCAGACTCTAGCGGATCACCAGGGGTGTCGCGCAACTCGGTGCTTCCAGGGGGAGGCGGCGGTGCGTCAGCTCGCCTCGCGGAACGCCTCGTAGACCCGCTTCGGGATCCGGCCGCGGGCGGGGACGTCCATCTTGTTGGACTGCGCCCAGGCGCGGACCGCCGCCGGGTCGGGTTCGAGCGAGGTGTGCTTGTACGAGGCGCGGGACTTGGCGCGGCCGGTTCCGGTGCCGCCGCCGACGGACCGCTTGCGGCCGGCCTCCACGTACGGCTCAAGGGCCTTGCGCAGTTTCTTTGCATTGGCGGGGTTGAGGTCGATCTCGTACATCTTGCCGTCGAGGCCGAAGGTGACCGTTTCCGCCGCTTCTCCTCCGTCGATGTCGTCGAAGAGCGTGACCACTACGCGTTGCGCCACGGATATCGGTCCTTTCCCGCGGTGTGCCGCCCTGACCTGCTTGACATGCCTGACGTGACATGTCTGACATGCGGCTATACCGGATTTACGGCTGTTGACGGGCAATGCTGCTTTCCGCTGTATTCCTTTGTACAGCGGATCACATGGCATTGTGAAGCCCAGGCAATTGCATCAGCGTGTCCGGCGGCAATGGCCGGTGGCATTCTTTTCCGGGATTTTTCCTGCTGGATCTCGGTGTGTTCTTGCGTCCTTTTGTAGGGTCCTCCAGATGTCTACTCGCGTAGATTTTGGAGACAGGTACGCTGAGGGAACCGCCCACGCAACACACCACCGGGAGTGCCAGTGGCACGCGTCGTAGTCGACGTCATGCTCAAGCCGGAGATCCTCGACCCGCAGGGACAGGCGGTGCAGCGCGCACTGCCCCGCCTCGGTTTCGAGGGGATCACCGACGTCCGTCAGGGAAAGCGTTTCGAGCTCGATGTGGAGGGGCCGGTCGATGACGCCGCCCTCGCCCGCATCCACGAGATGGCCGAGACGTTCCTCGCCAACACCGTCATCGAGGACTTCGTCGTGAAGGTGGAGTCGTGACCGCTCGGATCGGGGTCGTCACCTTCCCCGGGACGCTCGACGACCGGGACGCGCTGCGCGCGGTCCGGCTCGCGGGCGCGGAGCCCGTCTCGCTCTGGCACCGTGACAAGGACCTCAAGCAGGTCGACGCGGTCGTCCTGCCGGGTGGGTTCTCCTACGGCGACTACCTGCGCGCCGGTGCCATCTCCCGGTTCTCGCCGGTGATGGAAACGATCATCGAGCAGGCCAGGGCCGGAATGCCGGTCCTCGGCATCTGCAACGGCTTCCAGGTGCTGACCGAGTCGCACCTGCTGCCCGGCGCGATGCTGCGCAACAACCACCTGCACTTCATCTGCCGCGACCAGAAGCTGCGGGTGGAGAACGCGGAGACCGCCTGGACCGCCGATTACGCGCGGGGCCAGGAGATCCACATCCCGCTCAAGAACATCGACGGCCGGTACGTCGCCGACGAGCGCACGCTCGACGAGCTGGAGGCCGAGGGGCGGGTCGTCTTCCGGTACCAGGACTTCAACCCGAACGGCTCGCTGCGCGACATCGCCGGCATCACCAACGCCGCCGGCAATGTCGTCGGCCTGATGCCGCACCCGGAGCACGCCGTGGAGCCGCTGGTCGGTACGGGCCGTACCGACGGGCTCGGTTTCTTCACCTCGATCCTCAAGAAGCTGGTCAACGTCTGATGAGCCTCGACACCGTCAAGCACGCCACCGAGACCCCCGACGTCGAGCAGCCGTGGGCCGAGCTCGGCCTGAAGAAGGACGAGTACGAGCGCATCCGGGAGATCCTCGGCCGGCGCCCGACCGGTGCCGAGCTGGCCATGTACTCGGTCATGTGGTCGGAGCACTGCTCGTACAAGAGCAGCAAGGTCCACCTGAAGCAGTTCGGCGAGAAGGCCCCCGAGAACGACGCGATGCTCGTCGGCATCGGCGAGAACGCGGGCGTCGTCGACGTCGGCCAGGGGTACGCGGTGACCTTCAAGGTCGAGTCGCACAACCACCCCTCGTACATCGAGCCCTACCAGGGCGCGGCCACCGGCGTCGGCGGCATCGTCCGCGACATCCTCGCCATGGGTGCCCGTCCGGTCGCGGTCGTCGACCCGCTGCGGTTCGGCGCGGCCGACCACCCCGACACCAAGCGCGTCCTGCCGGGCGTCGTCGCGGGCATCGGCGGCTACGGCAACTGCCTGGGCCTGCCGAACATCGGTGGTGAGGTCGTCTTCGACTCCTGCTACCAGGGCAACCCGCTGGTCAACGCCGGCTGCATCGGTGTGATGAAGCACGAGGACATCCACCTCGCCAAGGCGTCCGGCCCCGGCAACAAGGTCATCCTGTACGGCGCCCGCACGGGCGGCGACGGCATCGGCGGCGTCTCGGTCCTCGCGTCCGAGACCTTCGACGACACCAAGCCCACCAAGCGGCCCGCCGTCCAGGTCGGTGACCCGTTCCAGGAGAAGCTCCTGATCGAGTGCACCCTTGAGATCTTCAAGGAGAAGCTCGTCGCCGGCATCCAGGACCTCGGTGGCGCGGGCCTGTCCTGTGCGACCAGCGAGCTCGCCTCCGCCGGCACCGGCGGCATGCGGGTCGAGCTGGACACCGTGCCGCTGCGTGACGCGTCGCTCTCGCCGGAGGAGATCCTCATGAGCGAGTCGCAGGAGCGCATGTGCGCGATCGTCGAGCCGCAGCACGTCGACCGCTTCATGGAGATCTGCGAGAAGTGGGACGTCATCGCCACCGTCATCGGTGAGGTGACCGACGGCGACCGGCTGGAGATCTTCTGGCACGGCGAGCAGATCGTGGACGTGCCCCCGGGCACCGTCGCCCACGAGGGCCCGACCTACCACCGGCCGTACGAGCGGCCCGCGTGGCAGGACGCGCTCCAGGCCGACGACGCGAACAAGCTCCCCCGGCCGTCCTCCGGCGAGGAGCTGCGCGAGCAGGTCCTCCAACTGGTCGCGCACCCGAACCAGGCCTCCAAGGCGTGGATCACCGACCAGTACGACCGGTTCGTGCAGGGCAACACCGTCCTCGCCCAGCCCGAGGACTCCGGCATGATCCGGATCGACGACGAGACCAACCTCGGCGTGGCGATCGCGACGGACGGCAACGGCCGGTACGCGAAGCTCGACCCGTACACGGGCGCGCAGCTCGCGCTGGCGGAGTCGTACCGCAATGTCGCCGCGTCCGGTGCCAAGCCGCTGGCCATCTCCGACTGCCTGAACTTCGGCTCGCCCGAGGACCCGGCGGTGATGTGGCAGTTCGCCGAGGCCACGCGCGGTCTGGCGGACGGCTGCCAGCAGCTCGGGACGCCGGTGACCGGCGGCAACGTGTCGCTGTACAACCAGACGGGCGACGTCGCCATCCACCCCACCCCCGTGGTGGCCGTGCTGGGCGTGATCGACGACGTCAACCGCCGTACGCCGATCGCGTTCGCCGAGGAGGGCCAGCTCCTCTACCTGCTGGGCGACACGCGTGAGGAGTTCGGCGGCTCGGCCTGGTCCGAGGTCGTCCACAACCACCTCGGCGGCCTGCCGCCCAAGGTGGACCTGGACCGGGAGCGACTGCTCGGCGAGATCCTGATCGCCGGCTCCCGCGACGGCATGATCGATGCCGCCCACGACCTGTCGGACGGTGGCCTGATCCAGGCGGTCGTCGAGTCCTGCCTGCGTGGCGGGAAGGGCGCGCGCCTGATCGTCCCGGACGGTCTCGACGCGTTCACGTTCCTGTTCAGCGAGTCGGCCGGCCGCGCGGTCGTGTCCGTCCCGCGCAGCGAGGAGCTCCGCTTCACCGACATGTGCGGCGCGCGCGGGCTGCCCGCGACGCGGATCGGTGTCGTTGACGGCGACGAGATCGACGTACAGGGCGAGTTCAGCATCGCGCTGAGCGAGCTGCGTACGGCGCACGAGGCGACCATCCCGGGTCTGCTGGCCTGATCGCACCCTTCTGAGAGAGCCCCTGTCCGGACCTCGTGGTCCGGGCGGGGGCTCTTTCGTCAGCTCTTCCGTCGCTGCCTTGCACGTAATTACGTAACTACGTATTCTCTGCGTCATGGAGCTGGAGGAGCGCGTCGCGGAACTGGAGCGGCGCATGGCGGCGCTGGAGAGCGGCGACCGTGCCGTACCGCCCGTCGGGGAGGGCGACTTCTGGGCCCTGGAAGGGCTCAAGGCACAGCTCGCCCAGGCGGGCGTGCCCGACGGCGGGGTGCTGTTCACCGGAGCCGTACGGCTGCCGACGGGGGAGCAGTACGAGTGGCAGTACGGCGTCCTCACCGACGAGCAGTTGGACGGCGACTGGACGGAGGCCGCCGAGTCCTTCGCGGCGCTCGGCCACCCCGTCCGGCTCCGGCTGCTGCGCGAGATCGTCGGCGGCCGGCGCACCGCCGCCGAGCTGGCCGCGCTGGAGGAGATCGGCACGACCGGCCAGATCTACCACCACCTGCGCCAACTGACCGGCGCGGGCTGGCTCCACACCGCCGGGCGCGGCCGCTACGAGGTCCCGGCGGGCCGCGTGGTGCCGCTGCTCGTGGCCCTGGCCACGGCCCGGCCGGAAGGCCCGTAAGGCCGTGACGACGTAAGGCCGTAAGACGTAGGACCGCAATCGAACACGGGGGAACACCATGTCCATGCGCAAGACCGCGGCGATACTCACCCGCGTCCTGTGGGCGCTCTTCATCGTCCAGGCGCTCGCCTCGCCCTTCGTCGACCTGCCGTACGACTACTGGGTCGGCTGGCTTCCGGCCCTGGCCGCCGTCGCCATCCGTATCGCGCTGAACCGCACGGAGGAGCGCCGTACCACCGGCACCGCACCCGCCGCACACGACGCGGTCGAGGTGGACCCGCCGGTCGCCGGCACCTGGTCCGCCCTGAACAGCCCGGCGGACAAGGTGCCGAGCCACGGCACCCACTACCTGGGCCAGACGTACGCCATCGACATCGTGGCCGAGTCGGAGACGAGCCCGAGGCCGCCCTTCGCCCCGCTGTGGCCCATCGTGCGGCGCAACGGCGACTTCCCCGCCTTCGGCGCCCCGCTCCTCGCGGTCGCGGACGCGACGGTGGTGCACGCCGAGGACCGCCAACGCGACCACCTCAGCCGGAACTCGCTGCCCGCGCTGCCGTACTTCCTGCTGGTGGAGGGCCTGTTCCGGTCACTGGGCGGGCCGCGTCACATCATCGGCAACCACATCGTGCTGGACCTCGGCGACGGTACGTACGCGATGTACGCCCACCTCCGGCGCGGCTCGCTGCGGGTACGCCCGGGTGACCGGGTCGCCGCCGGGCAGCCGATCGCCCACTGCGGCAACTCGGGCAACTCCACGGAACCGCACCTGCACTTCCAGCTCATGGACGGCCCCGACCCGCGCACCGCCCGTGGCATCCCGTTCACCTGGCGTGGTGTCGGCGTCCCGGCGGGCGGCGAGACGTTCACGGTGGGGGCGGGCGCCTACTCGGCCTGACCCCAGAAGGCGTCGGCCTCGTCGATGTCCTCGACGCACTCGTCGACGTCGGAGAACTTGCCGCCGAGGAGGGTGACGAAGAGGCCGCCCTTCATCTCGATGCCCCGGTCACCGCGGTCGCCGTGCCACTTGTGGACGGCCATGACGTGGCCCCGGCCGTCCGCGAAGACGTCCTGCAGCTCCACACGGAAGGTGCCGTGGGTCAGCTCCATGAGCTTGCCGAAGTGGGCCATCACGTTGTCACGGCCCTTGATGTGCCCGGACATCTGGCTCTCGCCGGGCGCATGGTGCGTACAGTCACCCGTCATCAGAGAGGCGACCGTATCCATGTCTCCTGTGGTGAACGCTTCGTAGGCCTTGCGCACCAGTGCGGCGTCAGGGTGTTCCGCCATGATCCTTCCACCCCTCTCGTAACCCCCCTTCCAGTCTCCGCCGGGGGATACGGCCCTGCCACACGGCGACGCGGCTAGCCTCGGCCCATGCCTCCCGCCAAGAAGCGCACCCGCAGCTACGACCCCGCCAAGACGCGGGCCGCCGTGCTCGCCCAGTTCGACCACGTACGCCAGGGGGTCCTGACCCTCACGCCCGAGCAACTCGCCCTGCCGACGCGGCTGGGCGAGTGGACGGTCCGCGAACTGGCCGCGCACATCACCATGGCCGTGCGCTCCGTGATCCGGGGCGTGGCCGCGCCCGAGCCGGCCACCCGGGACCTGGCCCTGCTCGACTGGCCGCTCGCCACCCGGAAGTACGCCGGGGACGTCGACCACGACACCCGCGAGATCGCCGAGGCGGCAGCGGAAACCCCGGGCGCGCTCGCCGAGCTGTACGAGGAGACCGGGCGGCGGCTGGCCGACGTGCTGGTGGCGGCCCCGGACGAGCGGCTGATCGTCACCCGCTTCGGCGGAGTCCGCCTCGCCGACTTCCTGGTGACCCGCACGGTCGAACTGATCGTCCACACCGACGACCTGAACGCCGCGACCGGGCTCGACCTCCCGTACGACCGCCAGGCGCTGGCCGCCTGCACCCGGCTGCTCGCCGACGCGCTCGCGGTGAAGGCCCCGGGCGGGTCGGTGGAGGTGCGGGTGCCGCCGCACGCGGTGGTGCAGTGCGTCGAGGGCCCCCGGCACACCCGTGGGACGCCGCCGAACGTCGTGGAGACCGACCCGCTGACGTGGATCCGGCTCGCCACGGGCCGCACCACGTGGGCGGAGGCCCTGTCCGCGGCGCGGGTCCACGCGAGCGGCGAACGGGCGGACCTGTCGGCCCACCTCCCGGTCCTCGGCTGAGCCCGCCCCCGGCCAACGCCCCCGGACGGCCTTGAACCCCCGGACGGCCCTGAACCCCCGGGCGGCCCTGAACCCCCGGACGGCCCTGAAACGGAACCGGCGCCCCACCCCGTCCGTCCCATCACCATGCCGACCATGCTGAAGAAACCCCCGCACCTCCCCCGGGCCGCCGCCGCGCTCGTCCCGCTCCTCGCCCTGGGCCTCACCGCCTGCGGCACCCAGAGCGGGAACGGATCGGGCGCGGGCGACGGCAGCGCCTCCGTACGCCCCGACGTGCCGGTCACCGGGGTGCACTGGACCGTCGAGAGCGTCACCGTCGACGGCAAGAAGACCGCCGCCCCGGCCGGCGCCCACGTCGAGATCGACCCCAAGGGCCAGGCCAAGGGCAACTTCGGCTGCAACCACTTCAACGCCAGGGCGGCCGTCGAGGGCGACACGATCACCCTCAGCGACACGGGCATGACCGAGATGGGCTGCCCCGAGCCGCTCCAGGGCTTCGAGGACGCGCTGAAGTCCGCCCTCACCGGCAAGCTCAAGGCCAGGCTGACCGACGGCGAGCTGACGCTGACCACCACCGACGGCGACTCGATCCGGCTCAGCGAGCAGCCCCCGGCACCGCTCGTCGGCACCAAGTGGACGGTGAACTCGCTGGTCTCCGGCCAGGCCGCCACCTCCCTGCCGGCCGGCACCGAGGGCAAGGCGTCCTTCGTGTTCGGCAAGGACGGCTCCGTACGCGGCAACCTGGGCTGCAACCGGTTCAGCGCCCCCGTCACCACCGACGGCTCGACGCTGACGTTCGGTCGCGTCACCAGCACCCGCAAGCTGTGCCCGGGCCCCGCGATGGAGCTGGAGCGTGCCCTGCTGGAGACGATGAAGGGCAAGGTCACGTACAAGATCGACCACCGCAGCCTGACGGTCACCGCGCCCGGCGGGACCGGCTTCGCGGCGGGCGCGGAGGGCGCCGAGTAGGGTCTCGCCCGGCTGCGAGGTCCGTCACACCCGGCGCGACCCGCAGCGGGCCGAGCGCCCCTGGTCAGACCCGGGCCGGGCCCCGTCCGGCCCGCTCATCGCCTACTCAGCCGCTGGTCAGGAGCCCATCGGCGGGGCGCAACCGGAATGGAGCGATCCGCTGCGCCTCCCGCCCGCTTCCCGCTCCGTCCCGTCCCCAATTCGGACCAGTGGTCGACCTCGCCTACACTCGGTGGCGTGCCACGTGGTGACGGTCGACTCAATCACGATCTGCTTCCCGGCGAGAAGGGCCCCCAGGACGCTTGCGGCGTCTTCGGTGTCTGGGCTCCGGGTGAAGAGGTCGCAAAGCTCACGTACTTCGGGCTCTACGCCCTCCAGCATCGGGGTCAGGAATCCGCGGGAATCGCGGTCAGCAACGGCTCCCAGATCCTCGTCTTCAAGGACATGGGCCTGGTCTCCCAGGTCTTCGACGAGACCTCCCTCGGCTCCCTCCAGGGTCACATCGCGGTCGGACACGCCCGCTACTCGACCACCGGCGCCTCCGTGTGGGAGAACGCGCAGCCGACCTTCCGGGCCACCGCCCACGGCTCCATCGCGCTCGGCCACAACGGCAACCTGGTCAACACGGCCCAGCTCGCCGAGATGGTCGCCGACCTCCCCAAGAAGGACGGCCGCGCCACGCAGGTGGCCGCCACCAACGACACCGACCTCGTCACCGCGCTCCTCGCGGGCCAGGTCGACGACGACGGCAAGCCGCTGACCATCGAGGAGGCGGCCGCCAAGGTCCTCCCCGAGGTCCGGGGCGCCTTCTCCCTCGTCTTCATGGACGAGCACACCCTCTACGCCGCCCGTGACCCGCAGGGCATCCGCCCGCTGGTCCTCGGCCGCCTGGAGCGCGGCTGGGTCGTCGCCTCCGAGTCCGCCGCCCTCGACATCTGTGGCGCCGCCTACGTCCGCGAGGTCGAGCCGGGCGAGATGATCGCCATCGACGAGAACGGCATCCGCACCTCGCGATTCGCGGAAGCGAAGCCCAAGGGCTGTGTCTTCGAGTACGTGTACCTGGCGCGCCCCGACACCGACATCGCCGGCCGGAACGTGTACCTCTCCCGCGTGGAGATGGGCCGCAAGCTGGCCAAGGAAGCCCCCGTCGAGGCCGACCTGGTCATAGCGACGCCCGAATCCGGCACGCCCGCCGCGATCGGCTACGCGGAGGCCAGCGGCATCCCCTTCGGCGCGGGCCTGGTGAAGAACGCGTACGTCGGCCGGACCTTCATCCAGCCGTCCCAGACCATCCGCCAGCTCGGCATCCGGCTGAAGCTGAACCCGCTCAAGGAAGTCATCAAGGGCAAGCGCCTGGTGGTCGTGGACGACTCGATCGTCCGCGGAAACACCCAGCGCGCGCTCGTCCGGATGCTCCGCGAGGCCGGGGCCGCCGAGGTCCACATCCGGATCTCCTCGCCGCCCGTGAAGTGGCCGTGCTTCTTCGGCATCGACTTCGCCACCCGCGCCGAGCTGATCGCCAACGGCATGACGGTCGAGGAGATCGGCAAGTCGCTCGGCGCCGACTCCCTCTCGTACATCTCCCTCGACGGCATGATCGAGGCCACCACCATCGACAAGCAGAAGCTGTGCCGCGCCTGCTTCGACGGTGAGTACCCGATGGAACTGCCGGACCCCGAGCTGCTCGGCAAGCAGCTCCTGGAGACCGAGCTGGCCGCCGGTCCGGCCGCCACGGCCGCGGCCGACGCGCTCCGTCGCCCGTAGGACCACCCGCAATCCCTGCAGTACGACACGAAAGTTCTCACAGTCATGTCTGAGACTGAGACCACCGGTGCCAGCTACGCAGCCGCGGGCGTCGACATCGAGGCGGGCGACCGCGCCGTCGAGCTGATGAAGGAGTGGGTGAAGAAGACCCAGCGCCCCGAGGTCCTCGGCGGCCTCGGCGGCTTCGCCGGTCTCTTCGACGCCTCCGCCCTCAAGCGCTACGAGCGCCCGCTGCTGGCCTCCGCGACCGACGGCGTCGGTACGAAGGTCGACATCGCCCGCCAGATGGGCGTCTACGACACCATCGGCCACGACCTGGTCGCGATGGTCATGGACGACATCGTCGTGTGCGGCGCCGAGCCGCTGTTCATGACGGACTACATCTGCGTCGGCAAGGTCCACCCCGAGCGGGTCGCCGCCATCGTCAAGGGCATCGCCGAGGGCTGCGTCCTGGCCGGCTGCGCCCTGGTCGGCGGTGAGACCGCCGAGCACCCCGGCCTGCTGGGCCCGGACGACTTCGACGTCGCCGGCGCCGGTACGGGCGTGGTGGAGGCCGACCGGCTGCTGGGCGCCGATCGCATCCGTACGGGTGACGCGGTCATCGCCATGGCGTCCTCCGGCCTTCACTCCAACGGGTACTCGCTCGTCCGCCATGTGCTGTTCGACCGGGCCGGGATGCGCCTGGACCAGCAGGTCGAGGAGTTCGGCCGCACCCTCGGCGAGGAGCTGCTGGAGCCCACCAAGATCTACTCGCTGGACTGCCTGGCGCTCACCCGGACCACCGATGTGCACGCGTTCAGTCACATCACCGGCGGCGGCCTCGCCGCGAACCTCGCCCGGGTGATCCCGGACGGGCTGCACGCCACGGTCGACCGGTCGACCTGGGCCCCCGGCGCGGTGTTCGACCTGGTCGGCAAGGCCGGTCAGGTGGAGCGGCTGGAGCTGGAGAAGACCCTGAACATGGGCGTCGGCATGATGGCCGTCGTCCCCGCCGAGTCGGTCGACGTGGCGCTGACCACGCTGGCGGACCGGGGCGTGGACGCCTGGGTCGCCGGTGAGATCACCGAGCGCGGCGAGCACACCACGGGCGCGACCCTGACCGGGGAGTACGCGAGCTGAGCAGCACAGAACCCGGTCCGGGGCGGGGCCCCGGACCGGGTTGAGTGAAATCAGGCGTCAAGCACCGCGACGCTGTGCCGACGGACCGGACTCGTCGTCCTCGTCATCGTCGTCGTTGTACAACTCCGCGTAGCGGGCGTACGGGTCGTCTTCCTCGTCATCGTCCTCGAAAGGCTCGCCATTCGGCGGCTGCGAGAGCGGTTGCGGAGTAGAAGCGCCCAGCTCGCTGGCCAGACGCGACAGGTCAGTCCCGCCGCTGTTGTACTTCAGCTGGCGGGCGACCTTCGTCTGCTTGGCCTTGGCCCGGCCGCGCCCCATGGCTCGACCCCCTCGGTGACGGGGCTCGACGGCCCCAGAGTCTTGACACGCGTTCATGATTCGGAACGGACTCTCCGTGGAGAGACCGGCCCGTAGGGCTTCAACGGTACCTGCTTCCGCGGCCATACGGTACGCCGCCCGCATGACGCGCCTCGGAACAGGACCGACGAGGAGCCCTGTCCTCGCTGGTCAGCAGCGATTTTAACCTCTTCTTGGCGGTCGACCCGCCGACCGGCGTGAGCCATGTCTCCCTCCGGGGAAACACGCTCACGACGGCCGGCGGGTCGACGCTGTCAACCACGGCTCACCACGGAATTACCCGCGGCGTGCCTCCGCCATGCGCTGCTCGGCGATCCGGTCGGCCGCGGCGGCCGGCGGAATCCCGTCTTCCTTCGCACGTGCGAATATCGCCAGCGTGGTGTCGAAGATCTTCGCGGCCTTCGCCTTGCACCGGTCGAAGTCGAACCCGTGCAGCTCGTCGGCCACCTGGATCACGCCACCGGCGTTGACGACGTAGTCGGGGGCGTAGAGGATCCCGCGGTCGGCGATGTCCTTCTCGACGCCCGGGTGCGCGAGCTGGTTGTTGGCCGCGCCGCACACCACCTTCGCCGTCAGTACGGGCACGGTGTCGTCGTTCAGCGCGCCGCCGAGCGCACACGGGGCGTAGACGTCCAGGCCCTCGGTGCGGATCAGCGCGTCGGTGTCCGCGACCACGGTGACCTGCGGGAACTTGTCGGTGATCCGGCGCACCGACTCCTCCCGTACGTCCGTGATGACGACCTCCGCGCCGTCCTCCAGCAGGTGCTCCACCAGGTAGTGGCCGACCTTGCCGACGCCCGCGACACCCACCTTGCGGCCGCGCAGCGTCGGGTCGCCCCAGGCGTGCTGGGCGGAGGCGCGCATGCCCTGGAAGACGCCGTAGGCGGTGAGGACGGAGGAGTCGCCGGCGCCGCCGTTCTCGGGGGAGCGGCCGGTGGTCCAGCGGTTCTCCCGGGCGATGATGTCCATGTCAGCCACATAGGTGCCGACGTCGCAGGCCGTGACGTACCGGCCGCCGAGCGAGGCCACGAACCGGCCGTACGCGAGCAGCAGCTCCTCGGTCTTGATCAGCTCCGGGTCACCGATGATCACGGCCTTGCCGCCGCCGTGCTCCAGGCCGGCCATGGCGTTCTTGTACGACATTCCCCGGGACAGGTTCAGCGCGTCGGCGACGGCGTCTTCCTCGGAGGCGTACGGGTAGAAGCGGGTACCGCCGAGGGCGGGGCCCAGGGCGGTCGAGTGGATGGCGATGACGGCCTTCAGGCCGGAGGCACGGTCCTGGCACAGCACGACTTGTTCGTGGCCCCCCTGCTCCGATCGGAACAGGGTGTGCAGGACGCCGTCGGTCACATCGGTCACGGTGGTGACTCCCAAGTACGAAGCGGCGGATGAGGCCCTCCTGCGGGTGGGGGAGGACCTTGACGGCAAGAGAGTAAGTCCTACCTGCGCGTAGATGAGAGCCAGTGCCGCGGATCACCCCCTCGCGGAGTACGGGCGTGGAAGGATTCGTGACATGCCAGCCGTCTCCTCGGTCCTCATCCCGTACGCGTCGTACCTGCGGGTGTACGAGCCGCTGGCGGCCTTCCCCGAGCCGGAACGCGGCCACTGGGCCCGGTACGCGCGCCGGGGTACCGCGCCGTCCGCCCAGGACGAGCTGCGCCGCTCGCTGGTGGGCCTGCTGGCCACGCCGCCGGTCGCGGTGCCCGTGCAGGAGAGCGCCGACGCCTTCGTGGTGGAGGTGGACGGCGTGGTGTGCGTGTGCCCGTGGCGGACGCGGTTGCGCGGCTGGCTGGCCCTGGAGGAGCTGCCGGGCACGCTGCCGCCGGCGGTCCTGGACGCGGCGCTGCCGCCGGTGGTGCGGGAGCAGGCGGAGGCGGACTACGAGCGGTGGCGGGAGCGGAACCCGGACGCGCGGCCGTGGATCCGTACGGCGGTGTGGCAGGTGCCGGTGCGGTGGTTCGCCCTGTTCTCGGACGAGGAGCGGGAGTACGTCGCGGCCGGCGGCCCCGGCAAGGCGCCGGTGCTGCGGTACCGGACGCCGATGGTGCAGGCCCGGCGGCGGGTGGCGCGGGCGCTGAAGACGCTGCGCGAGTCGATCGACGAGGGGCCGCTGACCGAGGGCCTGGTGGACGTGGGGCGCTGGCTGGAGGAGTTCCACCCGCGCTCGCTGGTCGAGCTGGACTACGGCGGGCTGGTGCACGCCCTGCCGGAGGAGCTCCTGGCCGAGGACCGGTCGGCGGCGGACGTGGCGGCGGGCATCGCGGCGCTGAGGGCCGGGGACGGCGAGGCGGCCGGGAAGGCGTACGAGCGGCTCACGGAGCGGTGGCGCGCGGTGCGCGACCGGCAGCACGCCAACTGAGATGATGATCTTGGTCTGAGGCGGTCCGCCACCGGGGACCGCCGGGGATCGCCGAAGATCGCCGAAGATCGCCGAAGACTACGGATTCCGCTATGGATCTGGCGGGCGTTCTACCGGATGATCTCGCTCCGAGGACATTCGGGTGTTCCGGTGGGGCCCTTGGTCCCGATCCGGGCCTTTGTGTCAAGGGTGACGGATAGCACTAACAGGGCTCTTGCGCCCATCGCCCAACCTCATGCCAAAATAGGACAAGGAGTCCGGGGAGGGCTCCTTCCGTCCAAGTATGGGCGGAAGGCTCAGCATTGCACGCTATGGGGGGTCCTGTTGACTCCTGATCGCTCTGTGACTGATCGTCACTGTGACGTGACTGTCCGCTATGGCATGGTCCATCGGCTTCCGCCGCTGATGAACACCTGAGAGGGCAATTCCATCGGTTTGGCCGAACGTGGCTGGACAGATGGTGTAGTTGTAGTGCCGAGGACAAGCCGTTCGTCCTATAACCGACTCGGCTCGCGTCCGCCATTTCGGGCAACGCGGGTCAAGGTGCAGAATTTAGAGGAAAGAACCGAGAAGGTTCGGTTCTCCCGAGGAGGCCGCTCATGACCGCTCGCACCCCTGATGCCGAGCCGCTGCTGACCCCCGCTGAGGTTGCCACGATGTTCCGCGTGGACCCGAAGACGGTGACCCGCTGGGCAAAGGCGGGCAAGCTCACGTCCATCCGCACGCTTGGTGGACACCGCCGGTACCGCGAGGCAGAGGTCCGCGCACTGCTTGCGGGTATCCCGCAGCAGCGCAGCGAGGCCTGAACACCCCGATGAACCGGGCATTTCCGGGTCCCCCAACCCGGTCCGCCCGCCCATAGCTCCACCGACGTGAGCCCGCCCCAACGGGCCTTCGTCATCGATCGCGCTGGACTCCGCCGGGTCCAGCGCGATCTTTTTGTGCGCCTATCGCCGGCCGGTGCGGTGATGGTGCCGGGCCGTCACGGCGGTTGCCGGAGGCCCTCCGGGCAGGTGCAATTGCACATATTAAATGGGGTGGTTGTAGGGAGGGTGTAAGTTGAGCGGTTTTCAAAAGAGGTTTCGTGACTCGCGTCACACTCATTCGGCGCCGTTCGCGGGGTCCTCGGACCGCTCCTCGGCCCCGTTGCCGTCGCTCTCCGGCTCCTCCTGGACCGGGTCCGGGTACTCCATGGCGAGCCTCAGGAGGCGGTGACAGACGGGGCAGTGGCGCGTGATGTGGCGGTAGCCCGATGCGGCCGCCAGATGGGCGCGGAGCAGCGCGCGTGTCTCGTGCCTGGCTGTGGATGCCGCCGCCATGCGCGTCACCTCCGGTGAAGGGCCCCCGCTTCCCTGTTGCTTGGGTACCGGTGGCAGATGACCGCGTCAAGGCGTACAGCAGAAGGGCCCGCATCCCTGGGGGATACGGGCCCTTCTGTTACTTCCGGTTGCGATCCTGACGGGACTTGAACCCGCGACCTCCACCTTGACAGGGTGGCGAGCTAACCAACTGCTCCACAGGACCTTGATTCGCGGCCGACCGCGCGGCTGCGAATCACACTGTACAGCAGGTCAGAGGGTCCGGTCGACCTCACTCATGGCAACCTGCCGGTCACTCCTAGGGCGCCGCCGCGTCGATGGCCTTGATGATGCGCTTGTCGGAGACCGGGTGGGCCGTGCCCAGGGCGTGGGCGAAATAGCTGACGCGCAGCTCCTCGATCATCCAGCGGATGTCCAGCACCTCCTGCGGGACGGGACGGCCCTTGGGGAGCTGCTCCAGCAGCCAGGCGTACTCGTCCTGCATCTCGTGGACCTTCTCCATCCGCGTGGTGTCGCGCTGGACGGACGTCGGCATCTGCTGGAGCCGCCGGTCCACCGCCACCAAGTAGCGCATCAGGTCCGGCAGCCGCCGCAGGCCGGTCTTCGTCACGAAGCCGGCCGGCATGAGGGCCGCGAGCTGCTCGCGGACGTCCTGAACGTTGTTCACCAGGGCCAGGCTGTTCGTGGCCTTCAGGCGGCGTTCACAGGCCTGCCAGGCGGCCAGGATCTGCTGCACCTGGTCCACCGTACGGATCGTCAGCTCGACGAGGTCGGCGCGGACCTTGTCGTACAGCTTCCGGAACGACTCCTCGTCCCACACCGGGCCGCCGTGGTCGGCGATCAGCCGGTCGGCGGCGGCGGTCGCGCAGTCCTCGAACAGCGCCTGGACAGAGCCGTGCGGATTGCGGGAGAGGGCCAGCTTCTGCTGGTTCGTCAGCCTGTCGGAAGCGAACTTGGCGGGGTTCACCGGGATGTTCAGCATGATCAGCTTGCGGGTGCCGCGCCACATCGCCTGCGCCTGCTCGGCCTCCGTGTCGAAGAGCCGTACGGAGACGGTCTCGCCGGCGTCGACCAGGGCCGGGTAGGCCTTGACGGGCTGGCCGGCGCGCCGGGTCTCGAAGACCTTGGTGAGCGTGCCGATCGTCCAGTCCGTCAGCCCCGTGCGCTCCAGGGACTGCCCGGAGCCCGAAGGGCCGGCGGTGGCGGCCTTGGCGGCCTTGGAGAGCGCCTGGCGGGCCTTGGGGCGCAGTTGCAGCTTCAGCGCCTCCAGGTCCTTGTCCTCGGCCAGTTGCCGGCGCCGCTCGTCGACGATCCGGAAGGTGATCTTCAGGTGGTCGGGGACGCGGGAGAGGTCGAAGTCGTCGGCGTCGACCGGTACGCCGACCATCCGCTGGAGCTCGCGGGCGAGCGTGACGGTGATCGGCTCCTGGAGGGGATGGGCGGTATCCAGGAACCTCTTCGCGAAGTTCGGCGCCGGGACGTAGTGGCGGCGGATCGGCTTGGGCAGCGAGCGGATCAGTTCCGTGACGACCTCCTCGCGCAGGCCGGGGATCTGCCAGTCGAAGCCCTCGTCGGTGACCTGGTTCAGCACCTGGAGCGGGATGTGCACCGTGACGCCGTCCGCGTCCGCGCCCGGCTCGAACTGGTACGTGACGCGGAACTTGAGCGCGCCCTGCCGCCACGAGTCCGGGTAGTCGGCCTTGGTGACCGCGCCCGCCTTCTCGTTGATGAGCATCTCGCGCTCGAAGTCGAGCAGGTCCGGCTCCTCGCGGCGCTTGTGCTTCCACCACGAGTCGAAGTGCGCGCCCGACACGACGTGTTCGGGCACCCGCTGGTCGTAGAAGTCGAACAGCGTCTCGTCGTCCACGAGGATGTCACGGCGCCGGGCCCGGTGTTCCAGCTCCTCGACCTCCGTCAGGAGCTTGCGGTTGTCCGCGAAGAACTTGTGGTGCGTGCGCCAGTCGCCCTCCACCAGCGCGTTCCGGATGAACAGCTCGCGGCTGACCTCCGGGTCGATGCGGCCGTAGTTGACCTTGCGCTGGGCGACGATCGGCACGCCGTACAGCGTGACCTTCTCGTACGCCATGACCGCCGCCTGGTCCTTCTCCCAGTGCGGCTCGGAGTAGGTGCGCTTCAGCAGGTGCCCGGCCAGCGGCTCGATCCACTCGGGCTCGATCTTCGCGTTGACCCGCGCCCACAGGCGGGACGTCTCCACCAGCTCGGCCGACATGATGAAACGGGGCGGCTTCTTGAAGAGCGCCGAGCCGGGGAAAACCGCGAACTTGGCGCTGCGCGCGCCCAGGTACTCGTTCTTCGCGCCGTCCTTGATGTCCTTCATCCCGATGTGGGAGAGCAGCCCGGCGAGCAGCGAGACGTGCACGCGGTCCTCCGGCGCGTCCTCCTCGTTGAAGTGGATGCCCATCTGCTTGGCGACCGTGCGCAACTGCGTATAGATGTCCTGCCATTCGCGGATGCGCAGGTAGTTGAGGTACTCCGACTTGCACATCCGGCGGAAGGCCGAGGACGACAGCGCCTTCTGCTGCTCGCGGATGTAGCGCCAGAGGTTCAGGAACGCGAGGAAGTCGGACGTCTCGTCCTTGAAGCGGGCGTGCTGCTGGTCGGCCTGCGCCTGCTTCTCGGCCGGCCGCTCGCGCGGGTCCTGGATGGACAGGGCGGCCGCGATGACCATGACCTCGCGCACGCAGCCGTTCTTGTCGGCCTCCAGGACCATGCGGGCCAGGCGCGGGTCCACCGGGAGCTGGGCGAGCTTGCGGCCCTGCTGCGTGAGCCGCTTCTTGGGGTCCTTCTGCGCCGGGTCGATCGCGCCCAGCTCCTGGAGGAGCTGCACGCCGTCGCGGATGTTGCGGTGGTCCGGCGGGTCGATGAAGGGGAACTTCTCGATGTCGCCGAGCCCGGCCGCCGTCATCTGGAGGATGACCGACGCCAGGTTCGTCCGGAGGATCTCGGCGTCCGTGAACTCCGGGCGGGCGAGGAAGTCGTCCTCGTCGTACAGCCGGATGCAGATGCCGTCCGACGTACGGCCGCAGCGGCCCTTGCGCTGGTTGGCGCTGGCCTGGCTGATCGGCTCGATCGGCAGGCGCTGCACCTTGGTGCGGTGGCTGTAGCGGGAGATGCGGGCGGTGCCCGGATCGATGACGTACTTGATGCCGGGGACCGTCAGGGACGTCTCGGCGACGTTCGTCGCCAGGACGATCCGCCTGCCGGAGTGCGGCTGGAAGACCCGGTGCTGCTCGGCGTGCGAGAGGCGGGCGTAGAGGGGGAGGACCTCGGTGTTGCGGAGCTTCTTCTTGATCAGCGCGTCCGCCGTGTCGCGGATCTCGCGTTCACCGGAGAGGAAGACCAGGATGTCGCCCGGGCCCTCCGCCTGGAGTTCGTCGACCGCGTCGCAGATGGCGGTGATCTGGTCGCGGTCGGACTCGTCGGAGTCCTCTTCGAGCAG
This sequence comes from Streptomyces sp. NPDC049837, assembly GCF_040674455.1. Taxonomy (NCBI): domain Bacteria; kingdom Bacillati; phylum Actinomycetota; class Actinomycetes; order Kitasatosporales; family Streptomycetaceae; genus Streptomyces; species Streptomyces sp. NPDC049837. Next base: position 36,481 of record NZ_JBFAMP010000004.1, on the reverse strand, counting down.
CGGGCGGTAGCGGACCTCGACCGGGTACGTACGGCCGGAGACCTCGACGATCGGCGCGTCGCCGAAGTGGCGGGAGAAGCGCTCGGGGTCGATGGTCGCGGAGGTGATCACGACCTTGAGGTCGGGGCGCTTGGGGAGGAGCTGGGCGAGGTAGCCGAGCAGGAAGTCGATGTTGAGGCTGCGTTCGTGGGCCTCGTCGATGATGATCGTGTCGTACGCGCGCAGCTCGCGGTCCGTCTGGATCTCGGCGAGCAGGATGCCGTCGGTCATCAGCTTGATGAAGGTCGCGTCCTGGTTCACCTGGTCGGTGAAGCGGACCTTCCAGCCGACCGCCTCGCCCAGCGGCGTCTTCAGTTCGTCCGCCACGCGCTCGGCGACCGTGCGGGCGGCGATGCGTCGGGGCTGCGTGTGGCCGATCATGCCCCGGACGCCGCGCCCCAGCTCCAGGCAGATCTTGGGGATCTGGGTCGTCTTGCCGGACCCCGTCTCACCGGCGACGATCACGACCTGGTGGTCGCGTATCGCCTCCAGGATGTCGCCCTTCTTCTGGCTGACCGGCAACTGTTCGGGGTACGTGATCTCCGGCACCCGTGCCGCGCGCTCGGCGGTGCGGGCAGCGGCCTTCCCGGCCTCTGCGGCGATCTCGTCCAGCACGGCCTGCCGGGCTTCGGGCTTGCGGATGCGGCGGGCGCCTTCGAGACGGCGGCCGAGCCGGTGCGCGTCGCGCAGCGAGACCTCGGCCAGCAGGGTCTGGAGGTCGGCGAAGGAAGTAGACATACCTGATCCAGGATCTCACTCGCGGCGACGGAGTGGCGAACCGATTTCCCCGTACCATTTCCGGCGAGTCGACGACCCCCGGATGACCTTGGAAGGCGGTGCCCATGCCTCGTGCCGGCAGCCGGTGGTGCCGCCTCGCCGCCGCCGCGCTCGTGCTGCTGGGCACGCTGCTGGTGTGCGGCACGGTCGCCGGTCAGGGCACCGGTCACGCCGGGCACGACATCGGGCACGACGTGGTGGCCGCCGCCGGTGCGTCGGGCCAGACGCCCGGGTGCGACCCGCTCGACGACGAGGGCGGACTGGCGCCCGCCGTGCCGCCCCGCCCGGGCACCCTCTGCGAGCTGCTGCCCGCCCTGCACCACGCGCGCGTGGCGACCGGCGCGTGGGTCGTGGACGAGACGGAACCGGACGTCCGGCCGCGGCGGGGGCCGCCGCCGCTCGTGCCGCTCTCTCCGCTGGACCTGTCGATCCTGCGCGTATAGCCGGCGCGGTATCCCCGGCCGGTCACTTCCCCATGCGTACAGGAGCTCCACCATGCCCAAGTCCAAGCCCTACCTCATCGGCGCCGGTGTCGTCGCCGCCGCCGCGCTGCTCGGCGTCGTCTCGTACACCGCCACCAAGCCGTCCGAGCCGTCCGCGTCGCCTTCCGTCGTCGTCGAGCAGACCGTGGAGCCGCGCTCGTCCGCGGAGCCGCAGTCCGGCGTCTACCCCGAGCTGGAGAAGTACGCCCGGCGCGACGCCAAGGACCCGCTCGCCGTCGGGCGCGCCGACGCCCCCGTCGTACTGATCGAATACGCCGACTTCAAGTGCGGCTACTGCGGCAAGTTCGCCCGCGAGACCGAGCCGGAGCTGATGAAGAAGTACGTCGACGAGGGCACCCTGCGCATCGAATGGCGCAACTTCCCGATCTTCGGCGAGGAGTCCGAGCGCGCGGCACGCGCCGCGTGGGCGGCCGGGCAGCAGGGGCGGTTCTGGCAGTTCCACAAGGCCGCGTACGCCGAGGGCGCGAAGGAGAAGGGCTTCGGCAAGGACCGGGTGCTGGCGCTCGCGCGGGAGGCGGGCGTGCCTGATGCCGACCGCTTCGGCCGTGACCTCGACAGCGAGGCGGCGCGGCAGGCCGTGGCGAAGGACCAGGAGCAGGCGTACACGCTGGGCGCCACGTCCACGCCGTCGTTCCTGGTGAACGGCCGGCCCATCGCGGGCGCCCAGCCCATGGAGACGTTCACGACCGCAATCGAATCGGCGCGGCGCGAGGCGGCGAAGTGACGGACATCGGCTACCTGGCGGCGTTCCTGGGCGGCCTGCTCGCGCTCCTGAGCCCGTGCAGCGCGCTGCTCCTGCCCGCGTTCTTCGCGTACTCCATCGACACCCCGGCCCGGCTGCTCGCCCGGACCGGCATCTTTTACGCCGGTCTCGCCACCACGCTCGTCCCGCTGGGCGCGGCGGGGTCCTTCGCGGGGCGGCTCTTCTACGGCCACCGAGACCTGCTGGTCGCCGTCGGCGGCTGGACGATCGTCGCGCTGGGCGTGGCGCAGATCCTGGGCCTGGGCTTCGCCTCGCGCCGGACCGCCGAGGTGAGCGGCCGTATCCGCCCGGTGTCGGCGCTCTCCGTGTTCGCCCTGGGCCTGGTCTACGGCCTGGCCGGCTTCTGCGCGGGCCCGATCCTGGGCAGCGTCCTGACCGTGGCGGCGCTCAGCGGCAGCCCGGCGTACGGGGGCCTCCTGCTGGCCGTGTACGCGCTCGGCATGGCCGTACCGCTGTTCCTGCTGGCCCTGCTCTGGGAGCGCTACGACCTGGGCCGGCGCGGCTGGCTGCGGGGACGTGCCCTGCGCGTGGGGCGCTTCGAGCTGCACAGCACGTCGCTGCTGTCGGGCCTGTTCTTCATCGCCCTCGGCGCCCTCTTCCTCGCCTTCGACGGCACGACCGCCCTCCCGGGCCTGCTGTCGGTCGACGACTCGTACGCGGTGGAGGAATGGGCGTCCGGTCTCGGCCGCGCGGTGCCGGACTGGGCGCTGCTGGTGGGGGTCGTCGCCGTCGTCGCGATCACCCTGGGCGTCCGGGGCTGGCGCGGTCGCGAGCGCGTCTGACCTGGCACGTCTTGCACCTCACGTAACGTGACGCCCTACCGTCCCCGGTCATGAAGATCATCGTTCATGACACGGAGTCCGCCATGTCCGCCCTCCTACGGCGCCCCCTGGAGGAGCGGCCCGACGCCCTCCGGGAGCTGCTCGGCCCGCTGCACGGCGTGCTGTCCGCCGTGGGCGTGGACGTGGTGCGGATGCACCGGCTGGGCAGCGGCTTCCGGGTCGATCGTGACGACCCGCGCCACCTGACGGCCCTGGAGCGGATGCGGGACGCAGGGGTGTGGGAGCGGATCGAGGAGTGCCTCGCCACGGCGTGGGAACGACTGAGCGGTGCGGTGCCCGGGGTCAAGGGCGCCGACACCGTGCACGTCGTGCTGGTGCTCGGTGATCCCGACGACGAGCTCCTGACGGTGAGCAACGCGGGCTACCTCGGTATGGGCGGCATCCCGGGCGCCATCCACCTGACGATGTGGCCGACCGAGACCAGCCTGGCGAAGATCGGCCACGTCGCCGCGCACGAGCTCCACCACAACGTGCGGTACGCCAATGTGGTCTGGAACCCGACGACGGTCACCGTCGGCGAGCAGGTCGTGGCCGAAGGGCTGGCCGAGGCGTTCGTACGGGAACTGGCGGGCGAGTGGGCCATGGGGCCCTGGGCGACGGCACTGTCCGGCGCGGAACTGGACGACGCCTACGAGAAGGTCACGGCCGCGATCGACGTGGCCGGGATGTCGAACCTGCCCGCGTACGTTTACGGCGACGCCACCGCGCGGCGCATGGGGCACGCCCCCGTGGGCCTGCCCGACTTCGCCGGCTACGGGGTCGGCCTCCGCATCGTGGACGCCCACCTCGCCGCCTCCGGCCTGACCGCCGCCCAGAGCACCACACTCCCGGCCCGCGAGATCCTCACGAACGCGGGCGTCCCGACGAACACGTGACGTGCGCGGCGGTACGGCCACGGGGTGGGGGTACGACGAAGGCCCCGTCCATCGGACGGGGCCTTCGTGGCGGTGGCTGGGGCCGGGGTCGAACCGGCGACCTTCCGCTTTTCAGGCGGACGCTCGTACCAACTGAGCTACCCAGCCACGCAGCTCTTTCGAGCCGCAGCGGTCCTGACGGGATTTGAACCCGCGGCCTCCACCTTGACAGGGTGGCGAGCACTCCAAACTGCTCCACAGGACCAAGCAATGTGCGAAAACCAGTCTCGCACACGGTGATGCGTGCCCCCAACGGGATTCGAACCCGTGCTACCGCCTTGAAAGGGCGGCGTCCTGGGCCACTAGACGATGAGGGCTGATGGCCCGCCTGGGCGCTTCGTCAGCGCGTCGGGGACGTGAGAAGCATATGGGATGCGAGGACGGTTCGCCAAAACGGTTATGGGGAGCGGGGTGGGGAGGGGCTTCCGGAGCGGGGTGCCGAGGGGGTTCCGGAGGGGGTGGCCGGGGCGTTCTCCTCGGGGACGTGGCGGCTGACCTCGGCGGTCGTCAGGCCCAGGCCGCCCAGGGTGATCTCGTCCCAGGCCTGGAGGCGGCGGGTGTCCCGGTCCAGGTAGAGGACGGAGGCGTGGACCTTCTCGGGCTGGTCGCCCTCCAGGGCGCGCAGGCCGCCGCCGCCCGTGGAGCCCTCGATCTTGAGGCGGGTGCCGTCCGGCAGGAGCTTGTTCACGCGGCGGTGGACGTGGCCCGCCAGGACCAGGGGGACGTGGCCGTCGGTCTCCTGGGCGGCCACTGGGTTGTGGGCCACCGCGATGTCGGCGGGCGTGCCCCGCCGGGCCTGCTCGCGCAGGGCCGCCGCAAGCCGGGCGCCCGCCGCCCGCTCGGCGTCGTCGCCGGCCGCCACCACCGAGCGGTCCGGCGTGAACTGCGGGTCGCCGGTGCCGGCCACCCGGAGGCCGGCGACGGTGACGGCGCGGCCCTGGTCGAGGACGTGGACGTTCCGGAGGCCGGCCAGGTACCGCTGGGTGACCTGGGAGTCGTGGTTGCCGCGCACCCAGACGTACGGCGCGCCGAGGTCGCTGATCGGGTCGAGGAAGCCGTTCTCGGCTGCGGTGCCGTGGTCCATGGTGTCGCCCGAGTCGATGATCACGTCGATCCGGTACTGCTCGACGAGCGAGCGGATGATCTCCCACGCGGCCGGGTTCAGGTGGATGTCGGAGACGTGCAGCACGCGCATGGTGCCCGGGTCCGGCTGGTACGTCGGGAGCGTGGAGGCGGCGTCGTACAGCTTCGTCACATTGGTGACGAGACGGGCGAGTTCCTTCTGGTAGACGTCGAACTCGGTCACGATCGAGCGGGCGTTGCCCACCACGGACGGCGCCGACGAAAGGAGCCCGGAGAACTTGGGCTCCAGCACGGACTTGGGGTTCCACGTGGCGTACGCGGACGCCCCGGAGGCGGCCAGCAGCGCGAGCGCCAGGCCCCCGGCCGCCAGGGCGCGGCGCGGGCGGCGGTAGACGGCGAGCCCGAGGGCGGTGGCGCCCGACACGACGGCGACGCAGGAACGCCACGCCAGCTCCCGGGTGCCGTCGGCGACGTCCTGGGTGATCTCGTCCTGGAGGCCGGTGATCCGCTCGGGGTGCTCCACCAGGGCCTGGGAACGCACCGGGTCGAGCTGGTCGACGTCCACGTCGAGGCGGATGGGCGCGGTGTGCGAGTCGAGCTCCAGCGCGCCCAGCGGCGAGACGTTGATCTTCGTACCGCCGGAGAGGGACGGGCGCAGGGTCATGCTCGTGTCCATCGGCCCCACGGGCGTACGGACGCTGCCGACGATCAGCAGGCCGAGCCACGCCCCCATCAGTACGACGGCGACCAGACCGAAGGCGCGGGCATATGGGTGAGGGGTGTGGACCAGGGCGGAGGTGGGGTCGGTGTGGTGGGAGCGGTAGTGGCGCAGCAGGCGGGCGTACGTGGTGCGGAGGGCAGCTCGGGCGGCCATGGGCGCCGTATGCCCATGAGGACCGGTCACTATGCCCGGCCATCCCTGACAATGGCCGGGTGCTGGAGATGACACGCGAGGAGTTCGAGGAACTGGTCGCCGAGGCGCTGGACCGGATCCCGCCCGAGCTGACGCGGCTGATGGACAACGTCGCGGTGTTCGTGGAGGACGAGCCGTCGGCGGACGATCCGGATCTGCTGGGTCTGTACGAGGGGACTCCGCTGACCGACCGGGGCGAGTGGTACGCGGGCGTGCTGCCCGACCGGATCACCATCTACCGGGGGCCGACGCTGCGGATGTGCGACTCGCGGGAGGACGTGGTGGCCGAGACCGAGGTGACCGTCGTGCACGAGATCGCCCACCACTTCGGGATCGACGACGAGCGGCTGCACGAGCTCGGGTACGGCTGACGGCCCCCGCGTGCGGGCGTGTCCTTGTGGGGCCTGGGGAGTTGGGCAGGGAAACCCCGTCCAGCACCCATGGAGGTGCCCTCGTGCGCCATTTGCCCGTCCCCGTCCGATGGGCCGTCACCGCGCTGGCGGTAGCGGCCTCCGCAGGCTCCGTCAGCGGCTGCATGAGCGTGTCCGACGCGGGCGCCAAGCCGGGCCCCGCCCGGTCCGCCGGCCCGTCGGGCGCCGCGGCGGCCGAGCCGGACGGCGGTGCCGACGCGCCGGGCGGCCGGCACGACGTACGCACCGGGCCGGGGCTGGAGGGCGAGGCGGGCGCGCCGGGCGAGGAGGACGGTGCCTCGCCGGAGCCGGGCGACGGGACCGGTTCGGCGGAGCCGTCGGGGGCGCCGTCCGGGAAGCCGTCGGCGGACGGCACGCCCGGGGCGCGGCCCGCGCGGCCGCCCGCTCCCTCGCCGACCGGCGACGGTGGCGCAGGCGGTGGCACGGGTGGCGGTGGCGGTGCCTCGCCGAGCCAGCAGCCGACGCCGCCGGAGCCCACGACGCCGCCGGAGCCGACGCCCCCGTCGACGCCGCCCGCCGAGCCGAGCCCCGACCCGTCGGACCCGCCGTCCGCCTCGCCGGCCGCCGACACGCGGACGCAGGCAATGGGCGCGCCGGAGGACCGGTGGGACGGGCCGGGGGCGGAACCCGAGGCGTCGCCGCAGGTGGCACCGGCGTGAGTGACGTGGCGGGCGCGGCGCGTGGCGGGGCTTCGCGCGTGGCGGAGGGCGCGTGGCGGAGCCTTCACGGGTGTGGTGCGTGGCGTGGCGGAGCCTTCACGGGCGTGGCGGGGCTTCGTCGGCGTGGCGCGGGCGGTGGTGAGGCGGACGTCACAGACGGGGTGACGTGGGCCGGTTTGCGCTGAGTGGGGGAGAGTGCGTATGGTGGTAGATCGTTTGATCCCATGTTCCCCTTTGCCCGGCGCCACTACCGAGAGCGCCGCGTGTGGCGCGTACTCTCCCTTGCCGTGGCTGACCGCATAGAGGCGGTCGAATTGCGAAACACGGAGTTGACGGGCGCGTGCCGAGACTCCGGAAGGTTTCGCATTTCGCATGTCCATTTTCAGTCCTGACCACGCCGTCATGCCCGAGAACGCCGACCTCGACGAGAGCGTCGCTCTCGCGGACGAGGCTCCTGAGGCGCCCGAGCAGCAGACCGCCGACGAGCCCCAGATCACCTTCGGCGACCTGGGCCTGCCCGAGGGCATCGTCCGCAAGCTCGCCCAGAACGGCGTGACCACCCCCTTCCCGATCCAGGCCGCGACCATCCCGGACGCCCTGGCCGGCAAGGACATCCTCGGCCGCGGCCGCACCGGCTCCGGCAAGACCCTCTCCTTCGGTCTGCCGCTGCTCGCCACCCTGGCCGGGGGCCACACCGACAAGAAGAAGCCCCGCGGCGTTATCCTCACCCCGACCCGTGAGCTCGCGATGCAGGTCGCGGACGCCCTCCAGCCGTACGGCGACGTCCTCGGCCTCAAGATGAAGGTCGTCTGCGGCGGTACGTCGATGGGCAACCAGATCTACGCCCTGGAGCGCGGCGTCGACATCCTCGTCGCCACCCCGGGCCGGCTGCGCGACATCATCAACCGCGGCGCCTGCTCCCTGGAGGCCGTGAAGATCGCGGTCCTCGACGAGGCCGACCAGATGGCCGACCTGGGCTTCATGCCCGAGGTCACCGAGCTGCTCGACCAGATCCCCGAGGGCGGCCAGCGTCTGCTCTTCTCCGCCACGCTGGAGAACGAGATCGACAGCCTGGTCAAGCGCTACCTGGTCGACCCCGTCACGCACGAGGTCGACCCGTCCGCCGGTGCCGTCACGACCATGACCCACCACGTCCTGGTCGTGAAGCCCAAGGACAAGGCGCCGGTCACCGCCGCGATCGCCGCCCGCAAGGGCCGCACCATCATCTTCGTCCGCACCCAGCTCGGTGCCGACCGCATCGCCGAGCAGCTCCGTGAGGCGGGCGTGAAGGCCGACGCGCTGCACGGCGGCATGACGCAGGGCGCCCGTACGCGCACCCTGGCGGACTTCAAGGACGGGTACGTCAACGCGCTCGTCGCCACCGACGTCGCCGCTCGCGGCATCCACGTCGACGGCATCGACCTGGTCCTGAACGTGGACCCGGCCGGTGACCACAAGGACTACCTGCACCGTTCGGGCCGTACGGCCCGTGCGGGCAAGTCCGGCGTGGTCGTCTCGCTGGCCCTGCCGCACCAGCGCCGCCAGATCTTCCGCCTCATGGAGGACGCGGGCGTCGACGCCACGCGCCACATCGTGGGCGGTGCCGGGGCGTTCGACCCGGAGGTCGCCGAGATCACCGGCGCCCGGTCGCTGACCGAGGTGCAGGCCGACTCCGCGAACAACGCCGCCAAGCAGGCCGAGCGCGAGGTCGCCGACCTCACCAAGCAGCTCGAGCGGCTCCAGCGCCGTGCCGTGGAGCTGCGCGAGGAGGCCGACCGCCTGGTCGCCCGTGCCGCCCGCGAGCGGGGCGAGGACCCGGAGGCCGCCGTCGCCGAGGTGACGGAGGCCGCGGAGGCCGAGGTCCAGGCCGCGATCGCGTCCGTACCGGCGCAGCCGGCGCGCGAGTCCCGTGACTCCCGTGACGAGCGGGGCAACTTCGAGCGCCGCGACCGCCGCGACGACCGGGGCAACTACGAGCGCCGCGACCGCGACGACCGTGGTGGCCGTTCGTTCGAGCGCCGTGACGACCGTGGCGGCTTCCGCCGTGACGACCGTCGTGACAACGACCGTGGTGGCCGTTCGTTCGAGCGCCGTGACGACCGTGGCGGCTTCCGTCGCGACGACCGCCGTGACAACGACCGTCCGTCGGGCGGCTTCCGTCGTGACAACGACCGTCCGGCCTCCGGTGGCTTCCGCCGGGACAACGACCGCCCCTCGGGTGGCTTCCGTCGTGACAATGACCGTCCGGCCTCCGGTGGCTTCCGCCGGGACAACGACCGTCCGGCCTCCGGTGGCTTCCGCCGCGACAACGACCGTCCCTCCGGTGGCTTCCGCCGCGACGACCGTCGCGACGACCGCCCCACCGGCGGCCACCGCGGCAGCGACCGTCCGTTCAACCGTGACCGTCGAGACGACCGTCCCTCGGGCGGCGGCTTCCGCTCCGGCGGCCACGAGCGCCCCTACGGTCGCCGTGACGACCACCGCGGTGGCTCGAACTCCGGCTCCTCCTTCGGCCGCCGTGACGACAAGCCGCGCTGGAAGCGCAACGGCTGACGCGTGACGCACTGACGCGTAAGCACTGATCAGGGCCCGTATCTCGCACAGAGATACGGGCCCTGTCCTGTTACGATCCCGCTCACTCGCTGCGGGGGTCGCGTCCGGGGGGATTTTCAAGCCGGCGCACCGTTCCCGCACTTTTCCTGGGGAGGAACCTGAGTGCCTCGACGCGCTCTCATACGCCATTCCATCGCCGCCGTCGCGGCGGTGACGCTCATTTCCGGGATCGGGCCGCTCGCCCCGGCCGCGGTCGCCGCCGACGCGCCCGGCGCCGTCTTCGAGGCCACCAAGGCCGCCCACCCGAGGAGCGTGATCCCGCTCTCCGCCGGCCCGAACGGGTACCTGCGGTACGAGGAGGGCCGCGGCCACTTCTGGGCCACGTACTCGGGGACGACGTCTCCCGTGTACAACGAGGCCGAGGGCCCCGAGGAGGGCGCCACCTACGGCGCCGGTTCCGATGTCGTCGCCGCGCACGGGACCGGCCCCACCAGCGCGGGGCGCGTCCGTCTCTTCGACCCCGTCGCGGGAACCAACCAGTACATCGACGTGCCCTCCGGTCACCGGTACGTCGGTACGTACGGCTCCACGGTCGTGACGTACAGCCAGGCGAGCAGCACCGCCGAGCCCGAGTGGCACACGCACCGCCTGTCGGGCGGCACGGTGTCGAGCACGCAGGTCACCGGCTGGCCCACGGGCGCCGAACGGCCGTACAAGATCCAGTCGGCGGACGCCGCCGGAGTGGTCACGGTCTACCGCAAGGACGGTGTGACCCGCCCGGTCTGGATCAGTGGCGGCCAGGTGAGGCAGCTCGCCCGCACCACGGCCGCCGAGACCGCCGGCACCGTGCTCACCCCCGACCACGTCGTGGAGTGGACCAAGGACGGCAAGGTCACGTTCTACGCCAAGAGCGGCGTGACGCCCGAGGGCGCGCTCACGCAGGCCCGGACCGCTGACCTGCCGTACCGGGAGGGCGACAAGCTCCTCGGCGTCATCGGCGACCAGGCGTTCGTGGCCCGCCAGTCGGGGCTGGGCGGCACCGCCCCGTACCGCGTCGTGACCGTACCGCTGTCCGGCGGGGCGGAGACGACCGTCCTCGCGTACGCACGCGCCCACGCACAGCCCACGCCCGACGGCACGCAACTGCTGCTGGTCGGCGGGGACAGCGCCGACGCGCTGGGCGTCCAGCTCGTCGGCGTCACGGACTCCGCGCCCACGGTCCGCAAGCTGACCGACATCACGCCCCTGACGTCCCTGCCCCGGTCCTCCAGCTTCGCCAACGGCAAGCTGTACTCGCTGGAGCGGATGCCGGACGCGAGCAACGCGTTCCGCACCCGGACCGTGTCGGTCACCGGCGCGCTGACCGCCGGTGCCACGGACGACCTCGGCACCCTCGGCATGGACCTCACCGGCTGCACGGACAGCGAGGGCTGCCCGGAGATCACGGCCACGGGCGACGGGCGCCTGCTGCTCCGGCCGGACGGCAACCACGGCGACTTCCCGCTGCTGGTGCGGCCCGGCGCCACCCAGGGCACACCGGTGACCGCGGGCCTCGCCCGGCTCGGTGCGGTGGACGCGTCCGGCCGTTACCTGGCCGCCACCGGCGAGCGTGCCGACGGCTCGTACACGGGCCTGATCACGGTCGACCTCGACACCGGTAAGCAACTCGCCTCCTTCCCCGGCGTCAACGCGTGGGACTCCGACCTGTACGGGGACACCGTCTGGGCCGCCGGTGAGGTGGCCGGCACGGTGAAGGGCTACGACGCCAGGACCGGCGCGGTGAAGCGGACCGTCAACCTGGGCAGCGGCTGCAAGGCCGAGTCCATCAAGGTGACCGCGCACTGGCTGAGCTGGGACTGCGCGGGATGGCCCACCAAGCGCGGTGTCTTCGACCTCGACAAGGGCGTCAACCACACCACCACGGAGCCGGTCTCCGAGCTCGGTGACGGCTATGTCGTGTGGGGCAACGGCTCCGACGTCAAGGTGACCGACATCCGGGGTGCCCAGCCCGTGCATGTCGCCACCCATCAGGTCGCCGACGACAACGAGCGGCACTACAGGTACGCCGTCGACCCCGCGACCGGCCGGATCGCCCTCACCGCCAACACCGATGGCGACATCCGGGTCGTGGACGCGGGCGTGCCCGCATCCCCGATCGCCCGTATCGACGCCGACGTCCCGGCCGCGCACGACGTCAAGGGCGGCAGCGCGCCCTGGAAGCCCCGCTGGTGGCTGTCCAAGCCCGCCGCTTCCTGGCAGCTCACCGTCAAGGACGGCTCCGGCGCCGTGCGGCGCACGCTGACGGGCGGTGAGGCCCGGGGCGTTCTCGGCGCCGCCTGGGACGGCAAGGACGCGGCCGGCAAGATGGTCGGCAACGGCTCGTACACCTGGTCGTTGACGGCGCTTCCGGCGGACGGGCAGGGTGCGGAGCTGGTGCAGTCCGGCACGGTCACGCTGTCGGGCACCACGACGGCGCGGCGCGACCACAACGGCGACGGCGTCGCGGACCTCGTGTCGCTGAACTCGTCGGGGGTCCTCGCGGTCCGGTACGGAACGGGCGCGGGCACGCTCTCCGGGGCGGTGAGCGGCAGCGGCTGGTCCACGTCCACCGTGGCGGTCCCGTTCGGCGACCTGAACGGTGACGGCTGCAACGACGTGCTGGTGCGGATGCCGAGCGGTGAGCTGCGGGCCTACCGGCCGGGGTGCGGCAAGCCGTTGGTGCCGTCGGCTCCGTACACCTCGCTGGGCACCGCGTGGGCGCAGTTCAACGTCCTGACCTCGCCCGGTGACCTGACCGGTGACGGCCGGCCGGACCTGGTGGCTCGTCAGGCGACCACGGGTGACCTCTACCTGTACGCGGACGACGGCGCCGGCAAGCTGAAGGCGCGGGGCCGGATCGCCACCAACTGGAAGGCGTACCGGGCGGTGTTCGGCGCCGGTGACCTGAACGGCGACGGTGTCGGCGACCTGCTCGCGGTGGACGGTGCCAACGCGCTGTGGCGGATGAACGGCACGGCGACGGGCACGCTCAAGGCGCGCGCCCTGGTGTTCGGCAACAACTGGGGTAGCGGCCGTAACGCCTTCGTCGGCGTCGGTGACCTGAACAGGGACGGCAGGGCGGACCTGATCTCCCGTAACGCCGCCGGTGACCTGCTGCGCAACAACGGCAACGGCGCCGGGTCGTTCGGCTCCACGGTCAAGCTCGGCACTGGCTGGCAGGGGTACAAGGGCCTGTTCTGAGCCCTGATACAACCACTGGGCCGTGCGGGTGGTCATAGCTTCCAAGAGGTTGGGGCGGCCACCAGGGGGCTGATCATGATCACCCGCACGGCACGACGCACATCACTCACATCACGCGCATCGCTCACATCGCTCACCATCGCGATGGCGCTCGCGGCCGCGGCCCTGGGCGTCCCCCCGGCCTCCGCCGCTCCGGCGGCCGACGACGAGGCCCTCATCACGCTCGGCACCTGGCAGGGCGGCACGGCGAGGGTCGATGGGATCGCCCTGGGCGGTGGCCGGCTCAGTGTGATCGGCTGGGCGGACCCGGAGGAGTGGCGGGGGCTGTACGAGTACGACCTGCCGGCCGTCGGGTCCGTCGAGCCCGGTCCCCGCCGGCTGGCCGACTCCGGCTTCTGGGTGCGGTGGCCGTGCGGGCCGCAGGCCGGGGAGCAGTGCGACGGGTTCGAATCCCGGCTGTGGGCGCTCGGTGACGGCCGGGTCGGCTACAGCACCCCGCTCGGCGACCAGGAGGCGTCGGGCGGGCAGGTGCCGAAGAGCCATGCCGTGCTCGGCTGGTGGGAGGCGCCCGACCTGGTGGTGGGGGCGGCGGGGCCGTACATCGTCGTCAACAACACCCGGCAGGGCAAGCAGCTCATCGGGTCCTTCGACGCCTCCGACCGCGACCCGCTGGGGGACGCCCAGGGCCTGGTCCACACCCGCTCGATCACGGCCTCCGCCGTGTGGGGCGACAAGCTGTGGAAGCCGGGTACCCGGCGCGGCACCGTCAACTCCTACGACCTCCGCACCAAGGCCAACTCCCCGGAGCTGGCGCTCGGTTCCGACTGCCGGCCCGACGAGCTCCAGGCCGTCGGGCGCTGGCTGTACTGGCGCTGCACCGCCGAGGCGAAGTCGGGCGTGTGGGACCACACCGCACGCCGCGGCATCCCGGTGCCGGTTGTCCAGCGCGCCCAGCTCGGGGACGGCTTCCTCGTCCACCGCACCGCCGACGAGACCCAACTGCGCCTGGTCGACTTCCACCGTGGCGCCGGCCGGCCCGCCACCGAGCAGGTGATCGTGGAGCGGGAGCACGTGGGGGAGTGGACGGTCGACAAGTACGGCGGCCACCTCGCGTACACCGACGAACAGCGGCGGGTCCACCTCAAGCGCGTGACCGTGCCGCGATCCCCGCTGACCTTGCTCGACACGCGGACGGACCCCGCACTGCGGCTGGGGACGGACGGGGCCCGGTGGCGGGGGCACTGGCGGCTCAGCCGCCCCGCCGCCTCCTGGACGTTCACCCTGAAGGACGCGTACGGGCGGGTGGCGCGCGTCCTGTCGGGTACGGACCGGAGCCCCGAGCGGGACGGGGCGGCGCTCCGGATCGGTTGGGACGGGCGCATGGCCGACGGGCGCCCGGCGGTCAGCGGGCCGTACACCTGGAGCCTCACCGCCGACCCCGGCGACGGCACGGGGGCGCGGGCCCTCGGCTCCGGCTCGCTGCGCGTGACGGGCGGACGGTCCGCCTTCCGGGACGCCAACGCGGACGGGCTCGGCGAGTACTACGCGATGACGACGGGCGGGCAACTGTCCGGCCACCGCATCGGCGCGAGCGGCTACTGGGCGAGCGGCCCGTGGAACCCGGCGACCCGGTTCGTCCCGTTCGGTGACATCGACGGCGACGGCTGCGAGGACATGCTGCTGCGCACGGTGGACGGCAAGCTGTGGCGCACGGGCGGCCGCTGCACGGGCGTCCACTTCCCGCCCGGTCAGGGCTCCGAGCACGTCCAGATCGGTACGGGCTGGAACAGCATGGACGCCTTCGCCGCCCCGGGCGACCTCACCGGCGACGGCCGCCCCGACCTGCTGGCCCGCCACGCCACGACCGGCAACCTCCACCTCTACCGCTCCAACGCCCGCGCGGGGTTCGACCCGGGCGTCGTCATCGGCTCCGGCTGGAAGGGCCACCGCCTGATCGGCGCGGGCGACACCGACCGCGACGGCCACGGCGACCTGCTGGCCCGCGACCCGTCGGGCGAGCTCTGGCGCTACGGCGGCACGGGCACCGGCACGCTGAAGCCCCGGGCGCTGGTCTTCCGCGACTGGGGCGCGGGCCGCACCGACATCCTGGGCGTCGGCGACATCACCGGCGACGGCCTGCCCGACCTCCTCTCCCGCGACGCCAACGGCAAACTGCTCCGCAACAAGGGTGACGGCAAGGGGTCGTTCGGCGCGACCGTGACCATCGCCACGGGCTGGCAGCACTACCGCACGCTGTTCTGACGATCCCACCCCCTCCGCGGCGCGACGGCGCCCGTTCACCCGATACCCGATCGGATGCCGGGCGCCGTGGGGCTATGCTCAGGGGTGACTCGCCGAGGGCCGTTAGCTCAATTGGCAGAGCAGCGGACTTTTAATCCGTTGGTTGTGGGTTCGAGTCCCACACGGCCTACCGGGTCGTGAGCCCTTGCCGGGCTCTGACCAGCAAGTTTGTGCCCCGGCCACTTTCCCTGGCCGGGGCACAGGCGTGTCAGGACGCCCTTTGCGTGCGCGATGCGTGAACTCCCGTACTCCGTCACGTCGCCCGATCGTGCCGCCGCGTTGCCGGGCGCGTTCGAGGTGTGGGGACGGGGGCCGGGATGTCGCGGCGGATGGCGCGGGCGATGCGCCGCACCTGTACTTCGCCGGCTACACCAACCCCCTCACCGGCGGGCTGCACCAGGCGGGCATCGAGGCGCGGGACATCACCCGCGCCATCCTCCGCGAGGCCGGCCCCGCACCGGTCCCCTCACCACGCGTGGGCGACCCCGCCGCCGGAGAGGTGTACGGAGAGGTGTACGGAGGCCCTCTTCGGTGAGCCCGCGGACCCGTTCCGTTCCCGTCGCCCCGGGTGCGCTTCCCGGAGTGGGCCACGCCTGGGCGCTGTTGCGCAGCCCGCTGGATTTCGTCGGCTCGCTGCCCGAGCACGGGGATCTGGTGGAGGTCCGCCTCGGGCCGTTCCGTACGTACGTGCCGTGCCATCCGGAACTGCTGTGGCAGGTCCTCACCGATGACCGGACGTTCGACAAGGACGGCGCCTTGTACGTCAAGGTGCGGGCTGTGGCGGGTAACGCGCTGCCGCTGTGCGCCCGACGGGACCACCGCCGACAGCGCCGGCTGATCCAGCCGGCCTTCCACCGCGACCGCATCGAGCAGTTCAGTACGGTCATGGTGGACGAGATCACGGCGCTGACCTCTCGCTGGTCGGACGGTCAGGTCGTCGACATCTTCTCCGACCTGTTCGACATGGCGGTGCGGACCGTCTGCCGCACGTTGTTCTCGACCAGCCCCACCCCGGCCGCCGCGCGGGAGTTCCGGCGGGCTCTCGCGGTGGGGCTGCGGGGCTTCCTTCCCGGCTTCCTGCTCCCTCCCCGCCTCGAACGGCTGCCCTTGCCGCTCATCCGGCATCCGCGACTGATGCGGGGGCTCCTCGACGCCCGTGACCTCCTCCTGGCTGCCCCGCGCCGTCCTGAGGACGCGGGCGACGACCTGATCGCCACCCTCACGTCCACCGGCCCGGACGGCTGCCGTGCCATGACCGCCCAGGAAATCCACGAGCAGATCGTTCCGATGATCAGCGCGGGCGCCGACACCGCGACATCAGCGCTCTCCTGGGCCCGGTACCTCCTCGCGCAGCACCCCGAGGCCGAGCGGCGACTCCACGCGGAGGTCGACACCGAACTGGGCCACGGGCCCGCACGGTGGGGCGACTTGGACCGCCTGCCCTACACCACCCGGGTCCTCACCGAGACCCTGCGGCTCTACCCGCCCGCCTGGGTGATGCCCCGGGTGACCACCGCCCCGGCCCGCCTGGGCCGCGCCGACCTGCCGGTGGGCGCCTCGGTCCTGTTCTGCAGCGCCGCCGTCCACCGCCACCCGGATGTCTACGCCCACCCCCACACCTTCGACCCCGACCGCTGGCTGCCGCACCGGGCCCGGGCACTGCCCCGCGGCGCGTTCGTACCCTTCGGCGCCGGGCCACGCAAGTGCATCGGCGACCATTACGGCACGGTCGAGGCGACCCTGGCACTCGCCACCATCGCGCGCCGCTGGCAACTGGGTGTCCATCCCCGAGCCGATCCCCGCCCCGCCGCGCTGGGCACTGTCCTGACCCCGCGCCGCCTCCTGATGCGCGTCCACGCGAGGGGTGGGGTGAATGCCCACAGAAACGTCCCCACACGGCCCACCAGGGATATTGGTTAGGGATCGTGCGCCGGATGGCGTAAGGTGGTGTTCACCGACGCGGGGTGGAGCAGCTCGGTAGCTCGCTGGGCTCATAACCCAGAGGTCGCAGGTTCAAATCCTGTCCCCGCTACTGATGACGAAGGCCCGGTGCATTGCGCACCGGGCCTTCGTCGTGTTCGCGTTCCGGGACGGTGTCGCTCGGTCGGCGGACGGCGGGTCGCCGCGCGGCGCGGCTCCGGGGAGCCTGGGTGGGGCGCGGTACCGTCCGCAGCCGTGGGCGGAGCGGGCAGGAGGCCAGTGGTGGGGCAGCGAGGCCGGGACGGTGGCGACGGGCGCGGGGGTGCCCGGCGGTTCGCCCGTGCGTTGCCGGCGCTGCTGATCGTGGGGGGTGTGGTGTACGACGTGTCGACCCCGCCGCGCTTCACCGCCGTACCGCTGTTCGCCGCCGCCCCGCTGGTCGCGGCGCCGCTGTTCGCCGCCCGGACGACGCTGCTGTCGGGGCTGTGCGCGGTGCTGGCGGTGCTGTTCCTGCACCTGGGCAACGGCACCCTGGACGAGGTGCAGGCGCCGACCGAGATCCTCACCGTGGCGGTGGTCGCGGCGCTCGCGCTGCTGATCAACCGCGTGGTGCGGCGCAGTGGGGAGCGGCTCGCCTCGGCGCGGGTGATCGCCGAGACCGCGCAGCGGGCCGTGCTGCCGACGCCGGCCGAGCGGATCGGGGGGTTGCAGGTGGCGGCGCGGTACGAGGCGGCGCAGGCGGACGCGTTCATCGGGGGTGACCTCTTCGCCGTGCAGGACACGCCGTACGGGGTGCGGCTGGTGGTCGGGGACGTGCGGGGCAAGGGCATGGGCGCGGTCGAGGCGGTGGCGGTGGTCATCGGGGCGTTCCGGGAGGCGGCCGAGCAGGAGAGCTCGCTGGAGGGTGTGGCGCAGCGGCTGGAGCGGGCGCTGGCGCGGGAGGGGACGCGGCGGGACGGGCTGGACGCCTTCGAGGGGTTCACCACGGCGGTGCTGGCGGAGGTGCCGCGCGGGGAGGCCGTGGTGCGGGTGGTGGACCGGGGGCACCCGGAGCCGCTGATGCTGTACGCGGACGGGCGCGCCGAGCTGCTGGAGCCGGCCGAGCCCGCGCTGCCGCTGGGCATGTCGGACCTGGGGACGTGGCCGGACCGGGCGTACGAGGTGCCGTATCCGGCGGGGGCGACGCTGCTGTTCTACACGGACGGGCTGTCCGAGGCCCGGGACGCGGACGGGGTCTTCTACGATCCGGTCGCGCGGCTGTCGGGGCGGCTCTTCCCGGGGCCCGACGCGATGCTGGACGCGCTTGTGAGCGACGTACGGCGGCATACGGGTGGCGGGGCGACGGACGACCTGGCGCTGCTGGCGGTCACCCGGCCGGCGGAGGGGCAGCCGGAGCGGCGCAGGACGATGCCGGTCGTGCCGTAGCGGCGTCCACCGCGCCAGCGACTGTCGGCACGGTGCGTAGTCGATGCGTGTCACTCCGCATAACATATGACACACCGTCAGTACTACTGTGGCCGGCGAACCTTTCTGATGTGCGGTCAACTCGCCCCGTTGTGCCCGATTGTGGGCCGGTAGATCCCGGGGCCGTCCAGTTAATGATCAGTAGGAACGGCTTGGAATCCGGAGCCCGCGTCTATTAACGTTCGATAACGCAGCGCGGTCGTCCCAGCCGTCGCAAGAGACGGCACCGTGCGCGTGCGCCGAATCCCGTGAGGGAACCGGGGAACCACCTTTTGGGGTGAATCGGGCTGAACCAGGCCCGTAGGAGACCTTCCTGCTCCGAACCCGTCAGCTAACCCGGTAGGCGAGAAGGAAGGAAAGGAGTGCGCCTCCGTGGCGTCCAACAGGCCTGCCCCCGAAGCTCCGTACGGCTCGATCGCCTCGTTCAACACTTCGGGTGTCCCGGACGCCGCCCCCGTAAACGGGCAGTGGGAGGAATGGAACCCCACCGAGGAGACCGTCCGCCCCGTCCGCGGCCGGCACCGCATCGCCAAGCAGCGCGGCGGCCTCGCCCGTAGCTCCACCGTCCTCGGCGTCGGCGTGATCGCGGCGGTCGGCGCGGGTGGCATGGCCACCGCGCAGGACAAGCCCGCGGTCTCCATATCCCTGCCCGACGTCGTCACGGACAACCTGCCCGACGCCGAGTCCCTGCCCGGCATCGGCTCCCTGATGTCCGACGACTCGGACTCCGGGGACTCCGGCGAGGCGGGCACCACGGACAGCGGGCCGCTCACCGCCGCGTCCCTCACCGGCTCGGCCGACGCCACCGCGCAGCAGAGGAGCGGCGCCGACGCGGGTGAGGCCCTGCGCGCCCGCATCCTCCAGCAGGCCGAGCAGCAGCAGGCGTCCGCCGACGCGGAGGCGAAGGCCGCGGCCGAGGCGGCCGCCGCCGAGCAGGCCGCCGCGGAGGCGAAGGCCCAGCAGACCGCCGCCGAGGAGCTGGCCGCCAAGCAGGCCGCCGAGGAGAAGGCGAAGGCCGAGGCCGAGGCCGCCGCCAAGGCGAAGGCCGCCGAGGAGGAGCGGCTGGCCAAGCTCGCCGGGAGCTGGTCCCTGCCGACCTCCTCGTACACCATCACCTCCACCTACGGCCAGGCCGGCAACATGTGGTCCTCCGGCTACCACACCGGCCTCGACCTGGCCGCGCCCACGGGCACGCCCGCCAAGGCCGTCCACGGCGGCACCATCAAGTCGGCCGGATGGTCCGGCTCGTACGGCTACCGCATCGTCCTGGAGCTGGAGGACGGTACCGAGGTCTGGTACTGCCACCTGTCGTCCATGACGGTCGGCGCCGGGCAGACGGTCGCCACCGGCGAGACCATCGGACGCGTCGGCGCCACCGGCAACGTGACCGGGCCGCACCTGCACCTGGAGGTGCACACGCCGGGCGGCGACGGGATCGACCCGCTGGCGTGGCTGCGCGGCAAGGGCCTCACCGTCTGAGCACCCGCTCCTCGAACCTCGTACCCCTCGTGCGCCTCGTACTCCGGCGGCTCTGGCGGCACACCCCCCGACGCCAGGGCTGCCGGGCCTAGGCCGTTTCCTAGTACCGGTACGGGTTGTAGCCGCCGTAGTTCAGATGCGGGGGCGGCGTCCACACCCGGCCGGTGGCCTGCGCCGCGTACGTCAGCGCGGGCCCGGCTATCTCCTTGCGCTGCCACAGGTGGTGCAGCAGCTCCTGCTCGCGCGCGATGAAGTCGTGGCCGACCACGCCCCGGCGGGCCCGGTGGCGAAGGAACGCCAGCGACGTCGCGAACGCCTCGTACTCGCCGACCGCGCGCGCCGCCGCCGGGCCGAAGCAGCGCGCCGCGTACCCACGGGCCAGACCCCGCGCCCGCATCGAGGACAGCGCCAGCGGCTCGGCCGGGCTGAGCCAGCCCGCCGCGGCGTACGCCGGGAGCTCGCCCGATATCGTGCGCAGCTCGCGCTGGCGCGACCAGACCGCCAGCCACGTCAGCAGCCCGAACGCGGGCACCATGAACGCCCCGTACACGGCGTAGAACCCCCACGGCCCGAGCGCCGCCGAGCCGTTCCACAGCGCGTGCATGCCCATCGCCAGGGCCAGCCCGAGCACCGGCAGCGCGATGCGGCGGACCTTCTTGCGGCGCGCGGTGATCGCGGCGATGCCGAAACCGATGCCGGTGAGCACGGTGAACAGCGGGTGCGCGAACGGCGACATCACGATCCGTACGAAGAAGGTCGCGGCCGTGACGGACGCCAGCCCCGACGTCCCGATCTGCTGGTCCTCCCCGAAGGCGTTGCCGAGGTACAGGATGTTCTCGGTGAAGGCGAAGCCCGTCGCGGTGAACCCGGCGATGACGACGCCGTCCACGATCCCGGTGAAGTCCCGTCTGCGGAAGACGAAGATGAGCAGCACGGCGGCGGCCTTCGCGCTCTCCTCCACGATCGGCGCTATGACGGTGGCACCGAGGGTGTCCGCGGACGACGGGTCGGCGGTGGCGGTGGCTATCCAGCGCGTCGCGAAGGTGTTGGCGACGATCGCGACCAGCGCGGCGGCGCACGCCCCCCACGCGAACGAGAACAGCAGGTTCTTCCACGGGCCCGGCTCGACCCGGTCCAGCCAGCGGAACGCGGCCATCAGGAGCGGGACCGGCAGCACGGCGAGGCCGAGCCCCACCAGGAAGCCCTGCGTGCCGGTCTGCTCCCGCACCAGCGCGAGGATCACCAGCCCGCACAGGGCGAGCACGATGACGACCGCGGAGGCCCGCACCGCCTTGCTGCGCCAGAAGGCGCGGCGGGGCTTGTAGCGCCAGCGGGCCCGCTCCGGCACGGCGTCGAACGACGGCTGTGGTTCATACGCCGGGACGGCCGGATACGGCGACTGGGCTTGCGCAGACGAGTAGGACACGTGATCGACCCTAACGACCGCCACTGACACTCCGCGACGGCTTTGCTACGGACGCACGGCCGCGTCCGGGGTCACACCCGCTTGAACAGCAGGTCGTGCACCACGTGGCCCTTGTCCAGGCCCTGCCCCTCGAAGCGGGTGAGCGGCCGGAAGGCGGGCCGGGGCGCGTAGCCGCCGCCGGGCACGGTGTTGGCGAAGTCCGGGTGCGCGGTCAGCACGTCCAGCATCTGCTCGGCGTACGGCTCCCAGTCCGTGGCGCAGTGCAGGACGGCCCCGGGCTTCATCCGGGCGGCCACCAGGCTGAGGAACTCGGGCTGGATCAGCCGGCGCTTGTGGTGCCGCTTCTTGGGCCAGGGGTCGGGGAAGTACACGCGTACGCCGTCGAGGGCGGCGGGCGGCAGCATCTCCCGCAGCAGGATGATCGCGTCGCCGTTCGCCACGCGTACGTTGGTCAGGCCGGCCTTCTCGGCGAGCGCGAGGAGGTTGCCCTGGCCGGGCGTGTGCACGTCGACCGCGAGGATGCCGGTCGACGGGTCGTCGGCGGCCATCTGCGCGGTGGCCTCGCCCATCCCGAACCCGATCTCCAGCACGACCGGCAGGCCGCCGAACATCTCGCCCAGGTCGAGGGTGCGCTGCCCGTCGATGTCCAGTCCCCACACGCCCCACAGCCGCCGCAGTGCGTCGCCCTGCCCGGGCGTGACACGGCTGCGCCGGGGCTGGAAGCTGCGGATCCGCCGCTCGAAATGCGACCCGGCGGGGTCGGGCGCGGGCCCCTCGGGGAATCGGGGCTCGCCCTTGGGGCGGCGGTGCAGGGCGGTTTCACGGGACTCAGACACAATGCCCAAAGTCTACGGCGCCCCCTGAGCGGCCCAGGTCGTAGTGGCCCAGGTCGTAGTGGCACAGACCACAGCGGCCCGGACCACAGCGGCCCGGGTCACAGCCGCCCGGGCCACAGCCGCCCGGGTCACAGATGCGCCAGCGCCCGGCGGGCGATCTCCCGCCCGATCGGGAGGGACGCCGTGGCCGCCGGGGACGGGGCGTTCAGCACGTGGACCGTCCGGCGGGCCTCGCGGATCAGGAAGTCGTCGACCAGCGTGCCGTCCCGCAGCACGGCCTGCGCCCGGACGCCCGCCGGGGCGCGGCGCAGGTCCTCGGGGGTCACCGCCGGGAGCAGGCGCCGTACCGCCTCCGTGAACGCCCGCTTCGAGGCCGACCGGTGCAGCTCACCGGCCCCGTAGCGCCAGTGGCGGCGGGCGATCCGCCAGGAGCCGGGCCAGGCCAGCGTCCCGGCCAGCTCGCCGGGCCGGACGACCGACCAGCCGTACCCCTCGCGGCTCAGCGCGGGCACCGCGTTCGGCCCGACGTGGACGCCCCCGTCGATGCCCCGCGTCAGGTGCACGCCCAGGAAGGGGAACGCCGGGTCCGGCACCGGATACACCAGGCCCCGCACCAGCTCGGGCCGGCCCAGCTCGTAGTACTCGCCCCGGAACGGCACGATCCGCATGCCCGGGTCGTCGCCCGCCAGGCGCGCCACGCGGTCGCAGTGCAGCCCCGCGCAGTTCACCAGCACCCGGCCCCTGAGGACCGTCCCGTCCGCCGTCCGCACGGCGACGCCCCAGGGGCGGCGGTCCACGGCGGTGACCTCCGCCCCGTACCGGATCTCCGCGCCGGACGCCTCCGCGAGCTGCGCCGCCACCGCCCCGTAGTCGCACACCCCGGTCGTGCCGACGTGGATCGCGGCCAGGCCCCGCACCTCGGGCTCGTACTCGGTGATCTGTGCCGGGCCCAGCTCACGGACCGGAATGCCGTTCTCCCGGCCGCGCTGGACCAGCGCGTGCAGCCGGGGCAGCTCGGCCCGCTCGGTGGCCACGATCAGCTTCCCCGTGACCTCGTACGGCAGGCCGTACTCGGCGCAGAACTTCACCATCTCCGCGGCGCCCCGCACCGCGTACCGCGCCTTGAGCGAGCCCGGCCGGTAGTAGATCCCGCTGTGGATCACCCCGCTGTTGCGCCCGGTCTGGTGCCGCGCCGGGCCCTGCTCCTTCTCCAGCACGACCACCCGCGTGCCCGGGGCGGCACGCGTGATCGCGTACGCCGTCGACAGCCCGACGATCCCGCCGCCGATCACGAGCACGTCGCAGTCGAAACGGTCGAAGCCCTTACTGCCGGAACTGCCGTACGCGGACACCTGTGCCACCTCCCACCCCAGATAGTGCACTGGCCCACTGACAATGCGCGCAAACCTGGGGAGGTGAAGGTCACGCCGGAGTCATCAGCAGCGGGCGCGCCCGCTCCCGCAGCTCCGCCACCCGGGGCTCGTCCCCGTACGGCTCCAGCCGGTGCAGCAGGTCCCGTACGTACTCGGTGGTACGCGCCGATGAGATCCGCCCGGCCACCTCCACCGCGCGCGTGCCGGCCGCGCAGGCCGCGTCCAGGTTGCCCGACTCCAGTTCGGCGACGGCGCTCACGACCAGCCGTAAACCGTGCGACCGGACGTACTCCTCCGTCGGCCGCGACAGGGCCTGCTCCGTGAAGCGGCGCACCTGGCGCGGCGCCTTGAGGTCCCGGTAGCACTCCGCCGCGTCCGCGCAGAACCGGTCGTACGAGTAGAAGCCCAGCCAGGACGGGTCCGCGTCGCCCTCCCGCGACCGCTCCAGCCACCCCTCGGCGGCCCGCAGCGCCGCCCCGGCGGAGGCGCCGTCGCCCGCCTTGGCGTGCGCCCGTGCCTCCACCAGCCGGAAGAAGGACATGGTCCGCGCGGTGGCCAGGCCACGGTTGCGCTCCAGCGCCGCCTGCGCCAGGTCGACGCCCTCGTCGGCGAAGCCCCGGTAGGTGGCCTGGAGCGACATCGACGCCAGCACGTACCCGCCCAGCGGCACGTCGGCGGCCGCGCGCGCGAGCCGCAGCGCCTGGATGTAGTAGCGCTGGGCGGCCTCCTGCTGGCCCGTGTCGAAGGCCATCCAGCCCGCCAGCCGGGTCAGCTCGGCGGTCGCCCCGAACAGCGCCCGGCCGACCTCGTCCGAGTAAGAGCCCAGCAGCAGCGGCGCCGCGTCCACCCGCAGGCACTCGGGCACCATCGACGAACGCCAGTCCCCGCCGCCGTACTTGGAGTCCCAGCGCCGCGCGTCCTCCGCCGCCTCCCGCAGCTTCGCCACGTCGCTGTGCCCCACCCGGACCGCGCCGCCCTCGTCGGCGCCGCCCTCGGGCGTGGCCGCCACCGACCGTTCCACCGACGAGTCGGCGGGGGTTATCAGCCACCGGGACGCGGGCGTCGCGTACGCGCTGACCGCGAAGGACCCGGCCAGGGACTGCCAGATCCCGCCGCCGCCCGCCCGCCGCCCGGCCAGGTCAAGCCGGTACAGGTCGGTCGCCGACTTCACCGCCTCACCCACGTCGCGCGGGAAGGCCAGCCCCACCTCGGGCGCGGGGTCCGCGTCGGCGAGGCCGATCTCGTGCAGCGGGACCGGACGGCCCAGCTTCTGCCCGATCGCGGCCGCGATCAGGTGCGGTGCGGCGCCCTGCGGCACCATGCCCTTCGACACCCACCTGGCCACCGACGTCTTGTCGTACCGAAGGGTCAGACCGCGCTGCGCTCCGAGGTCGTTGACCCGCCGGGCCAGGCCGGCGTTGCTGATTCCCGCGAGGGCGAGAACGGTGCCGAGCTTCTCGTTCGGCCCGCGTTGCTCCCTGGACATGCGCCACCCCTCGACCCACAGACGGCCGCCACGACGCCAGGCATAGGCGCGCGGCATTCGTAAACCCAGCGTAGTTCGCCGCATCCCCACCGTTAAGGGGCGGTGTTCCGTATGGCGAGATGTTGTGCGTTCGTCCGGCCGCGCGGGAGGGCCCGTACGTGGACGCGCCCGGCCGCCGTGCTCTCGTCGTGCCCTCGTCGTGCTCCGGGTGTGTGGCCGTGCGCCCGCCCGTGCGCTCTGGCCGCTGCCGCGGGGGAGCGCTTCCATGGGTGCTGCGTGGGTCGGCCCGCTGTACTGGAAGCAGCGGGCTGGGGGACACCGCCGCCTCAATCCCCGCGGGTGGCGGACCGGTCCGGGAGGCGGACAGCGCCTCCCGGACTGAGGTTTGTGAGTAGGTGTGTAAACAAATGTACGGTTAGGGCTGGCCCGGAGATTGGCTGAATGATGCCCATCTGACGCCCATCCGACGCCCGTCTGATGCCCATGGTCCGGCGGGGCGAAAACCTTCCCCCATACCGTTACCAAGTGGCCAATGCCAGGGGCGCGTTCCCATTTCACGGGGCGCGGCCCGTAGCCACTCCTGTGCGCCGTTGTCGTGGCAGCATGTCTCCATCAAGAGTGCTGAGTTGTCCACAGGCTGTGGAGGCGGCGATGCGGTGGCTGGTGGGGTGGAGCAGTATCGCCGCGAGCTTCGGTACGGCCGGGGCCGTCGGGACCGATGACGAGAACGCCACCGTGCACCCCGTCGGCGCCCAACTCCTGTGGGGCGACCCCGATCCGCTGTGGGCGGTCGGCGACTGGCGCCCCGACGAGGTGCGCGTCGTCACCGTCGACCCTTTCACCCGCCTCGCCGTACTGGGCTGTTGCGCGGCGAGCGACGACCAACTGAGGGTGGGGCTGTTCGCCGCGCGCGGCGGCGCCATGCGCCACCTCACGGCCTGGCCGGGCAGCTACACCGCCGTCGTCCAGGTCGGCCGACGCATCATCGTCACCGGTGACCTGGCGGGCGCGCGGCCCGTCTTCCACACCCCGTGGGCGAACGGCACGGCGTACGCCACCGCAGCCCTGCCCCTCGCCGACCTCATCGAGGCCCAGCTCGACATCGGCCACCTGGCCGCCCTGCTCGCCTGCCCCGAAACCCCGGAGGCGCTGCGCGACTCCACCCCGTACGCCGGCGTCAAACGCGTCCCGCCCGGCCACGCGCTCGTGCTGCGCGAGGGCTCGCGCGAGATCACCGGGTACGAACCGGTCGCCTCGCTCGCCGTCGCCGCGCCCCAGATCGACCCCGACCGGGCCGTGGACGGCGTACGGGACGCCCTGGTCGAAGCCGTACGGGCACGCCTCACCGCGCCCCGGCACGCCCCCGAGACGCTGCCGCCCGACCCCGGGCCCGTCCCCGGCATGGGCCCCGCCGAACGGCGCGCCGCCCGCGGGGCGCCCGCCCCCGGCATCGGCGCCGACCTGTCCGGCGGCAGCGCGTCCGGCACGCTGGCCCTGCTCGCGGCGGGCCTGCCCGGCGTACCCGGCACGATCCTCGGACACGGCACGGGCGCGGGCGAACGGCTGCTCGCCGTCACCTTCAACGACCTGGCCACCGGCGGGCGGGACGCCGAGGCGGAACGCGCCCGCGCCCGCGCGATCGCCGAGAACCCGCGCCTGCACCACGTCGTCGTGGCCGCCTCCGAGGAGGCGCTCCCGTACGCCGAACTGGAGGGCCCCCTCACCGACGAACCGGGGCCCTCCCTGGTGACCGCCGAACGGCACCGGCGGCGCCTCGCGGCGGGCAGCGCCGACCATTTCACCGGGCACGGCGCACGGCAGGTGCTCGACGCCCACCCCGCGCGCCTGGCCGACCTCCTGATGGACCGCAGACGCCGGCACCTGCTGCGGCCCGTCACCGCCCTCGCCAAGGCCACGGGCCCGTCCGCCGGTTCGCTGCTCGTCCCGCTCACCGTCTACCGGGCGGCCCGCAAGCTGGCCCGTACGCCCTACCGCGCAGGGCTGGAATCGGCCGCCGACCGGCTCCTGGAGGCCAACCGGTCGGCGCCCGCCGCGAACGGCCCGCTTTCCGCCTCCCTCGCCGCCCTCGCCTGGGCCCGGCCCGGTCCCGCCGCGCGCTGGCTGACCGGCGAGGCCCTCGCTGAAGTATCGGTTCGCCTCAACCAGGCGGCCACCAGGCCCACTTCGGTCCAGCGCCCGGGCGAGGCACGCGCGCGTGCCGCCCTCGCCCGGTACGCCGCCGACCACCGCATCCTGGAGCAGGCCGCCGAGGTCCGCAGCCAGCGCCTCCACTCGCCCTTTCTGGACAACCAGGTCGTACGTGCCTGCCGCGACCTGCCCGAATCGCTGCGCGTCCAGCCCGGAGCCCGCGCCGCGATCCTGCGCACCGTCCTCGCGGGCGCGGGCATCCACGACCTGCCGCCCGGCTGGGGCGCCACCTCACACGCCCCGGCGGCCGCCGCCAACCGCGCGGGCCTGCGCGCCGCGCTGCCGCAGCTCATGGCCCTCTTCGACGCGCCGCTCCTCGCCGACGCCGGCCTGATCGAGGCCCGCGTCGTCCGCAAGGCGCTGCGCGCCGCCACCGAGGGCGAGCCGGTCCCCGTGGACGGGCTGGCCGACCTGGTCTCCACGGAGCTGTGGCTGCGCCGCCTCCTGGCCCGCCGGGGCACCTGCTGGACGGGCACGGCGGCACCGCGCCGGCGCGCCGTGGCGGCGGGGGTGCCCCCGCGCCCCACGCTCCGGTCGTAGCCCGTCGGGCCGCCGGACACTCCCTAGCCGCAGATGATCCGCGACTCCGCCCAGTCGGCGGGCGCCACGGAGCTCAGCGGCGTGGCCGGGTCCGGTTCGACGACCAGGCGGATGGTCTTCCGTCCGGAGATGCCCACGTGCAGCGGCACGGCCGCGTCGCCGCCGCGCAGCACCGGCGACCGCCAGAGCCGGGCCCCGTCCCCGTACACGGAGAAGCGCACCGCGCCCATCCCCAGCGCCATGTCGTCCACGCCGGCGAACGCCTCGTAGGCCGAGCACCGGCGGTTGAGGTCGATGGTGAGCGACGACCGGGCGTGCACGGTCACACCGTGCCCGTACCGCTTGCCGCCGATCGACATGCCCCAGCGCTGCCACATCCAGCTCGACGCCCCGAGCCGGACCTCGGGCCCGGTGTGGTCGCCGTAGAGGCTGTAGTCGAGCCGGTTGACCTGGTAGACGGTGGGCGGGGGCGGCGGTGCGGGAGGCTTCGGCGCCGGTGCCGTCGGGCTCGGCGGCGGTGGGGTGGGCGTGGGTGTGGGCGTCGGCTTCGGGGTCGGCTTCGGCTTCGGGGCGGCGGGCGCCGGCGGAGCGGGGGCGGGCGTGGGGTCGGCGGACGGTGTCGGTTTCGCCGGGGCCGGCGCGGGAACGGCCGGTTCCGGCGTGGGCGGCGGCGTCGGCCTGCTGGGGGCCGGGGCAGGCGGCGGTACGACGGGCTCGGCGGCGGGCGGGCGTGCCTCCGGTGCGGGCGTGGGCGCCGGGCTTCCGGAAAGGGCCCACACCACGCCCGCTACGGCGGTGACGGCCACCGACACCGCGATGCCCGCCTTCGCCGGGGCACCGAGTCCTTCGGCCGCGGCTCCGCCGGCGGCCCCGCCCGACGCCCCGGACGCCGCGCCTCCGGAGCCGCTCGCCGCGGCCGCCGCACCGGCACCGGCGCCCGCCGCTCCCGCGGCCCCACCGGCTACCAGCCCGGCGGCCTTCAGCGAGTACCCGGCCGCGAACCAGCCGATGACGGCGACCGGCAGCAGCGCGGGGATCCCGGCGTTGACCTGCTCCAGCTCACCCACCGCCAGCCGGCACCGGGCGCACTCCTCCAGGTGCTTGCGAAGGCCCCGCTCGGCCCGCATCCGCAACCCGCCCCGGGCGTAGGCGCCCAGCCGGTCCGCATGGCGCGCGCAGTCGCCGCCGGCGGTGAGCGACCGGCTCACATGCGCCTGCAAGTACGCCTGCTTCAGCCCCTCACGGGCCCGGCTGGCCAGCACCGCCGTGGCGTTGGCGGTCAGCCCGAACAGCGGCGCCACCTCGCTCGGCGACTCCTCCTCGACCGTGGTGTGCCACAGCACGGCCTGCCACCGCTCGGGCAGCGAGCGGAAGGCCCGCACGGCGAGCGACTGCTCGGCCTCGTGCATCGCCCGCACGTCGGCGCCCAGTTCCAGCGTGTCGGCGTCGGACATCTCCGAGGCGCGCACCGCCTGCGCGGCGAACACCGCGAAGTCCTCGACGAGCTGCTCGCGCCTGGACGTCTTCGTCCACGCGGCGGCCACGCGCCGGACCGTCGTCAGCAGGTACGCGCGCACGGCCTGTTCGGGCCCCGCGCCGCCGCGCACGGCCTGGAGCGTCCGCGCGAACACCTCCGCCGTCAGGTCGTCCGCGGTGTGCGCGTCCCGGCAGCACGTGCGGGCGTAGCGCCGTACCGCCCCCGAGTGCCGGACGAACAGCTCCTCGTAGGCGGTGTCGTCACCGTCCCGCATCCGCTGGACCAGCTCGGCGTCCGACGGCGGCAGCTCGATGGGCGGCGGCAGTACGGAGTCGTCGCCGCCACTCTCGCGCCCCTCGCGCCGCCCGCCCTGGCTCGGCACCTTCGGCGAGGCCGCACCGTCGGCCGATGCCCCGCTCCCGAGCGGCTCACCGCGACCGTCACCGCTCATCGCGGAAGCCCCCGTACCCCTGCTCAGACCCGGACACCGGGCAAGAGTGCCACAGAGCACGGCCCTTGTCGGGGCGAGAGCGCGTCAACCACTCATCCGGGGAAACCACCCGAACGCCGGCCCGAACCGTTCCCCGCCCCGCCACTCACGCCGGTCGGGACCTCACGCCGGTCGGGACCGGAGCCCCTCCAGCAGGATGTCCAGGAGCCGTGCCGACGCCGCGCTCTGCTGGGCCGCGTCCGGCAGCGAGGGCGCCGCCGTGGCGATGACCAGCAGCACGTCCGCCACCGTCACGTCCGCCCGCAGCTCACCCGCCTCCCGGGCCCGGTCGACGAGCTGCCCCACGACCTCCAGCAGCTCCGACGCGCCCGCGTCGTCCAGCTCGGCCGCCACCGTCGCGCGCGTGGGAACCACCCGCAGCTCCGGCTGCCCCGCCACCGCGGGCACGGCCGACACCGCCGAAGCACCACGCTGCTGCGGCACCCGCGCCTCGTCCGCCTGCCCGGCGCCCACCGCACCGGCCCCGGCCGCGCCCGGCTCGTCCACGCCCACGCGCAGCACGTGCGGCGGCAGCAGACGCCCCGCGCCCGAGGCCACCGACGTCCGCAGGAACCGGGAGAGCGCCGACCACGGCTCGTCCTCCTGGCCCAGAGCCGTACGCGCCTGCTCGGTGAGCCGGGAGGTCTCCTCCTCGGCTATGCGCCGCACCAGCACGTCCTTGCTCGGGAACCGCCGGTAGACCGTGCCGACCCCGACCCGCGCCCGGCGCGCCACGTCCTCCATCGGCGCCCCGTACCCGAGCTCGCCGAACACCTCCCGAGCGGCGCGCAGCACGTGCTCGAGGTTCCGCTGCGCGTCCACCCGCAGTGGTGCCGTACGGCTCGACGGCCCGCCGACCCCGACCCTGCCGTTCATCCCTCCGCCGAGCCCCTCCGCGGACGAAGACGACGAAGTGGACGCCGACGCGACAGCGGTCGACCAACGGGAATCCTGAATATGCATGAATGTTCCCCCGGTAATGATGTGTCTCCCCCCGGAGACTCCCCCACCCTGACAACCGGGGCCCGGACCGCGCGCTCAGGTCATGCGCAGCGTCCCGACTCCCCGACGACATACGAACATAGTTGAGTCGAGGTCAATTCAGAAGGGGCAGTTCCGACCGGTGCGCCCCCCGATCGGAGCAAGGACCGGAACACTCCCGATTCTGCCCCCTCCCGCCACCCCCCTCCCACCCCCTGACCTGGGCACCTTCCCCCACACGCACCTCCCGCGCCACCCCAGGCCCCGCACGGCCTCCGGTCACACAATTTGCCGGGCCTGTGGACAAACCCCGAAGCCCGTTGCGTCATGGGATGGTGACCGAACCTGTGCGCATTCTCGTTGTCGGCGGTGGCTACGTCGGGATGTACACCGCCCTGCACCTCCAACGGCACCTCAAGGCCGAGCTGAGAAGCGGCACGGCCGAGATCACCGTGGTCACACCCGACCCGTACATGACGTACCAGCCCTTCCTCCCCGAGGCGGCGGCCGGCAACATCTCGCCCCGGCACGTCGTGGTGCCGCTGCGGCGGGTCCTCGACAAGTGCAGGATCGTCATCGGCGAGGCCAAGGCCGTCGACCACGCCAAGCGCACGGCGACCATCACCACCCTCGCCACCGAGGAGGAGGGCGCCGGACCGGTCCAGCTCTCCTACGACGAACTGGTCATCGCGCCCGGCTCCATCTCCCGCACCCTCCCGGTCCCGGGCCTGGCCGACTACGGCATCGGGTTCAAGACCGTCGAGGAGGCCATCGGGCTGCGCAACCACGTCATCGAGCAGATGGACATCGCCTCCTCCACCCGCGACCCCGCCATCCGCGACGCCGCCCTCACCTTCGTCTTCGTCGGCGGCGGATTCGCCGGCGTCGAGGCCCTCGGCGAGCTGGAGGACATGGCCCGCTACACCGCGCGGTACTACCACAACATCAAGCCGCAGGACCTGAAATGGGTGCTCGTCGAGGCGAGCGACCGCATCCTGCCCGAGGTCGGCGAGGAGATGGGCAGGTACGCGGTGCGCGAGCTGCGCGCCCGCAACATCGACGTACGCCTCGAAACGCGCCTGGAGTCGTGCGAGGACCGGGTCGCCGTCCTCAGTGACGGCAGCCGTTTCCCCACCCGTACGGTCGTGTGGACCGCCGGGGTGAAACCCGCACCCGTCCTCGCCAACACCGACCTGCCCCTCACCGAGCGCGGCCGCCTCAAGTGCACCGCCCGCCTCGGCGTCGAGGGCGTCGAACACGCCTGGTCCGCCGGGGACGCCGCCGCCGTCCCGGACATCACCGCCGACGAGCCCGGCCGGGAATGCGCACCCAACGCCCAGCACGCCGTGCGCCAGACCAAGGTCCTCGCCGAGAACCTCGTCGCCTCCCTCCAGGGCCGGCCGCTCAAGGACTACGCTCACAAGTACGCGGGGTCCGTCGCCTCCCTCGGCCTGCACAAGGGCGTCGCCCACGTCTACGGCCGCAAACTCAAGGGCTACCCCGCCTGGTTCATGCACCGCGCGTACCACCTCAGCCGCGTGCCCACCTTCAACCGCAAGGCGCGCGTCCTGGCCGAGTGGACCCTCGCGGGCCTGTTCAAACGGGAAATCGTCTCCCTCGG
Organism: Streptomyces sp. NPDC049837; assembly: GCF_040674455.1. Taxonomy (NCBI): domain Bacteria; kingdom Bacillati; phylum Actinomycetota; class Actinomycetes; order Kitasatosporales; family Streptomycetaceae; genus Streptomyces; species Streptomyces sp. NPDC049837. The sequence goes on along the minus strand of NZ_JBFAMP010000004.1, from coordinate 4,162 downwards.
CTCCCTGGAGCATCCGCGCGCCGAATTCGAACTCGCCGCCGGACCCCCGCCGCCCGAACCCGATGACGAGGCGTCGAAAGGTGGAACCGCGGACGGCGGAGCGAAGTCCGACTGACGGCACCGCTGACGAGGCCGAGTTCCGACAGACGCCTCTTGTCAGTGCGGTCGGTCACACTGGACGTGTGACCATAGGTGGGCTCACACCTGCACAGAGTGACTCAGCACGGCAACGCACGGCAACGACACCATGAGGCATACAGATCCGTGAACTTCACGCGTTGGAGCGCCCGGCTCCCCGGTACGCAGCGCCGCGCCGCCGCGCGCGGCACCGGCCATGGGGTCTCGCCGGCGCAGCGGGGGGACTCCGTACCCGCGGCGCGAGGTGAGTCCGACCAGCAGTTGGAGCCCCTGCCCGACGACGTCCCCGCCGCGGAGGACTTCTCCGTACGGGAGATCCTCGGCCGTCTCCCCGGCCTCGTCGCCCTCACCTACGGCACCGACCACCGCGTCGCGTACGTCAACGACGCCTACGCCACCGCCTTCGGCCCCCGACCGCCCGGCGCGCCCGTCGCCGCCGCCTGCCCCGAGCTCGCCGAACTGGGCCTGCTGCCGCTCATGGACCAGGTGCTGCGCAGCGGAAAGCCCCGTACGGTCAAATCCCGCCGCACGCACGCGGGGGGCTCGTACACGGTCACCTGCCTGCCCGTCGACACGCGCGGCGGCGCCGAATCCGGCGTCCTCGTCCACGCCGCCGACGTCACCGACCACGCCGAGGCCGCCGAGCGGCTGCGCGCCAGCGAGCGCCGCCACCGCGAGACCGCCGTCACGCTGCAACGCTCGCTGCTGCCCCAGGAGTTGGAGCAGCCCGACGACCTCCGCGTCGCCGCCACGTACCAGCCGGGCGGCACGGACGCGGCGGTCGGCGGCGACTGGTACGACGTCATCACCCTCGGCGCCGGCCGCACCGCCCTCGTCATCGGCGACGTCATGGGCCGAGGCGTCCGGGCGGCGGCCGTCATGGGACAACTGCGCACCGCCGTACGGGCCTACGCCCGGCTCGACCTGCCGCCCCACGAGGTGCTCCAGCTCCTCGACGGCCTGGCCGCCGAGATCGACGCCAGCCAGATCGCCACGTGCGTCTACGCCGTCCACGACCCCAACGAGGGCCGCCTCGTCTACGCCTCCGCCGGGCACCTCCCGATCCTCGTCAGGGACGAGGACGGCAGCGTGCGCCGTGCCGAGGAGCCGACCGGCCCCCCGCTCGGCACCGGCGGCTGGCTGCACACCTCCGGGACCATCGCCCTCCCGCCCGGCTCCACCGCCGTCCTCTACACGGACGGCCTGGTCGAGCGGCGCCGGGAGGACATCGACGAAGGCGTCGCCGCCCTGGAGCGTGCCCTGTCCGGCGCCACCGGCAGCCCCCAGGTGGTCTGCGACCGGCTGCTGCGCTCCCTGGGCGTCACCGCGGAGCACGACGACGACGTCGCCGTCCTGGTCCTCCAGCACCCTTCCCGCACCGGGGCGGACGCGGAGCTGTTCCACAACGCCGCCCTCGACCTGCTCGGCGGCGTCGAAGCGGCTCCACGCGCGCGTGCCTTCGCCTCCGGCGTCCTGTCGAGCTGGCGCTTCCCGGTCGAGCTGCGTGACCTGGGAGTCCTGGCGACCAGCGAGCTGGTGGCCAACTCCCTCCAGCACGGCACACCGCCCATGCGCCTCAGACTCCGCCGCACCGACCGGCGCCTGATCATCGAGGTGACGGACGGCGACGACCACCTGCCGCGCCGCCGCCGCGCCGAAACGGAGGACGAGGCGGGTCGCGGCATCTCGATCATCGCCACGATCGCCTCGTCCTGGGGCAGCCGCCGCACACCCGGGGGCGGCAAGGCCGTCTGGTGCGAGTTCGCCCTGCCGGGTTAGGCGGCCGCCTCGACCGGCTGCTCCGGCTTGTGCTGGGCGACCACCCGCGACTTCGCCACGAGGTACGGGTGGTCCTGCGCCGGCGTCAGTTGCCTGCCCAGCCGCAGGGCCAGCACGGTGATGCCCAGCGAGAAGAGCACGAAGGTGATGATGTACGGCCCGTGCAGCGCGGCCCCCATGGGCCCGCCCACGGCCGGCCCGACCGCCAGCGCGAGCTGCTTGACCAGGGCGAACGCCGAGTTGTACTGCCCGACCATCGAATCCGGCGCCAGGTCGGCCACCAGCGGCGCCACGGTCGGCGACAGCATCGCCTCACCCAGGCCGAACAGCCCGTAGGTCGCGATGAACGCCGCCGTCGCCATCGCCTGGCTGCCGTGCCCGAGCCCGGCGTACCCCGCGAACAGCCACGCCACGGTCCAGATCAGGCCCACCCACGCGATCACCCGCGTCCGCCGGCGCCGCTCCACGAACCGCAGCACCAGGAACTGGGCGACCACGATGACCGCCGTATTCGCCGCCAAGGCCATCCCCAGCACCGACGGCTCGATCCCGGCGGCCTCCGTGCCGTACGCCGCGAGGCCCGACTCGAACTGCCCGTAGCAGGCGAAGAACAGCACGAAGCCCAGCACACAGAGCTGCACCATCGCCCGGTGCCCGAGCAGCGCCCGCAGCCCGCCCCGGCTCTCCGGCCGCGCGTCGGTGATCGACGGCGTACGCGGCATCCTCACGGTCGCGGCGATCCCCGCCAGCACCAGGAACATCGCGGCCTCGATCGAGAAGAGCAGCAGGAAGCTGCCCGGCCGGCTCTCATCGACGAGCTGCCCGCCGATCAGACCGCCGATGCCGAGCCCAAGGTTCTGGAGGAAGAACTGCACGGCGAACGCGCGGGTGCGCGTCGACGTGGACGAGCACCAGACGATCATCGTGGCGAGCGCCGGCTGCATCACGGCCGTGCCGGCCCCGAGCAGCGCCGCCGCACCCACGACGGCCGCGACGCCTGACGCGAGCCCCATGGCCAGGGCCCCGACGGCGGCCAGCAGAGAGGCCCCCACCAGCACGGGCAGAGGCCCCCGGCGGTCGATCGCCCGCCCGGTGAAGGGGAGGACCACCAGAGCGGCCATGGCGAAGACCGCCAGCACGGCCCCCGCCGCACCGGCGCCCAGGTCCCGCACCTGAGCCACATACACATAGAGATACGGAACGGTGAACCCGAGCCCGAACGCGCTCAGCACGTTCCCTGCCTGGATCCGGCGCATCGCTGCGCCCATCGCCTTGGTCACACTCACCTACTTCGACTCTGTAGGACTCAGTCCTGAAGACTTCAACACTAAAGTTCGATGCTTAACTGTACACATTGAAGGACTTCAACGCCAACGAGTGCCGTGGGATACTCCCCGCATGTCCGACACGCAGGAACCGAGCCTCGACGAGCAGATCGCCGCCTATCAGCGCGAGTTCCGCGACCTCGACCCCCAGGTCGAGAAGGTGGTCTCGGCCCTGGGCCGGCTGAACCGCCGCATGAACGTCGCGTACGGCCGCCAGGTCGCCGAGCTCGGCATCAGCAGCGCCGAGTGGGAGGTCCTCAAGCACCTCGTCCTCTCCGGTGCGCCCTACCGCCTCGGCCCCGGCGACCTCGCCAAGCGCCTCGGCCTCACCCCGGCGGCCATGACCCACCGCATCGACCGCATGGCCGCCGACGGCCTGGTCACCCGCGACCGGGACGAGAACAACCGGGTGCGGGTCATCGTGGAGCTGACGGACGAGGGCCGCGCCAAGTGGCTGGAGGCGATGCGCATGGCCACCGCCTTCGAGGAGGACCTGCTCCAGGACCTGTCGCCGGAGGAGCGCGGGGCACTGGGCGAGATGCTGATCCGCCTGCTCCGCCGCGTGGAGCACGCCCAGCCGGACGCGGGTGGCCGGCTCAAGGACCTCGACTAGCCCGACTCGGGGCCGGGTTGACACCGCTCCCCCCGATGCGTAAAGTTCTTCGGGTTGCCGCGGAGCCGTAACGGTTCTGCGACAGCCGATCCCGCCGCGAACGCGGCAACCAAACTCAGCACGAACTCCCGACCGGGACATATTTCGGCATGCCGAAATTCGTTTCGAAGGCTCGATTATGAGCCGCCCGGGAAATCCGCTAGAGTTTGAAACGTCGGAACGGCCCAACAGCCGGAAAGACAACCCCCTCTGACTGGGAATCAGGCCCGAAAGGATCTGATAGAGTCGGAACCGCCGGAAAGGGAAA